>NZ_JAAXLA010000002.1 GCF_012911935.1 Pseudonocardia acidicola | reverse complement strand
GGGCGGGATCGCGGTGCACCGGCTCGGACTGCCCGACTCCGGGCTCGCCGGGCGCTCCGACGAGCTCACCGCCGCGCTGCGCCCGTTCCTCGCCGACGCCGGCGCCTATCTGGCGCCCTGGCCCGGCGATCCGCATCCCGACCATCGGGCCGTCGGCATCGCCGCGGCCGCAGCTGCGCCGGTGACCGCGCACGGCTGGTCGTACCCGATCTGGATGTGGGCCTGGATGAACCCCGGCGACCCGGCCATCCGATGGGATCGCGCCCACCTCCTGCCGCTGGACCCTGCGGACCGGGCCGCCAAGCAGGCCGCCATCGCCTGTTTCACCTCCCAGATCGACCGCTCCCCGGACGGCTCCCCACCGGTGCTGAGCCCGGCAATGCTCGCCCACACCCATCGCGACGCCGAGCTGTTCTTCCGCGAACCACCGGCCGTCTCCGCCCCGCTGGGCCGGTTCGCGGAGCTCTACGCCGGGGGAGCGGACCCCTGGCAGGCCGGCTCCTGGTACGAGCGGCGCAAGCGCGACGTCGTGCTGGCCTGCCTGCCGCAGGAGCGCTACCACCTCGCGTTCGAGCCGGGGTGCGGCACCGGTGAGCTCACGGTCGCGTTGGCCGAACGCTGTGATCGGGTGCTCGCCTCCGACCCGGTCGCCGAGGCGGCCTCCCGGGCCCGTGCCGCCACCGCGACGCGCCCCGGGGTGCTGGTCACGCAAGCCGCGCTGCCGGCCGCGGTACCCGAGGAACCCATCGACCTGGCCGTGTTCAGCGAAGTCCTCTACTACCTCGACGACGAGACGGTCGGGGCAACGCTCGACCGCACCGTCGACGTCCTCCGACCCCGGGGGGATCTCGTCGTCGTGCACTGGCGCGGCTGGCCGGCCGAAGCGCCCCGCGACGCGGGCGCCACCCACCGGATGGTCCGCGCGCACGCCGCTCTCGACGACGTGGTCGAGCACGTCGACGAGCAGTTCGTCCTGCACGTGCTGAGGCGCCGGTGATCAGCGCCGTCGGAGTGGTGATTCCCGCGCGCAACGAGCAGGACCGGATCACCGAATGCCTGCGCAGCGTGCGCGCGGCGCTGCGGCAACTGCCGCCGGCGACCCACAGGGCGGTCACGGTCATCCTCGACCGGTGCACCGACGACACCCCGGCGCGGGTCGCGGCCGCACTCGACGACTGGCCCGAAGCGGCGGCCGTTCACCTCGGTCCCGGGCTGGCCCCGGCCGTGACCGGCGCGCCCGCCCGGGTGGAGAACTGCCGGTGCGGCCTCGGTGGCGGTGCCGTCACCGGACACGTCGCCGCACTCCCGGTGGACGGCGCCGCATCCGCCGTCCCCCCGCGGGACTCCGCGCCCGTCGGCGTCCTGGCGGCTGCTCCCGGCCCGGCGCCGACCGCCCTGGCCGCGCCCGACCCGGGCCCGGCGTGCCCCGCAGCGAGCGGGGTGCCGTCGTGGCGGCGTCCGACCGGGGTCGGGTGGATCCGCGACGTCGGCGTGCGTCACCTCCTCGGCCGCCTCCGCGGACACGCCGCGGAGACCATCTGGCTGCTGAGCACCGACGCCGACACGAGAGTGCCCCGGGACTGGGCCACCGCCCACCTCTGGCACGCCGCCGGCGGGGCGCACGGCGTCGCGGGGCTCGCCGACCTGCACGCCCCGGCCCGGCTGTCGGCGGACGTCCTCGAGCGCTACGAGGCGCTGGTGGCAGAGGGTCTGCACGACGGCTGGCACGACCACGTCTACGCGGCCAACCTCGGGTTCCGCGCCGACGCCTACCTGGCCGTCGGCGGGTTTCCCGTCGAGGGCCACGGCGAGGAGCACGGGCTCTGGCGCAGGATGGCCGCTGCCGGCTACCGGCTCGTCGCGCCGACCGAGGTCCGGGTACGGACCAGTGCGCGGATCCGCGGCCGGGCGACCGGGGGGCTGGCCGACCTGCTCCGGTCGATGCACCGGCCTGCACAGGGGTGTGGCGGTGCTTGACCCGGCGTCGTCGCCCCCGCACGGTCAGCGGATGGTCCGGTCCGCGCCCGAGCTCGCCCCGGAGGTCGCCGCCGCACTGGAGGCGTTCCTGCAGTACCTCGACCTGGAACGCGGACGCTCCCCGCACACCGTCCGCGCCTACCGCGGTGACCTGACCGGCCTGCTCGCGGAACTGCCCCGGCCCGAACTCGCCGCCCTCGACCTGCCGTTGCTGCGACGCTGGCTGGCCGACGCCCACGCGACCGGCACCGGCCGCTCCACGCTGGCCCGCCGCGCCGCGGCTGCGCGCACGTTCACCGCCTGGGCCCAGCGCACCGGGCGGCTGCCCACCGACCCGGGCGCCCGGCTGGAGTCGCCCCGGCCGCGGGCCGCGTTGCCCGCGGTGCTGCGCGCCGATCAGGCCGCCGACCTGCTCGACGCGGCCGGCTCCGGCGCGGCCGAGAACGATCCGGTGGCGCTGCGCGACCTGCTGCTGCTCGAACTGCTCTACGCCACCGGGGTGCGGGTGGCCGAGGTGTGCGGCCTCGACGTCGACGACGTCGACGCCGGTAGGCGCACGCTGCGTGTGGTGGGCAAGGGCAACCGCGAGCGCACCGTCGTCTACGGCGTCCCGGCCGAGCGTGCGCTGCAGCGCTGGCTCGCCGTCGGGCGCCCGGCGCTCGCCCGGCCGGCCTCGCCTCCGGCGCTGCTGCTTGGCACCCGTGGCGGCCGGCTCGATCCCCGGGTGGCGCGCTCCGTCGTGCACCGGGCGATGACGGCGGTGCCCGGCGCACCGGACATCGGGCCGCACGGACTGCGGCACGCCGCCGCGACTCATCTCCTGGACGGCGGCGCGGATCTTCGTCACGTACAGGAGTTGCTCGGTCACGCTACGCTGTCGACTACGCAGCTCTACACGCACGTGACGGTCGACCGGCTGAAGGTGGTCCATGATCAGGCGCACCCCAGGGCTTGAGCAGTCCCTGGCGGAGTCGGCGCAGGTCACGGCCTTGCCCAGCGCGCTGGCCCCGGTGCTGGTGCGCATCGAGGAGAGGCTTCAGGGGGCGCCGCCGAGAGCCACCACGACGCCGGTCCCCGGCGGTCCCCGCCCGCCCGCGCTGCGCAGCGTCGTAGGCGCCCCCGAGCCCACGGGCGAAACGGATGACACGGACACACCGACCGAACCGATCGAGGAACGGATCCACGACCTCTGGCGGGACTACGTCGCGCATCGGGGCCGGCACCAGCGCGACCGGCTCGTCGTGCACTACACCCCGCTGGTCCGGGGGGTCGCCGGACGGATGGCAGGAGGCCTGCCGTCCTACGTCGATCTCGCCGATCTCGTGCAGTCCGGGGTCTTCGGCCTGCTGGACGCGATCGAGCGGTTCGATCCGGAGCGCTGTACGCGTTTCGAGAGCTACGCGGCGCAGCGCATCCGCGGGGCGATACTCGACGAGCTGCGCGCGCAGGACTGGGTGCCGCGCACCGTCCGCGGCCGGATCCGCGAGCTGGAACGGGTGCAGGAACGGCTGGAGGGCCGGCTGGGACGGGCGGTGGCCCCCCGCGAGCTCGCCGCCGAGCTCGGGATCACGCTGCGCGAGCTGAGGGGGATGGCCTGTCCGGTGCAGCTGGTGAGCGTGGAGGCGCTGGACGAGGGGGCCGGCACGATCCCGGTGGCCGACATGCTTGCCGATGATTCCGTCCCCGACCCGATGGCCGTCGTGCAGCGCCGGGAGACCTCCCGGCAGCTCTCGATGGCGGTCGGCCAGCTCGGGGAGCGCGACCGGCTGGTGGTGCGGCTGTACTACCTGGAGAACCGGACGCTCGCCGAGATCGGCCGGATGCTCGGGGTGACCGAGTCGCGGGTCTGCCAGCTGCACACGCGTCTGGTGACGCGGCTGCGTGGCCGGCTCGAGGAACTCGCGGCGGGCTGAGTCGGTCACCGCGTGCCGCCGGGCCAGGGATCCGGGACCGGCAGCAACCGGACCCGGGCCGGGCGCAGCAGCACCAGTGGATCGAGGTACTCCGCGGTGCTGCGCCGCACGCCCCAGTGCAGGCAGGCCGGGTCGGGGCAGCCCGGATGGCCGGGGGCGAGAGTGCCCAGCCGCTCGCCCCGCGCGACGACGGTGCCGGTCGTGACGGTCGGGGTGATCGGCTCGTAGGTGGTGCGCAGCCCGTCGGCGTGCTGCACGGAGACGACGCCACGACCGGCCACCGGGCCGGCGAACACCACCGTGCCATCGCGCGCGGCCAGCACCGGCTGCCCGGGCACCCCCGCCAGGTCGACACCGCGGTGCCCCGGACCGTAGCGGTGGGTGGGCTCGTGGAACGGTGAGCGGACCACGGGCAGGGGGTGCAGCGGCCAGGCGTAGGCCGCCCCGGGTGCGAGCGCACCGGCGCCGGGCGGCCGGGCGGGACCGGGCCGGCCGGGAACGGGACCGGGCTCGCCGGGCCCGCGGGACGGCTGCGGCGGCCGTGCCCCGGGCGGCACGTGCTGCCGCGGCGCCGGCGCCGGTGGTCCTTCCGCCACCGCCCCGGCGTCGATCGGCCCGAGAAGGACCGGTCCGACAATGACCGGCTCGGTTGCGACCGGCCCGGTCACCGCCGCCGGCGGCGTCGCAGCCCCCGCCGCCACTCCGGTGCCCGCCCAGCCGATCCCGAGGGCGATACCGGCGAACAGCGCCGCCGCGATCCGCGCCGGGCGCATCACCGCTGCATCCACCGGGCCAGCCTGACCCGCCACCCGGCCGGTCCGGCCCGCTGCGGCGCCGCCGGTGGACAGCGGGACCCGCATGTGGACAACCCGGCCGTCGCCGGGACGCCGGGTGAGGCAGCGCTGCGTCGCGGCGTACACTCGACGTGCGCCTCGAAATCTCGAGGTGACTTCGCGCGCTCGCGTGCCCGTGCGCTGCCCGTCCAGGACGGGCCGGCTGCAGGGGACGGTGCCCGGGCGGTCCCGCGGAACCACGGCCTCGTCACCGGACGAGCAAGTGGACCGGCGGGTCCGGACGCCGACGCGACGCCAGGGTGGAGCCGCCGGCCGGCGCTCCGCGAACCGCATGCGCGGCGACACGCCGCGCCCGAGCGAGAGGTGAACATCGGCCATGGCCGTCGTCACCATGAAGCAGTTGCTGGACTCCGGCGTGCACTTCGGGCACCAGACCCGGCGCTGGAACCCGAAGATGAAGCGCTACATCCTCACCGAGCGCAACGGCATCTACATCATCGACCTCCAGCAGACCCTGTCGTACATCGACCGGGCCTACGAGTTCGTCCGTGAGACCGTCGCGCACGGCGGCACGATCATGTTCGTCGGCACGAAGAAGCAGGCCCAGGAGGCCATCGCCGAAGAGGCGGGCCGGGTCAACATGCCGTACGTCAACCAGCGCTGGCTGGGCGGCATGCTCACCAACTTCCAGACCGTGCACAAGCGGCTGCAGCGCCTCAAGGAGCTGGAGTCGATGGAGCAGACGGGGGGCTTCGAGGGTCGCACCAAGAAGGAGATCCTCATGCTCACCCGCGAGAAGGACAAGCTGGAGAAGACCCTCGGCGGTATCCGGGACATGTCCAAGGTCCCGAGCGCGGTGTGGGTGGTCGACACCAAGAAGGAGCACATCGCCGTCGGCGAGGCCCGCAAGCTGGGCATCCCGGTCGTCTCCATCCTGGACACCAACTGCGACCCCGACGAGGTCGACTTCCCGATCCCGGGCAACGACGACGCGATCCGCTCGGCCGCGCTGCTCACCAAGGTGATCGCCCGCGCCGCGGCCGACGGTCTGATGGCCCGCTCGGCCCGCGCCCGTGGTGCCGAGGGTGAGGACAAGCCCGAGGCCGGGGTCGGCACCGACGAGCCGCTGGCCGAGTGGGAGCAGGAGCTGCTGAGCAACACCGGCAGCGAGGTCGGCTCCGACGGCGCCAGCCTGTCCGGTGCCGGCGCCAACGCCGAGGCCCCGAACGCGGCGTCCACCCCGGCGCCGGCGAGCACCAGCAACGGCACCCAGCAGACCGCCGGCTGACAACGCCCGTTCCGGCGGCCGGCCCGGCCCGGCGAGTTCCGGGTCCGGCCGGCCGCCGTTTCGAGCGAATCACTGCCGCACCACACTTCCTCCGCGACACGGATAAGGACGAAGAGACATCACGATGGCGAACTACACCGCCGCCGACGTCAAGCGGCTCCGTGAGCTGACCGGCTCCGGGATGATGGACTGCAAGAAGGCCCTCGAGGAGTCGGACGGCGACCTCGAGAAGGCCGTCGAGCTGCTCCGCATCAAGGGCGCCAAGGACGTCGGCAAGCGCGCCGAGCGCGCCACCTCCAACGGCCTGGTCGTCGCGTCCGGCGGCACCATGGTCGAGCTGGACTGCGAGACCGACTTCGTCGCCAAGAGCGATGACTTCCAGGCCCTCGCCGACCAGATCCTCCAGGTCGCGGTCGACCAGAAGCCGGCCGACGTGGACGCGCTGCGTTCGGCCCCGCTCGACGGCGGCACCGTCGAGGACGCGATCCAGGCGCTGTCGGCCCGGATCGGCGAGAAGCTCGAGCTCAAGCGCTACATCCACATCGAGGGCCCGTCCGCGCTGTACCTGCACCGCCGGGCCACCGACCTGCCGCCGGCGATCGGCGTGCTGGTCTCCTACGAGGGCGCCGACGACGAGGCCGCCCGCGGCGTCGCGATGCACATCGCCGCCGCCCGTCCGCGCTACACCACCCGCGACGAGGTCCCGGGCGACGTGATCGAGAACGAGCGTCGTATCGCCGAGGCCACCGCTCGCGAGGAGGGCAAGCCGGAGCAGGTCCTGCCGCGCATCGTCGACGGCCGGATCACCGGGTTCTACAAGGACGTCGTGCTCCTCGAGCAGCCGTCCGTGCAGGACTCGAAGAAGACCGTGAAGGCGCTGCTCGACGAGGCCGGCGTCACGGTGAAGGAGTTCGCTCGCTTCGAGGTCGGCCAGGCCTGAGCGGGTCTGACCGAATCGGGACAGATATGGACGACCCAGGGATCGACGTCGACGGCATCCGCCCCGGCTTCCGCCGCGTGCTGCTCAAGCTCGGCGGTGAGATGTTCGGCGGCGGGGGCGTCGGCGTCGATCCCTCGGTCGTCGAGGCGGTGGCCCGGCAGATCGCCGAGGTGGTCAGCAGTGGTGTCCAGGTCGCGGTGGTCATCGGCGGCGGGAACTTCTTCCGCGGCTCGGAGCTGCAGCAGCGCGGCATGGACCGATCACGTGCCGACTACATGGGCATGCTGGCCACCGTCATGAACTGCCTGGCGTTGCAGGACTTCCTGGAACGCCAGCACCACATCGACACGCGTGTCCAGACCGCCATCACGATGGGGCAGGTCGCCGAGGCCTACATCCCGCGCCGGGCGATGCGGCACCTGGAGAAGGGGCGCGTCGTCATCTTCGGCGCCGGCGTCGGGATGCCGTACTTCTCCACCGACACCGCCGGTGCGCAGCGCGCCCTGGAGATCGGGTGTGAGGCGCTCCTGCTGGCCAAGAGCGTCGACGGGGTCTACACCGCCGACCCCAAGATCGACCCGGACGCGAAGCTCTACACCGAGATCACCCACCGCGAGGTCCTCGAACGCGGGCTGAAAGTCGCGGATGCGACGGCCTTCAGCCTCTGTATGGACAACAACATGCCCATCATCGTGTTCAACCTGCTGACCGAGGGCAACATCGCCCGCGCCGTGCGGGGTGAGAGGATCGGGACGCTGGTCAGCACGCCCGAGAGCAGTGATATCACTGATGGGTCTGTGCCGGCTTCGCTCGGCATCGAGACATCGGACACGACCTGGGAGCAGCCGTGATCGACGAGACTCTCTTCGACGCCGAGGAGAAGATGGAGAAGGCCGTCTCGGTGGCCAAGGACGAACTCGCGAGCGTCCGCACCGGGCGGGCCACGCCGGCGATGTTCTCCCGGATCGTCGTCGACTACTACGGCGCGATGACCCCGCTGAATCAGCTGGCGGCGATCACGGTGCCCGAGGCCCGGATGGCGGTCATCAAGCCCTATGACCTGAGCCAGCTCCGGTCGTTGGAGAAGGCGATCCGCGACTCCGACCTCGGGGTCAACCCGAGCAACGACGGCCAGATCATCCGGGTGGTGATCCCGCAGCTGTCCGAGGAGCGCCGCCGCGAGATGGTGAAGGTCGCCCGCAGCAAGGGCGAGGACGCCCGGGTCACGATCCGCAACATCCGTCGCAAGGCGATGGAGGAGCTGCACCGGATCGTCAAGGAGGGCGAGGCCGGTGAGGACGAGGTCGGTCGTGCCGAGAAGGAGCTGCAGGGCACCACGGACAAGTACGTCCACCAGGTCGACGACCTGGTCAAGCACAAGGAAGCCGAGCTCCTCGAAGTCTGAGCCCGGTGACCCTCTCCCGTGACAGTGTTCCCGGCCCCGCCGCTCCCGCCGCGGCAGAGCCCCGCGTGGCGACCGTGAACCCGGACGTGCCCGGCGACGGCGCCGTCGGCCCCGTCCCCGGCAACGGCGCCGTCGGCCCCGTGCCCGGCCCCGCCGGTCCGTCGCGTTCGGCGCGGCTGGGTCGCAACCTGTTCGCCGCGATCGCGGTCGGGCTCGGGCTGGGCGCGGTGATCCTGGCAGCGCTGCTGCTGGTCCGGGAAGTCTTCATCGTCGTGCTCGCGGTGGCCGCCGCGGTCGGGACGTGGGAGCTCGCCGGCGCGTTGCGCCGCGGAGCCGGGATCTCGGTGCCGCTGCCGGTGTTGCTCGTCGGCGGCCAGGCGATGGTGTGGCTGAGCTGGCCGTTCGGGTTGTCCGGGCTGGCCGTGTCGTTCGCCGTCACCGCGCTGGCCAGCCTGCTGTGGCGGATGCGCGAGGGCGCCGCGCACTACCTGCGCGACATCAGCGCCGCCCTGTTCACCGCGGCGTACGTGCCACTGTTCGTCTCGTTCGCGACGCTGCTGGTGGTGCCGTCCGACGGGGTCGGTCGGGTGCTCACGTTCATGATCTGCGTGGTGGCCTCCGACGTCGGCGGCTACGCGGCCGGGGTCATGGCGGGCAAGCACCCGATGGCCCCGACGATCAGCCCCAAGAAGTCCTGGGAGGGCTTCGCCGGCTCGCAGATCGCCGGAATGGTCGCCGGGGCGCTGTGCGTCACGCTGCTCCTGCACGGCGCGTGGTGGCTCGGTGCGCTCACCGGCGCGGTACTCGTGGTTGCCGCCACCCTCGGCGACCTGATCGAGTCGATGATCAAGCGTGATCTGGGGATCAAGGACATGGGCTCGCTGCTCCCCGGCCACGGCGGGTTGATGGACCGGCTGGACTCGCTGCTGCCCGCGGCGTTCGTCTCCTGGCTGTTGCTCAGCGTCGCCGTCCCGGTCGCCTGACCCGGGCCGGTCACTGCACCGTGAACTCGCCCTTCATGCCCAGCAGGTAGTGCTGCGGTCCGGTCCCGTCGGTACCCGGCTTGGTGCCCTGGGGCACGAAGTCGGCCACGACGTAGCGCCCCGGTGTGAGGGCGGCGAAGACGGCTGTGATCTGTCCGGGGTCGGCGGTGGCGTCGCCGATCAGGGTGATCTTCTGCGCGTACTGCTGGCCGGTCAGCGACAGCAACTGGTCGAGGGTCTCGGTGTCGCCGACGGCGACGCGGGCCAGTTGTAGCTCGTGGACGTCGGTGCCGACGTTGCTCAGCATGAACGCCGTGTTGCCCGCAGCGACGGTGGCCGGCAGCCCCTGGTACCTGTTGTCGCTGGCGGTCACCGAGATCTGCGGGTAGCCGCAGTTGCCGAGCATGTACCGGTTGAGGTTGGCCTGGGCGTTGTTGAAATCGGCGGTGTTGAGCGTCGTCAGGTCACCGGCGGCGAACGCCGCACGAGTCCTCTGGACGATGGACGTCACGTCCGCCCTGGCCGGGTCCGTCGCGGTCTGCTGGAACTTGGCCAGCAGCGGCTCCACCTGGGCGCCGTACGCCTGCACGGTCGCCTTGACCTGGTCCGGGCTCGCCGTGGGATCGATCTGCGGCGGGTTGGCCATCGAGGCCTGCAGGTTGACCGCCGCACCGCAGAACGACGCGACCGCGGGCGTCACGGCGGGGGTGGCCGGAGCCGGTCTGGGAGCCGGGACGTTCCCGCTGGTGCCTCCGCACGCGGCGAGGGCGGCGAGGAGGACCCCCAGCGCAGCCCCGATCGCGAGTCCCCGTGCACGACGATCCGTCACATCACCGGCCATGTCAGGCCCTCCCCGGCGGGAATGCGCGCAACCACCGCGCGATACCTGCCCCCCTCGTTAGCGTCGCAGCGACGGTCCGGCTCGTTAACGGTTCACAGGGTGTTGCTAGCTTTCCGCCGTGCGACGTGCGGGAGGATCCATCGAGCCTCCGATCCCGAGCCCGAACATCTGGAACTGGCCTGACCTGTACGAACGGGAGAACGCCGCCCAGGACGTCGGTGGCGAGATCTGGGCGGCGCTGCGCGAACTGGCTCCCTGGGCCGGGCTCGACGTGCTCGACGTCGGCTGTGGCGACGGGTTCCATCTCCCGGTGCTCGCCGCCGACGCGGCTTCGGTGACCGGTGTCGAACCGCACCCGCCGCTGGTGCAGCGGGCCCTGAGCCGGGTGGCCGATCGGCCCAGGATCCGGGTGCTGCAGGCGGGAGCGGCCGCGCTGCCGCTGCCCGACGCGAGCGTCGACCTCGTGCATGCCCGCACGGCGTACTTCTTCGGCGCCGGCTGCGAGCCGGGGCTGGCCGAGGCGGAGCGCGTGCTGCGCCCGGGCGGTGCGCTCGCGGTCGTCGATCTCGACTTCACCGCGCCGCCGTACGGCGACTGGCTGCGCGCCGACCTGCCCCGCTACGACCCGGCCCGGGTCGAGCGGTTCTTCGACGCACACGGCTTCACGCTGCGGCGGGTTTCCACGACGTGGCGGTTCGCCGACCGCGCGACGCTCGAGGCGGTGCTGCGGATCGAGTTCTCCGCGGAGGTGGCCGACCGGGCGATCGCCGCGACCCCGGGGCTGACGGTGCCGGTCGGCTACCGGCTCCACGTCCGGCGGCGGCCGCGGACGCTCGTCCGTCCCTGAGCCGGCCGGTCAGGCGACGGTGATCTGGTCGCCCTTCACGGTGACCGGAACGCTCTCGAGAGGGCTCTGGGCCGGGCCGTTCACAACCGCACCGTCGAGGCCGAACGTGCTGCCGTGGCACGGGCACACGATCTCGGCGTTCTGGATCTGGTTGACGTTGCAGCCCTGGTGCGGGCACACCGTGGAGAACGCGTCGAACTTGCCCGCGGTCGGCTGGGTGACGACGACGCCCTGGCTCGCGTAGATCTTGGCGCCGCCGACCGGAACGTCCGAGACCGCGCCCAGCGCGGTTCCTGCGGGGGCCTGCACCCCGCCGCCCTGGCCGGCCGAGCCGCTTGCGGAGTCGTTCGCGGCGTTCGAGCACCCGGCCAGCACCAGGGTGGCGCCGAGGGCGGCGACGCCGGCGCCGGCGACGACGGTGCGGCGGGTCAGCGGGGTGGGGGAGCCGGTGTCGGGTGCGATCGCACCGCGGTCGGTGTCCTGGTCCTGCATGGGAGCGGCCTCCTCGGGGGCGGGGGCGTCGCGGCTGTTGCCGGTTCGGGGGTTCGTCGAGCTTGTCACACGGGGTGTGGGCCTGTTGTGGGGCCGCAGCACCGGCTCGCGTGGCTTGGCTACCGTGGACGGCATGACCAGACCGTTCCGCGTGACCGGTGACGCGCCGTTGGCGTTCCTGGAGATCGCGGTGGGTGCGCTGTGGTGGATCGTCGGGGCGTCGGCGCTGGCGAGCGGGCCGGGCACGGTGGTGCTGGCCGCGGGGCTGGGCGTGACCGGTGCGCTGTGGGCCGTGATGCGGCGCCGGCACGGCTCGGGTGCGCCGCTGGGGCCCGGCCGGCGGTCACGGGTGCTCCGGCTCGCCGTCGTCGCGGTCGGGTTGCTGGTGGCGGCCGCGGTGGTGCTGAGCGCCCTGAACTGGGGCGAACTCACGGTGCCGGTGGCCTGCGTGATCGTCGGCGCGCACTTGTTCCCGCTGTCCTCGGTGGTGGACGAGCGCTCCTGGATCGTGGTCGGCGCGGTGCTGATGGTGCTCGGCGCCGGCGGGGCGCTGCTCGCCCTGGACTCCGCCGGGCAGGCGGGCCCGCAGGGCCTGGTCGGGCTCGTCGCGGCGGTCGTGCTGTGGGCTGCCGGGGCCTACCGGCTGGGACTGCTGGAGGAGCTGCGCAGCCGCGCGGGCCGCTGAGTCAGGGCTGAGTCAGGGCTGAGTCAGGGCGCCGGCCTGCGCCCACGGGGCGTCCAGCCGCGCTGCGCGGTCGTCGGGCCCGCCGCGCTGCGCGCCGCGGCTGGCACAATCAAGGGGTCATGACTGCCCTGCCGCTCGTCTTCGAGGCGCCCAAGCGCGTCGCCCCGCCCCGTCATCTCGCCGATCTCGACCCGGCTGAGCGTCGCGCCGCCGTCGGGGAGCTCGGCCTGCCCGGGTTCCGCGCCGACCAGCTCGCCCGGCACTACTTCGGCCGGTTCACCGCCGACGTCGACGCGATGACCGACCTGCCCGCCGCGGCCCGCGAGCGGCTCCGCTCGCTGCTGCCGCCGCTGGTGGACCCGATCGTGGAGCAGGCCTGCGACGGGGGTGCGACGCGCAAGACGCTGTGGCGCGGCCACGACGGCACCCGGGCGGAGTCGGTGCTGATGGGCTACCCGGACCGGGCCACCGTGTGCGTCTCGAGCCAGGCCGGCTGCGGGATGGCCTGCCCGTTCTGCGCGACCGGGCAGGGTGGGCTGCAACGCAACCTGTCCACTGCGGAGATCGTCGAGCAGGTCCGGCGAGCGGCCGCCGCCGCCCGGGACGGCGCGCTGGGCGAACCGACGCGGCTGTCGAACGTGGTGTTCATGGGGATGGGCGAGCCGCTGGCCAACTACAAGCGGGTGGTCGCCGCGGTCCGCCGGATCACCGAGCCGGCCCCGTCCGGGCTGGGCATCTCCGCGCGCGGGGTGACGGTGTCCACCGTCGGGCTGGTCCCGGCCATCGACAAGCTGGCCGCCGAGGGCCTGCCGGTGACGCTCGCCGTCTCGCTGCACACACCCGACGACGAGCTGCGCGACACCCTCGTCCCGGTCAACAACCGGTGGAAGGTGTCCGAGGTGCTGGCCGCGGCCCGCCGCTACGCGCAGGCCACCGGCCGGCGGGTCTCGATCGAGTACGCGCTGATCCGCGACGTGAACGACCACCCGTGGCGGGCCGACCTGCTCGGCAAGCTGCTGCGCCAGCAGGTCGGCACCAAGCGGGTGCACGTCAACCTGATCCCGCTGAACCCGACGCCGGGCAGCCAGTGGGACGCCTCCCCGCTGCACGTGCAGGAGGAGTTCGTCGCGCGGGTCCGTGCCGCCGGGGTGGCCTGCACGGTCCGCGACACCCGCGGCCGGGAGATCGCCGCGGCGTGTGGGCAGCTCGCCGCGTCCGAGGTCTGAGTGCGTCCAGGCCTGAGTGACCGGGCTACAGCCGCTCGCCGCTCTCCGGGTGGAACAGGTGCAGTTCGTCGCTGACCGGTCGCAGGGCCACCGCGTCGCCGCGGCGGGCACCGGAGCGCCCGCTGGTCCGCACCACCACCGGAGTGCCCCGGTCGTCGCCGAGGTGTGCGTAGAGGAACGCCTCGCTGCCCAGCTCCTCGACGACGTCGACCTGCGCCGGTATCCCGCCGTCCCCGTTCGTCGTGGTCACCGCCCACTGCTCGGGCCGGATGCCCAGGGTGACCCGATCCAACCCCGCGTCGGCGATGGCCTTGCGCTGGTCGCGCGGCAGCGGTAGCTCGGTCCGCCCGATCCGGACCCCCTCGCTCTCGACGGGCAGCGTGAACAGGTTCATCGACGGGGACCCGATGAAGCCGGCCACGAACGCGTTCGCCGGCCGGTCGTAGAGGTCGCCGGGGGTGGCGAACTGCTGCAGCTCGCCGTCCTTGAGCACGGCGACCCGGTCGCCCATGGTCATGGCCTCGACCTGGTCGTGGGTGACGTAGACGGTGGTGACCCCCAGCCGCCGCTGCAGGGCCGCGATCTCGGTGCGCGTCGAGACACGCATCTTGGCGTCGAGGTTCGACAGCGGCTCGTCCATGCAGAACACCTGGGGCTCGCGCACGATGGCGCGGCCCATCGCGACGCGCTGGCGCTGTCCACCGGACAGCGCGCGTGGCTTGCGGTCGAGGTACTCGGTGAGCCCGAGGATCTCGGCCGCCGCACGCACCTTCTCCGCCCGTTCCGCCTTGTCGACCCCCCGCATCTTCAGCGGGAAGGCCATGTTCTCCGCGACGGTCTTGTTCGGATACAGCGCGTAGTTCTGGAACACCATCGCGATGTCCCGGTCGCGGGACGCAACGCCGACCATGTTGCGCCCGTTGATGCTGATCGTGCCGCCGTCGATCTCCTCGAGGCCGGCCAGCATGCGCAACGCGGTGGACTTGCCGGAGCCCGACGGCCCGACCAGCACCACGAACTCGCCGTCGCCGACGGCCAGGTCGAGCTGGTTGACCGCCGGCTTGTCGCCCGGCGTGTAGATGCGCGACGCCTTGTCGAAGACGACCTCAGCCACGGTGCTTCCCCTTCGGCTCGGTGACGGTTCGGGTGCTCACTTGACGGCCCCGAAGGACAGCCCCTGCACGAGCTTGTTCTGCGCGATCCACCCGGCGATGATCACCGGCAGCGCACACACCGTGGCCGCGGCGCACAGCTTCGCGAAGTACAGGCCCTCGCTGGTGATGAAGCCGACGAGGAACACCGGCACGGTGGCGGCCCGGGCCGCGGTGAGGGTGACGGCGAAGAAGAACTCGTTCCAGGCGAAGATGACGCAGATCAGCGCCGTGGCGGCGATGCCGGGGGAGACCACCGGCAGCACGACCTCGCGCAGCGTCCGGCTCAGCGACGCGCCGTCCATGCTGGCCGCCTCGAGCAGTTCCCTGGGCACCTCGAGGAGGAACGAGCGCATCATCCACACCGCGATCGGCAGGTTCATCGCCGTGTAGAGGATGACCAGGGTCCAGATGTTGTCGAGCATGCCGATGTAGTTCACCAGCACGTAGATCGGGACGATCGCCGCGACGACCGGCAGCATCTTGGTGCTGATGAAGAAGAACAGCACGTCCTTGGTCTTGCGCACCGGGCGCAGCGACAGCGCGAACGCCGCGGGGATGGCCAGCGCCAGCACGAGCAGCGTCGAGACGACGGTGGCGAACAACGAGTTGAGCAGGTAGGGCCCGATGCCGGCGCCGAACACCTCCTCGAACTGGGCCAGCGTGGGGGTGAAGAACAGCGACGGCGGGGTGGTGTACGCGTCGGCCTCCTGCTTGAACGCGGTGAGCACCATCCACAGGATCGGGAAGAAGAAGCCGATACCGACGATCCACGCCAGCACCCCCAGCAGCACGCTGCCGGTGCGGCGCCGCCGCGGGGCGAGTTTCTCGGCACCTGCGCTCTCGGCCGTCTCGCGCGCGGTGGTGACGGCTCCGGTCGTGGCGGCCATCACGCGGCCTCCTCGCTCCCGCTGAAGCTCTTGAAGATCAGTCGCAGCGCGAACGTCGCCACGATGATCGTGAGGACCACGACGACGACACCCATCGCAGCCGACTGCCCGATGTCGAAGCCCAGGAACGCCCGCTGGTAGATGTAGAAGGGCAGGTTGGTGCTCGCGATGCCCGGGCCGCCCTGGGTCATCATGTAGATCGTGTCGAAGGTGTTGATCAGGTAGATCGTGCCGAGCACGATGCCGAGCTCGATGAACCGGCGCAGGTGCGGGAGGGTGATCTCGCGGAAGATCGCGAAACCGGTGGCGCCGTCGACGCGGGCGGCCTCCAGCACGTCGTGCGGCTGGCTCTGCAGGCCGGCCAGGATCAGCAGCATCATGAACGGCGTCCACTGCCAGACCAGCGCGACGATCACCGAACCCAGCGGGAACGTGGACACCCAGTCCGTGGTGTCGGCGCCGAAGGGCTTGAGCACGAAGTTGATCAGCCCGTAGACCGGGTCGAACATCGTGGTCTTCCACAGCAGCGCCGCGGCGACCGGGGTGACCAGGAACGGCGTGATGAGCAGCGTGCGGACGACCCCGCGGCCGATGAACGCGCGGTCGAGCAGCAGCGCGAACAGCAGCCCGAGCACCACCGCGACGAGCACGGTGCCGACGACGAGCACCACCGTGTTCAACGTGACCGTGCGGAACTGGCTGTCGGTGAACACCTGGACGTAGTTCTGGAGCCCGACGAAGTGCCGGGAGCCCGGCCGCACCAGGTTCCACGACTGCAGCGAGTAGAACAGCGTGAACACGAACGGCAGCTGCGTGACGATGATCGCGAAGATCAGCGCGGGCAGCAGGGGCGCTCGGCGTACCCAGCCGTCGGCCCGCGAGCCGGGGCCGCGTACCGGCCTGGCGGGCGCGCGGGCCGGTTCGGCCGGCGGCCTCTCGACGGTGGTGGTCACGTCTGCTCCTCGCTGACGCTGGTAGGCGCCCTGCCCGCGGGTGCGGTGCCGGATGGTGACCTCGCGAGGCCGGTCACGACCCCTCCCCCTGGTAGGTCGCACCGACGGTCGCTGCGTACTTCTGGGCCTGGGCGAGCGCCTCGTCGACCGTCTGCTGACCGGCGATGGCGGCGCTCAGCTGCTGGCTGACCCGGGTGCCGAGATCCTGGAACTCCGGAATCCCGAGGAACTGGATCCCGGTATAGGGCACCGGCTGGAGGGTCGGTTTCTGCTGGTCGGCACTGCCGATGGCGGCGAGGGTCGGCCCGGCGAACGCGGCAGCGGCCTGCTGGTACTCGGGGATCTGGTAGGTCGACAGCCGTGCCCCCGGCGGCACACGGGCCCAGCCGAGCTGGGCCCCGACCAGCTTCGCGTAGTCCTTCGAGGTCATCCAGGACATGAACTTCCAGGCGGCGTCGACGTGCTGGGACGTGGTCGGGATGGCCAGCGACCAGCTGTACAGCCAGCCCGCGTTGTCCTTGGCGACGATCGGGGCCGGCGCGAAGCCGACCTTGCCGACCACCTTGCTCTCGGTCGGGTCCTCGAGCAGGCCCGCCGCGACCGTCGCGTCGTACCACATCGCGGCGTTGCCCTGGCTGAACTGCGTGGCGCACTCGGAGAACCCGGCGGTGGGGGCGCCCGGTTCGCCGTACCGGCGCACGGTGTCGACGTAGAACTGGGCGGCCTGGCGGACCTCCGGGGACTGCAGCTGGGCGTTCCACTGCGGGTCGTACCAGCGGCCGCCGAAGGTGTTGATCACGGTGTCGAACGGGGCGAGGATCTCCCCCCAGCCCGGCTTGCCCCGCAGGCAGATCCCGGCCAGGCCCTTGCTCGGGTCGTCGAGCCTGGCGGCGATGTCGCGAACCTGCTGCCAGGTCGGCTTCGCCGGCATGGTGAGGCCGGCCTGCTCCAGCAGGTCCTTGCGGTACATCAGGAACGAGGACTCGCCGTAGAACGGGACCGAGTACATGTTCCCGTCGTAGGACAGCGCGTTGCGGACGGCCGGGATGAAGTCCTGGGAGTCGTAGCCGGGGGTCGCGTTGATCAGTGGCTGCAGGTTGACCAGCCAGCCGTTGCGCGCCCACTGGGGCGTCTCGTAGTTACTGATCATCACGGCGTCGAACTCGCCGCCACCGGTCGCCACCGAAGCGGTGATCTTGGCGCGGGCCTCGTTCTCGGCCAGGCTGACGAACTTCAGCCGGATCCCCGGGTTCTGTGCCTCGAACTGCGGGGAGAGCTTGATCGCGTCCTGCATCTGCGGGTTGGAGACGATCGCGATCGTCACCGTGGTCACCCCGGCTCCGCCGCCACCCAGCTCGCCGGCCCCCGCGCAACCGGACAGCACGAGTGCGAGAACGGCGAGCACCGCGCTCGGCAGCGCGCGCAGCCGCTTGCCGCGGATCCGCCGGCCGGGCGGGCCGGTGGCAGGTACGGATGGGCCGGTCGGGGCCACGGTGCCCTCCCTCGAGCCGCGGGTCAGGGTCGGCCGCGCCGAGCGGCCGTGTCTCAGGTCACAGTGGCAGAACTGTAGGCTCGACGTAAGCGCTTGCGCAAGCGCTTACGCAGTAGCCTCGGTCATCCCATCGGGGCAGCAGCCGGCACGGGGCGCGATCCACAGGTGGTCGGCGCCACCACCGTGACCGTCCGGGAGGTGTCCCATCGCCACCATGGCCGACGTCGCCAGGATTGCCGGGGTGTCCATCGCGACCGTCTCGCACGTGCTCAACGGCACCCGGGCGGTCCGCGAGCAGACCCGCGACCAGGTGCTGGCCGCCGTGCGGGCCACCGACTACAGCCCCAACACCGTCGCGAGATCGCTGGCCACGGCGCGGACCACGACGATCGGGCTCGCGCTCTCGGCGATCTCCAACCCGTACTTCGGTGAGCTGCTCTACGCCATCGAGTCCGAGGCCGCCCAGGCCGGCTACACGCTGCTGCTCGCCGACCCGCACGAGGACCCGGGCTACGAGGACACGGTCGTGCAGCGGCTCTACCGGCGCCGGGTCGACGGGGTGCTCCTCGCTCCGTCGGCCGATCCCGGCTCCGCGCTGGCGTTCCTCGACGCGCGTTCGGTGCCGACGGTGCTCATCGACCGGATCATCGACGGCGGGTTCGACCAGATCGGCACCGAGAACGTCGGGCCGGTCGCCGGGCTCGTCGACCATCTCGCCGAGCTGGGCCACCGCCGGATCGCGCTGGTCGCCGGGCACGCGGGCCTGGCCACCACGATCGAGCGGATCGAGGGCTACCGGCTCGGGCTCACCCGCCGCGGCCTGGCGTACGACCCGTGGCTGGTCGTCGACGGCAACTCCGAGGCCGAGCCCGCCCGCCGAGCGGTGCACGCGCTGCTCGGCGCCGACCCCAGGCCCACCGCGATCATCACGGCCAACAACTCGATGACCATCGGCGCCATGCAGGCGCTGCAGGAGGCCGGGCTGCAGGTTCCGGCCGACATCGCGCTGGTTGCGTTCGACGACTTCCCCTGGGCGAAGCTCTTCCGGCCCCGGCTGACCGTCGTCGCGCAGCCCTTCGCCGACCTCGGCCGGCAGGCCGTCCGCCTGCTGCTCCGCCGGATGGCCGATCCGGCGGCCCCGCCGCACACCGTGCGGCTGCGACCGCGGTTCATGCACCGCGAGTCCTGCGGCTGCCCGCCAGGGGACGGGGCCGGAGATCGTTCCCCGGCGCCCACACCCTGAGGCCTGCCCGTTCGCGGCCGCGCCGGGCCGACCGGCGCCGGGGCTCAGACCAGCCCTTCGACGGTCGCCCGGGCGCCGTCGCGGTGCAGGGAGTTCAGCGCCCACAGGTAGCTCTCGGTGAAGCGCTTGTCGTCGACGAGGTCGCCGAACACCGCACGGTTCTCGACGAACACGAGGGGCTCCTCGCGCTGCCGGCGGGCCAGTGGCACGAGGGTCTCGGCCAGCCGGTCCTGGACGTCGATCGGCTCGCCCTTCTCGTCGACGCCCTCGGCGTAGCGGGCCCAGCTGGCCACGACAGCGACCGCCCGGTCGATCTCACCGCCGCTCGCCAACTGGTGCCGGATCACCGGCAGCACCCACAGCGAGATCCGGTCCGAGCTGCCGAAGTTGATGCGCGCCAGGGTGTCGGCGATCCCCGGGTTGGCGAACCGCTCGATGAGCGTGGTCTTGTACGCGTCGAGGTCGACGCCGGGCACCGGGCTCAGCGTGGGCGTGCCCTCCCGGTCCATGTAGTCGCGCAGGAACCGGGCGAACAGCGGGTCGCCGGCGACCTCGTGGACGTAGCGATACCCGGCCAGGTAGCCGAAGTACCCCAGCGCCTGGTGGCCGGCGTTGAGCAGGCGCAGCTTCATCAGCTCGTAGGGGACGACGTCGGGGACCAGTTGCACCCCGACGTCCTCCAGCGGCGGGCGCCCGGCGCTGAACTCGTCCTCCAGCACCCACTGGGTGAACGGCTCGCACACGACCGGCCAGCCGTCCTCGACGCCGAACCGGCGGGCCAGTTCCGCGCGGTCGTCGTCGCTGGTGGCCGGCGTGATGCGGTCGACCATCGAGTTGGGGAACGCGACGCTGCCGGCGACCCAGTCGCCGAGCTCGCGGTCGCGCATCCCGGCGAAGGCGGTGAAGACGCGCTTCGCGGTGTCCCCGTTGCCCTGGATGTTGTCGCAGGACATGATCGTGAACGGCGCTAGCCCCCGCTCCCGGCGCCGGGCCAGCGCCTCGGTGACCAGCCCGAACACCGTCCGCGGAACCGCTCCGGGGCGCAGGTCGGCCTGCACGTCCGGGTTCGCGGCGTCGAACTCCCCGGTGACCTGGTCGACGGTGTAGCCGCCCTCGGTGACGGTCAGCGAGACGATCCGGGTGCTCGGGGCGGCCAGCTTCCCGACGACGGCCTCCGGGTCGTCCGGAGCGAAGAGGTACTCGACGATCGAGCCGATCACCCGCGGTTCCAGTGAACCGTCCGGCTGCTTCACCACCAGCGTGTAGAGCCCGTCCTGGGCGTCCATGACCTCCTGCATCCGCCGGTCCGACGGCAGCACCCCGACCCCGCAGATCCCCCAGTCGAACCCGGTACCGGCTTCCATCAGCCGGTCCAGGTACATCGCCTGGTGCGCTCGGTGGAACCCGCCGACACCGAAGTGGACGATGCCACAGCGGACCCGGGAGCGGTCGTAGGCGGGAGTGGGGACGGTGTCGAGGGCGGATACGGTCTCGCCGTCGAGTCGGGTCATGGTTCCCCTCCTGCGCTGATGGCGAGTGGCCCCGGTCCGGCCGGGGTTCTCGCCTTCCCCCGGCGCCCGCCTGATACTGCCACCGTGGTCAACGATCCGGACAAGTTCGACGGTGCCATGGTGGCCGGCGTCGACTCCTCGACCCAGGCGACGAAGGTCGTCGTGGTCGACGCGGCCACGGGCTCGGTACTGCGTGAGGGCCGGGCGGCGCATCCGCCGGGCACGGAGGTCGATCCGCGGGAGTGGTGGTCCGCGCTGGCCGAGGCGTGCGCGGGTGGGCTGCTCGACGGGGTCTCGGCGATCTCGGTCGCCGGGCAGCAGCACGGCATGGTGTTGCTCGACCGCGCCGGTGAGCCGGTACGCGACGCGTTGCTGTGGAACGACACCCGGTCGGCCCAGGCGGCCGAGGACCTGATCGCCGAGCTCGGCGGGGCGGGCGCATGGGTCTCCGCCGTCGGCACCGTGCCGGTCGCCAGCATCACCGCCACCAAGCTGCGCTGGACCGCGCGGGCCGAACCGGGGACCGCGGAGCGCGCGGCCCGGGTGATGTTGCCGCACGACTGGCTGACCTGGTTGCTGATGGGGCGGCCGGGAGAGGCGGTCACCGATCGTGGTGAGGCGTCGGGCACGGGCTACTGGTCGACCACCACCGGTGAGTATCGGCCCGACCTGCTGGACCTGGCCTTCGGCCGGGATCTCGACGTGCCCCGGGTGTGCGCGCCGGGGGAGGGTGCCGGGCGCGCGGCCGAACTGGTGCCGGGCGCGGTGGTCGCAGCGGGTACCGGGGACAACATGGGCGCCGCGCTCGGGGCCGGCGCCGAGCGCGGCGACGTGCTGGTCTCGATCGGGACCAGCGGCACCGTGTTCGCGGCGCACGACGTGCCCGTCGCCGACACCTCCGGGGTGGTCGCGGGGTTCGCCGACGCCACGGGCGGCTACCTGCCGCTGGTCGCAACGCTCAACGCGGCGCGGGTGCTCCGGGCCGGCGCCGACCTGCTGGGCGTCGACCTGGCCGAGCTCGACCGGCTGGCGCTGTCCGCCGAACCCGGCGCGGGCGGGCTGGTGGTACTGCCCTACCTGGAGGGTGAGCGCACCCCGAACCGGCCCACCGCCCGGGGCGCGGTGGCCGGCCTGACCGGCGCGAACGCGACACCGGCGAACCTCGCCCGGGCCGTTGTCGAGGGCATGCTGTGCGGGCTGGCCGACGGGCTCGACGGCCTGGTGGCGCACGGCGTCCCGGTGCGCCGGGTACTGCTGATCGGCGGCGGCAGCCGGTCGGCGGCGGTGCAGGCGCTGGCCCCGCTCGTGTTCGGGGTGCCGGTCACCGTGTTGGCGCCCGCCGAGTACGTGGCGCTGGGCGCGGCGCGGCAGGCGGCCTGGGCGCTCACCGGGTCGGCGCCGGACTGGGCACGTCCCGAGGAGGCCAGCATCGACCTGCCCGTCGACGGCGCCGAGATCGCCGCGGCGGTCCGGGGACGCTACGCGCTCGTGCGCGGATAACGCTGTTCCGGCGACGATTTCCGCGCACGGGCGAGCCCCAGCACCTCGGCGAGATCGAAGCTGACCGGCTGTTCGAGCTGCTCGTAGGTGGCCGACCGCGGGTCGCGGTCCGGGCGCCAGCGGACGAACTGTGCGGTGTGCCGGAACCGCACGCCCTCCATGTAGTCGTAGCGCACCTCGACGACCCGCTCCGGGCGCAGCGGCGTGAACGACAGGTCCTTGCCCGCGTTCCACCGGCTCGTCTCGCCCTTGCGCGGCGTGCGGTGGCCCTCCTCCTGCCGGGCCCAGGCCCACGGGTGGTCGTCGAACGTCGTGACCAGCGGCTGCAGTTCGGTGAACAGCTCCTTGCGCCGCGCCATCGGGAATGCGCCGATCACGCCGACGGAGACGAGGTCGTCGCCGTTGTACAGGCCCAGCAACAGTGAGCCGATCGCGTCCGGGCCCGACTTGTGCAGCCGGTAGCCGGCGACCACGCAGTCCGCGGTCCGCTCGTGCTTGATCTTGTACATGACCCGTTTGTCCGGTTCGTAGGGCAGGTCCAGCGGCTTGGCGATGAGCCCGTCCAGCCCGGCCCCCTCGAATTGCTCGAACCAGCGGGCGGCCAGCTCGCGGTCTCGGGTCACCGGGGTGAGGTGCACCGGCGCCGTCGCCCCCGCGAGCGCCTCCTCGAGCGCGGCCCGCCGGTCGATCAGCGGCTGCCCGGTCAGGTCGGTGTCGCCGAGGGCCAGCAGGTCGAACGCGACGAAGCTGGCCGGGGTCTGCTCGGCGAGCAGGTTGACCCGGCTCGCCGCGGGGTGGATGCGCTGCTGCAGCGCCTCGAAGTCCAGCCCGCCGCGCTCCCGGTCGACGATCACGATCTCGCCGTCGATCACGGCCCGCTCCGGGAAGTTCGCCTTGACCGCCTCGACGAGCTCCGGGAAGTACCGGGTCATCGGCCGCTCGTTGCGGCTGCCGATCTCGACCTCGTCGCCGTCGCGGAAGATGATCGACCGGAAGCCGTCCCATTTGGGCTCGTAGAGCTGACCGTCGGGAATCGCGCCGACGGGCTTGGCCAGCATCGGCTTGACCGGGGGCAGCACGGGGAGGTCCACGACGGGCATCCTGCCCCGTCCGGCCGGTCTGCGCTGCCCCATTCGACCCGGCCGAGTGCTCCCGGCTGCGCGGCGGGAGGATCGGGCCCGTGATCGGGACGAGGTCGCGATGGCGAGGCTGACGGCGGCCGAGCTGGCGGCGGCGCGCGAGAAGACGGTCGACGACGTGCTGCCCGGTCCGGGGGGCCCGCCGCTGCGCGTGCTGTTCTGCGGGATCAACCCGGGGCTGGTCTCCGCGGCCACCGGGCACCACTTCGCGCGCCCGGGCAACCGGTTCTGGCCGGTGCTGTTCGGGGCCGGTTTCACCCCGCGGCTGCTGCGCCCGGACGAGCAGGGCGAGCTGGCCGCACTCGGGCTGGGCATCACGAACCTGGCTGCCCGCGCCACGGCACGCGCCGACGAGCTGACGGCCGAGGAGCTCGTCGCGGGCGGGCGGCGGTTGCGGGCGCTGGTGGAGCGGCTGCGCCCGCGGTGGCTCGCGGTCGTCGGGGTCACCGCCTACCGGACGGCGTTCGACGCGCCGAAGGCCGCGGTCGGGCCGCAGGACGCCGGGCCGGGGGAGACCGGGGTGTGGGTGCTGCCCAACCCGAGCGGGCTCAACGCGCACTGGTCGCGGGAGGCGATGGTGGCGGAGTTCGGCCGGCTGCGAGCCGCCGCGGACGCGTAGCGCCGTCAGGCGTCCAGGTCCTGGACGTCCTCGTCGGGTTCCGCCTCGCCGGCGCGCGCGTCCCGGTCGGCCCACTCCAGCAGCTCGTCGAGCATGAACACGGCGTCGTCGATGCCGGCGTGCAGGTCGCCCAGCTCGGCGAACCGGGCCGGCACGGTGGCGATGGTGAAGTCGCGCGGGTCGGCGTCGTCGATCTCGTCCCAGCGGAGCGGGGTGGAGACCACCGCCTCGGGCACGCCGCGCACCGAGTAGGCGCTGCGGATCGTGTGGTCCCGGGTGTTCTGGTTGTAGTCGACGAAGATCGACTTCGGGTCGCGGTCCTTGCGCCACCAGGTCAGGTCGACCAGCTCCGGGGCGCGGCGTTGCACCTCGCGGGCGAACGCGTGCGCGGCCCGGCGGACGTCGGAGAAGCCCCAGCGGGGCTCGATCCGCACGTAGACGTGCAGGCCCTTCCCGCCGGACGTCTTCGGCCAGCCGACCGCACCCAGCTCGTCGAGCACCTCGTGCGCGACGCCGGCGACCCGGCGCACGTCGGCGAAGGACGCCTCGGGCATCGGGTCCAGGTCGATGCGCCACTCGTCCGGCGACTCGGTGTCGGCGCAGCGCGAGTTCCACGGGTGGAACTCGACGGTCGACATCTGCACCGCCCAGACCACGTCGGCCGGGTGCGTGACGCACAGCTCGTCGGCGTGGCGGCCGAACCGGGGGAACTCGACACGGCACGTGCGCACCCACTCCGGGGCGCCGCGGGGGAGCCGCTTCTGGTGCACCTTCTCCCCGGTCACGCCGGTGGGGAACCGGTGCAGCATGCACGGGCGCTCGCGCAGGGCCCGGACGATCCCGTCGCCGACGGACAGGTAGTACCGGGCGAGATCCAGCTTGGTCTCGCCGCGGGCCGGGAAGTAGACCCGGTCCGGGTTGCTGATCCGGACGGTTCGGTCGCCGACCTCGAGGTCGACGGCCGGAGCGGAGCCGGACCGGGCCGCGATGGTGACGCGCTCCGGGTCAGCGCCGCCAGGCGTGGCGCTTGCGGACCGTGCCCGCGATCACCGCGATGATGATGATCACCGACGGGATGCACATCCAGAGGATCTCGGTGACGCTCACGTGGTGGCCGATGAGCAGCAGCGGCAGGATGATCGCGACCGCGATGGCGGCGATCCGGGTGCCGTTCGGGAAGCTCCCGTGCCAGCCCCACTCCGCCGACGGCTCATCCAACGGGTCGACCGCCGGTCGCTGCGCCAGCTCCCGTGAGTTACTCGCCACGCCGTCCTCCCGCTGCACGTACGCCGGCCCGGGCGGGCCCGCCGATCAGGGTCCCATCGTCGCACAACGCGCCGGCGGGGATGATGTGTGGTGATGAGTGACGTGAAGATGCCGCGCCCGCCCGGCCGGTCCGTGCTCGTGCTGGGCTCGACGGGGTCGATCGGCACGCAGGCGCTGGACGTCGTCGCCGCCGCGGGCGACCGGTTCACCGTCGCCGGGCTGGCCGCGGGGGGCGGCGACCCGGCGCTGCTGGCCGCCCAGGCCCGCGCCCACGGAGTGCGCCGGGTCGCGGTGGCCCGCGAGGACGCCGCCGCGGCGCTGCGGGCGGAACTGCCCGGCGTCGACGTGCTGGCCGGGCCGGACGCGGCCACCGAGCTGACCGCGACCACGCCCGCCGACGTGGTGCTCAACGGCATCACCGGATCCCGTGGTCTCGGCCCGACGCTGGCCGCCCTGGAGGCCGGGGCGACGCTGGCGCTGGCGAACAAGGAGTCGCTGGTCGCCGGGGGTGCGCTGGTCACCGGAGCGGCCGAGCCCGGGCAGATCGTCCCGGTCGACTCCGAGCACTCGGCGCTGGCGCAGTGTCTGCGCGGCGGCAGCGGCGCCGAGGTGGCCCGGCTGGTGCTCACCGCGTCGGGCGGGCCGTTCCGCGGACGGAGCCGCGCCGACCTGGGCGACGTGACCCTCGGCGAGGCCCTCAAGCACCCGACCTGGGACATGGGGCCGGTCGTCACGATCAACTCGGCCACCCTGGTGAACAAGGGCCTCGAGGTGATCGAGGCCCATCTGTTGTTCGGGGTGCCCTACGAGCGGATCGACGTCGTCGTGCACCCGCAGTCGATCATCCACTCGATGGTCACGTTCGTCGACGGCTCCACGCTCGCCCAGGCCAGCCCGCCGGACATGCGGCTGCCGATCGCGCTGGCCCTGGGCTGGCCGGACCGGGTGCCCGGTGCCGCGGCCGCGTGCGCGTTCGACGCAGCGCAGGCCTGGACGTTCGAGCCGCTCGACGACGACGCGTTCCCCGGGGTCCGGCTGGCCCGCGCGGCCGGCACGGTCGGCGGCTGCCTGCCCGCGGTGTTCAACGCGGCCAACGAGGAGGCCGTCGCGGCATTCGTCGCCGGGGCGTTGCCCTACCTCGGCATCACCGATGTGGTGGAACGGACGCTGGCGGCCGCCGACGCCTGGCACGGTGATCCCGCTACCGTGGACGACGTGCTGGCAGCCGAAGCGTGGGCGCGGGCCCACGCCCGGGAGTTGGCGGGAGCCGAATCTGTGAGAGGGACCGAAGCATGAGCTTCGTGCTGGGTGTGGTGCTGTTCGCCCTGGGCATCGCGATCTCCATCGCGCTGCACGAGGCGGGGCATCTGCTCACCGCCAAGGCGTTCGGCATGCGCGTGCGCCGCTACTTCATCGGCTTCGGGCCGAAGATCTTCTCGTTCCGCCGGGGCGAGACCGAGTACGGGCTCAAGGCGATCCCGGCCGGCGGGTTCTGCGACATCGCCGGGATGACCGCGCTCGACGAGGTCACCCCGGAGGAGCGGCCGCGCGCGTTCTTCCGCAAGCCGACCTGGCAGCGCGTGGTCGTGCTGTCCGCCGGGTCGATCACGCACTTCATCATCGGCGTCGTGCTGATCTTCATCCTCGCCGTGACGTCGGGCCTGATGACCTCCCCGACGGTCGTCGGCCAGGTCGCCGACTGCGTGTCGAACCAGGACGCACAGGGCAACATCGCGCCGTGCACCCCGGCCGACCCGGCTCCGGCCCGCGCCGCCGGCATCCAGCCCGGCGACCGGGTGCTCAGCGTCGCCGGGACCCCGACCACGACCTCCGACGAGGTCCGGGCGCTGCTCGCGAACGCCGGCGGCCCGGTCCCGGTGGTCGTCGAGCGGGACGGCCGGCAGGTGCCGCTGACCGTCGACATCGCCCGCACCGAGCGGCTCGACCCGACCACCGGGAAGCTGGTCCAGACCGGCGCGCTCGGAGTCACCTTCCCCACCGTCGAGCAGTTCACGCCGGTGACGGCCATCCCGGCCACGTTCAGCTACACCGGCACGATGTTCGCCGGTGT
Source organism: Pseudonocardia acidicola (assembly GCF_012911935.1). GTDB lineage: Bacteria > Actinomycetota > Actinomycetes > Mycobacteriales > Pseudonocardiaceae > Pseudonocardia > Pseudonocardia acidicola. The sequence goes on along the minus strand of NZ_JAAXLA010000002.1, from coordinate 186,616 downwards.
CTGGCAGGGCCTCATGATGTTCCCGGAGAAGATCCCGCGGTTGATCGACGCCATCGGCGGCGCCCCGCGCGACCTGAACACCCCGGTCAGCGTGGTCGGGGCGACCGTCATCGGCGGCGACTTCGCCGAACGGGGTCTGTGGGAGCTCTTCGTGATGCTGCTGGCCACGCTGAACTTCTTCGTCGGCGTGTTCAACCTGCTGCCGCTGCTGCCGCTCGACGGCGGGCACATCGCGGTGAACCTCTACGAGCGGGCCCGGGACTGGACGCGCGCGAAGCTGGGCAAGGCGAAGATGCCGCCGGTGGACTACACCAAGCTGCTGCCGATCACCTACGCGGTGATCCTGGTCGGCGGCGCGATCAGCCTGCTCACCCTGACCGCCGACATCGTCAACCCCATCCGTCTGCAGTAGTGGCGGCCGAACAGATCCCGGACCGGCCGCTGGCCGTGTTCGACATCGACGGCGTGCTTGCCGACGTCAGCCACCGGCTGCACCATCTCTACGCCCGTCCGCAGCGCTGGGAGCACTTCTTCTCCGCGGCCGACAAGGACCCGCTGCTGGAGGAGGGTGCGACCCGGCTGCGGGCGGCGCTGCTGGACTACGACGTCGTCTACCTGACCGGACGGCCGGAGCGCAACCGCCGGCTCACCGAGCGCTGGCTGGCCCGGCACGATCTGCCCACCGACCCGCTGTACATGCGCTCCGACGACGACTACCGGCCCGCCCGGATGATGAAGCGCCAGGTGCTGCGCAAGCTGGCCCGCACCCGCACGGTGGCCTCGGTGCTCGACGACGACCCGGCGGTCGTCGACATCCTGGCCGCCGACGGCTGGCCGGTCGAGCTGGCCACCTGGCTGCCGCACTCGTCGACGCTGCGCGACGCCCAGGAGCGCCGCGGCCGGACCTGATCGGGGCATAGTTCGAGCCCGCTGCGTGGGCCCGGACACGGGGAGCGGCGGGGTCCGGGCACACCAGGGATACTGGAAGCGTGAGCGTCTCCCTGGGTATGCCTGCGACCCCCGCACCTACTCTCGCGGCCCGCCGGAAGACCCGGCAGCTGCACGTCGGCCCGGTCGGTGTCGGCAGCGACTATCCGATCTCGGTGCAGTCGATGACCACGACGCTGACCGCGGACGTGAACGCGACACTGCAGCAGATCGCCGAGCTGACCGCCGCCGGCTGCGACATCGTGCGGGTCGCGTGCCCGTCCCAGGACGACGCCGATGCGCTGCCGGCGATCGCGCGCAAGTCGCAGATCCCGGTGATCGCCGACATCCACTTCCAGCCCAAGTACGTCTTCGCCGCGATCGAGGCCGGCTGCGCGGCGGTGCGGGTGAACCCGGGCAACATTCGCAAGTTCGACGACCAGGTCAAGGAGATCGCGGCCGCCGCGCGCGACCACGGCACCCCGATCCGGATCGGCGTCAACGCCGGCTCGCTGGACAAGCGGCTGCTGGAGAAGCACGGCAAGGCGACGCCCGAGGCGCTGGTCGAGTCGGCGCTGTGGGAGGCCGGCCTGTTCGCCGAGCACGACTTCCACGACATCAAGATCTCGGTCAAGCACCACGACCCGGTCGTCATGGTGCGCGCCTACGAGTTGCTGGCCGAGCAGTGCGACTACCCGCTGCACCTCGGCGTCACCGAGGCCGGCCCGGCGTTCCAGGGAACGATCAAGTCGGCGGTCGCGTTCGGTGCGTTGCTGAGCAAGGGCATCGGCGACACGATCCGGGTCTCGCTGTCGGCCCCGCCGGTCGAGGAGGTCAAGGTCGGCACCCAGATCCTGCAGTCGCTCAACCTGCGCCCGCGCAAGCTGGAGATCGTGTCCTGCCCGTCGTGCGGGCGTGCCCAGGTCGATGTCTACAAGCTCGCCGACGAGGTGACCGCCGGGCTCACCGGCATGGAGGTCCCGCTGCGGGTCGCCGTGATGGGCTGCGTGGTGAACGGGCCGGGGGAGGCCCGCGAGGCCGATCTCGGCGTCGCGTCCGGCAACGGCAAGGGCCAGATCTTCGTCAAGGGGGAGGTCGTCAAGACCGTCCCCGAGCACGCGATCGTCGAGACGCTGATCGAGGAGGCCCTCAAGATCGCCGAGACGATGGAGACCGAGGGGGAGCCGCAGGTCACCGTCGGCTGACACCCACGGCGGTGCCGCCGGATCGTCACGCGGCCGATGCGAATGACCCTACGGGCGACCGGCGTTCCCGGGTTGGGTGAGCCTGGCGTGGGCACCGCCGTCGCCGTGTGGCACCTTTAGGAGGTGCTCAGAGTTGCCGGAGCCCGGCTGCTCGACGATCGTGACCGCGCCGGCGTGCGAGCGGCCCTTGATGCCGACCCCGTCGCGGCGTGCATGGTCGCGGCCCGGATCGAGATCGCAGGGTTGGATCCATGGCGTCTCGGCGGCGAGCTCTGGGCCGTCGGGTCGCGGTTGGACGGGTTGTGTTTCTCGGGGGCCAACCTGGTCCCGCTGCGGGGCCAGCGTTCGGCGATGCGCAGCTTCGCCGACCGGGCCCGCCGGCACGGCCGCAGTTGCTCCTCGCTGGTCGGCCGCGCGGAGCTGGTGCTGCCGATGTGGGAGGAGCTGGCCACCAGCTGGGCCCCGGCCCGGGAGGTGCGTCCCGATCAGCCGCTGATGGTGCTCGCCGGCCCGCCCCGGGTCGAGCCGGACCCGTGGGTGCGCGCGGTGCGGCCCGACGAACTGGACCGGTATCTGCCGGCCGCCATCGCGATGTTCACCGAGGAGGTCGGCGTCGACCCGCGCGCCGGGGACGGCGGCGTCGGGTACCGCGCCCGGGTGGCCGAGCTGGTCGCCGCGGGCCGCGCGTTCGCCCGGTTCGAGGGCGACGAGGTCGTCTTCAAGGCCGAGATCGGCGCGCTGTCCTCACAGGTCGGGCAGATCCAGGGCGTGTGGGTGCACCCCGCGCGGCGCGGCCACGGACTGGGCACGGCCGGGACCGCCGCCGTCGCGGAGCGGCTCGCCGCACTGGGCCGGGTGTCGAGCCTGTACGTCAACGGGTTCAACCACGTGGCCCGCGCGACCTACGACCGGATCGGCTTCACCCAGGTCGCCAGCTTCGCCACCGTGCTGTTCTGACGCCCTCCGCGTCCCCGCCCTGTCACCACTCCCGTGTCACCACTCCCGTGTCACCACTCCCGTGTCACCACTCCCGTGTCACCACGAACGGCACTTTCGTTCAAACCTATTGAACGAAAGTGCCGTTCGTGACACGGCGGGCGGGGTCAGGCGGCGCCGAAGAGCTTCTCCTGCTCCTCGCGGAGCTGGTCGATCAACCGGCCGGGCGGGAGCGTCACGTCGGCGTAGGTGAGCACCGCGTCCTTGGGCACGTCGCGGACCAGGGTGCAGCCTTCCGCGACGCCCATCGGCAGCAGCCCCTCGGCCCGGGTGACCGGGGTGGACTCGGCCTGGCCGTAGGTGTCGTAACCGCCGAGGCCGTCGAGGGTCTGGCCCGCAGTGAGGTCCCGCTTGGCCGTCGCGACGACGTCGACGCGCGGGCCGGCCGGCGGAGCCAGCGCGGCGTCGGCGAAGTCGACCGCGCGCACGAGCGTGTTCGGCACCTCGAAGTGGCACAGGTGGTACGGCGTGTAGAAGCTGTACAGCGGGCCCTTGCCCAGCTTGTAGAGCTCCAGGTAGTGCCGTTGCTTCGGGTCGTCGTGGGTGCCCAGCACGTACACGCCGGGGCCGGGCTTGGCGCCCACCACGTAGTCGACGATGCCGCCGAGCTCGCGCAGCTCGTCGATGTCGAAGCGGCCGGTCAGCTCGTCGACGTGCCCGTCGTGGTCCCAGCCGTTCATGGCCCGCTTCGGGACGGTCAGCCCGAACGCGTTCGCCACGATGGCCTGCTCGAAGGAGATCTTCGTGCCGTCGGCGAAGCTGGTGACCATGTACGGGTCCTGGCCCCAGCGCTCCGCGAAACCCTTCTGCGTGGTCGGGTTGCGGTAGGGGTCCTGCAGGCCCTTGATGTTGCCGGCCACCAGCGGGGTGACGCCGATGCCCTGCACGAAGCGCAGCAGGTTGCCCTGCACGCCGGGCTGGTCGCCGTCCGCGCCGGTGAGCACGACCCCGGCCTGGCGGGCGCGGTGCGCGAGCAGCGGCCCGACGGTGCCGTCGAGTTCGGCGTTCATCGTGACCACCGGCAGTCCGCGCTCGATGGCCGCGAGGGTGATCCGGGCACCGAACTCGACCGCGCCGGTGACGTCGACGACGCAGTCGAGGTGGACCGCGCGCAGCAGCTCGAACGCGTCCTGCAGAACGGCGGGCGTGCCCGCCTCGATGGCGACGTCCAGCCGGGCGGCGGTCTCCACGACGACGGGCTCGACGCCGGCGTCGGTGTAGGCGCGCTGCGCGTTGGCGAGCGTGCGGTTCGCGACGGCGACGAGCGCCATCCCCGGCACCGAGCTGACGATCTGGTTGGCCAGCCCGCGGCCCATGAACCCGGCACCGATCATGCCGACGCGGATCGGGCGGTTCTCGGCCTCGCGCCTGCGCAGCGCGGTGTCCAGGATGATCATCGGTCCGCCACCGACACCTCGGACAGCAGCGGCCAGGCCGCGTCCTTCTCCGAGACCGTGGTGACCTCGGCCGGCCACTGCACGCCCAGCTCGGGGTCGTTCCAGCGCAGCCCGCGCTCGGCGCCCGGTGTGTAGGCGGTGCTGACCTGGTACATCACCTCGGCGTTGTCGGTGAGCGTGAGGTACGCGTGCGCGAAGTCGCGCGGCACGAACATCGCGGTGCGGTTGTCGTCGGTCAGTTCGGCGCCGAAGTGCTGCAGGTACGTCGGCGACTCCGGCCGCAGGTCCACGATGACGTCGTAGATCGCGCCGCGGTAGCAGCGGATCAGCTTGGTCTCGGCGTTCGGCTCCAGCTGGTAGTGGAAACCGCGCAGCGTCCCCTTCGCGTAGTTGAAGGAGATGTTGGCCTGCTCGACCAGCGGTTCGAGGCCGGCGTCGATGAACTCCTGACGGCAGAACGATCGGGCGAAGAACCCCCGGTCGTCCTCCAGCCGCTTCAGGTCGATCAGGGCCGATCCGGCCAGGGGCGTGCTGTGAATCTGCATCGGGAGGGTTCTCGTCCTCTTCCGTCGGACTTGTCTCGTGATCTCGCCGCAGGCATGGTAGAGCGCCGTCCGGTGGGCCCCAGCAGCGCGGACGCCCGCCCAACGCCTTCGCCGGGCTGTCCAGCGGGCCGCTCGGCCGGCTCGGCGGGCGTCTGATGCTCCGGATGAGCGGCGGCGCTGCGCCGGGTCCTGCGCCCGGGCGGGGAGTTGGTGCTCAGCTGGCACGGCGGCCGTGAACCCACCCGCGTGCACCACCCCGACGCGCCCGTCCGCAGGGCGCGGCGGCGGGTGCCGGCTGGGCATACTCGGCGGGTGCCCGTGTCCGCCCGCCGCCCGACCGTCCGGACCGCCGTGGTACTCGTGACCCTCCTGCTGCTCGCCGTGGCGGCGGGCTGCGGGCTCTTCCGGGGTGGCGGGCCGCAGCGGGCCGCCGAGGATTTCCTCGCCGCCTGGGCCCGCGGTGACGACGCGGCGGCGGCCGCACTCACCGACGATCCGTCCGCCGCGGGGGAGTTGCTCGCCGCGGTCCGCCAGGCGCTCACCCCGGCGAGGCTGACCGCCGAGCTCGGCCAGGTCCGGACCGCGGCCGACCACGCGACGGCGTCGGCGGACCTGAGCTGGGACCTGGGCGCCGGCCGGCACTGGAACTACCTCGGCGAGCTCGAGCTGCACCCGGCGCCGCAGACGGAGAGGGGCTGGCGGGTGCACTGGGCGTCGACCGTGGTGCACCCGCAGGTGGCCGCCCGCCAGCGGCTCGCGCTGGGCACCGACGCGCCCGAGCCCGCCCCCGTCGTCGACCGCAACGGGGTGCCGCTGCTCGCCGCCACCACCGTGGTCAACGTGCTGTTGGACCGGCGGGCCGCCGGCGACCTGCCGGCGGTGGCCGGCGCGCTGGCCCGCGCGCTGTCCCCGATCGATCCGGCGATCACCACCCGGACGATCACCGACGGCGCCGCCCGCACCCCCGACGGGCAGGCCTACTCGGTGGTCGTGCTGCGTGACACCGACTACCAGGGCGTCCGCGCTGCCATCTACGACCTGCCCGGGGTCCGGTTCACCACCTCGTCGCGGCTGCTCGCTCCCGACGCCGCGTTCGCCCGCCAGGTCCTGCCCGGGGTGCGTACCGAGGTCGCCCCGCAGGTGGACGGGGTCGCCGGCTGGTCGGTACGGGTCGTCGACGCCACCGGCGGGACCGTGCGCACGCTGATCGAGCAGCCGCCGACACCGGGCGGCACCGTGGTCCTCGGGTTGGACCGCACCCTGCAGGCCGCCGCCGAGGACGCCGTCGAGCGGATCTCGCAGCAGGCCGTGCTGGTGGCGGTACAGCCGTCCACCGGCGATCTGCTGGCCGTGGCGCAGAACGGTTCGGCGGACGCCGCCGGGCCGTTGGCGCTCACCGGCCGCTTCCCACCCGGCTCCACGTTCAAGATCGTCACCGCGGCGGCGGCCGTCGAGGAGGGCGGGCTGGCCGCGGGCTCGCCGGTCGGGTGCCCGGGCACCACGGTGATCGGCGGCCGGCTGATCCCCAACTTCGAGGGTTTCGACCTCGGCACCGTCCCGCTCGGCCGCGCCTTCGCCCGGTCCTGCAACACCACGTTCGCACAGCTCGCGGCACAACTGGGCCCCGACGCACTGCCGCGTGCCGCGCTGGCGCTCGGGCTCGGCGCCGACTACCGGGTCCCCGCGCTGACCACCGTCACCGGCTCGGTGCCCCCGGCGCCCGACCAGGTGCAGCGGGCCGAGGACGGCTTCGGCCAGGGCCAGGTGCTGGCCAGCCCGCTGGGGATGGCGCTGGTCGCGGCCACCGTCGCGCACGGCGCATCCGTCGTGCCGCAGCTCATCCGCGGCCGCCCCACCGAGGTGCTGCAGCCCGCCACCGGGCCCGCCCCGGCCGCGCTCGAACAGGTGCGGTCGATGATGCGTCAGGTGGTCACCGAGGGCACCGCGACCCGGTTGGCCGGGCTCGGTGAGGTGTACGGCAAGACCGGCACCGCGGAGTTCACCGGCGCCGGCGGGCGCGCACACGGCTGGTTCGTCGGCTACCGCGGCGACGTCGCGTTCGCCGTCCTGGTGGTGGACGGCGGCTCGTCCGAGCCCGCGGTCGACGCGGCCCAACGCTTCCTGGCCGCCACCGGCTGACCCCGCGGTCGCCGCAGCGCTTACCCTGGCCGGGTGCCTCAGGGACAGCCCAACCGGATTCCGCTGCTCGCGCTCGCGGCCGACGTCGTCGCCGTCGTGGTGTTCGCGGCCATCGGGCGGGCCAGCCACGCCGAGGCCGACGACCTGCTCGGCCTGCTCGCCACGGCGAGCCCGTTCCTCGGCGGCCTCGCCGTCGTCTGGGCGACGCCCTGGGTGCGGGCACACCCGACGGGCCTGAAGGCGGGCGGGGCGGCGCTCGCCGGCGGTGCGGTGCTCGGCCTGCTGCTGCGCGCCGCGTTCACCGGCCGGCTGCCGCTGAGCTTCGCGGTGGTCACGGTCGTCTCGCTGGCGGTGCTGCTGCTGGGCTGGCGCGGCCTGGCCCACCTGGTCTCCCGGCTGTGGATCCGTCGCAAGCACCGCGCCCTGGGCTGAGCAGCAGCGTTCCGAGGCAGGTCACAGCCGCGGCGCGGCCTCGGTGGCCGGGCGGAACTACACTGCAAGGATGCCCGCCCGCACGTTGCTCACCCCCGGCACGCAGACCCCGATCCGCCCGGTCCCGGCGCACATCCCCCGCCCGGAGTACGTCGGCAAGAAGGCGCCGGCGAAGAACACCGACCCGTGGGTGCAGACGCCCGAGACCATCGAGGCGATGCGGGTGGCCGGGAAGATCGCCGCGCAGGCGCTGCAGGCCGGCGGTGCCGCGGTCGCGCCCGGCGTCACCACCGACGAGATCGACCGGGTCGTGCACGACTACCTGGTCGACCACGACGCCTACCCGTCCACGCTGGGCTACCGGGGCTTTCCGAAGTCGTGCTGCACCAGCCTCAACGAGGTCATCTGCCACGGCATCCCGGACTCGACCGTGATCCAGGACGGCGACATCGTCAACATCGACGTCACGGCCTACATCGGCGGCGTGCACGGTGACACCAACGCCACCTTCCTCGCCGGCGACGTGTCCGAGGAGGACCGGCTGCTCGTCGAGCGCACCCACGAGGCCACGATGCGCGCGATCAAGGCGGTGCGTCCGGGCCGCGAGCTCAACGTCGTCGGGCGTGTCATCGAGTCCTACGCGAAGCGCTTCGGCTACGGCGTGGTCCGCGACTTCACCGGGCACGGCATCGGCCGCGCGTTCCACAGTGGCCTCGTGGTGCTGCACTACGACCAGCCCGACGTGCACACCGTCCTCGAGCCGGGGATGACGTTCACCATCGAGCCGATGATCACTCTCGGCACCGTCGACTACGACATCTGGGACGACGACTGGACCGTCGTCACCAAGGACCGGCTGCGCACCGCGCAGTTCGAGCACACCGTGGTGGTCACCGCCGACGGCGTGGAGATCCTGACGCTGCCCTGAGCCGGTCCGGGGCGGGATCCGCCTGCATGGACTCCCGCGCGGGGCCCGTCGTCCGTACGCTGCGGTGATGGCGAAGGTCTACGACGACATCAGCCCGAAGCTCGCGGCGTGGATCGAGGCGCAGCCGATGTTCTTCGTGGCCACCGCTCCGCTGGCCGCCGACGGGCTGGTCAACGTCTCGCCGAAGGGTACGACCGGCACGTTCCGGGTGCTCGACAGGCTGACGTTCTCCTACATCGACCTCACCGGCAGCGGCGTCGAGACGCTCGCCCACCTGCGCGAGAACGGGCGGATCTGCGTGATGTTCTGCGCGTTCGACGGCCCGCCCACCGTCGTCCGGCTGCACGGCACCGGCCGGGTGGTGATCAACGGGGAACCGGGTTTCGACGCCGCGCTGGAGCCCTTCGGGCAGGCCGGCAGCAGCCGCCGGGTCCAGACCCGCTCGGTGGTCACCGTCGACGTCGCGCGGGTGGCCGACTCGTGCGGGTTCGCGGTGCCGATGATGGACCTGCGCGCCGAGCGCGACCTGCTCGACACCTGGGCCGTCGGTAAGACCCCGGAGATGCTCGACGCCTACCACGCCAAGAAGAACGCGACCAGCCTGGACGGCCTGCCGGGGGTGCCGGCAGACGTCCGGACCGCCGCGGTTCAGGACTGAGCGGGCGCGCCGAGGACCTCGGCGAGGCGGCGCACGCTCACGCGGCCGCCTGGTGCTTCTTGAGCGCCGCCAGCGCTTCGTCGGCGTGCAGGTCGAACGTGGACTCGCCGGCGATCTCCGCGATGATCCGCCGGTCCTGGCCGATCACGTAGGTGCGCCGGCGGGTGTGCAGGCCGCCGGGCAGCCACCAGCGCCAGGCGCCCATCTCTCTGGCCACCGCGCCGTCCTCGTCGGACAGCAGCGGGTAGCCCAGTGAATGCGAGGTGGCGAAGATGCTCTGCCTGGTGACGGTGTCTCGTCCGTCAGCGCGAAGTCGCTGACCTGGTCGCCGGGGTTCACCGGCAATCCTCTCCGTGATCCGCGCGCGTGGCCGCACGCCCGTCCGGTGTTCGCGCCGCACGCTCCGGCGGTTCACCGGGCCTCGGCGCGCTTCTTCGGTGGCAGCGGGATGAAGCCGCTGGTGCGCTTGACGTAGGCGGCGTAGCCGGGCCGCCGCTCGCCGATCGAGGACTCCAGCAACGCGGCCCCGGTGCCCTTCGCCAGCAGGAACGTCATCACGGCCGCCGAGACGATCCCGGCCAGCCCCGGCAGGTGGTGGAACGCGAGGAGCGTCAGTCCCCACCAGACGCAGGCGTCGCCGAAGTAGTTGGGGTGGCGGGTGTAGCGCCACAACCCGCGGTCCATGACCTCGCCCTCGGTGGCCGGATCGTTGCGGAACCGGGTGAGCTGCGCGTCGCCGACGGTCTCGAAGACGAACCCGACCGCCCACAGCAGCACACCCGGGATCGCGGCGATCCCGGTGCCGCCGAGAAGCGTGTCGCCGAGCCCGTACTGGCCCAGCTGCACCGGTAGCGACACGAGCCACATGATCACGCCCTGGGTCAGGTAGATCTTCCGGAAGGCGTACGCCGTCGGGTTGCCGGGCGCCGCGGCCAGCATCCGGACATAGCGCGGGTCCTCGTCCTTGCCGCGGTTGCGCCGCTGGATGTGCCACGCCAGCCGCAGCCCCCAGATCACCGTCAGCGCGGTGATCAGCCAGCGGCGCCAGGTGTCACCCTGGCCCGCGGACAGCAGCAGTGTGGTCACCGCGATCAGGGCGAAACCCAGGCCCCACACCACGTCGACGCCGTCGTGCCGGCCGCCGCGGACAACGACCGCGACGACCAGCGCGACGAGCATCAGCACGAGGACGACGACGGCGCTGACCCAGAGATTGGCCCACGCAGCCGGCCAGGGGAAACCGGTCATGGTCTCATCGTGTCCGACCCGGCACGACCTCGCGCGGCGAACCGTTGCGCGCCACGGCGACCGGAGCCGCGGCGGCACGGTCCTCGGCAGGGTCGGCGCCGAGGGTGTCGCGACGGCTGCGCGGCAGCCCGGATCGGCCCTCGGCGTCGGGGCGCGCCAGCAGGATCTGGTGCACGCCCATCCGGTTCTCCTCGAAGGCCAGCGCCGCACCCGCGAGGTAGAGCAGCCAGACCCGGTACTGCTCCTCGCCGATGAGCCGGATCGCCTCGGCCTTGTGCTGCTGCAACGTGTCCAGCCAGGGACGGACCGTCCACACGTAGTGCTCGCGCAGCGAGTGCACGTCGACGACCTCGAGCCCGGCCTGCTCCAGGACGTTGATCGTCGAGCCGAGCGGGCGCATGAACATGTCCGGGGCGACGTAGCTCTCCATGAACGCGCCGCCGCCGGGCGCGGTGTTCGTCCCGGCCGCGCCGCGCGACATCTGCTGCAGCAGCAGCCGGCCGTGCGGGCGCAGCAGCCGGTGCAACTGCGCGGCGTAGGCGGAGTAGTTGCCCTCGCCGACGTGCTCGCCCATCTCGATCGTGGCGATCGCGTCGAAGGGCTGGTCGGGAATCTCCCGGTAGTCCTGCAGCCGGATCTCGACCTGGTCCTGCAGGCCCAGCTCGGCGACCCGCGCGGTGCCGAACGCGCGCTGCTGCGCCGAGAGCGTCACGCCGACCGCGGTGACGCCGTAGTGCTGCGCGGCATGGATCGGCAGCGATGCCCAGCCGCAGCCCACGTCGAGCAGCCGCATCCCGGGCCGCAGGCCGAGCTTGCGGCAGATCAGGTCGAGCTTGTCGCGCTGGGCGTCGGCCAGGCCGTAGGCCGGACCCGCCTGCTGTGTCCAGTAGCCGCAGGAGTAGGACATCCGCGGGTCCAGCAGGAACTCGTAGAAGTCGTTGCTCAGGTCGTAATGGTGGGCGATGGCGGCGCGGTCGCGGCGGTGGGTGTGCAGCCCGCCGGACAGCCGTGCCTCCGAGGCCGGTGGCTTCGGGCGCGGGCCGAGCGCCCCGAGCCGCAGACCGATCTTCGCGGCCTCGATCCTGTCCGCTGTGGACAGCCGCACCGCGCCGAGGTCGGTGGTCTTCGCCAGCTTCCAGAACCGCGACAACCCGTCGGCGATGTCGCCGTCGACGTCCAGCTCCCCGGCGACGAAGGCCCTGGCGAGGCCGAGCTCGCCCGGGTTCCACAGCAGCCGGCGCAGCGCCCGGCGGTGCCGGATGATCGCGATCGGGGCTCTCGGGTCGTGCGCGGGGCCGGACTCGCTGCCGTCCCAGGCGCGGATCCGGATCGGCAGCGGCGCGCCGATGATGCGTTCGATCAGCTCCGCGAGCTGGGGGGCGACAGGGGTGGGCACAGGCTTCTCCTGGGGGATCGGGTCGGGCTAGTACGGACGGCGCTGCAGGGAGAACTGGAAGACGTCCAGGTAGCCGACCCGGAACCCGGCCTCGCAGTAGGCCAGATAGAAATCCCACAGTCGGCGGAAGGTCTCGTCGAACCCGAGGCGGGCGACCGTCTCCCAGCGGGACTGGAAGTTCCGCCGCCAGTGCGCCAGCGTGCGCGCGTAGTCGTAGCCGAGGCTGCGGCGCTCGGCGACGTGCAGCGTGGTGTGGTCGGCCAGGTTCCGTTCGATGGCCTCGACCGACGGGATGAGCCCGCCCGGGAAGACGTACTTGTGGATCCACGTGTAGTCGCCGCGCGCGGCCATCATCCGGTCGTGCGGCATGGTGATCGCCTGCAGGCCGACCCGGCCGCCCGGCTTGAGCAGCCGGTCCAGCGCGGCGAAGTACGTCGGCCAGTACTGCGCGCCGACCGCCTCCACCATCTCCACGCTGACGACGGCGTCGTAGCTGCCCTGCGCCTCGCGGTAGTCGCGCAGCAGCACCTGCACCCGGTCGGCCACGCCCGCCGCCGCGAGCCGCTGCTCGGCGAGCTTGGCCTGCTCGGCGGAGATGGTCAGCGTGGTCACCCGGGCGCCGCGCTGCGCGGCGCGGATCGCCAGCCCGCCCCAGCCCGTGCCGATCTCCAGGATGTGCTGCCCGGCCCGCACGTGGGCCATGTCCAGGATGCCGTCGATCTTGCGGCGCTGGGCGTCGGCGAGGTCGTCGCTGCCGTCGGCGAACCAGGCCGCGGAGTACGACATCGTCTCGTCGAGGAATGTCGCGAACAGCTCGTTGGACAGGTCGTAGTGGCGATGGATGTTCTCCCGCGAGCCCTCGACGGTGTTGATCTCCTCGGTGGGCTGGCGTGCCTCGACGTAGCGGCGGCCCAGCCGCTGCAGCGCGGGCGGGATCAGCGTGGAGAGCGTGGCCGCGAACGGGGTCAGCAGGTCGGCGGGCCGGGTGCTGGTCCAGTCGCCGACCATGTAGGCCTCACCGAACCCGATCTTCGAGTTCGCCCCCAGCCGGTGGAAGAAGGCCTGCGGCCGGACGATCCGCATCACCGGGGAGTCCGGGCCGCCGGCGCCGATGCGCTCCCCGCCGGGGAAGACCACCTGCACGTTCAGCGTCCGGACCGCGCGCCGGAACAGCACCTCGGCGATCCGGGCCCGCGCCGGGGAGTGCGGCGGCGTGGCCAGGCCCGGCCAGATGCCCTCGTTGGGCCGCGGCACGAGCCGGTTCGTGGGCGTCACGGCGGCCCGCACCGGTGGTGCCGCCGCCGCTGCGACCGGCGTGGCGGTCTCGGGCTCCGCTGTCGGCTGAGTCGGCTGAATGGTCACTGGACCTCCTCGTGCGGTGTGTGCGTGGGCCGGGGAACGACGGGCAGCCGCCGCAGCCACAGCGCGATGCCGTGGCGGCGGATCAGCGCCGAGGTCCGGTAGGTGATCAGGGGCCGCCGCACCAGCATCCGGGCCAGCGCGCCGGGGGTGGCGCGCCTGCGGGTGCCGACGACGATGGCGGTTAGGGCCGTGGACCCCTTCTGGCGCAACGTGATCGCCAGCGCGAGGCGGTCTCCGGGGGTGCGCAGCAGCATCTGGTAGTGCCCGTCCACGGACAGGAACGGCGAGACGTAGAAGGTCTTCTCGGTCTCGGTGCGGCCGGCCTCGTCGGTGCGCAGCAGGTAGCAGTGCCGCTCGCCGTAGGTGTTGTGCACCTCCGCCACCACGCACTCCAGGGCGCCGTCGGGCCGGTGGCACCAGTAGACGGTGATCGGGTTGAACACGTAGCCGAGCGAGCGAGCGTTGGCCAGCATGAGCACCCGGCCGCCGCGCAGGTCGACGCCCTGGGCTGCGAGGTAGGCGTCGAGGTTCTCCCGGATCGTGCGGGCCGGGTCGCCGAGGTGGTCGCGTGCGCAGAACCGGGCGAACGGCCGCAGCCCGGGGGGGAGCCGCGGCAGGTCGTCGAGGTCGACCAACCACAGGTAGATGCCGTGGGTGAACGAGCGGTGCATCGCGTGGCGCCGCACGTGGCGGACCTCGGCGTCGTACAGCGCCGGGACGATCACCGCGTCCTCGGCGCCCGCGTGGTCCCCGGGGCGGCCACCCTCGTGCACCGGGGCGGCCGCGGTCACCACAACACCCCCAACGCGGCCGCGGCCCGGACCCCGGCCGCGCACCCGTCCTCGTGGAAGCCCCACCCGTGGTAGGCCCCGGCGAACGCGGTGACGGCGGTGTTCAGTTCCGGCAGCCGGCGTCCGGCTGCGACCGATTCCGGCGTGTAGATCGGGTGCTCGTAGTGCATCGTCGCGATCACCCGGTCCGGTGCGACGCGGCCGGCCCCGTTCAGGGTCACGACGTGGTCCTCGGGCTCGGCGAGCCGCTGCAACCGGTTCATGTCGTAGCTGACCAGCACCGGAGCGCCGGAGTCGCTGCGGCAGGAGAGCTTGAGGTAGTTCCACGACGCCCGGGCGTTCGCCCGCCGCGGCAGCACCGAGGTGTCGTGGTGCAGCCAGGTCTCGTTGCGGGAGTACTCGAAGGCGCCGAGGACGGTCTTCTCCACCGCAGTGGCGTCCGCGAGCAGGGCCAGCGCCTGGTCGGGGTGGGTGGCCACGACGAGCTTGTCGAACCGCTGCACGGTGTCGGCGTCGTCGCGGATCTCGGCCCCGTCGTCGCCGCGGCTGACCGCGCGGACCGGGGTGGACACCCGCACCGCGGTCAGCCCTTTCACGATCCGCTCGACATAGCTGCGGGACCCCCCGGTGACCGTGCGCCACTGCGGCGAGCCGACGGACAGCAGGCCGTGGTGGTCGAGGAAGGTGAACAGGTAGCGGGCCGGGTACCGGGCCGAGATCGCCGCGCCGGCGGACCAGACCGCCGAGACCACCGGCAGCATGAAGTGGTCGACGAAGTAGCGCGAGTAGCCGCCGATGGCCAGGAACGCGCCCAGGGTGACGTCGCCGGCGTCCGGCTCGCTCAGCACCCGGCGGGCGTGCCGGTGGAACCGGTTCACCTCGGCGAGCATCCGCAGGTACTGCGGCCGGACGAGGTTCGACGCCTGCGGGAACAACCCCGGCAGCTTGCGCGCCCCGGCGTACTCCAGCCCGCAGCCGTCGCAGCGCACGCTCATCGACATGTCGGAGTCCTGCGTGCCGACCCCGAGCTCGCCGAACAGCCGCAACAGGTTCGGGTAGGTGCGCTCGTTGTGCACGATGAACCCACTGTCGACGGCGGTCGTGCCACCGTCGCGGGTGGACAGTTCGTGGGTGTGCGCGTGGCCGCCGAGCCGGTCGTCGGCCTCGAAGAGGGTGACGTCGTAGCGGCGCTGGAGCAGGTACGCGGCGGTCAGCCCGGCCACTCCGCTGCCGACGACCGCGGCGGTCGGGCGGCTCACGCGTCGCCCCGGGCGGTGAGGATCGGGCAGGTCAGGGTCATCGTTCGGCTCCAGACAGGGCGGCGCGCAAGCCGTTCGGGGCGGGTTGACGAAGAGCGTTCGAGATCTCGGGGTCTTCGGGTTCGATGCCCAGTTCGCCGAGCACGAAGCGGCGCACCAGCGAGCTCCAGTCGCCGGCCCGGCGCAGCATCGCGTGGCCGTCGCCGAACACGTCGAAGCGGCAGACCCGGTCGGTGATCTGCTTGGCGCGCACCGCGTAGGCGTAGGACTCCCGCGGGTCGGTCCAGCGCTCGCGGTCGCCGTGCGCGATGAGCACGGTGCGGCCGGCGAGCTGCTCGACCGGTTCGCCGGCGTCGAGCCACGGGGCGAGCGCGCACACCGCGACGACGGCGGCGGCGCCCGCGGCGCGCAGCGCGGCCCGCCCGCCCATCGAGTGCCCGAGCAGTACCACCGGCACGCCGGGGTGGCGGCGCTCCAGCTCGGTGAGCGCCCACTGCGCGTCGCGGAAGGCGTCCATGTCCGGGCCGTTCCAGCCCCGGTAGCGGTAGCGCAGCATGTAGACCGACAGCGGCCCTGCCCGCCCGGCGCTCGCCAGCATCCGGGCGAAGGGCAGCATCCGCAGGTAGGTGAGCCGCTTGCGGCCACCCGCGGGGCTGTGGCTGTCGGCCCGGCCGCCGTGCAGCACGAGCACGACGGCCGACGGGTCTCGGTGCCCGCGGCCCACGGGTTCGATTCGGGGCTGCGGGCCGGGGCAGTGATGTGGCATGCCGGGCAAGGCTGACCTCACGGGCGCGAACGGGGCTGCGGACGGTGCGAGCAGGTGTTCTGCCACAGCCCGCCCGCCGGATCGTGTGTGGGGGCCATGTCACACCTGTCGGTTCGTCACGCGGTCCGCCGGGATGCGCGCGTCGATCGTGCGCGAGGATCGCGCTCGGACATCACGCATGACGGGCATTCAGCTGGAGGAGTACATGGGTCCGTCCACGTCGGACGTGCCGTTGACCACCTGGCAGAAGCTGGTGCTGACGCTGCGCAGGCGGCGCCGGGGATCGGGTTTCTGGTTCGGCCTCGCGATCGAGGTGATCTGGCCGTTCGTGATGGCCTTCACCCGGCTGGGCTGGCGGGGTGGTGAGCACATCCCCCGCACCGGCGGCGCGCTGCTGGCCATCAACCACGTGTCGTTCTCGGACCCGATCTTCGACACGGCGTTCGTGATCTCACACGGGCGGATGCCGCGGTACCTGGCGAAGGCCGACCTGTGGAGCACCCCGGTGGTGCGTTCGGTGCTGGCCGGCGGCGGCCACATCCCGGTCTACCGGGAGTCCGCGCGGGCCGGTGACGCCTACCGCGAGGCGATCGCCGCTCTCGAACGCGGCGAGGTGGTGGCCTTCTACCCGGAGGCGACCTACACCAGCGACCCCGACGGATGGCCGATGAAGGCCAAGAACGGGATCGGCCGGATCGCGATGGTCACCGGGGTGCCGGTGATCCCGGTCGCGAACTGGGGCACCCAGGACGTGCTGCCACCGCACGGCAAGCCGCGGTTGTGGCCGCGGCGCCGGGTCACGCTGGTCGCCGGGCCGCCGGTGGACCTCTCGGAGTTCGCCGGCAAGCCGCGCACCCGGACCAACCTCGACGGTGCCACCGCGAAGATCATGGACGAGGTCACCGCCCTGGTCGCCGGGATCCGGGGGCAGCAGCCGCCGGCGCAGCCGTACGACCCGGCCGCCGCGCGGCCCACGCCGTCCGGCCCGCCCGCGCCGGCGGCCGATCAGGTCCAGGAGCGCCCGGCCGGCTGAGCCCGTGATGCGTGCCCGCCGCCGCGGCATGATCGACGCGTGCGGGACCCTCCGGCCACCGATGGCCGCATGGTCCCGATTCCGCTGATCATGCACAGACGACGGCGCGCCTACTTCTCCTTGGCCAGCCGGTCCAGCCGGCGCTGCGTGGGCCAGCGCACCGAGGTCGCCCAGCCGAGCTTCTCGAAGGCCCAGATGACCCGGGCGGAGATGTCGATCTGGCCGCGCTTGACACCGTGCCGCGCGCAGGTCGGGTCGGCGTGATGCAGGTTGTGCCACGACTCGCCGAACGAGGCAATCGCCAGCGGCCACACGTTGGCCGAGCGGTCGCGCGCCGCGAACGGGCGGTCGCCCCACATGTGGCAGATCGAGTTGATCGACCAGGTCACGTGGTGCAGCAGCGCGACCCGGACCAGCCCGGCCCAGAACAACGCCGTCAGCGCACCCCACCACGACCAGCTCAGCAGCCCGCCCAGCAGCGCCGGGACCAGCAGCGTCAGCACGCTCCACAGGCCGAACAGGTTGTCGACCCGGCGGATGTCGGGGTCGGCGAGCAGATCGGGGGTGAACCGCTTCTCGTTGGTCTGGTCGCGGTCGAACAGCCAGCCCATGTGTGAGTGCCAGAAGCCCTTGACCAGCGCGCCCGGGCCGGTGCCGAACAGCCACGGCGAGTGCGGGTCGCCCTCCTTGTCCGAGAACGCGTGATGGCGCCGGTGGTCGGCCACCCAGTCGATCACCGGCCCCTGCATGGCGAGGCTGCCCGCGAGTGCCAGCGCGATGCGCAGCGGCCGGTTGGCCTTGAACGAGCCGTGCGTGAAATAGCGGTGGTATCCGACCGTGATGCCGAGTCCACTGACCACATAGAACACCGCGGCGATCGCGACATCGGTCCAGGTCAGACCCCAGCCCCAGGCGAACGGGACGGCCGCGATCAGGGCCAGCAGCGGGACGACGACGAAGACGTAGACGCCGATCTGCTGCGGCAGCGCGCGCGTCCCGTCCAGGATCGGCTTGGCCGGCGAGGGCGCTGCGGGAGCGTTCCGCGTTGGACTGTCGGCAACGGTCATGGGCGAGCACCTCACGGGTCGGGCGGGCAGGGATCCTCTGTCACGACGACGCGGCACCGCGGCGTTCGGTGCCCGAGCCTGCCCGGATCGGTCACCCAAGGGTAAGGGCAACCTTGGTCACACGGGAGCCGGCGTATCAGATCTCGAGCCCGAGCAGCGCGTTCTCCACGACCTCCGGCAGCGCCGGGTGGATCCAGTACTGCCCGGTCGCCATCTCGTGGGCGCCCAGCCCGAACGACATGGCCTGGATCAGCGGCTGGATGATCGACGACGCCTGCGGGCCCATCAGGTGCGCGCCGAGCAGCCGCCCGGTGCCGCGCTCGGCGATCACCTTGCAGATCCCCGTCGTGTCCTCCATCGCCCAGCCGAAGGCGACGTCGCCGTAGTTCTGCACCGTGACCGTGTAGTCGAGGCCGTCGGCGCGGCACTGCGCCTCGGTGCGCCCGACGGAGGCGATCTGCGGGTCGGTGAACACCGCGGACGGGACGAACCGGTGGTCGGTCTCCTGCGGGGCGTCGGGGTGCAGCAGGTTGTGCGTGACGACCCTTCTTTCGTGGTTGGCCACGTGCTTGAGCTGGTGCGGCGAGCTGACGTCGCCGAGCGCGTAGATGCCGTCGACCGGGGTGCGCTGCTGGGCGTCGACCACGATCCGGCCGTCGGGGTGGGTCGGGATGCCGGCGTTGTCGAGGTCCATCCGGTCGCCGTTGGGGATCCGTCCCGCCGCCACCAGCAGGGTGTCGCCGGAGACGGTGCCGCCGCCGGCCAGGTGCAGCGTGATGTCCCCGGCGGCGCCGGTGACCCGCTCGACGGTCTTGCCCAGGTGCAGATCCCAGCGGTCGCGGGCGAGCGCGGTGAACCTGTGGGAGATCGTCTCGTCCTGCGAGCGGAGCATCAGGTCGCTGCGGCCGACCAGCGAGACCCGGCTGCCCAGCGCCGAGAACACGTGTGCGAACTCCGCGGCGATATAGCCGGCGCCCAGGACGACCAGCCGCTCGGGCAGCGAGTCCAGGCGCATCACGGTGTCGGAGGTCTCGTACGGCACCCCGGACGCCGCGACGGGCTCCGGGATCACCGGGCGGCCGCCCGCGGCGATCACGATGCGGTCGGCGGTGATCTCGTCGACGCCGCTGCCGTCGGTGCGCTCGATGCGCAGTGCCTTGGGGCCGCTGAACCGTGCGTGCCCGAGGTACACGGTGACGTTGGGGCAGCGCTCGACGCGGTACTCCCGGCCGCCGTCCGAGATCGGGTCGATCCGGGCGAACACGCGGTCGCGGATGTCGGCCCAGCGGACCTTGTCGATGCTCGCGTCGATTCCGTAGCGGCTCGCATGCCGGACGATCTCGGCGACATCGGCGGCGTAGACGTACATCTTCGTCGGGATGCAGCCGACATTGAGACAGGTACCACCGAAGACACCGTGCTCGACGATCGCGACGTCCAGGTCGTCGAAGCGGCTGTCGATGATCGAGTTGCCGGAACCGGTGCCGATGACGACGAGATCGTGGTGGCGCACCCGCTGAGGCTAACCGCAGGTCGCATTCGCCGCCGCCGAACCAGCGCCTGCGCTCCGCCGCCCGATCTGGTAGGCAGAGCCCGTGACCAGCGAGACGATGACCGCGACCGTCCGCCGGTCCTGGGCCCTGGATCTGGACGCGCCGATGCTCTACGAGCTGCTGCGGCTCCGCGTCGACGTCTTCGTCGTGGAACAGGCGTGTGCCTACGGCGAGCTCGACGGCCGCGACCTCGAGCCGCGTGCCCGGCACTACTGGCTGGCCGGCGCCGGGCAGCCGGAGCCGATCCTGGGCTGTGTGCGGCTGCTCAAGGAGCCCGACGGGGACTACCGGATCGGGCGGCTGTGCACCGCGCGATCGGTCCGGGGCCGCGGGCTCGGCAAACGGCTGATGGAGGCGGCGCTGGCCGAGGTCGGGGACGGCGCCTGCGTGCTCGACGCCCAGGAGCACCTGGCCGACTTCTACCGCGGCTTCGGCTTCGAGGCCACCGGCCCGGCCTACGACTGGGACGGCGTCGCGCACCTGCCGATGCGCCGTCGCGGCCGCGCGGGCTGACCCGCACCGCCACGATCGTGCGCCGCGGTCGGCCCGCGGCGCGCTTGCGGACGTCCGGCGGGAACGTGCGGGCCTCGACGCAGCGCTGCGACCAGGCGCCGAGCTGCGTGGCCGGCGGGTCGAGCTCGGCGCCCAGCGCCGCCACGACCCCGGCCGCCGGCGGCGGGGATGGTGCCGCCGGCGAGCAGCCCGTCTCCCGGTCCCGGATCTCGATCAGCTCGGTGAGACCCCGGACGCCGCCCGGGGTCTCACCGGAGAAGGTGTCCGGCACGGCCTGGTAGTCCAGGCCGGGACGCCAGTCCACCGTGCTCTCGGTCACGCCTGGTGTTGCGGGATACTCCGCGCCGACGGGGATGTCTTTGCGAGAGGGGGCGCACCGATGAGCGATGACCGGAGCCGACCGGTGGACACCGGGCCGGCCGGAGGCCGGCCCGGTAACCTCGGCCCGGCGGATCCGCGCGCCGACCCGGCGACAGATCCGGCGCTGCGGCCCGCGATCGTCACCGACGGCGGCCCGACCAGGCCGTTGCCTTCCGACGGGACCGGCTCCGCCGGAGGTGGCACCGCTCCCGACGAGGCCGTGACGCGGCCGGTGCCCGTGGTCGAGCGGACCCGGATCAGCGGGCTGTGGGTGGGGCTGATCCTCTCCGCGCTGGTGCTGCTCCTCCTGCTGATCTTCATCCTGCAGAACCTCGGCCCGGTACAGATCAACTTCCTGGGCGCGTCCGGGACCCTGCCGACGGGTGTCGCGCTGCTGCTGGCCGCGATCGCGGGCGTGCTGCTGGTGGCCATCCCGGGGACCGGACGGATCATCCAGTTGCGCCGGGCGGCCCGGCGTCGAGCCGAGAGGACGCGCTGACGATGCTGCGGATCGGCGGGCGGCCGCTGCCGGTGGTGGGCCGGGCGCGGATGTACGTCTGCGGGATCACCCCGTACGACACCACCCACCTCGGGCACGCGGCCACGTTCGTGTGGGCCGACGTCGCCGCGCGGGTGCTGCGCCACCTCGGCGTCGAGGTCGACGTGTGCCGCAACGTGACCGACGTCGACGACGTGCTCGACGCCGCCGCGGCACGGGCCGGGGCGCGCTTCGACAGCTTCGCCGCCGTGCAGCAGTTCCGGTTCGACCGGGACATGGCCGCGCTGGGGGTGCGCCGGCCGACGTACGAGCCGCGGGCCCACGTGCACGTCCCGCAGGTGGTGACGCTGGCCGCGGCACTGCTCGAGACCGGCGCGGCCTACCGGCGCGGTCGCACCGTCTTCTTCCGCGGAGCGGGGGTGGCCGAGCGGGCCGGGCTCGACCCGGCCACGGCCCGGGCGCTCGCCGCCGAGTTCGGTGACGGGCCCGGCCCCGCCGTCGCCGAGCGCGAGGACCCGGCCGACGTCGTGCTGTGGCGGGCCGCGACGCCCGGCGAACCGGCCTGGCCCAGTCCGTGGGGGGAGGGCCGGCCGGGTTGGCACGCGGAGTGTGCGGCGATGTCGCTGACCACGCTGGGGCCGGCGCTCGACCTGCACGCCGGCGGCGCCGACCTGCGCTTCCCGCACCACGCCTACGAGGCCGCGATGGCCGAGGCGGTGACCGGGGTGACCCCGTTCGCCCGGTCCTGGCTGCATGTCGGGACCGTGCTGGTGGACGGCGAGAAGATGGCGAAGTCGGCGGGAAACCTCGTGCTGGTCTCCGAGGTACTGGAGCACCGGCCGGCCGCGGCGCTGCGGCTGCTGCTCATCGACCGGGTGTGGAGCCGGCCGTGGGACTTCCGGCTGGCCGCGCTGGACGCCGCCGCCGCCCGCCTGGAGCGGCTCTACGCCGCCGCGGCGCGCGGCGGCGAGGGCGGCTCCGCCGCCGCAGCGGCCGTGACCGCCGCGCTGCTCGACGACCTCGACGTCCCCACGGCGCTCGCGGTGGCGGAGGAGTCCGGCGGCCCGGCCGCGCGGCTCGCGCTGTCGGTGCTCGGGCTGGCCTGAGTCCCGCACCGCGCCCGCGCTCGGCACGGTCGGGGCCCGGGAACGCGAACGGCGCGGCACCCCGGACCCGGGGTGCCGCGCCGTTCGATCCCGGTTCAGGCCGCGGTGTCGCGCTGCCGCGGGCGGGCGCCGGAACGTCCGCCCCCGCGCTGACCGCCGGCGCCGCGCTGGCCACGCCCGCCCTGCTGCCCGCGGGAGCGGCGGCCGCTGCCACGCGGGTTCTGGACGGGCCGCTCCGGCTCCGGGACCGGCACACCGCTCGGCGTGCGCGCCCCGGTGATCCGGGTCAGGTCGGCGTCGCCGGGGGCCACCTCGGTCAGCGTCGGGCGGACGCCGGCCTGCCGGGTCAGCCGGTCGACGTCGCGCCGCTCGGGCGGGGTGACCAGGGTGACCACGGTGCCGGAGTCGCCACCGCGCGCGGTGCGCCCGGCCCGGTGCAGGTAGTCCTTCGGGTCGGCCGGCGGGTCGACGTGCACGACCAGGCTCACGTCGTCGACGTGGATGCCGCGCGCGGCCACGTCCGTGGCCACCAGGACGGGCGTGCTCCCGTCCTTGAACTCCGCGATCGCCCGGTTGCGCGCGTTCTGGGCCTTGCCGCCGTGCAGCGCGCCGGCCGCGACGCCCTCCCGGCGCAGGTTCTTCACCAGCCGGTCGACGCCGTGCTTGGTCCGCACGAACAGGATGGTCCGGCCCTCACGGGCGGCCACCTCCGTGATCACCCGCGGCTTGTGGGCGTTCTCGACCAGCAGCACGTGGTGGTCCATCGTCTCCACCGGAGCCGCGGCCGAGGCGACCGCGCGGGTCACCGGGTCGTGCAGGTACCGGGCGACCAGCCCGGCGACGTCACCGTCGAGGGTCGCGGAGAACAGCAGCCGCTGCCCGTCGGTGGGGGTGAGGTCGAGGATCGCGCGAACCTGGGGCAGGAAGCCCATGTCGGCCATCCGGTCGGCCTCGTCGATCGCGGTGATGCTCACCTCGGACAGGTCGCAGGTGCCCTGGTTGGTGTGGTCGGTCAACCGGCCGGGCGTCGCGACCAGCAGGTCCACCCCGCGCTGCAGCGCGTCGACCTGGCGGTTGAACGACATCCCGCCGACGACCGCGGCGGTCCGCAGGTTCAGCGCGCGGGCGAACGGGGTCAGCGCGTCGACGACCTGCTGGGCCAGCTCCCGGGTGGGCACCAGCACCAGCCCGCGCGGGCGGCGGGCCTGCGCCCGGCCCCCGGCGAGCCGGGACAACAGCGCCAGGCCGAAGGCCAGCGTCTTGCCGGAGCCGGTCTGGCCGCGGCCGAGCAGGTCACGCCCGGTGAGCGTCTCGGGCAGCGTCGCGGCCTGGATGGGGAACGGTTCGGTGAAGCCCTCGGCGTCCAGGGCCCGCACCACCGGCTCGGGCAGCTTGAGCTCGGCGAACGACGGCATGCCCGTCTCCGGGACGGTCCACAACACCTCCGGCGGCATCGCGGTGGCGGCGGAGACGGGGCGGGGGGAGCGGTTCGTGCGCGGGCGACCGCGGCCGGAGCGGCCGTCGCCGGATCGGCCGCCGGATCGGCGGGAGTCGGACGGGTTCGCCGCACGCTGGGCACGACGAGGGGACATGGATGTCAAAGAGACCTCCGGGACGTGGCACGTCTCGCGGAGTGCCCGCGCCGGCACGAGAGAAGACCGGCGGGATCACGGGGGACGGGCCCGGGCGCAGGGTGCGCCCTGGTGGGTGGAGCTTCGGGTGTGCGCCTGCAGCATGCGACGACGTGGTCGGACCGGGCGCTCGTGATCTAGTCTACCCGATTACCCCGCCCGGTCCCGGCGCGCCCGATCCACGGTGACTGTGACGTTGCCGGCCCCACCACAGGATCAGGCGGGCAGCACGATCTCCAGCTCGTTCGGCCCCGGGCGCTCCACCGTCATCCCGGCCCGCCGGGCGATCGCCGCCACCGCCGCGGCGTCCGACGGCTCTGCACGCGTTCCGGCGAGCAGCCGCGCGAGCCGGCCCTTGTGCGACTTGTTGTGGTGGCTGACCACGGTGCGCTTCCCGTCCGCTCGCTCGGCGAGCACGTTCACCGTGACGGCGCCGGGCAACCGGCCGAGCCCGGCGTAGGACCCGGAGCGCAGGTCGACGACCAGCTCGTCAGCAGCCAGCGCGGCCAGCACCGGTTCGAGCACCGGACGCCAGCGGGCTGCCAGCGTGGGCCGGCCGGGCAGCGCCGAGCCGGCGGAGAGCCGGTAGGCCGGCACCGGGTCGCCTGCCCGCAGCAGCCCGAACAGCGCTGAGCCGACCGCCAGCCGGGCGGACGCGCGCGCCGCCGCCGCCCCGGTCAGCGAGGTCACGTCGAGCGCGTCGTAGAGCACGCCGGTGTAGCGGTGCAGTGCCGGCATCGTGCCCGCCCGCCACAGCTCCGCGTTGCGGGCGATCTCCTCGTCCTGCCGCGGTGACAGCCCCAGGGCGGCCCGGCTGGCCTCGACGTCACCGGCCAGCTCGACGAGCTCGTCGACCAGTTCCTTGCGCACCGGGTCGAGCTCGGGGTGCGACAGCGCATCCAGGGTCAGCGGTGGCCCGTCGCCGCCGGCGCGCTTGGTCTCCGAGGGCGGCAGCAGCACGAGCACCGGACCACGCTAGCGCGGCCCGCCGCGGTCCCTGGCCTGGCGGGGCGAGCGACGGCGTGGACCTCACCCCGGCAGGCCGTCGCCGGTGCGGAATCGGACGCGCACGATTCGCACTTCAGGCCGACCCCGCGACCTCGGAGGCCGTCATGACAACGCATCCGTCGAGTGCCCCACTGGGCGGCGAGGGCG
Organism: Pseudonocardia acidicola; assembly: GCF_012911935.1. GTDB lineage: Bacteria > Actinomycetota > Actinomycetes > Mycobacteriales > Pseudonocardiaceae > Pseudonocardia > Pseudonocardia acidicola. Next base: position 161,650 of record NZ_JAAXLA010000002.1, on the reverse strand, counting down.
GCGCGGCGCTACTCCTCGCGCCTGCCCGGCCGGCGATCCTGGTCCGGGCGATACTCGCCGTCGCGTTCGGGTTGATCGCACTGCTGCGACCCGACTTCACCGTGCTCGCGCTGGCCGTGGCCTTCGGCGCCTATGCCCTCGTCGACGGCACCGCCCGCGTGGTCGACGCGGTGCGCCACCGGGACCGGGCCCGCTGGTGGTTCGGTGTGGCGTACGGAGTGCTCGGCATCGCGGCGGGCATCGTCGCCCTGGTGTGGCCCCAGATCACCGTGGTCGTGCTCACCGTCGTGGTGGGCATCTGGGCACTGGTCACCGGCATCGTCGAGATCATCGCGGCGTTCCGGTTGCGCGGCACCCCCGGAGTGTGGCTGCTCGGGCTGGCCGGGCTGCTCGCGGTGGTGGCCGGGGTGTTGCTGGTGTTGCAGCCGGTGGCCGGGGCGATCGGGCTGGCCGTGCTGATGGGCGCGTTCTTCGTGGTCTACGGCGCCGTGCTGGCCGGCATCGCGGTCCGGCTGAGTCGGGGGTAACCCGGTGCTCGACGAACCGGTGCCGGGTTTCCGGCTCGATCTGCCGCTGGTGGACGCCTTCGTCGACGGTCGGCTCGACGAGGCGGGAGAGGCCGGACTGGCCGACCAGGTCGCGCTGGTGATGCCGTTCCACGCGCAGCTGCCGATCCCGATCGCCGCCGCCCTGGAGCGCGTCGAGCGACGGCTCGGCGGGGACGCGGAGCTGTTCGCCTGGCTGGACCGCCACCCGGGACGGCCCCGGATGACCGCCCGTTGTTACGCCGTCATCGCGCTGCTCGACGAGGTCGGCGCGATGCCCCCCGTGGTCACGGCACTGCGCGAGCTCCGGGAGCGCGAGCCGGACCCGGAGCCGCTGCGGCCGTTCCTCGTCCCGGCCACCACGGACGAGACCCTGCCCAGCGTCTCGTACGGCATCGAGGAGACGCTGGGTGACGGCCGCCCGGCCGACGCGGTGACCGCCGCCGTCGCGGCGGCGCAGTGGCTCCGGCGGCTGACCCCGCGGGCCGCCGAGCTGGACCCGAAGCTGCAGGAACTCGGTGATCGCGCCGCGCTGGTGGCGCAGGAGGCGCGCGCGGCGATCGGCGACGGCTGAGCGAGGGCCGGGCGCCGGCGGGAGGCCGGCCTGCCTCCGGACGTCAACCGGTCGAGGGGCCGTTCGGGCGTGCTGTTGTGCGGCGGGTGATGGCCCGGTTACGGTCGCCGGGTGATCTGCCTCGTGGCGCGCCTGCATGTCGACACCATGCGGGTCACGAGCGCGGCCTGTCCGGGCCGCTGACTCGTATCCCGACGGCCCGTCCGCCCCGCGCGGGCACCGTGCCGGAGCAGACCCGTGGTCGTCGGCCTCGCCCATCCCCGCTTCAAGGCCCACCTTCGCTCAGGGAGAGCACGTGACCGAGACCCCCGACCCGACCGCTTCCTGGTCCTTCGAGACCAAGCAGGTGCACGCCGGTGCCACCTCCGACCCGACCACCGGCGCCCGGGCCACCCCGATCTACCAGACGACGTCGTACACCTTCCGCGACACCGACCACGCCGCCGCGCTGTTCGGGCTGGCCGAGACCGGCAACATCTACACGCGGATCATGAACCCGACCCAGGACGTGCTCGAGCAGCGCGTCGCGGCGCTCGAGGGTGGCCTCGGGGCCGTCGCGTTCGCCTCCGGGCAGGCCGCCCAGACGATGGCGATCCTCAACATCGCCGAGTCCGGCGACCACTTCGTCTCCAGCGCCTCGCTGTACGGCGGCACCTACAACCTGTTCCACTACACGCTGCCGAAGCTGGGCATCGAGGTCACGTTCGTCGAGGACCCCGACAACCTCGATGAGTGGCGGGCCGCGGTCCGGCCGAACACCAAGCTCTTCTACGCCGAGACGCTGGGCAACCCGCGCGGCAACGTCCTGGATCTGCGCGCCGTCGCCGACGTGGCGCACGAGGCCGGTGTCCCGCTCGTCGTGGACAACACCATCCCGACCCCGTACCTGCTCCGCCCGATCGAGCACGGCGCCGACATCGTCGTGCACTCCGCCACGAAGTTCCTCGGCGGGCACGGCACCGCCATCGGCGGCGTCGTGATCGACAGCGGCAACTTCGACTGGGGCGCGCACGCCGACCGCTACCCCGGCCTCACCACCGCGGACCCGAGCTACCACGGGCTGAACTACTGGGAGGCCCTCGGCCCGCTGTCCTACCTCATCAAGCTGCGTGTGCAGCTGCTGCGCGACATCGGCCCGGCCATCGCCCCGCAGAACAGCTTCCTGCTGATCCAGGGCATCGAGACGCTGTCGCTGCGCATCGAGCGTCACGTGCAGAACGCGCAGGCGGTGGCCGAATGGCTCGAGCAGCGCGACGAGGTCGAGAAGGTGCACTACGCGGGTCTGGGGTCGAGCCCGTGGCACGCGCTGCAGCAGAAGTACCTGCCCCGGGGCGCCGGCGCGATCGTGGCCTTCGAGATCCGCGGCGGGGTGGAGGCGGGCAAGAAGTTCGTCGACGCGCTGGAGCTGCACAGCCACCTGGCCAACATCGGTGACGTGCGCAGCCTGGTGATCCACCCGGCCAGCACCACGCACAGCCAGCTCTCCGGCGAGGAGCAGCTGGCCAGCGGGGTCACCCCGGGGCTGATCCGGCTGTCGGTCGGCCTCGAGGGCATCGAGGACATCAAGGCCGACCTGGACGCGGGGTTCCGCGCGGCCAAGGGCGCATGAGGCCTGCCACCCGGGCCGAACCGTCGGGCCGCAGGCCCGCCCGATGAGCACGGCGCTCGAGCTCCCTCCCGCCAGCGGTGCCTGGCGGGAGGGGGACGACGTCGGGTGCCGGCGGTTCGTGACGCTCCCGGCGCCGTTGCGCCTGGAGGCCGGCGGTGAGCTGCCGGGCGTCCGGATCGCCTACGAGACCTGGGGATCGCTGAACGCGGACCGGACGAACGCGGTGCTGATCCTGCATGCGCTCACCGGCGACAGCCACGTCGCCGGACCGGCCGGGCCGGGGCACCCGACAGCCGGCTGGTGGGACGCGCTGATCGGCCCCGGCCGGGGACTCGACCCGGAGCGCTGGTTCGTCGTCGCGCCGAACGTCGTCGGCGGTTGCCAGGGCTCGACCGGGCCGTCGTCGCCCGCGCCGGACGGGCGGGCCTGGGGCAGCCGGTTCCCGCTGGTCACCGCCCGCGACTCGGTGGCCGCCGAGGTCGTCCTGGCCGACGCGCTCGGGATCGACCGGTGGGCGTGTGTGGTCGGCGGCTCGATGGGCGGGATGCGCGCGCTGGAGTGGGCGGCCACCGAACCCGACCGGGTGGAGCGGCTGTTCCTGCTGGCCAGCCCGGCCGCGGCGTCGGCCGACCAGATCGGCTGGGCCGCGCCGCAGCTCGCCGCGATCCGCAGCGATCCCGGCTGGAACGGCGGCGACTACCACGACGCCGCGCCGGGGGAGGGCCCGTACCGCGGTCTCGGCATCGCCCGCCGGATGGCCCACCTGAGCTACCGCAGCGGTTACGAGCTCGCCACCCGGTTCGGCCGGGACGCCCAGGACGGCGAGGACCCCTTCCGCGGCGGGCGCTACGCCGTGGAGTCCTACCTCGACCATCACGCCGCGAAGCTGGTCCGCCGCTTCGACGCCGGCTCCTACGTGCGGCTCACCGAGCTGATGAACGCGCACGACGTGGGCCGGGACCGCGGCGGGATCGCCGCCGGGCTGCGCCGGGTCAGCGCCCGGACGCTGGTGGCCGGGGTCAGCTCCGACCGGCTCTACCCGACCGAGCAGCAGGCCGAGCTGGCCGCGGGGATCCCGAACGCCGCCGAACTGAAGGTGATCGACTCGCCCTACGGGCACGACGGCTTCCTCATCGAGTCCGCGACGGTCGGTTCGCTGCTCGCGGAGCTGCTCGCGCACTGAGCCGGGGCCGGTCCCGGGAGCTCCGCCCCGGGCGGCGCCGGCTGTCCGGCGGTGCCCGGCCGGGGACGGGGGTGCGCCTGCCCCGGGGGGTGACCGCCGCGACCGCGGTCGGGGCGCGTCGCTACCCTTCACCAGGTGTTGACCCGGATGTCGTCGCTGTTCCTTCGCACCCTGCGCGAGGACCCGGCCGACGCGGAGGTGCCCAGCCACAAGCTGCTGGTCCGCGCCGGCTACGTCCGCCGTATCGCGCCGGGGGTCTACTCCTGGCTGCCGCTGGGGCTGAAGGTGCTGCGCAACATCGAGCAGGTCGTGCGCGAGGAGATGGACGCCATCGGCGCCCAGGAGATCCAGTTCCCCGCGCTGCTGCCCCGTGAGCCCTACGAGGCGACGAACCGGTGGACCGAGTACGGGCCCAACCTGTTCCGGCTCAAGGACCGCAAGGGTGGGGACTACCTGCTCGGGCCGACGCACGAGGAGCTGTTCACCCTCGCGGTGAAGGGCGAGTACTCCTCGTACAAGGACTACCCGGTGATCCTCTACCAGATCCAGGCCAAGTACCGCGACGAGGAGCGCCCGCGCGCGGGCATCCTGCGCGGCCGGGAGTTCCTGATGAAGGACTCCTACTCCTTCGACCTGTCCGACGAGGGCTTGAGCGAGTCCTACCGCAAGCACCGCGAGGCCTACGTCAAGATCTTCGACCGGCTCGGGCTGCGCTACGTGATCGTCTCGGCGACGTCCGGGGCGATGGGCGGATCGGCGTCGGAGGAGTTCCTGGCCGAGTCCGACACCGGGGAGGACACCTTCGTCCGCTCGCTGGAGTCGGGCTACGCGGCCAACGTGGAGGCGGTCACCACGCCCGCGCCGCCGGCGCAGCCGATCGACGACAAGCCGGCCGCGCAGGTGCACCACACCCCCGACACCCCGACGATCGAGTCGCTGGTCGACTTCCTGAACGCAGCCGACCTCGGGCGGACGTTCACCGCCGCCGACACGCTCAAGAACGTGCTGGTCAAGACCCGGCTGCCGGGTGCAAAGGACTGGGAGCTGCTCGGCGTCGGCGTCCCCGGCGACCGCGAGGTCGACATGAAGCGGCTGGAGGCGTCGCTGGCGCCCGCGGAGGTCGCGCTGCTCGACGACGCCGACTTCGCCGCCCGCCCGTTCCTGGTCAAGGGCTACATCGGCCCGGGCGCGCTGGCGGCGAACGGCGTGAAGTACCTGGTGGACCCGCGGATCGTGACCGGGACGGCCTGGGTCACCGGCGCCGACAAGGCCGACCACCACGTCGTCGACCTGGTCGCCGGCCGCGACTTCACCCCGGACGGCACGATCGAGGCCGCGGAGGTGCGCGCCGGGGACCCGTCCCCGGACGGCGCCGGCGCGCTCGTCGCCGCCCGCGGGATCGAGATCGGGCACATCTTCCAGCTCGGCCGCAAGTACACCGACGCGTTCACCCTCGACGCCCTGGGCCCGGACGGCAAGCCGGTGCGGATCACCATGGGGTCCTACGGGATCGGTGTCTCCCGGCTGGTCGCGGCCATCGCCGAGCAGAGCCACGACGAGTCCGGCCTGATCTGGCCGCGCAGCGTCGCCCCGGCCGACGTGCACGTGGTGGTCGCGGGTAAGAGCGCCGAGCTCATCGAGGGTGGCGAGCAGTTGGCCGGCGAGCTCGAGGCCGCGGGTCTGCGGGTGCTGCTGGACGACCGCAAGGCCTCGCCGGGCGTCAAGTTCGCCGACGCCGAGCTGATCGGGGTGCCGACGATCGTGGTCGTCGGCCGCGGCCTGGCGTCCGGTCTCGTCGAGGTCAAGGACCGGCGGACCGGTGAACGCACCGAGATCGCCCGGGACACCGTCGTCGAGCACCTGGTCGAGGTCGCCGGGAAGCGGTAGCCGGATCAGTGCTGGATGGTGAACCCGGTCGATTGCCACCAGTCGAAGAGCTTGGCCAGGTCACCGTCCTCGGCGCGCACGTAGCCGAAGGCGAGGGCGGCGTCGTCGGTCCAGAACAGGTAGCCGGCACCGCCGGGTGACTCCCGGAAGCAGCCCACCGCCCCGCGCTGTCCTGCGCCGCGGTCGTAGCCGGCGCGCACCCTCGTCCCGGCCCGGCAGTCCTCGGCCTTCCCGGGCACGCCCGGGATGCCCTCGCTGATGGCCGCCTGCTCGAAGGTCTGGTCCATCTGGTCGCGCGTCGTGTACCGGGTGAACGTCGCGCTGGTCGGCCCACCGGGTGGGCCGGAGTCGCAGACCACGTACGCGGTCGCGCCGGGCTGCCCGCCCATCGAGCCGTCGGGGCTGCAGTCGGCGGGGCCGAAGCCGTCGGGGAGTTGGCCGAGCAGCAGCCGGGTCTGCGGCGTGAGTGTTCCGCTGGTCAGGGTCGTGGGCGTCGGGCTCGGCGCCCGGGTGCCGCTCCGCCCGCCGCCGGTGGTCCCCCCGGCTGCGTGCACCAGCACGGCGCCGCCGGTGACCACCAGCACCGTGGCCACCACGATCGTGGTCCATCCGGTCAGCCGCCGGAACCGGGGTGCCGGTGGGCCGGGATCGCTGCCGGTGGGCGGGTGGCTCGGTCCGCCGCCGGCCCCGGCGCCCCCGGAACCGTCCGAGGCGGCCGCATCACCGGGTCCTCCGGGGCCGCCGGGGCCGCCGTGGCCGCCGGGCGCCCCGGCGGCGACCGGAGGGGCCTCGACCTGCTCCCCGGGCCGCCCGTTCGGGCCCTGTTCGCCCACCCCGGGCAGCGAGGTCCGAGGGGCGCTGTCGTGGGCGGCCGGCGCAGCCGCGCCGAGGGCGGCGCGCGTGGCGGCGGCCAGGGAGCCGGCCGTCGGGTAGCGCTGCTCCGGGTCCTTCGCCATTCCCCGGGCGACCACCGCATCGAGCGCCGACGGGATCGTCGGGTTGGTGTCGCTGGGCCGCGGCGGGGGCAGGTGCAGGTGTGCGTGCAGGAGCGTCGGCAGGTCGCCCTGGTAGGGCTGGTGGCCGGTCAGGGCCTGGTGCAGCACGCAGGTCAGGGCGTACACGTCGACGCGCGGGTCGGCCCCCGCCCCGCAGAAGCGCTCCGGCGCGATGTAGGCGATCGAACCCGGCATGGTGCCGGCCTTGGTCAGCGCAGGTGCATCGGCGCCACCCGCGGTGTCGCGGGACCAGGCGATGCCGAAGTCGAAGAGGTAGGCGAACACCGACGCCGCGTCGAGCGGCGGCATCTCCGCTCCCGAGAGCAGCACGTTGGAGGGTTTGACGTCGCGGTGCACCAGCCCCTCCGCGTGCGCGGCGTCCAGCGCGCTGGCGATCTGCGAGATCACCGCCACCGCCGCCTCGGGTGGCAGTGGCCCGTACAGGGTCAGCCAGGTGCCGAGGTCGGTGCCCTCGACCAGTCGCATGTCCAGATAGAGCCGGCCGTCGATCTCACCGAAACGGTGGATCGGGACGACGTGCGGTTCGCGCAGCCGGGCCGCCGCCCGGCACTCCCGGCGGAAGCGCTCCAGGTACTCGGCGTCTCCGGCCAGGTGCCCGGGCAGCAACTTCAACGCGACCACACGGTCGGTCTCGGTGTCGTAGGCACGGTGGACCTCGCCCATTCCTCCCCGGCCGAGGAGACCTTCGATGGTGTAAGGCCCGAACGTCGATTCGGTCATGGACGTCCCCTGGTGCTCGTCCTGCCGGCCCGCCCCCGCACCGACGGCGTCGTCCCACCCCAACGGGGATGCGCGGTGCCGCCGTCGCCGACCATAGCCGCGACATCCGTGCGCGTGGGCCTACCGAGGCCGGTCGGCCCCGGGCGCTCGGACAAGCGTCGGCAGCGGTCCCCCCTTCTGCCCGTTGCGCTCCCCGGCATCGGGCCGATGTGACGGGGTTCTAACCCGCCAGGAAGGACAGGCGCACCCCGCGGACCGGGTTGTCGGTGTTGGTGTCGACCAGGCACACCGACTGCCAGGTGCCCAGCGCCGGGCGTCCGCCCAGCACCGGGACCGACATCGACGGCGCGATCAGCGCGGGCAACACGTGGTCGCGCCCGTGACCGCGGCTGCCGTGCCGGTGCCCCCAGCGGTCGTCGGCGGGCAGCAGGTCGCGCAGCGCGGCGAGCAGGTCGGTGTCGCTGCCGGCGCCGGTCTCGATCACCGCCAGCCCGGCGGTCGCATGCGGCACCCAGACGTTGAGCAGTCCGTCGGCGGCGTCGATCCGGCGCAGGAAGGTGTCGATGTCGGGGGTCAGGTCGACGACGGTCTCGGCGGAGCCGGTGCGGATCTCGATGAGCTCGCTGTGCACACCGTGACCCTAGAGCGCGACGAGATCCCCGGCGCGGATCTAGGGTCTCGACCCATGCGCGCGGCGTTCGGTCAGCAGTTCGACGTCCCGGCCGGGTACCTGAACACGGCGAGCATCGGAATGCCACCGATCATGGTGGCCGAGGTGCTCGTCGACGCCGTCCGGCACTGGCGGACCGGTTCCGGCCGCGCGGAGGAGTTCGACGAGCCGGTGGCGATCGCCCGGGCCGGCTTCGCCGACCTCGTCGGCGTCGACGTGGGGCGGGTGGCGATCGGGTCGGCGGTGTCCCCGTTGGTCGGGCTCGTCGCCGCGAGCGTGCCCGACGGCACCCGGGTGCTGGTCGCGGCCGGGGAGTTCACCAGTGTCAGCCACCCGTTCACCGCGCAGGCCGGGCGCGGGGTGACGGTCGCCGAGACCGAACTCGCCGAGCTGCCGGAGCGGGCCGCCGAGTTCGACCTGGTGGCGGTGAGCGTGGCGCAGTCCGCGGACGGGCGGCTGGTCGACCTCGACGCGTTGCGGGAGGTCCGCGCCGCCGCCGGCACCCGGGTGCTGCTCGACGTCACCCAGGCCGCCGGCTGGCTGCCGTTGCAGCTCGACTGGGCCGACGCCGTCGTCGGCGCCGGGTACAAGTGGCTGCTCAGCCCGCGGGGCGCGGCGTGGCTGGCGGTGCACCCGGACTTCGAGCTCCAGCCGCAGGCGGCCGGCTGGTACGCCGGGCAGGACCGGTGGGCGAGCGTCTACGGGCTGCCGCCGCGGCTGGCCACCGGCGCCCGCGCGCTGGACACGTCCCCGGCCTGGTTCTCCCACGTGGGCGCCGCGGTCGCGGTGCCGTGGCTCGCCGGGCTGGACCGGGCCGCGGTGCACGCGCACTGCGTCGGGCTCGCCGACGCGTTCCGGGCCGGGATCGGGCTCGAACCGGCGGGCTCGGCCATCGTCACGGTCCAGCGGCCGGACGCACTGCAGCGGCTCACCGACGCCGGGGTGGTGGCCAGCGGACGGGCCGGCGGGGCACGGCTGTCGTTCCACCTCTACAACACCGACGCCGACGTGCAGCGGGCGCTGGACGTGCTGGCCTGACGCGGAGATACGGCGACTCGCGCGCCGGAAACGGGCGACTCGCGCGCCGGAATGGGGCGACTCGCGGGGTCAGGAGCGGCCGGGGAAGACCGGGATCGCGGGGGTCTGGCCGGTGGCGACCCGCCAGCGGGCGCAGCGCAGGGTGCCCTGGGTCATCGCGTCGAGCGCGGCCGTGCGCAGCGGGCCGTCGGAGGTGCGCTCGACGACCGAACGCCAGGCCGCCAGCGCGTCGGTCTCGGCGACCACGGCGAGGTTGCCGGCCGAACGGGCGTCGGTGACGGGCTGGGGGGTCGCGTAGGCCGGCAGCGCCGACACCGGCTTGGCGCCGATGTCGGTGAGCGTCTGCTCGACCAGGCCGCGCAGGGTGCGGTGCGCCGCTTCGTCCTCGCGGGCCTGCTTGGCCTGGTCGGCGGGCACGAACGCGATGATCAGCGAGTAGCACCACAGCGCGGCGTGTTCGGCGGCCAGCGCCGACTGCAGGGCGTTGGCGGCGACGGGGTCGATCGTCGACGACGGCGCCGACGAGGCCTCCGGTGAGCTCATCCGAGCACTGCCACGTAGGTCGCGCAGCAGGCCGCGACGGAGGCGACCAGCCCGACCCGCTCGGCCGGCAGGGTGGCGACGAGGGCCTGAGCACCCCGGGTCGACGTCGTGAGCGCGTCGCGCACCGCGGTGAGCGTGGGCCGCTGGGTGGTGTTCCCGGTGGCCTGCGCCGCGGCCGCGGGGCCGGCCCGGCTCGGGTCGAGCCGGGTGATCTCGGCCTCCAACGCGGCGGCGTGCTCGGCCCTGGCGGCGCGCAGCGGCTCCAGCCGGGTGGACAGCGACGGGGTGGCGGTGATCGCGGCGGCGGCCAGCTCGGTGTCGCGGTGTGCCTGGTCGGCCAGCGCGATCAGCGGATCGGGGCCGTCCGATCCGGTTGAGCTGCCGGAACACGCGGACAGGGCGGCGATCCCGGCCGGAGCGAGCAGCGCCAGGGCGAGCAGCCGGCGACGTGGCAGCAGGGAGCCCGATCGGCCCGCCGTCGGCGATGCGGGTTGCCGATCGCCGTCCGATATCAGGCTCCGGGGGATCACGGCGCCCCATCCTGCCAGGCCGGTACCCGGCCCCGGCGCGATACCCTGGGCGACCCCACCCGCTGGTCGTCGATCCCCGCGGTCTCCGGCCGCCGGGTGGTCGCCCTGCGGCCCTGCCGACCCGCCTACGCCCTCAGGAGTTCCCAAATGCCCAGCCCAGGCCCCGAGCAGCTCACCGGGCAGCTGCACGGCGTGCTGGAACCGATCGTCGCCGCCGCCGGTTTCGAGCTCGACGGGCTCGACGTCAAGACGGCCGGTCGCCGGCACACCGTCAAGGTGGTGGTGGACTCCGACAGCGGGGTCGGGCTGGACGACATCGCCCGCCTGAGCCGCACGGCGTCGGCCGAGCTCGACCAGCACGAGCACCTCATCGGCGGCTCCTACACCCTCGAGGTCACCTCGCCCGGCGTCGACCGGCCGCTGACCCGGCCGCGGCACTGGCGCCGCGCGAAGCTGCGGCTCGTCGAGGTCCGTACGCACGACGGAACCCGGTTCCGCGGCCGGGTGGGGGCCGCCGGCGAGGAGTCCGTCACCGTGCTGGTCGACGGCGCGCTGCGCGAGCTGCCGTACTCCGATGTGGCCCACGCCACGGTGCAGGTGGAGTTCAACCCCCCGCCGGAGGGCGAGGTGCGCCTGCTGGTGCCGGGCAGCGCCGACCCCGCCGACCAGCCGACGGAGGACGCCGAGCCCTCCCCGCCCTCCTCTCGGGAGCAGAGATGAACGTCGACATCGCCGCGCTGCGCGCCATCGAGCGCGACAAGGAGATCCCCTTCGAGATGGTGATCGAGGCCATCGAGACGGCGCTGCTCACCGCCTACAAGCACACCGAGGGCCACCAGCCGCACGCACGGATCGACATCGACCGCAAGACCGGTCTGGTCCGGGTGATGGCCCAGGAGCTCGCCGACGACGGCACGGTCGCCCAGGAATGGGACGACACCCCGGAGGGCTTCGGCCGGATCGCGGCCACCACGGCCCGCCAGGTGATCGTGCAGCGGCTGCGCGACGCCGAGCACGAGCGCACCTTCGGCGAGTTCTCCGCGAAGGAGGGCGAGATCGTCACGGGCGAGGTGCAGCGCGACGCCCGCGCCAACGCCCGCGGCGTGGTGATCGTCTCGCTGAGCGGCGGCCAGACCGAGGGCGTGCTGCCGCAGGCCGAACAGGTTCCCGGCGAGCGCTACCAGCACGGCGACCGGATCAAGTGCTACGTGGTCGGGGTGACCCGGGGAATGCGCGGCACCCAGATCACGTTGTCCCGTACGCATCCCAATCTCGTGCGCAAGCTGTTCGCACTCGAGGTTCCGGAGATCGCCGACGGCTCGGTGGAGATCGTCGCCGTGGCCCGCGAGGCCGGGCACCGATCCAAGATCGCCGTCCGCTCGACGGTGTCGGGGGTCAACCCGAAGGGTGCGTGCATCGGCCCGGTCGGGGCCCGGGTGCGCAACGTGATGAGCGAGTTGGCCGGAGAGAAGATCGACATCATCGACTGGGCCGAGGACCCCGCGACGTTCGTGGGCAACGCGCTCTCCCCGTCGAAAGTGGTGTCGGTCACCGTGCTCGACGCCAAGACCAAGACCGCGCGTGTCGTGGTGCCGGACTTCCAGCTCTCCCTTGCCATCGGCAAGGAGGGGCAGAACGCCCGGCTGGCGGCCCGGCTGACCGGCTGGCGGATCGACATCCGCAGCGATGCCGACCCACGCAACGCCGCCGGGGAACCCGGCGGCGCGGCGTCGGAGATCGCCGGAGCGTCCGGTACGGAGTCGGTCGGCTGAGTTACGACGCGCTACACTCAAGCCCGGCCCGTCGCCAGGGCTCGGTACCTGAACGCCCGTCCGCCGGAACCGGTGCTCGCACCCGTTCCGTACCGGTTCGGACTTGTGTGGGATGCCGGACCAGGGCGGCGGCCGACGGTCTGTTGCGTGTCGTCGCGGTGGACGGGGTACTCATCCCGGACCCGCGGCGGCGGCTCCCCGGCCGAGGTGCGTGGTTGCACCCCGACCCGGAGTGCCTCGGCCGTGCCGAGCGTCGCTCGGCGTTCCCGCGGGCGCTCCGCGTCCCGGGGCCGCTGGACGTCACCGAGGTACGGTCCCACCTGCAGCCCGGCTGCAGCACGAGTGGGACCGAGAGCGGGACCCGGGAGACACCCGAGTCCGTCAACCATGGAAGCAAGGTCGACCCGTCATGAGCCAGCCGTGAAGATCGCACCATGAACGTGCTTCGACACTAGGTTCGAGGTCGAGCGGGACATGCCGCCCGGCCTCCGAGAAACAAGGAGAGCAGTGGCAGGCAAGGCCCGCGTACACGAGCTCGCGAAGGAGCTCGGCGTCAGCAGTAAGCAGGTCCTCAGCAAGCTGCAGGACCTGGGTGAGTATGTGAAGTCCCCGTCCTCCACCGTCGAGGCCCCCGTCGCCCGGAAGCTCCGTGAGGCGATGGCCGGCGGCGACTCCGGCAACGGATCGCGCCGCGGTGGCCCCGGTGGCGGCAACCGTCCGCGCCCCGGTGGTGGCCCGTCGGCCGCCTCGACCCCCGGCCCGTCCGTCGTGCCGGGCCCGCCGCGGTCCAGTGGCGGCCCGGTTCCCGGCCCGCGCCCGGGCCCGCGCCCCTCGGCGCCCGGCCCGGAGCAGCCGGCCGCTCCGGCGGCGGAGGCGACCCCGGCCGCTCCGGCGGCGGCGGCCGCCCCGGCCCCGGCCGAGCGTCAGGAGCGGCCGCGCCCGAGCGGCCCGCGTCCCGGCCCCCGTCCGGGCCCGCCGCAGCGCCAGCAGCCCGCGGCTGCACAGCAGCCGGCCGCCCCGGCCCAGCCGGCACGCTCCGGGCCGCGCCAGCAGGCGCCCGCGCAGCAGCAGCCGGCCGCCGCGGCGGCCAGCGGTGGCGCCGACGGGGCCGTGGTCCCGCCGCGCCCGCAGGCGCCCAAGCCCGGCCCGCGTACCCCGCGGGTGGGCAACAACCCGTTCGGTGTCGGTTCCGGTGCCCCGCCGCGTCCGGCCGCTCCGCGTCCCGGCCCGCCGCCCCAGCAGGGTGGTGGCCAGGGCGGACAGAGCGCGCCCGGTCAGGGTGGCCCGCGCCCGGGCCCCGGTGCAGGTGGTCCTCGTCCCGCCGGCCCGCGCGGCGGTGGTGAGGCCGGTCGTGGTGGACCGCGCCCCAACCCCGGCAACATGCCGCCGCGGCCGAACCCTGGCATGATGCCCGCCCGTCCGGCCGGCGGCCGTCCGGGTGGTCCCGGCGGTGCCGGTGGCCGTGGTGGCCCCGGTGGTCGTCCGGGTGGTCCCGGTGGTCGTCCCGGTGGCGGCGGTCGTCCCGGTGGCGGCGGTTTCCGCCCCGGTGGCGGTGGCCCCGGTGGCGGTGGCGGTGGCGCCCCGGCCGGTGGTGGCTTCCGCGGTCGTCCCGGTGGCGGCGGTGGTCGCGGCCGTGGTGGTGCCGCGGGTGCTTTCGGTCGTCCCGGCGGTCCGGCCCGCAAGGGCCGCAAGTCGAAGCGGCAGAAGCGCCAGGAGTTCGACTCGATGCAGGCCCCCTCGGTCGGCGGCGTTCGCCTGCCGAAGGGCCGCGGGGAGACCGTCCGGCTGCCGCGTGGTGCCTCGCTGACCGACTTCGCCGAGAAGATCGGCGCCAACCCGGCCTCGCTGGTGCAGGTGCTGTTCCACCTCGGTGAGATGGTGACGGCGACGGCGTCGGTGGCCGACGAGGTGCTCGAGCTGCTCGGCACCGAGATGAACTACAACGTCCAGGTCGTCAGCCCGGAGGAGGAGGACCGCGAGCTCCTCGACTCCTTCGACATCTCCTTCGGCGAGAACGCCGGTGGCGATGAGGACCTCGAGGTGCGTCCGCCGGTCGTGACCGTCATGGGTCACGTCGACCACGGTAAGACGCGCCTGCTCGACACGATCCGCAAGACGAACGTGATCGACACCGAGGCCGGCGGCATCACCCAGCACATCGGCGCCTACCAGGTCGCCACCGAGCTGGACGGCCAGGAGCGGCTGATCACCTTCATCGACACCCCGGGTCACGAGGCGTTCACCGCCATGCGTGCCCGCGGTGCGAAGTCGACCGACATCGCGGTGATCGTGGTCGCGGCCGACGACGGCGTGATGCCGCAGACGGTGGAGGCGATCAACCACGCTCAGGCGGCCGCCGTGCCGATCGTGGTCGCGGTGAACAAGATCGACAAGGAGGGGGCCAACCCCGCCAAGATCCGCCAGCAGCTCACCGAGTACGGGCTGGTCGCCGAGGAGTACGGCGGCGACACGATGTTCGTCGACATCTCCGCTCGGGAGAACATCAACATCGACCAGCTGCTCGAGGCGATCCTGCTGACCGCCGACGCCGCGCTCGACCTGCGGGCCAACCCGAACATGGAGGCCCAGGGCGTCGCGATCGAGGCGCACCTCGACCGCGGTCGCGGTCCGGTGGCGACCGTGCTGGTGCAGCGCGGAACGCTGCGGGTCGGCGACTCGGTGGTGGCCGGTGACGCGTCCGGTCGCGTCCGGCGGATGCTGGACGAGTACGGCGAGGACGTCGTCGAGGCGCTGCCGTCGCGTCCGGTCCAGGTCATCGGGTTCACCTCGGTGCCCGGCGCGGGCGACACCTTCCTCGTCGTCGACGAGGACCGGGTGGCCCGGCAGATCGCCGACCGGCGGCGCGCCCGCGAGCGCAACGCCGAGCTGGCCAGCCGCCGCAAGCGCGTCAGCCTGGAGGACCTGGACGCCGCGCTCAAGGAGACCAGCCAGCTCAACCTGATCATCAAGGGCGACAACTCGGGTACCGTCGAGGCCCTCGAGGACGCGCTCATGAAGATCGACGTCGGCGACGACGTGGAGCTGCGGGTCATCCACCGCGGCGTCGGTGGCATCACCGAGGGCGACATCAACCTCGCCATCGCGGACAACGTCATCGTCATGGGCTTCAACGTCCGTGCCGAGGGCAAGGCCACCGAACTGGCCAACCGCGAGGGTGTGGAGATCCGCTACTACTCGGTGATCTACCAGGCCATCGAGGAGATCGAGCAGGCGCTCAAGGGCATGCTCAAGCCGGAGTACGAGGAGGTCGAGCTGGGCCGCGCCGAGGTCCGCGAGGTCTTCAAGTCCTCCCGGTTCGGCACGATCGCCGGTTGCCTCGTGATGTCCGGGGAGATCCGCCGCAACGCGCGTGGCCGGTTGCTGCGCGACAGCGTCGTGATCGCCGACAACCTGCCGATCAGCTCGCTGCGGCGGTTCAAGGACGACGTGGTCGAGGTCCGCGAGGGCTTCGAGTGCGGTTTGACCCTCGGCAACTACAGCGACATCAAGGTCGGCGACGTCGTCGAGACCTTCGAGATGCGGGAGAAGCCCCGGGCCTGACGGCCCTCGTGGGTGGGGGACGGTCGCGCTGGTGACCGTCCCCCACTTTCCGGCGACGTCGTTCGAGGGAACGTATGTACGTGGGGGCACTGGAGCTGGACGTCCTGCTCGGGGATGTGCACTCGCTCAAGGAGAAGCGGTCGGTGGTCCGGCCTGTGCTGGCCGAGCTGCGCCGCAAGTTCGAGGTCGCGGTGGCCGAAGCGGGCCATCTCGACCTGCATCGCCGCACGCTGCTGGGGATCAGTTGCGTCGCGGCGGATGCCGGGCACGTCGTCGAGGTGCTCGAGCGGTGCGAGCGTTTGGTCGCGGGACGCCCGGAGTTCGAACTGCTGTCGGCCCGGCACCGGATGCTCGGACCGGAGGACGAATAGGGTCGTGCGCGGCAAGTGGTGCCCTCGCACCACTTGCCGCGCACGGGCGACGAAGGAGCGCACAATGGTGGACCAGGCCCGCGCGCGGCGGTTGGCCAAGCGGATCTCACAGATCGTGGCCGCTGCGCTGGAGCACGAGGTCAAGGACCCGCGGCTGTCGATGGTGACCATCACCGACGCCCGTGTCACCGGGGACCTGCGGGAGGCCACTGTGTACTACACGGTCCTCGGCAAGTCCGTCGACGAGGCGCCGGACACCGTCGGCGCGGCCGCCGCATTGGCCAGCGCCACCGGGGTGCTGCGTTCGCTCGTCGGCGCCGGCACCGGAATCCGGCACACCCCCAGCCTCGCCTTCGTACCGGACCAGGTGCCGGACGAGGCGCGGCGGATGGAGGAGTTGCTGGCCCGGACCCGCGAGTCCGACGCCGAGGTGGCCCGGCTCGCCGCCGGCGCCCGGCCGGCCGGGGACGCCGACCCGTACCGCGCGCCGCGCATCGTCGACGACACCGACGTCGAGGGGTGACCGCCGTCGCCGACGCGCTCACCGCCGACATCGACACGGCGGCGGCGCTGCTCGCCTCGGCCCACGACGTCACGCTGCTCGCGCACGTCCAGCCCGACGCCGATGCCCTCGGCAGCGCGCTGGCACTGGGTATCGCGCTGCGCCGCCGCGGCGCGAGCGTCCGGGTCTCGTTCGCCGAGCCGGACCGGATGCCCGAGTCCCTGCGCCCGCTCGACGTGCTCGGGCTCGTCGTGCCCGCGGACGAGGTTCCCGCGGAACCCGAGGTGCTCGTCGCGTGCGACACCGCGAGCATCGGGCGGCTGGGGGCGCTGGCCGGCCGGGTGTCCACCGCCGGCGCCACCGTGCTGATCGACCATCACGCGTCGAACACCGGGTTCGGCACCCACCGCATCGTGGACGCCTCCGTCGAGGCCACCGCCGTCCTGGCGCACCGGGTGCTGGAAGCCATGGGGGAGCCGCTCGACGCGGCGATCGCGACGTGCCTCTATGCCGGCCTGGTCACCGACACCGTCGGGTTCCGTACCGCCGGCCCGGCCGCGTACCGGCTGGCGGCCACGTTGGTCGAGGCCGGGGTGCAGGTCGAGCCGCTGGTCCGGCGGATCATGGATACCCATCCCTTCGAATGGTTCGCCGCGCTCGCCGGCGTGCTCGGCGACACCGCGCTCGACCCGGACGCTGCGGCCGGGCTCGGGCTCGTACACGCCGTCGTCCCGGCGGCCCTCGTCGAGCGCTTCCGCTCCGAGGAGATCGACGGCGTCATCGACGAGATCCGTGGCACGGCGGAGGCCGAGGTCGCGGCCGTGCTCAAACAGGTCGGGCCGCGGCGCTGGTCGGTGTCGATGCGGGCGAAGGGTCGCATCGACCTCGCCGCCGCCGCGGTCGCGCTCGGTGGCGGTGGTCACCGCAACGCAGCGGGTTTCACCCGGGAGGGCACCCCCGACGAGGTGCTGGCCGACCTGCGGTCAGCACTGACACCCGATCGGGTCTCCGATCACAATCCGATCTCGGCTGCCGGCGGCTAGCTTGTGCGGTGAGTGAAGGAGGATCAGTGACGTCCGAACCCGGACCGCACAGCCCACCGACCGTGCCG
The DNA here is from genome assembly GCF_012911935.1 of Pseudonocardia acidicola. Classification (GTDB taxonomy): domain Bacteria; phylum Actinomycetota; class Actinomycetes; order Mycobacteriales; family Pseudonocardiaceae; genus Pseudonocardia; species Pseudonocardia acidicola. The sequence continues at coordinate 144,018 of NZ_JAAXLA010000002.1, read as the reverse complement.
CCCGCGGACGGCGCCGGCCACTCGGCCCGGCGAGCGTTCCTCGCCGCGGCGATGCGCCGCCCGGCCCAGGTCGGGGCGGTGGCGCCCAGCTCGGCGCGGCTGGCCGCGGTGCTGGCCTCGGTGGTCCCGCGCGAGGGCTGCCCGGTGGTCGTGGAGCTCGGCCCGGGCACCGGTGCGGTCAGCTCGGTGATCGCGCAGCGGTTGCCGGCAGGATCACGGCACATCGCCGTCGAGCTCGACCCCGCGATGGCCGACTACCTGCGGTACAGCCGGCCCGGGCTCGAGGTGATCAACGGCGACGCGTGCGAGCTCGCCGCCCTGCTGGCCGAACGCGGGGTGCCGCGGGTCGACGCGGTGATCAGCGGGCTGCCGTGGGCGTTGTTCGGCCGGGAGACGCAGGCGTCGATCCTCGCCCAGGTCACGGACGTGATCGGCACGGCCGGCGCGTTCACCACCTTCGCCTACCTGCACGGGATGCCGCTCAGCACGGCCCGCCGGTTCCGCCGGACCTTGCGCGAGACCTTCGACGAGGTCCTGGTCAGTCACACCGTGTGGCGCAACCTGCCGCCCGCGTTCGGCTACATCTGCCGCCGGCCGGCCGCGACCCTGCCGGGCAGGTGAGCACGCCCGATCGCGCCGCGGACGGCCCGCTGCCGGCCCGCGCGGTCCTGCGGCTCGCCGCGCCCGCGCTGCCGGTGCTGGCCGCAGAGCCGCTCTACGTGCTCGTCGACACCGCGGTCGTCGGCCGCCTCGGCGCGGTGCCGCTGGCCGGGCTCGCGGTGGCCGGGGTGCTGTTCGCGCAGGTCACCAACCAGCTGACCTTCCTGTCCTACGGCACCACGTCGCGGGCCGCCCGGCTGCACGGCGCGGGCCGGCGCTCCGACGCGGTCACCGAGGGCGTGCAGGCCACCTGGCTGGCGCTGGCCGTCGGCCTGGTCGTGCTGGCTGTCGGGCAGCTCGTCGCGCCTCCGGTGGCCCGGGCGCTCGGTGACGGCGGCGCGGTGGCCGACGGCGCCGTGTCGTGGTTGCGGATCGCGCTGTTCGGGGCCCCGATGGTGCTCGTGACGCTGGCGGGGAACGGCTGGATGCGCGGTGTGCAGGACACCGTCCGCCCGATGCGCTATGTGCTGGCCGGCAACGGGCTCTCGGCGCTGGCCTGCCCGTTCCTGGTGCACGGATGGGGGGCCTGGGACGGCTGGGGACTCGAGGGCTCGGCGGTGGCCAACGTGCTCGCCCAGACCGTGGTCGCGGCCCTGTTCCTCGCCGCGTTGTTCCGGGAGCGGGCCGCGGCCCCGGCCGAGGCTCCGGTGCGGTTGCGCCCGAAGCCCGCCGTGATCCGCGCCCAGCTCGGCCTGGGCCGGGACCTGGTGCTGCGCAGCCTCGCGTTCCAGGCCTGTTTCCTGTCCGCGACCGCGGTCGCCGCCCGGTTCGGCGCGGCATCGGTCGCCGCGCACCAGATCGTGCTGCAGCTGTGGGTGTTCCAGTCCCTCGTGCTCGACGCCGTCGCCATCGCCGCACAGGCGCTGGTCGGGGCCGCGTTGGGTGGCGGCGGAGCGGAGCGGGCGCGGGCGGTGGCCCGGCAGGTCACCCGCTACGGGCTGGTGCTGGGCAGCGGGTTCGCCGCGGTGTTCGCGGCGCTGTTCATCGTGCTGCCGAAGCTCTTCACCGCGGATCCCGTCGTCCTCGCCACGGTGCCGGTGGCCTGGTGGTTCTTCGTGGCGATGCAACCGGTGGCGGGTGTGGTGTTCGCACTCGACGGGGTGCTGCTCGGGGCCGGTGACGCCGCGTTCCTGCGCACCTCGACGCTGCTCGCCGCGGCCGCCGGGTTCCTGCCGCTGATCTGGGCGTCGCTGCTGTTCGACTGGGGGTTGGCCGGGATCTGGACCGGGCTGACGGCGTTCATGCTGATCCGCCTGATCGCGGTGACGCTACGGGCCCGCTCAGGCCACTGGGCGATCCCCGGCGTAGTCCGCGCCTGACCCGCCCCGCCCCGTTGTCACGAACGGCACTCTCGTTCAAACCTATTGATCGAAAGTGCCGTTCGTGACAGCGCCGGGGGAGGCCGCGGTGACGGGGCGGGGGAGGCGGACGGTGAAGACCGTGCCGGGATCGGCAGCGGCGACGCTCACCGAGCCGCCCAGCCGCCGAGCCACCCGGGATACCAGCGCCAGCCCGATCCCGCGCGGGCGGTCCGGGGCCGCGGGCTTCGTCGACCAGCCGTAGGCGAACACGTCGTCCATCGCGTCGGCCGGGATCCCAGGGCCGGTGTCGCGGACCTCGATGACCAGTTCCGGGCCGTCGGCGAGCCGGACCACCACCTCGCCGCGATCCCGGGTCGAGGTCACCGCATCCAGCGCGTTGTCGACGAGGTTGCCCAGCAGGGTCACCAGGTCGTCGGGGTCCCACGGCCCGTCGGGCTCGGTGCCCTCGTCGACCACCCGTAGCTCGACGCCGCGTTCGGACGCCGCCCACGCCTTGTCCGCGAGCACAGCGGCCAGCACCGGGTTGCCGACCGCTTCGATCAGCTCCTCGGCCGGCCCGCGGGCCCGCCGGACGGCGGCCGAGCCGGCCCGCAGCGCGTCGTCGGTACTGCCGAGCTGGACCAGGGTGAGCACGGTCTGCATGCGGTTGGCGAACTCGTGGGCCTGCCCGGCCATCGCCTGGGCCCGGCCGCGGGCGTCGTCGCGCTGGCGGACCACGTCGGCCAGCTCGGTGCGGTCGCGCAGGGTGACGACCCGGGTGCCCGCCCCGGCGGCCCGGCCGGCCGCGGTCCGGCTGACCAGCAGGACCCGCTCCCCGGCCAGCGCGAGCGCGTCGCGGACCTCGGCCGGTTCCCGGACGACGGCCTGCAGACCCGGATCGACACCGAGCCCGGACAGCGTCCGCCCCTCGACGGGGACGTCCCCCTCCAGCCCGAGCAGCCGCCGGGCCTCGGCATTGACGACGACCACCCGCCCGTCGGCGTCGACCACCAGCAGACCCTCGCGCACGGCGTGCAGGACGGCGTCGTGGTGGGCGTAGGCGGCCGCGATCTGCTCGGGCTCCAGGCCCAGGGTCTGGCGACGGACTCGCCGGGCGAGCAACCAGGCCAGCACATCGCCGAGGGCGATCGCCGCGGCCGCGGTCCCGAGGATCGCGGGCAGCTGGTGCAGCACCTGGTCGCTGATCCGGGCCTCGAGCTGGCCGACCGAGACCAGCCCGACCACTCGGCCGTCGGCGAGCACCGGCACCACCGAGCGCACGGACGGTCCGAGGGTGCCGACGTAGCCCTCGGTGACGGTGCCGCCAGCCGCCGCCGGGGCGATCGTGCCGAGGTAGTGCTCGCCGATCCGGGCCGGGTCGGCGTGGCTGTACCGGATCCCGTCCGGGCTCATGATCACCACGAAGGCGGTGCCGGTGTTGAGCTGCACCCGCTGCGCGAGCGGCTGCAGCACCGCCGACGGGTCGTGGCTCTGCAGGGCGGCGGCGACGTCCGGATTGGCCGCCATCGCCTGCGCGGTGGCCAGGGTGAGTGCGCCGGCGCCGTTGCGGGCCGCCTGCTGGGCGCCGTACACCCCCAACGCGGCGACCCCGCCGACGGTGACCAGCACCGTCACGATCTGCAGCACGAGCAGCTGCCGGACGAGTCTGGATCCGCGTCGGCGGGGCACTACGGGATCGTCTCAGGAGCGGGAAGCGACCCCGGCGGGCTCGGGTGCCCGGTCGTGCACGGGCACCGGGGGCAGCGTGTCGTTCTCCGGTGCCGCGACCGCGGCGGCGCCACCGCCGTGGTGCAGCTCCATGTCCGCCTTGACCAGGGACGGGTCGTCGAGCACGGCCTTGAGCCGCTCGCGGTCGAGCTCGCCGTTCCAGCGTGCGATGACCAGGGTGGCCACCGCGTTGCCGATGCAGTTGGTCAGCGCCCGGCCCTCGCTCATCATCCGATCGATGCCGATGATCAGCGCGATACCGACGGCGATGGCCTCGGGGGAGAAGAACTCCCCGCCGAAGGCCTGCAGCGATGCGGCCAGGGTGACCAGACCGGCGCCGGTGATGCCGGCTGCGCCCTTCGACGTGAGCACCATCAGCAGCGCGAGCCCGATCTGCGCCCCGATCGGCAGTTGCTCGTTGCCGGCCTGGATGATGAACAGCGCGCCCAGGGTCAGGTAGATGCAGGTGCCGTCGAGGTTGAACGAGTAGCCGGTCGGGATGACCATGCCGACGGTCTGCCGGGACGCGCCGGCCGACTCCAGCTTGGTCAGCAGCCGGGGCAGCACCGACTCCGACGACGAGGTGCCGAGGATGATCAGCAGCTCGTCCTTGATCAGCCGGATGAGCTTCAACACGCTGAACCCGGCCCAGGCCGACACGGCGCCGAGCACGACGACGACGAAGATCGCGCAGGTGACCCAGAAGGTCAGCATCAGCAGACCGAGGTTGCGCAGCGACGACGATCCGAACACCGCGACGGTGTAGGCCATGCCGCCGAACGCGGCGACCGGGGCCGCCCACATGATCAGCTTGATGATGCCGAAGATGACCTTGGAGATGGACTCGATCGAGCCGACGATCCGGGTGCGGATCGGCGCGGCCAGCGAGCTGACCGCGCACGCGGTGAGGATGGCCAGGACGAGGACCTGCAGCACCTTGTTGTCGACGAACGGGCCCAGGAAGCTCTTGGGGAACAGGTCGTTCTGCAGGAACGCGACCAGGCCGGAGTCCTGCGCGCCCTGCTGGACCTGCTTGGCGGCGGCGTCGAGCTGGGACTGGGTCGGCTGGCCCTCGAAACCGGCGCCGGGCCGCACGACGTTGGCCGCCAGCAGGCCCAGCGACAGCGCGACCACCGTAGCGACCAGGAAGTACCCCAGGGCGCGGGCGGCGAGCCCGCCGGCGCGGGCCAGGTTGCCCAGCGACGCGATGCCCACGACCACGGTGCAGAAGATCACCGGCCCGACGATGACCTTGATCATCTGGACGAAGGTGTCGGCCAGCCACTTGGTGTCCCGGGCGAAGCCGGGGGCGACCAGGCCGACCACGATGCCTGCGGCGATGCCGACCAGGACCCAGAACCAGAGTTGTGTGTAGACCCTCGTGCGCTTGGTTCCGGGTGGTTGCGCCGTAGCGGCAGTACCGGGAGCCCCGGTGTTCACGGCCTCGGCCATGGTCGTCCTCCTTGACGTGTGGTGGCAGGACCGTAGGAACGTGATCTGCATCCGGGCCAGAGCGGACGGGACATAATTGAGCAGCTCTTGAGGGTTCGCCCGAGGCGACGGATGGACGAGGGGTGGCATGCGCGCGCTGCTCGTGGAGGACGACGAGTCGCTGGGCGACGCGTTGCGCCGCGCCCTGGTCGCCGGTGGCTTCCGGGTACAGCACGTGACCAGCGGCGGGGCCGCGCTCGCCGCCGTCGCGGAGGCCGAACCCGACGTCGTGCTGCTCGACATGGGCCTGCCGGACCGCGACGGGCTGGGTGTGTGCCGGGGCATCCGGGAGATCTCCCGGGTGCCGATCCTGGCCGTGACCGGCCGCGGAGCGGTGTCGGCGCGGGTCAGCGGGCTGCGTAGTGGGGCCGACGACTACATCGTCAAGCCGTTTCTCGTCGAGGAGTTGCTGGCCCGCATCGACGCCGTGCTGCGGCGCACCCGCGGGCTCGGCGTCGCCCCGTCGGTCACGGTGGGTGACGTCGAAGTGGACCTCGCCCGGCGCGCGGTGTCGGTGGCCGGTGAGCCGGTGACGCTGGCGCGCAAGGAGTTCGACCTGCTGGCCGCGCTGGCCCGCCGGGAGGGGGCGGTGGCCAGCAGGCGCGAGTTGCTCGACGAGGTGTGGGGCGTCGCCGACCCGGGCGGGGAACGCACGCTCGAGGCGCACGTCGGGTCGCTGCGGTCCAAGCTGGGCCGCCCGGCGGCCGTGGTGACGGTGCGCGGGGTGGGATACCGCCTGGCGCGCTGAGCGTGCGGAGCGAGCATCGGCGCCGAGCGGAGCGTGCGGAGCGAGCATCGGCGCCGAGCGGAGCGTGCGGAGCGAGCATCGGCGCTGAGCGGAGCGTGCGGACGTCGGCGCTGCGCGGGCGTTTGGCAGGATCGGGGGTCGTGCCCCCTCCTGGACTCGTGATCGTGGACAAACCGGGCGGGTTCACCTCGCACGACGTGGTGGCCCGGCTGCGCCGGATCCTGCGCACCCGCAAGATCGGTCACGCCGGGACGCTCGACCCGATGGCCACCGGCGTGCTGGTCTGCGGGGTCGAGCGCGGCACCAAGCTGCTCGGGCACCTCGCACTCGACACCAAGGCCTACACCGCGACCATCCGGCTGGGCGCCGTGACCAGCACCGACGACGCCGAGGGCGAGATCGTCTCCACGGCCGACGCCTCCGGGATCGACGAGGCCGCGATCCGCGCCGGGATGGCCGCGTTGACCGGGGCCATCGACCAGATACCCAGCTCGGTGAGCGCGATCAAGATCGACGGCAAGCGGGCCTACGCCCGGGTCCGGGCCGGCGAGGACGTGGTGCTCCCTGCCCGCCCGGTGACGGTGTCGGCGTTCATCCTGGACGCCGTGCGCCGCGGGGACGGGGTGACCGACCTGGCCGTCGCGGTGGAGTGCTCGTCGGGCACCTACGTCCGGGCCCTGGCCCGCGACCTCGGCGCTGCGCTCGGCGTGGGTGGCCACCTGACCGCGCTGCGGCGGACCCGGGTCGGGCCGTTCACCCTCGACCACGCGCGCACCCTCGAGGACCTGGAGGCGGCGCCGGAGCTGTCGCTGCCGCTGGACGCGGCGGTGGCGGTGGCGTTCCCGCGCCGCGACGTCGATCCCGCGCTGGCCACCGATCTGTCCCACGGCAAGCCGCTGCCGCCCGCCGGGGTGCCGGGCACCTACGGTGTGTTCTCTCCCGAGGGACATGTGATCGGCCTCGTCGGCGAGCGGGACGGGGCCGCGCGGCCGGTTGTCGTGCTGGCCCCGGCGGGGGGCTGAGATGGCGGCGCAGACGTCCCCGGCGGGCTCGCCCGGCGCGCCTGCACTGCTATTCCGTAGGCTCCGGGGCGTGCAGCGCTGGCGTGGACTGGAGGCCGTGCCGACCGGCTGGGGCCGCAGCGTGGTGACCGTCGGAGTGTTCGACGGGGTGCACCGCGGCCACCAACAGCTGATCGACCGGGCGGTGGCTCGGGGGAAGGAACGGGGCCTGCCGACGGTCGTCGTGACCTTCGACCCGCATCCCGCGGAGCTGGTCCGCCCCGGCAGTCACCCGGCCCGGCTGACCAGCCTCAGCCGGCGTGCCGACCTCGTGGCCGAGCGGGGCATCGACGCGTTCTGCGTGCTGCCCTTCACCGTCGAGCTGTCCCGGATGGATCCGGCCGAGTTCGCCCACGAGGTGCTCGTGGACCGGCTGCACGCGGCCGCCGTCGTGGTCGGGGACAACTTCCGGTTCGGCCACCGCGCCGCCGGTGACCTCAAGACCCTGACCCGGCTGGGGCAGCGTTTCGGCTTCGAGGTCGAGGGGCTGGATCTGATCACCAACGACGGTGTCACGTTCTCCTCGACCTACATCCGCGCCTGCATCGACGCCGGTGACGTGGAGGCGGCGTCCGCGGCGCTGGGCCGCCCGCACCGGATCGACGGGGTCGTCGTGCACGGCGACCGGCGCGGCCGCGAGCTCGGCTTCCCGACCGCCAACGTCGCCTGCTCGCCGTACAGTGCGCTGCCCTCCGACGGCATCTACGCCGGCCGGTTCGTGCACAGCGGGCGGCTGCTCCCGGCGGCCATCTCGATCGGTACCAACCCGACGTTCTCCGGGCGGGAGCGCACGGTCGAGGCATACGTGCTCGACGTCGACGAGGACTTCTACGGCCACGAGGTGTCCGTGGACTTCGAGTACCGGCTGCGCGGGCAGGAGACCTTCGACGGCGTCGAGCCGCTGATCGAGCAGATGCACCGGGACGTCGCGCGCTGCCGGGAGCTGTTGGGCTGAGGGTTTCCCCCGGTTTCGCGATTCCGCCCCGCGGCGGGAGTCCCGGCTGCGAGCATGCCGTCATGGGCACGGACCGACCGGCGGCACAGATCGCGGTCAACCGCGAGCGTCAGCGCACGCTCTACGGCGCGCCGCTGGGCGACCGCGTCCACCGGCTGATCGGCATCCTCGGCATCACCCAGGCCCGGCTCGCGGGCGCGCTCGGGCTCAGCCCGGCGATGCTCAGCCAGCTGGTCAGCGGACGCCGCATCAAGATCGGTGACCCGGCGGTGCTGGCCCGGCTGATGCTGCTCGACGAGCGCTGTCCGCCCGCGGGCGGTCCGCCTGCTCCTGCTGCCGTGACCGCGCTGCTCGACGAGGTCCGCACCGCGCAGTTGCAGTGGTCGGTCCCGCCCCCGCGGTCCGGGCGCCGGGTGCCCGGACCGCACCGCGGTGGCCCGGACGGGGCCGCCGCGGTGCGCAGCGGCGGGGCTGCGGCTGCGCACGGTCCCGGCGGCGGCGGACAGCTCCCGCGCCGCGGACACCGCACGGCAGCCGTGGCGCCCCGCACCGCGGCCGACGCGCTGCGTGCCGTCGCCGGCCCGGCGCAGCTCGTCGCCGCCGCCGCGGCCCTGGACCGGGGGTTCCCGGAGCTGGCGGAGGTGCTGCGGCAGGCGGCCGGGCGTCCGGTGCCGCGGTGACCCGGTTGTTCACGGCGCTGTGGCCGTCCCCCGAGGCGGTCGCCGCGCTGGCCGCCGACCTGGGCGCCGCGCCCGGCCCGGAACCGGAGGGCTGGGGCCCGGCCCGGAACCGGAGGGCTGGGGCCCGGTCCGGCGCGAGGGCTGGCACCTCACCCTGGCCTTCCACGGCGAGGCCGACCCCGGTGTGCTCGCCCGCCGGCTGGAGGCGGCCGCGGCCGGGGCGGCGGCACCGCGGTTGCGGCTGGCCGGCAGCGGCACGTTCAGCAGCGGCACGTTCAGCAGCGGCACGTTCAGCAGCGTCGCCTGGGTCGCGGTCGAGACCGCGGGACCGGGCGACGCGGCCGCGCTGCGCGCGCTCGTCGGGTACGCCGGCGGCGACCCCGACCGTTTCGTGCCGCACGTGACCGTGCTGCGCGGGCAGCGACGCCGCGGCCGGGCGGCGCCGCCGGCCGCGGGCTGGGTGGAGCACCACGGCCCGTGGTGGTCGCCGGCCGAGGTGCTCCTGATGGCGAGCGTCCCCTCGCGCGGCGGATCCCGGTACACCCCGGTACACCGGGTGGCGTTGCGCCGCACATGATCACTCGGCCGGGCGGGGCGGGGGCGGTGGGCCGCTGAGCACTGGTAACCTGACGTACTGGGTTCGGCTGCAGTCCGTGGTGGCCGGCCCGTTGCACCCGCCCTGCGGGGTCCTGGGAGAGATCACGGGCCGCGGGCGCGGACCACACGGCACAGACGAACGAGGAGCACCACCCGTGGCATTGGACGCCGCTCAGAAGAAGACCATCCTGGACACCTACGGGGTCCACGAGGGCGACACCGGGTCGCCCGAGGCGCAGGTCGCGCTGCTGACCAAGCGGATCAGCGACCTGACCGAGCACCTCAAGCAGCACAAGCACGACCACCACTCCCGCCGCGGCCTGCTGCTCATGGTCGGTCGCCGCCGGCGGCTGCTCAAGTACCTGGCCCAGGTCGACATCGCGCGCTACCGGTCCCTGATCGAGCGCCTCGGCCTGCGCCGCTGATCGCCCCCGGTGCCGGGGCGGAGTGACCATGTGATCGATCACGTGATCGCCGTCCCGGCCCCGGAGCACAACTGAACCAGCGATTTCACCGCACCCGCGCCACCGCGGGGGAGGACGATCCGCCGGTCCTCGGTAGTGGCTCCCGGGCCCGTCCGCTCGCCGGGACGTCTCCGAGACGTCCCCGGGAGCGGCCGCCCGAGGGCTTCGATCGAAGACCGGCTCCGCCGAGGATCGCACCCGCAGTGGTGGCCCCGTGCTCACTCCACGAGGAGACACCCACTTCATGACCGATCCCATCCAGACCGAGGTGCACGAGACCACTGCCGTGATCGACAACGGCAGCTTCGGTACCCGCACCATCCGGTTCGAGACCGGCCGGCTGGCCCGTCAGGCCGCCGGCTCCGTCGTCGCCTACCTCGACGACGAGACCATGCTGCTGTCCGCCACCACGGCGTCGAAGCAGCCCAAGGAGCACTTCGACTTCTTCCCGCTCACGGTCGACGTCGAGGAGCGGATGTACGCCGCGGGCCGCATCCCCGGCTCGTTCTTCCGTCGCGAGGGACGGCCCGGCACCGACGCGATCCTGACCTGTCGGCTCATCGACCGGCCGCTGCGCCCCTCGTTCGTCGACGGCCTGCGCAACGAGATCCAGATCGTCGTCACGGTCATGTCGCTGCACCCGCAGGACCCGTACGACGCGCTGGCCATCAACGCCGCTTCGGCGTCCACCCAGCTCGCCGGGCTGCCGTTCTCCGGCCCGATCGGCGGCGTCCGCGTCGCCCTGGTCGACGGCCAGTGGGTCGCGTTCCCGACTCACGAGCTGCTCGAGCGCGCCGTGTTCGACATGGTCGTCGCCGGCCGCATCGTCGGTGACGACGTCGCGATCATGATGGTCGAGGCCGAGGCCACCACGCACACGATCGGCCTCGTCTCCGACGGCGCGCAGGCGCCGACCGAGCAGATCGTCGCGGAGGGCCTGGAGGCGGCGAAGCCGTTCATCCGCACCCTGGCCGTCGCGCAGCAGCAGCTGGCCGACGCGGCCGCCAAGCCGACCGGCGACTTCCCGGTGTTCCCGGCCTACCAGTCCGACGTGTTCGAGCTGGTCTCGGAGCTGGTCTCGGACGACCTGGCCCAGGCCCTCACCATCGCGGCCAAGCAGGAGCGCGAGACCCGGCTCGACGAGCTCAAGGCGAAGGTCGTCGGGGAGCTCGCGCCGCGGTTCGAGGGGCGCGAGAAGGAGCTCGGCGCCGCGTTCCGGTCACTGACCAAGAAGCTGGTCCGCCAGCGGATCCTGCGCGACAAGGTGCGCATCGACGGCCGCGGGCTCACCGACATCCGGCCGCTCTCGGCCGAGGTCGAGGTCGTCCCGCGGGCGCACGGCTCGGCGCTGTTCGAGCGCGGCGAGACCCAGATCCTGGGTGTCACCACGCTGAACATGCTGCGCATGGAGCAGCAGATCGACTCGCTCGGTCCGGAGACGCACAAGCGCTACATGCACCACTACAACTTCCCGCCGTTCTCGACCGGTGAGACCGGCCGGGTGGGTTCGCCGAAGCGCCGCGAGATCGGCCACGGTGCGCTGGCCGAGCGGGCGCTGCTGCCGGTGCTGCCCACGCGCGAGGAGTTCCCCTACGCGATCCGCCAGGTCTCCGAGGCGCTGGGCTCCAACGGCTCGACGTCGATGGGCTCGGTCTGCGCCTCGACCATGTCGCTGTTCAACGCCGGTGTGCCGCTGAAGGCGCCGGTCGCGGGCATCGCGATGGGCCTGGTCTCCGACGAGGTCGAGAACGCTGCCGGCGCGCTCGAAACGCAGTACGTCGCGCTGACCGACATCCTGGGCGCCGAGGACGCGTTCGGCGACATGGACTTCAAGGTCGCCGGCACCGCGGACTTCGTGACCGCGCTGCAGCTGGACACCAAGCTCGACGGCATCCCGTCCGCGGTGCTCGCGGCCGCGCTGTCGCAGGCCAAGGACGCGCGGCTGACGATCCTGGAGGTGATCGGCGAGGCGATCGACCGCCCCGACGAGATGAGCACCTACGCGCCGCGGGTCACCGCGATCAAGGTCCCGGTCGACAAGATCGGCGAGGTCATCGGCCCGAAGGGCAAGATGATCAACTCGATCACCGAGCAGACCGGCGCGGACATCTCGATCGAGGACGACGGCACGATCTACGTCGGTGCCGCCGACGGCCCGTCCGCGGAGCAGGCGATCGGCCTGATCAACGCGATCGCCAACCCGCAGCTGCCGAAGATCGGCGAGCGGTTCCTGGGCACCGTGGTCAAGACCGCGGCGTTCGGTGCGTTCGTCTCGCTGGTGCCGGGCAAGGACGGCCTGGTGCACATCTCGAAGCTGGGCAACGGCAAGCGCATCGGCAAGGTCGAGGACGTCGTCAAGGTCGGCGACAAGATCCGTGTCGAGGTCTCCGACATCGACAACCGCGGCAAGATCAGCCTGCTGCCGGTGTCCGACGACAACGAGAAGGCCGCCGAGAACGCCGCCGAGGCCCCCGCCGAGGGCGAGGCTCCGGCCGAGTCCGCCGAGGTCACGTCGAGTTGACATCGCTGGTGACGCCGGGGGCGGGAGCCCGCTCGATCGACGGGTCTCCCACCCCCGGCGTTTCCCGCACCGATCTGCCCGGTGGGGTCCGCGTCCTGACCGAGGCGGTGCAGGGCGTCCGCTCGGTCTCGCTCGGCATCTGGATCGCGATCGGGTCCCGCGACGAGACCGCCGAGCAGGCGGGTGCCGCGCACTACCTGGAGCACCTGCTGTTCAAGGGCACCGGCCGGCGCACGGCGGCGGCCATCGCGGAGGAGATCGACGCGGTCGGCGGTGAGCTCAACGCGTTCACCGCGAAGGAGCACACCTGCTACTACGCGCAGGTGCTCGACACCGATCTGCCGCTGGCCGTCGACGTGCTCGCCGACGTCGTCACCGACGCGCAGCTCGCACACACCGACGTCGAACTCGAGCGCGGGGTCGTGCTCGAGGAGATCGCGATGCGCGACGACGACCCCGAGGACCTGCTCGGGGAGCTGTTCGACGAGGTGCTGTTCGCCGATCATCCCCTCGGCCGGCCGGTGATCGGCTCCGAGGAGTCGATCCGCGGGATGAGCCGGGAGACCCTGCACGACTTCTGGCGGGGCGAGTACACGACCCCGCGGATGATCGTCGCAGCGGCCGGGAACCTGGTGCACAACCAGGTGGTGGACCTCGTCGGGGCGGCGCTGGCCGCCGCCGCGGCCCGGCACGGGGTCGACGCCTCCCCGGTGCCGCCCCGGATCCTGACCTCCCGTTTCACCCTCGGCGCGGGACCGCGGATCGCGCTGCGGACCGAGGACACCGAGCAGGCGCACCTGATGCTCGGCGTCCCCGGGCTGGACCGGTACGATCCGCGGCGTCCGGTGCTGAACGTGCTCAACACCGCGCTCGGCGGCGGGCTCAGCTCGCGGCTGTTCCAGCAGGTCCGCGAGCAGCGCGGGCTCGCGTACTCGGTCTACTCGGCGACCACGGCCTACGCCGACGCCGGCAGCCTCGCGGTCTATGCCGGGTGCGCGCCGGAGCGCCTCGGCGAGGTCGTCGGCGTCGTGCGCGACGTGCTCGGCGGTCTCGCCGCCGACGGGCTGACCGCGGCCGAGCTGGCCAGGGCGCAGGGCTCGTTGCGCGGCGGGCTCGTGCTGGGGCTGGAGGACACCTCGTCGCGGATGAACCGGCTGGGCCGCTCCGAGCTGGACCACGGCCGGCAGCGCAGCATCACCGAGAGCCTCGACCGGATCTCCGCGGTGACCGGCGACGACGTCGCCGAGGTCGCCGCCGAACTGCTCTCCGCGCCGCTCACCGCGGCCGTCGTCGGCCCCTACGACGACCTCGACGAGCTCCCCGCCGCGCTGCGCGACCTGGCCTGAGGCGAGGCCGTACTCCGCGCATGACGGTCCTCGCCGCGGTACTGATCCTCATCGGCCTGGCCGGGATCGTCGTGCCGGTCCTGCCAGGGCCGGTGCTGGTGCTGGCCGGTGTCGCGGTGTGGGCGGTCCCTCGCGCCGACGCGGTCGGCTGGACGGTGCTGGGCGTGTGCGCCGTGATCCTCGCGACCGGCACCGTCGCGAAGTACCTGGTGCCCGGGCGCCGGTTACGGGAGTCCGGCGTGCCGGGGCGCACCGTCGCGGCCGGCGTGGTGCTCGGCACGATCGGGTTCTTCGTGGTCCCGGTGATCGGACTCTTCCTCGGCTTCGTGCTCGGTGTCTATCTCGCCGAGCTGGCCCGGCTCGACGACCGCGGTGCCGCCTGGCCGTCGGCCCGCCGTGCACTGGGCGCGGTGGGCTGGAGCATCCTCATCGAGCTGGCCGCGGCGCTGCTGGCCGCCGGTGTGTGGATCGCCGGACTGGTGGCCGGCTGACTCAGGGCGCCTTCTCGGTGCCGGGCCCGGTGGCGGCGGTACGAACAGCGCATCGAGGGAGTCGAGCCGGTCGGACCAGAACCGTTCGTAGCAGCGGATCCATTCGTGGGCCGCGGCCAGCGGCGCGGGGTCCAGCCGGCACCTGTGGGTGCGGCCGTCGACGGTGCGCCGGACGAGACCGGCGCCCTCCAGGGCGTGCACGTGCTTGGACGCCGCGGCCAGCGACATGCTGTACGGCGCGGCGAGCTCGCCGACCGATCGGGGTGCCTGGGCGAGCCGGGCGAGCATGTCGCGCCGGGCGGGGTGGGCGAGCGCCCGGAACACGCGATCGAGGTGGTCGGGTTCCGGCGCCGCCGCTTGCTCAACCATGTCATTGAACGTAACCGTGCGTCCGAACAAGGTCAACTATCTGGTTGAATGTTTGTCCGCCGGGCCGGCGTGGCCGGCGTCGGGCTCCTCTAGGCTTCACCGGTCGTTGTGAAGGTGGAGGTGTGCGGGTGAGCGAGGCGGTCGACGAGACTGGTCCGATCCGGGTGGCCGTGCTGGGTGCGCGGGGCCGGATGGGCGTCGAGGTGTGCAAGACGGTGCAGGACGCCGAGGATCTCGATCTCGTCGCGATGGTCGACGAGCGCGACTGGCTGTTCAACGTCGCCGACGCCGGGGCGCAGGTGGTCGTCGACTTCACCCGCCCGGACGTGGTGATGGACAACATCCGGTTCTGCATCGACCACGACATCGCGGCCGTGGTCGGGACCAGCGGGTTCGACGAGACCAAGCTGGCCACCGTGCGCGGCTGGCTCGAGCACAAGCCCGAACTGGGCGTGCTGGTGGTGCCGAACTTCGGCATCGGCGCGGTGCTGTCGATGCACTTCGCGCGCCAGGCCGCGCGGTTCTTCGACTCCGCCGAGGTGATCGAACTGCACCACGCGGGCAAGGTCGACGCCCCGTCGGGCACCGCGGCGCACACCGCGTCGCTGCTGGCCGCCGCCCGCGCCGAGGCCGGCGCCGGGCCGGTGCCCGACGCCACCACCCAAGAGCTGGCCGGGGCCCGTGGCGCCGACGTCGACGGCATCCGGGTGCACTCGGTGCGGATGCCCGGCCTGGTCGCCCACCAGGAGGTCATCCTCGGCAGCGAGGGCGAGGTGCTCACCATCCGGCACGACTCGATGAACCGGTCCTCGTTCATGCCCGGCGTGCTCATGGCCGTCCGGTCGGTACTGGACCGGCCCGGGCTGACCGTCGGCCTCGAGCCGCTGCTCGGGCTCGACTAAGGGCGGCGCAACCGCAGGTCGAGCGGCCCGGAGACCCGCACCTCGCGCAGCGGCCGGTCGCCGGTGTCGAGGATCCGGACGGCGCCGTCGGCCTCCCAGCCGGCGTGGGCGTAGAACCGTTGCGACGCGGTGTCCGCCGCCGGCACCCATGCCTGGCCGTGCTCGGGGCCGCCGCCGGCCCGCAGCGCCGCGGCGGCGGCCGCGAGCAGCCGTCCGCCGTGCCCGCGGCGGCCCCAGCGCGGTTCGACCAGCAGGGTGCTGATCTCGGCGAGCCCGGCACTGTCGACGGCGCCCGGGTAGGACGCGGCCGCGCAGAAGCCGACCGTCCAGTCGCCCTCGGTGGCCACCAGCACGTGGTAGCCCTCGCCGGCGTCGACCGCGGCCGCCCATGCCCGGCGCGCCTGCGGCCCGGTCAGCTGGTCGAGCGCGTCCGCCGGGACGATCTCGGCGTAGGCGGTCCGCCAGGTGCCGGCCTGGATCCGGACGATCTCGTCGACGTCCTGGGCGACTGCGGGTCGGACCGCGGCGATGGCCATGCCGGCATGCATACCGGACGCGGCCGGGCGGGGCAGCGGCCGGGCGTGCGGGGTGACGCGGCGGCGACCGGCCCGCCTGCCGGCGCCGGAGAGTGACCGGGCCAACCCTCGCGCGCCGGTCGTTCGCCATGACAACGTGTTTCCGTGACGCACACCGGCAGCGCCGCCCAGGCCACCTCACCCGCTGCCCGCGCGACCGGCGACGGCGTGGCCTGGGCGGCGCTCGGTGTCGTCTACGTGCTGTGGGGCTCGACCTACCTGGCCAACCGCCTGATCATCACCAGCGTCCCGCCGCTGATGTCGGGTGGGTTCCGGTTCCTGGTCGGCGGCCTGCTGCTCGCGGTGATCGTGCTACTGGTCGGTGGCGCGAAGGCGTTCCGGATGACCCGCGCCCAGTTCGGGACGGTGCTGCTGTCCGGGCTGCTGCTGCCGGCCTGGGGCAACGGGCTGGTCACGCTGGCCCAGCAGAAGGTCGCGTCCGGGCTGGCCGCGCTGCTCATCGCGTCGGTCCCGCTCTACATCGTGCTGCTGCGCGCGCTGACCAGGGACCGGCCGCGGCGGGCCACGCTGCTCGGGGTCGGCGTCGGCATGATCGGGCTCGCGGTGCTTCTGCTGGCCGCCCCGTCCGGGGGGTCCGGTGGCGTCCTCGGCAGCGCCTGGTGGGGGCCGTGGCTGGTGCTGCTGGCCGGGCTGGGCTGGGCCAGCGGCACGTTCGCCACCACCCGGCTGCCGGTGCCGCCCAGCCCGTTCGCGCTGGCCGCGGTGCAGATGCTGGCCGGCGGCGCCATCCTGCTCACGGTGAGCCTGGCCAAGGGCGACCGGCTCGACGTCGGCGCGGTGTCGGCCGTGTCCTGGTGGGCCTGGGTCTACATGGCGGTGGTCGTCTCGTGCGGGGCGTTCAGTGCGTACGCCTACGCGCTGTCCGCGCTGCCGGTCTCCACGGTGGCGACCTACGCCTACGTCAACCCGGTGATCGCCGTGCTGCTCGGGGTGCTGGTGGTGGGGGAGCGGTTCTCGCCGGTGCAGTTGCTGGGCGGCGCGATCGTGCTGCTCGCCGTGGTGCTGGTGGTCGCCGCGGAGCGCCGGCCACCGGCAGTGCCCGGCTGAGATCGTCGGGGGTACCTGGCACCATCCCCGGCGTGACGACGACGCCCGTGGTGATCGGTCCGGCCGCGGCGCGGCGTACGGCGCTGGCGGCGCAGGGCTTCGCCGACCCGCGCCCGGCGGGGACGCTCACCCGGCGGCACCTGGCGAAGACGCTGGCCCGCACCCGGCTGCTCCAGCTCGACTCGGTCAACGTCGCGGTCCGGGCGCACTACATGCCGCTGTTCAGCCGGCTCGGCGCCTACGATCCGGCGCTGGTCGACGACGCCGCCTGGAAGCACGCGCCGCGGCGGCCCCGGCTGCTCGTCGAGTACTGGGCGCACGAGGCCAGCCTGCTTCCGGTGGAGGACTGGCCGCTGCTGCTCTCCGGGGCGAAGCGCGCCGGATGGTGGCGCAACTACCGCGCTCTCGCCGAGCGTGAGCCCGGGCTCGTCGACGACGTGCTGGCGGCGGTGAAGGAGCTCGGCCCGGTCGGTGCCGGCGCGCTCGAGACCGTCCTGGGCGGACCAGGCCGGCCGCGCCCGCCCGGGGTGTCGTGGTGGCAGCGCTCCGACGTGAAGCGGATCTGTGAGTGGCTGTTCGGGATGGGGGCGCTCACCACCGGCACCCGGGTGAACTTCCAGCGGCTCTACGACCTGCCCGAGCGGGTGCTCCCGCCCGAGGTGCTGGCCGCGCACCCCGCCGACCCGGACGAGGCGGCGCGCGGGCTGATCGCACGGGCGGCGTCGGCGCTGGGCATCGCGACCGAGCCCGACCTGCGCGACTACTACCGGCTCGCCCCCGACCGCAGCCGGCAGGCGGTCGCCGAACTGGTCGAGGCGGGGGAACTGGAACCGGTCGCGGTCCGCGGCTGGCGGCATCGCGCCTACCGGCATCCGGCGGCGCGGACTCCCCGGCGGATCGGCGCCCGGGCGCTGCTGTGCCCGTTCGACCCGCTGATCTGGGAACGGGCGCGCACCGAGCGGATCTTCGATTTCCGGTACCGCATCGAGATCTACGTACCGGAGCCGCGGCGCGAGTACGGCTACTACGTGTTCCCGTTCCTGCTCGACGACGCGCTGGTCGCCCGGGTCGACCTCAAGGCCGACCGCGCGGCCGGGGTCCTGCGGGTGCCGGGGGCGTTCGCCGAACCCGGCGCCGACACGTCGCGGGTGGTCGCCGAGCTGGCCGCGGAGCTGCGGCTGATGGCCGGCTGGCTGGGGTTGGACGGCGTCGTGGCGGGCGAGCGGGGCGACCTCGCCGCCCCACTCGCCGCTGCGCTCGGCTGATGGCCGGCCGGCCTCAGACCATCACCGCGGCCCGGGTGACCAGCACGTCCCCGGTCCCGGTCCGGCCACGGATGTGCAGCGCCGGCGTCTGCTCCGGCGCCATACCGCCGACATCGAGGTCGCTGCGGGCCCGGCCGGAGCCCGACGACAGGTCCAGCTCGGCGGCCACCCCGGAGTGCACCCCGATCCGCAGGCCCCCGGACCCGGTGGTCAGGTCGAAGTCACCGGACACCGCATCGGCCACCGTGACCTCGCCCGACCCGGTGCGCACCCCCAGGTCGGCCGCGACCTCGCCGAGGCGGACGTCGCCGCTGCCCGCCCTGATCTCGGTCCGTCCGCCCAGTGCGGCCACCGTGATGCGGCCCGAGCCGGTGCGTATCCGCGCCCGGCCGCTGACCGGTCCGAGGTCCACCTCGCCGGAGCCGGTGGTGACCTCCAGGTCGCCGTCGACCTCCTCGAGCCGTGCATCGCCCGACCCGGTACGCACGGCGGCCCAGCCGGCCCGGCCGGTCACGCTCACGTCCCCGGCCCCGGTGCGCACCGCGACCCGGGAACGGGACGGCGCGCTGACCGTCACGGCCAGCGGCACCATGCGCAGCGGCAGCTCGGTGGCCGAGCGGACCACCAGCCGCCGGCCCAGCTCCGACCAGCTGATCTCCGCCGCGCGGACCGCGTCGGTGGCCACGTCGGTCTCCGGCGCGCGGAACGGTCCGCCCGAGCCGAACGGGCCGCCCGGCGCGGACGTGGCGGAGCCCAGCCAGTTGAACAGGCCGCTGAGGCCCTGGGTCCAGGTGCTGCCCGCGGCCGGATCGTGCCGGACCTCGACCCGGACCTCGTCGGTGTCGGACAACGTCACCTGCACCCGGCCGACGTCGATGGACACCTCCAGCTCGGCCGGCTCGGTGGCCGGCCAGCTCTGCTGACGGACCAGCTCGGGGCCGGTGTCGTCGCCGGTTCCGGTCGGTTCGCTCATCGCGCTCACCCCTGCACCCAGCCGCGGACGCGGCGTCCGTCATCTCCGCGGCCCCAGTCGCCGCGCGGGCCGCGCCGGCTCTGCTTGCCCGACAGTGCGCCCTGTACCGCCTGGGCGACCCACGAGTTGAGCGAGACGCCCTGTGCGGCCGCGGCCTGCTCGGCCTGGCTCTTGATCTGCTCGACCAGCCGTAGCGTGATGCGGCTGATGTCCCCCGCGTCCGGGCCGCCCGCCGGCGCGGTGAAACTCGGCTGCGGTTCGGGGGCCTCGTGCTCGGACGTGTCCGGGCTGACCGCGACCCGCACGTCGCGGCCGTCCAGGCGCACCTCGACGACCCGGTCGCCGAGGGCCGCCGTGACTTCGGCCGCGAGGTCGGAGAGCGCGTTCATGACGGCCAGCCGCGCGGCCGGCTCGATCGCCGCGCCGAGCAGCGCGGCGGTCCGCCGGGTCTGATCGTCGCCGGCGGCCGCAGCCGAGGACAGGTCCTCGCGGAGCTGCGTGACGTACTGACTGACATCCATGACGCCACTATGGCGTCATATGTGACGTCACGCAAGGGCGGATGGCGCCATCGCCGGAGGTGTCGGGGATCCCGGTTACGCTGCCCGCATGCCGGAGACCGTGCCCCTGACCGTGCAGCTGGTCGCCAAGACCGAGTTCTTCCCGCCCGCCGACGTGCCGTGGAGCACCGACGCCGACGGCGGCCAGGCGCTCGCCGAGTTCGCCGGCCGGGCCTGCTACCAGTCGTGGGGGAAGCCGAACCCGGCCACCGCGACCAACGCCGGCTACCTGCGGCACATCCTCGAGGTCGGCCACCTGTCGGTGCTCGAGCACGGCACCGTCAGCTTCTACCTGACCGGGATCTCCCGCTCGCTCACCCACGAGCTGATCCGGCACCGGCACTTCTCCTACTCGCAGCTGTCCCAGCGCTACGTCCCCGAGCGCAACGCCGCGATGGTCGAGCCCGACGTGATCGCCGCCGACCCGGAGCTGCACGCGCTGTTCCTCGAGGCCGCGGACGCGTCGGTGAAGGCGTACGAGGAGCTGCTGGCCGGGCTGGAGAAGCGCTTCGCCGACGTGCCGAACGCGACGTTGCGCCGCAAGCAGGCCCGGCAGGCGGCGCGGGCGATCCTGCCGAACGCCACCGAGACCCGGATCGTCGTCACCGGCAACTACCGGGCCTGGCGGCACTTCATCGCGATGCGCGCCACCGAGCACGCCGACGTGGAGATCCGGGCCCTGGCCATCGAGTGCCTGCGCCAGCTGCAGCGCGAGGTGCCGAACGTGTTCAACGACTTCGAGATCGCGGCCCTCGAGGACGGCACGGAGATCGCTTCCAGCCCGTTCGTGACCGAGGGGTAGCGGTACCGGGTCAGGTGGTTTCTCCGGCAGCGCCGTGGCGGATGCGCCGCTAGGTTGGCCCCATGAGCCTGGCAGTGTCCGAACGCGCGGCGATCTGCGACGAGTTCGAGCGGTCCGGCCCCGACCGGCCGACGCTCTGTACGGGCTGGACCACCCGGGACCTGCTCGCCCATCTGCTGGTGCGCGAGCGCCAGCCGTGGGCGGCGCCGGGGATCGTGGTGCCCGTGCTCGCCCCGGTCACCGAGCGCGCCATGCACGGCTACGCCGACACGCCGTGGCAGGAGATGATCGGCGAGCTGCGCGGTGGTCCGCCGCCGTGGTCGCCGTACCGGGTGGGCAAGGTCGACGAGTTCGCCAACGGCGCGGAGTTCTTCGTCCACCACGAGGACGTCCGGCGCGGCGAGCCCGGCTGGAAGCCCCGTGACCCGGATCCCGAGCGCGACGCCGAGCTGTGGGCGTTGCTCGGCCGCATGGGCCGGGTGCTGTTCCGGCGGGTCCCGGTCGGGCTCGCGCTACGCCGCCCGGACGGTGCCCAGCAGGTGGTGCGGACCGGCCCGGGCCTGGTCACCCTCGTCGGGGAGCCGTCGGAGCTGGTGCTGCACGCCTTCGGCCGGGACGCGACGCAGGTCGAGATCGAAGGCGCCCCGGCCGACGTCGAGGCCTACCGGGGTGCCGACCGCGGGCTGTAGCCGCCGACCTCTGCGCCACGGCGGTGGTGCACCGGCGCCGACAGCCGTAGCGCAGCACTCGGCCGCGGTCCGTTCCGCTCGCGATGGCGGAACGCGGGGTGGAGCGCACGGCCGGATGGACGGTCGTGGGCGGTACCGTCTACTCATGAGCCCGCCCCCTCCTCTGACGCGGCCGCCAGGCCGTCCGTTCGGCCAGGTGCTGACCGCGATGGTCACCCCCTTCGATGCCGACGGAGCTCTCGACCTGGCGAAAGCGGAGGAGCTCGCCACTCATCTGGTCGATCTCGGCAACGACGGACTCGTCGTCAACGGGACCACCGGAGAGGGCCCGACGACCACCGACGCCGAGAAGTCCGAACTGGTGCGCGCGGTCGTCAGCGCCGTCGGCGACCGGGCGACGATCGTCGCCGGGGCCGGCACCTACGACACCGCGCACAGCATCCATCTGGCGCGCGAGGCGGAGAAGGCCGGCGCGCACGGCCTGCTCGTGGTGACGCCCTACTACTCACGGCCCCCGCAGTCCGGGCTGATCCTGCACTTCACCGCGATCGCCGACGCCACCGAGCTGCCGGTGATGCTCTACGACATCCCCCCGCGCAGCGTCATCCCGATCGAGGTCGAGACGCTGCAGCGGCTCGCCGAGCACCCGCGCATCGTCGCGGTCAAGGACGCGCGCAACGACCTGCGGGTCGGCACCGAGGTCCTGGCCACGACGACGCTGGCCTACTACTCCGGGGACGACCCGGTGAACCTGCCGTGGCTGTCGGTCGGCGCGGTCGGCTTCGTCAGCGTGATCGGCCACGTGGTGGCCGATCGGCTGCGCGCGCTGCTGGACGCCTACGAGGCCGGTGAGATCGATCGGGCCCGGGCGCTGCACTTCGCCTACCTGCCGGTGATCCGGGCGATGGGCCGGGTCGGCGGCGCGGTGTTCGCCAAGACGGCGATGCGGTTGCGCGGCCTCGACGTCGGCGACCCGCGGCTGCCGCTGCCGCCCGCCACCGAGGAGCAGGTCGCGGCGATCGCCGCCGATCTGGCCGCGGCCGGCGTCGCGCTGGACGCGGACGCCCGTGGCGCCGCCGCTCAGGGTCGCGGGGCGCTGGGTGCCCGCGCGGCCGTCGACCTCGGGGCGGAGGTCGCTTACCGGTGAGCAGGCCACCCGCCCGGTCCGACCGAGCCCGGTCCGACCGTCGATCCCGACCGTCCCGGCGCGGCTCCGGCCGTCCCGAACCGCACGGGACTCCCGACGCCGTCAATCCCGCCGAACTGCCCACCGCCTTGCCGCCACCGCTGCAGGAGGGGGCGCTGCGCGTCTTCGCTCTCGGCGGGATCGGCGAGATCGGCCGCAACATGACGGTCTTCGAGTTCGACGGGCGGCTGCTCGTCGTCGACTGCGGAGTGCTGTTCCCGGAGGACGACGCGCCGGGCGTCGACCTGATCCTGCCGGACTTCCGGGCCATCGAGGACCGGCTCGACGACATCGACGCCCTGGTGCTCACCCACGGGCACGAGGACCACATCGGCGCGGTGCCGTTCCTGCTGCGCCAGCGCCCCGACCTGCTCGTCGTCGGCTCGCGGTTCACTCTCGCGCTGGTCGCGGCCAAGTGCAAGGAGCACCGGCTGACCCCGCACCTGCTGGAGGTGGCCGAGGGCGACCGGATCCACCACGGGCCGTGGGACTGCGAGTACTTCGCGGTGAACCACTCCATCCCGGACGCGCTGGCCGTCGCGGTCCGCACCCCGGCGGGCCTGATCCTGCACACCGGCGACATCAAGCTCGACCAGCTTCCGCTGGACGGCCGGCTGACCGACCTGGCCGGGTTCTCCCGGCTCGGTGACGAGGGCGTGGACCTGTTCCTCGTCGACTCGACCAACGCCGACGTGCCGGGCTTCGTGACCCCCGAACGGGAGATCGGCCCGGTCATCGAGGACGTGTTCCGCCGGGCCCCGTCACGGATCATCGTGGCCTGCTTCGCCAGCCACGTGCACCGCGTGCAGCAGGTCATCGACGCGGCCGCGAAGTTCAACCGCCGGGTCTGCTTCGTGGGCCGGTCGATGGTGCGGAACATGACCCTGGCCATGGAGCTGGGGTTGTTGCACGTGCCCGACGGCCTGCTCGTCGACCTCGACGAGGCGATGACGCTGCCCGACGACGAACTGGTGCTCGTCTCCACCGGGTCGCAGGGCGAGCCGTTGTCGGCGCTGTCCCGGATGGCGCGCGGCGACCACCGCTCGGTGCGGATCCGGCCGGAGGACACGATCATCCTGGCCAGCTCGCTCATCCCGGGCAACGAGACCGCGGTCTTCCGTGTGATCAACGCGCTGATCCGGCTCGGTGCCACCGTGGTGCACCAGGGCAACGCCAAGGTGCACGTGTCCGGGCATGCCCCGGCCGGTGAGCTGCTGTTCCTGTTCAACGCGGTGCGCCCCAGCAACGTGATGCCGGTGCACGGTGAGTGGCGGCACCTGCGGGCCAACGCGGAGCTGGCGGTCAAGACGGGGGTGCCCGAGGAATCGGTCGTGCTGGCCGAGGACGGCGTCGTCGTCGACCTGATCGACGGCAAGGCGGAGATCACCGGCCGGGTCGAGGTGGGCCGGGTGTACGTCGACGGCCTCGCGGTCGGCGACATCGGTGAGACCACGCTGGGCGACCGGCTGGTGCTCGGCGAGGGCGGTTTCATCGCGATCACCGTCGCGGTGGAGGCGACGACCGGTCGTGCGGTGTCCCGCCCGACCCTGTCCGGCCGCGGGTTCTCCGACGACCCCAAGGCGCTCGACGGGGTGCTGCAGCTGGTCGAGGACGAGCTGTCGCGCACCGAGAACGAGGGCATCACCGACACCCACCGGATCGCGCAGTCGGTCCGCCGGGTGGTCGGCAAGTGGGTCGGGGAGACCTACCGGCGCCGCCCGATGATCGTCCCGACGGTCATCGCGGTCTGACCGCCGCCCGGGGCGCGGGCGGCGCCGTGGGGCGGTGGTGAATACCGCATCCCCGGCCCCGCAGGTGCGTCGGAACCGGGCAGATTCGCCCGTCCCGGCTACCGTGTCCGCCATGGCAGGACGCTCGACGACTGGTAGCGGCACCGCGAACAAGGGTGCGGCGGCCCGGTCGGCGCGCGCGTCGGCATCGGGCCGCTCCGGTGCCGCGCGCCGGTCGGGTTCCGCGGCGCGCCGTCCGGCCGCCACCACGCGGCGCCGGCCGGCCCCCCGCAAGCCCCCGCCCCAGCGGGGCCCCGACCTGATCGACAAGGGGATCGACGCGGTCGGCCGCGGCGTCGTCAAGCTCGGGCGCTCCGCGGGCCGGGCGGCGGGCCGGACCCGGGAGATCGACCCCGCGCACCGCCGCGACGGCTTCGGTGTCGCCTTCATCGTGCTCGCCGTGATCGCCGCGGCCGGGGTGTGGTGGGGTGCCGGGGGACCGGTGGGCCGCGGATTCTCCACGGCCGTCGGCGCCGTCCTGGGCGTCCCCGGGGTGCTGCTCCCGGTGGTGCTGCTCGGCATCGGCGTGGTGCTGATGACCACTGAGGCGCACCCGGAGGCGCGGCCGCGGATCGCCGTCGGCACGCTGCTGCTCACCCTGGGTCTGCTGGGCCTGGTGCATCTGTTCTCCGGTTCGCCCAACGATCCCGCGCAGTGGTCGGAGGGCGGCGGCGCGATCGGCTACCTGGCCGGGACCCCGCTGGCCAGCGGGCTGACCGCGTGGGTCGCGGTGCCGGTGCTCGTGCTGCTGTCCGGCTACGCGTTCCTGGTGCTCACCGGAACCCCGGTGCGCGCGGTGCCCGACCGGGTCCGCCGGTTGCTCGGCCGCCCCGGCCTCGACGGTGATGAGTTCGCCGACGGCGGCGACGAGGACGACGGGGCCGCCGACCCGGTCACCGAGACCCCACCGGTGGCGCTGCGGCGCCCGTCGCGGCGCCGGCAGTCCGCCCGGGCCGCCGACGCCTACCGCGACGGCGAGCACTCCGACAGCCCGGACGCCGAGGCCGAGCCGGCCGCCGAGCAGTCGCCGCCGGCCCGTCCGCCGCGGGCGAAGCGCCCGCCGGCCGCCGCCGCGGCGCCGGTCTCCGAGCCGGGCCCGGGGCCCGAGGCCGCCGGCGAGCAGTTGCGGATGGCGATCCGGGAGCCGGCGTCGGAGACCGAGTACGTGCTCCCGCCGTCGGACCTGCTGCCCACCGGCCCGGTGCCCAAGACCCGCAGCAGCGCCAACGACGCCATGATCGAGGCGATCACCGGCGTGCTCGAGCAGTTCAACGTCGACGCGCAGGTCACCGGCTTCACCCGGGGCCCGACGGTGACCCGCTACGAGATCGAGCTCGGCGCGGGCGTGAAGGTCGAGAAGATCACCCAGCTGACCCGCAACATCGCCTACGCCGTGGCCACCGACAACGTGCGGCTGCTGGCGCCGATCCCGGGCAAGTCGGCGGTGGGCATCGAGGTGCCCAACACCGACCGGGAGATGGTCCGGCTGGGCGATGTGCTGCGCAGCAGCACCGCGCGCAACGAGCAGCACCCGCTGGTGATCGGGCTCGGCAAGGACATCGAGGGCCACTTCCTGGTGGCCAACCTGGCGAAGATGCCGCACCTGCTGGTGGCCGGCTCCACCGGTTCCGGTAAGTCCAGCTTCGTCAACTCGATGCTGGTGTCGCTGCTGTCGCGGGCCACCCCGGACGAGGTCCGGATGATCCTCATCGACCCGAAGATGGTCGAGCTCACCCCGTACGAGGGCATCCCGCACCTGATCACGCCCATCATCACCCAGCCCAAGAAGGCGGCGTCGGCGCTGTCCTGGCTGGTCGAGGAGATGGAGCAGCGCTACCAGGACATGCAGGTCAACAAGGTTCGTCACGTCGACGACTTCAACCGCAAGGTGCGGTCCGGGGAGATCACGGCACCACCGGGCAGCGAGCGTGAGTACCGGCCCTACCCGTACATCCTGTGCATCGTCGACGAGCTCGCCGACCTGATGATGACCGCGCCGCGCGACGTCGAGGACGCGGTCGTGCGGATCACCCAGAAGGCCCGGGCCGCCGGCATCCACCTCGTGCTGGCCACCCAGCGGCCCTCGGTCGACGTGGTCACCGGTCTGATCAAGACCAACGTGCCGTCCCGGCTCGCGTTCGCGACGTCGTCGCTGACCGACAGCCGCGTCATCCTCGACCAGCCGGGCGCGGAGAAGCTGATCGGCATGGGCGACGGGCTCTACCTGCCGATGGGCGCGGGCAAGCCCACCCGGATGCAGGGCGCGTTCGTCGGCGACGACGAGATCTCCGCGGTCGTCCAGTTCACCAAGGAGCAGGCCGAGCCGACCTACACCGAGGGTGTCACCGCGGCCAAGGCCGGCGAGGCCAAGGAGATCGACCCGGACATTGGTGACGATCTCGACCTGCTGCTGCAGGCCGCGGAGCTCGTCGTCACCTCGCAGTTCGGGTCGACGTCGATGCTGCAGCGCAAGCTGCGCGTCGGGTTCGCGAAGGCCGGCCGGCTGATGGATCTGCTGGAGTCGCGCGGCGTGGTCGGTCCGTCCGAGGGTTCGAAGGCGCGGGACGTGCTCATCAAGCCCGACGAGCTCGAGGGTGTGCTGTGGCTGATGCGGGGCGGTGCGGGCCCCGCGCCTGGCGACGGAGAGTAATCAGTGCAGGTCGCTGGAGCGTGTTACACCGAGCGAGAGATCGGATACTCGCGGTAGACCGAGCCCGGGTGATTTGTGGTTCTTCCCACCGACCTGACTGAGGCCGTAACCACCTCCCGTGTCAGAGTGTTGATTCGATCGGGTCCGACCGACGGAGCCGGCTGATTACTGAACGGAGATGGTTCGGCGGATGTTGCGCTTCCTGCGGCGGAGTGAACGGACCGGTCGAGGCACGGAGACCGGGCGCCACGCCATGATGCCGATCCCGCTGACCGGTGGGCTGCTGAGTGGTCAGGTCCGTGACGCCGAGGGGCGGCCGCTCCCCGGTGCCGAGATCTCGGTGTTCGACCGGTCCAGTCGCCGGGTGGCCCACTCCGACAGCGACCCCTTCGGTTTCTTCGCCGCCGCCGTGGTGCCGGGGGAGTACCGGGTGCGCGCCGAGGCCGGTGGCTACCAGACCGTTCACGAAGCGGTGGAGGTCGAATGGGGCAAGCACGCCCAGATCGGCCAGCTCACGTTGCAGCCCGACGAGACCGCGCAGCCGCCGACGCCCGGGATCTACGACATCGACGAGGACCACACGACGATCAGCTTCGTGGCCCGGCACATCGCGATGTCCCGGGTCTACGGCCAGTTCAACGTGTTCCAGGGGCAGATCCAGGTCGCCGAGCCCTTCGAGGACTCGTACGTCCAGGTCGTCATCGATGCGGCCAGCGTCGACACGAACGTCGAGGTGCGTGACAACCACCTGCGCTCGCCGGACTTCCTGGACGTCGAGCGCTTCCCGCAGATCCGCTTCTCCAGCACCCGGTTCTCCCGGCGGGGCGGCAACAGGTGGGTCGTCGACGGGGAGCTCACCCTGCACGGGCTGACCAGCGACGTGCAGCTGGAGACGACCTTCCTCGGCATGCAGGAGTGGGCCGGCATCCGGACCGGCGCCGTGGCCACCACCGAACTGCACCGCGAGCACTTCACGCTGAACTGGCAGCAGATGCTCGCCCGGGGGCTGCCGGTGGTGGGCTCGACGATCGACATCAGGCTGGACGTGCAGGCGATCCTGAAGGGATCCGGAACCCACCGGACGCAGTGACGGTCTCGGATGGTCTCGAGGTCAGGCGGGCGTCCGCATCGACCGGCGGGTGAGGGCCGACAGCCTGCTCACGGCCCGTCCGGCCCTCGGAAGCCGTGCTGGCGCCAGGCCTCGTACACCGCGACGGCGGCGGCGTTGGCCAGGTTGAGCGAGCGGGAGGTCGCCAGCATCGGCAGCCGCACCCGGTCGGTGACCTGCGGGGCGTGCTCGACCTCGGCCGGCAGCCCCGCCGACTCGCAACCGAACAGCAGCACGTCGCCGGGTGCGTAGGCCACGTCGGTGTAGCACCGGGTCGCGGTCGTCGAGAACGCGTACACCGAGGCCGGCAGCAGCGCCCGCCAGGCCGCGTCGAGGTCGGCGTGCACCCGCACGTGGGCCAGGTCGTGGTAGTCCAGGCCGGCCCGGCGCACGTGCCGGGCGTCGAGGGAGAATCCGAGCGGCTCGACGAGGTGCAGCTCGACCCCGGTGTTGGCGGCCAGCCGGATCGCGTTGCCCGTGTTGGGCGGGATCTCGGGGGCGCAGAACACGATCCGGAACACGCCCCCGATCATGGCGGCTTCGCGGCTCGTGCGCGTCACGTAGTGCGCCGGCACCACTCACCGCTCACAGGCGGAGCATCATGCGGACGTTGCCCAGGGTGTTCGGCTTGACGTGCGCGAGGTCGAGGAACTCGGCGACGCCGGCGTCGTAGGAGCGCAGCATCGCCGCGAACACGTCGGGGGAGACCGGCGTCCCGTCGATCTCGGAGAACCCGTGCCGGCCGAAGAAGTGCTTCTCGAAGGTCAGCACGAACAACCGCTCCAGCCCCAGTTCCCGGGCGTTGTCGATGAGCGCGCCGACGATCGCGTGCCCGACGCCCTGGCCGAGCACCCGCGAGTGCACCGCCACGGTGCGGATCTCGCCCAGGTCCTCCCAGAGCACGTGCAGCGCGCCGCACCCCACGACCTCGCCGTCGATCTCGGCGACCAGGAACTCCTGCACCGACTCGTACAGCGTGATGATCTCTTTCGCCAGCAGGACCCGGCCGGCGTAAGCGTCCACCAGAGACTTGATCGACGTCACGTCGGCGGTCCTGGCCCGCCGCACGGCCACCACTGCCACGACGGGTCAGAGTAGATCACCGGGCGGCGTCTACCCTTAGGCCCGTGTCGACACCCCGCAGAGCCGCCCTGCTGACCCTGGGTTGCGCGCGCAACGAGGTCGACTCCGAGGAACTGGCCGGCCGCTTGGTCGGGAGTGGCTGGGAACTGGTGGAGGCCGATCCGGGGGCGGACCCGGACGCGGGCCCCCCGCCGGACGTGATCGTGGTCAACACCTGCGGCTTCGTCGAGCAGGCCAAGAAGGACTCGATCGACACCCTGCTGGCCGCCTCGGACGTCGCGAAGGTCAGTGGTGCCAAGGTGGTCGCGGTGGGCTGCCTGGCCGAGCGTTACGGCGCGGAGCTGGCCGCGAGCCTCCCCGAGGCCGATGCCGTGCTCGGCTTCGATGCCTACCCCGAGCTCGCCGAGCGCCTCGGTGACGTCCTCGGCGGCCACGCTCCCGCGCCACACGTCCCGGTGGACCGCCGCACGCTGCTGCCCATCGCGCCCGTCCAGCGCCCGGCAGCCGCCGCCGACGTCGCGGTCCCGGGGCACGCCTGGGTGCCCGACCTGTCGCGCCGCCGCCTCGACGACCGCCCGGTCGCCCCGCTCAAGCTGGCCTCGGGCTGCGACCGGCGGTGCGCGTTCTGCGCGATCCCGTCGTTCCGCGGCGCGTTCGTGTCCCGGCCGCCGGCCGACGTGCTGGCCGAGGCGACGTGGCTGGCCGGGCAGGGTGTCCGGGAGATCGTGCTGGTCAGCGAGAACTCCACGTCCTACGGCAAGGACCTGCCCGGCGGCACCCGCGCGCTGGTCGACCTGCTGCCGAAGCTCGGCGCGGTGCCCGGCATCGATCGGGTCCGGGTCAGCTACCTGCAGCCCGCCGAGGTCCGCCCCGACCTGCTGCGCGTCATCGCGACCACTCCCGGCGTCGCGCCGTACTTCGACCTGTCGTTCCAGCACGCCAGCCCGTCGGTGCTGCGCCGGATGCGCCGGTTCGGCTCACGGACCGACTTCCTCGACCTGTGCGAGCGGATCCGCGCGCTGGCCCCCGAGGCCGGGATCCGCAGCAACGTCATCGTCGGGTTCCCCGGCGAGACCGAGGACGACCTCGCCGAGCTGGAGGCGTTCCTGACCGGGGCGCGGCTCGACGCGGTCGGCGTGTTCGGCTACTCCGACGAGGACGGCACCGAGGCCGAGGGGTACGACGGCAAGCTGCCGGCCGAGGAGGTCGCGGCCCGGGTGTCGCGCATCTGCGAGCTGGTCGACGAGCTGATGGCCCAGCGCGCCGAGGACCGCGTCGGCACCGAGGTGACGGTGCTGATCGAGCGGTGCTCCGGTGACGCCGCCGAGTGCACCGGCCGGGCCGAGCACCAGGCCCCCGAGGTCGACGGCGAGTGCATCGTCGAGGACGGCTCCGGGCTCGAGGTGGGCGACCTGGTGCGGGCGGTCGTCGTCGGAGCCGAGGGCACCGACCTCGTGGTGTCCGCACGGGAGGTCCTCCCGCGCGCCGTGGCCGGGTCCGTGCCGGCCGCCGCAGCTCGGGGGTCCGGGTGAGCACGTCCCCGGCGGGCGCGTCCACCCCGCCGGGCGGCACGCCGCCGCTGCTCAACATCGCCAACGTCCTCACGGGCCTGCGGCTGCTGCTCGTCCCGGTGTTCGTCGCCGCGCTGCTCACCGAGCAGGGCCGCAGCGTCGACTGGCGGCTCACCGCGTTCGCCGTCTTCGCGGTGGCCGCCTTCACCGACCGGCTCGACGGCGAGCTGGCCCGCAAGCGCGGCCTGGTCACCGCGTTCGGGGCGATCGCCGATCCGATCGCCGACAAGGCGCTCACCGGATCGGCTCTGATCGGACTGTCGATCCTGGGGCAGGTCCCGTGGTGGGTCACCATCGTCATCATGGGCCGGGAGATCGGCATCACACTGCTGCGGTTCTGGGTGCTGCGGCACGGGGTGATCCCGGCCAGTCGCGGCGGCAAGGCCAAGACGTTCGTGCAGACCCTGGCCATCGGGCTCTACCTGCTGCCGCTCAGCGAACTGCTCAACGGAGCCGGCGCGGTCGACATCGTGCGCTGGATCGCCTTGGCCGCCGCGCTGGCGCTGACCGTCGTCACCGGGCTCGACTACGTGCTGCGCGCGCTGCGGCTGCGTGCGGCCGCGGCGGCGGCGCTGCACGACACCCCCTGAACCGCCGCGCGTGTTCGCCCTGGGCGGACGCGTCGGACGGCCCGTAGCCGGACGGGAACGAGGCGGAGTCGGTACGGTGACCTCACCGGGCCGGTCCGGTGAGATCGGGCGCTGTGCATGTCGGGTGGGATGAGGAGGGTGGCATGGCTGTGCTGCTGCGTGAGGCGATCGGCGGCAGCCTTCGGCGTGCCCGCACCGCGCGTCGGCGGACGCTGCGCGAGGTGTCCCGGCGGGCCCGGGTGAGCCTCGGCTACCTGTCCGAGATCGAACGCGGGCGCAAGGAGCCCTCCAGTGAACTGCTGGCCGCGATCTGCGAGGCCCTCGACATCTCGCTGCCCGACCTCGTCGCGTCGGCCGCCGAGGACATGGCCGCCGCCATGCGGCTGCAGATGATCGTCCCGATCGGCCAGCGGCACGCCGATCTGCGCATCGCCGGCGCCGCCAACCCGTTGGTGAGCCCGCAGCCGTCCGCGCCGCTGGCACCGTCCGCCCCGGTGGCCCGGGTCAGCGCGGCCGCCTGAGCCCGGTTCGTCCGGTTCTGTCCGGCTCCGTCGCCAGCGGCCCACCGTGACCGTTGGGTAGCCTGGTCTCCGGGTCGCCCGGACGGCGGCCTCCGGAAGATCCCCGATATCGTCGGCGGGCGCTGGTAGCGGGCCCCGCGCAATGCCACGATGGGGCGCAGCAAGCGGCGCACCGACGCCCCACAGTCGGACGGCGCGGTGGCAGACGGTGTCGCACTCGGAGGTAGGCGGAGGAGATGGCCAACCCTTTCACGAAGGCCTGGAAGTACCTGATGGCGCTGTTCTCGTCGAAGGTCGACGAGTACGCCGACCCCAAGGTGCAGATCCAGCAGGCCATCGAGGACGCCCAGCGGCAGCATCAGGCGCTGTCCCAGCAGGCCGCCGCGGTGATCGGCAACCAGCGCCAGCTGGAGATGAAGCTGAACCGGCAGCTCGGTGAGATCGAGAAGCTGCAGGCCTCGGCCCGGCAGGCCCTCGTGCTCGCCGATCAGTCCCGCGCCCAGGGCGACGAGACCAAGGCTCAGCAGTACGAGCAGTCCGCGCAGGCGTTCGCGACCCAGCTGGTGACGGCCGAGCAGTCGGTCGAGGACCTCAAGACGTTGCACGACCAGTCCATCCAGGCCGCGGCGCAGGCCAAGCAGTCGGTCGAGCGCAACTCGATGATGCTGCAGCAGAAGATCGCCGAGCGGACCAAGCTGCTCAGCCAGCTCGAACAGGCCAAGATGCAGGAGCAGGCCGCGGCCTCGCTGCGTCAGATGTCCGAGCTGTCGGCGCCGGGCAACACCCCCTCGCTGGAGGAGGTCCGGGACAAGATCGAGCGGCGTTACGCCAATGCGATCGGCTCCGCCGAGCTCGCCCAGAACTCGGTCCAGGGCCGGATGCTCGAGGTCCAGCAGTCGACCGTGGACATGGCCGGGCAGAACCGCCTCGAGCAGATCCGCGCGTCGCTGCACGGCACCCCGGTCGCCGGTGAGGTGACCTCCGGTTCGCAGCAGCCGACCACGCAGCTCCCCGCCTCCCCGCAGAGCGGCCAGCAGACCCAGCAGCAGCCGGGTACCGCCTGAGCCGCGCGCCCCTCACGCGACGCGCCCGTCCCGGTCCGCCGGGGCGGGCGTTCGTCGTTCACGCCCGGGCGGCGCGCCGCTCCCGGCCACCGGCGACCCGGCCGCCGCGCGGCGCCGGGCCCGGCTGGCAGTGCGGGCACCAGTAGGCCACCCGCGCGTACACCCCGTCGCCCTGCTCGGCGGTGCGGATCCGGGTCCCGCACCGCCGGCACCGGCGCCCGGCGCGCTCGAAGATCCAGTGCGCCTCGGCCGGGTGCAGTGAACCTGTGGTGGTCTGTTCCGGGCGGTCGGCGTTGCGCAGCAGCAGCGTGCGGGACAGCGCGACGACCGCAGCCAGGTCGGGCACGTCGCGGACCGGTGTCCACGGCGACAGCCCGAGCAGGAAGCAGACCTCGGTCTTGTAGAGGTTCCCGACCCCGGCCATCACCCGCTGCTCCAGCAGCGCGAGCCCGATCTCGGAGTCGGCCCGGGCGGTGAGCCGGCGCACCGCCTCGGCGGCGTGCGTGTCGTCCCAGGCCGGATCGAGCAGGTCCGGGCCGAGGTGGCCGACGAGCCGGTCCTCGGCGTCGGTGGGCAGCAGCTCCATGTCGTGCAGCGCGAACCCGACGGCGACCCGGTCGTCGGTCTCCAGCACGGCGCGGGCCTCGCGAGCCGGCCGCCGCCAGCGCATCCCCGGCCGATAGAGGTGCCACGAGCCGTCCATCCGGAAGTGGCTGTGCAGGCTGCGGCCGTCGTCGAAGCGGGTGAACAGGTGCTTCCCGACGCTCACCACCCCGAGCACGGTCCGGCCTGCCAGGTCGTGCTCGACGAGCCGCGGATGCCGCAGTTCCCCGCGCAGCAGCCGTCGGCCGGCGAGGGCCGCGTGCAGCCGCTTGCCGGCGAGGTGGACGGTGTCACCCTCGGGCATGAGGGCGACGGTAACCGCGTCCGGCCCTGCCCGCCGCGCGGCGACCGACCGGCGGGCGGTACGCGACCGGGGCGCGCACCGGTCGCGGGCCCCGGTCCGGCCGGTCGGCGTCGGTGATCGATGGCCCGGTCGCGGGTTTCCGGTACCGTTTGTGCTGGGTGCCCGCGCCGGGTGCGCCACCCGCACTGTCCCGCCCACCCAGAAGGGCCCCACACCATGTCCCGCACCGGCACGGTCGCGCAGGCGCTCGCCCTGCTCGTGCTGGGCTACGTGCTCGTCGCCGGCGAACCGGGCGTGGTCATCGGCGTCCTCGGCGCCGCGCTGTGGGCCTGGGGCATGGCCCGGCACGCCTGCGTCGTGCTCCGCGCCACCACGATCTCCGGCCCGGCCACCGCGGTCCGGGCGCTGCGCCGGTCCCTGGACCGGGCCGCGGTGCCTCGTCAGCAGGACCCGGACGCCCCCGGGCACACCCGTGCCCGCGCCCCGTCGGGACTGCTCCCGGCGGTGTAGCCCGCGGGCGCCCTTCCCGGGCGCCCGCACACGGGCGGCGCGGCGTGCACCTCACACCCCGCCCGGCAGCTCGTCGCCGCCTCGACGTGTCCTCATCGTCCCGGCTCCCTGGAGCGTTGCCATGCGGGTTTCCCCCGTCCTGTCCCTCTCGTGCGGCGAGGCCGCCCCGTGCTAGACGTCATCTACTACCCCGTCTCCGCCGTCATGTGGTTCTGGCACCAGGTCTTCGGCTTCCTGCTCGGACCCTCCAGCGGTGTCGCCTGGGCGCTGTCCGTGGTGTTCCTCGTGCTCACCCTGCGCGCCCTGATGATCAAGCCGTTCCTGTCGCAGGTCCGGTCCACCCGCAAGATGCGCGTGCTCGCCCCGCAGATGGCGGAGCTGCGCAAGAAGCATCGCTCCGACAAACAGCGGCTGATGGAGGAGACCCAGAAGCTGCAGCGCGAGCACGGCGTCAACCCGCTCGGCGGCTGCCTGCCGGTGCTGATCCAGATGCCGGTGTTCATCGCGCTGCTGCACGTGCTGCGCTACTTCAACCGGCCGGGTCTGAGCTTCGAGCAGAACGCGGCCATCCCGAACTACGTCTTCGGCCCGGACGAGGTGCGCTCGTTCCTCGAGGCCCGGCTGTTCGGGGCGCCGCTGTCGGCCTACATCAGCATGCCGCAGAACCTGCTCGACTCCTTCGGCTCGCACGTCGAGCGCTGGGAGGTCATCGCCGTCGCGGCGCCGCTGATGGTGCTGGCCGCGGTGGCCACGCACTTCACCGCGCGGTTCTCGCTGCGCCAGCAGCAGACGCAGCCGCAGGCGACCGGCCAGATGGCGCAGATGGCGTCGTTCATGCGGATGACGCCGTGGATCTTCCCGCTCGGTGCGCTCGTCGGTGGGCTGTTCTTCCCGTTCCCGATCGCGATCCTGCTCTACTGGCTGACCAACAACGCCTGGACGATGACCCAGCAGCACCTCGTCTACCGCAAGATGGACGCCGAGGACGCCGAGCTGGCGAAGGTCCGGGCGGTCACCCGGGCGGACACCGCGCCCAAGCCCGGCCAGAAGCCGGCGCCGGCGTTGCTGCCGGGGGCCAAGCCGGTGCCGGTGTCGTCGGCCACGAAGCCGGGAGCCAAGCCCGTCGCGACCGCGCAGCGCGCCGGCGCCCAGCGCGGCGGCAAGGCCGCAGCCGGCCGCAAGCGCCCGGGCAACCGCAAGGGCGGCCGCCGGTGACCTGCGGGGTCCGGACCCGCTGACGCGGCCCGAACGGCCGCGTTCCCCCGCCCGGATCCGCCACGATGGCCGCCATGCGGAGCAACCTGTTCGAACAGCAGCACGCCGAGGTCGCGACCACACAGCGGTTCACCCTGCAGTCGTCGAAGATGCTCAAGGTCCTGCTCGGGCCCGATCTGCTCGCGCTCAAGGGCAGCATGGTCGCCTATCAGGGCCGGGTGGAGTTCCACCACGAGGGCGCGGGCAGCATGGGCAAGCTGGTCAAACGGCTGGTGAGCAGCGAGGACACTCCGCTGATGCGCGTGCGCGGGCAGGGCGAGGTGTTCTTCGCCCACCGCGCGCAGAACATCTTCCTGGTCGGCCTGGAGGGTGACGCGATCAGCGTCAACGGGACCAACCTGCTCGCCTTCGACGCCGAGCTGAGCTGGGACGTCCGCCGGGTCAAGGGCGCCGGCATGGCCACCGGCGGGCTGTTCACCACCGAGATCGGCGGCGAGGGCACCGTTGCGCTCACCTCCGACGGCGAGCCGCTGCTGCTGGACTGTTCGCAGCAGCCCACGTGCGTCGACGTCCAGGCCGCCGTCGCCTGGTCGGCCGGCCTCGTCCCGCAGGTGGTCTCCAGCATGAACATGCGCTCGCTGCTGCGCGGCGGCAGCGGGGAGGCGCTGCAGTACGCCTTCCACGGGCCCGGGTTCGTCGTCGTGCAGCCCTCGGAGGGGGTGCCGGTGGCCACCGGGCAGGGCAGCTGACGGCAGCGCAGGCGGGGGGCCTACCGTCTCGGGTGTGCCCCTCCTGGACCGCCTCCGAGTCCGTCTGCCGGTCGTGCTGCTGGCCGTCGGCCTCGCCGTGCTGCCGGCCGCCGGCTGCGCCTCGGCGAATCAGCAGAACCCCGCGTCGGGGCCGGCACAGAGCCTGTCGCTGGCCGACGCCCTCGACAAGCTCGAGGCGATCAGCCAGGACGAGTGCGATACCCAGCCGCCCGCGACGGTCTACAGCGGGTGCACCCGGTTCCTCACCGAGCTGGCCAACACCCTGAACAGCGTGCGGAGCGAGGCCGCCGGGCTGCCGCAGTCGGCGGCCGTCACCGCTGCCGCCAACACGATCACCTCGGCGATCAACGACTTCAACCAGCGCGGGTGCGCGCCACCGCCGGGCCTGCCGCCGTCCGCCGGCGCGGCCACGCAAGCCCCGTGCGTCACCGACTTCGCGAGGATCCAGGCCGGGCTCCGGCAGCTCATCGCCGTGCTCTCCCCGGTGGTCTCGCGCAGCGCCACCCCCAGCTGACGCCCCCGGCCGCCCAGCCGGCGCGGGTGCGGGCGAGCGCGGCGAACGCGTCGACGGCCGAAGGGGGAGTGGGTGGTCGAACGGCCCCGGCTCGAACTCCAGCGGTCCGGTCCCGGCCAGCAGATCGGCCCAGGCGAGTACCCCGTCACCGGCCACCGCGTGCGGCCGTACGGCACCGCCACGACGGGGTCAGGCCCGGCAGCCCGCGCGGATCGCGGCGACCTCGGCGCGCTTGTCGATCTGCTTGTCGTGTTCGGCAGGTAACCGATCACCCGGTCGCCCGGCCCGACGCCGAGCCGGCGCAGTCCCGCCCGGGCCCGCGCCACCTGATCGCGCAGGTCGCCGAAGGTCAGCTCGCTCGGTTCCCGGGTCTGCGACCGGGCGATCACGGCGGTGCGGCCTGCGTCGGTGTCGTCACCGGGCCCGCCCAGCATGTGCTCGGCGTAACTCAGGGTCGCACCGGGAACACTGCGCGCCCGGCATCTGCGCCGAACCGAGCACCCGCTCGTGCGGGCTGTGCGCGTACCTCGAAGTGCTCCCGGATCGAGAGCAGAACGCCTCCGGTCGTCGATCGACCAGCGCCACAGCGCGTCGTGGTCGGCGAACTCGAGGCCCCGCTCGGTGGCGAGCCAGCCGGCGTAGCGTCCGATCCCGGTGGTCGCCACGGTGTCGGCGGCGGGCTCGCGGAGCACCGCACCGGGGGTGCGGGGGCTGACGTCGGCAGCAGCGCCGCTCATGACCCCGATCATGGCCCGGCGGTCGGCGGCCGTCACCCGTCCCACGAACGGGTGAATACGACAAGCCGGACGGCGGGGGGTGCGCTGCAACGTCTGTCAGGCCCTCGGGTGACAATGACGACCGCGCGGTGGCGGTCAAGGTGATCGCAGGGGCCGCGCCGGGAACGGAGCGGCCGGATGGGTTGGGCGCGCGGACACAGGCGGCGCTGGTTGTCGGGCGCCCTGGGTCTGATGGTCGTGGCGATGCTGTGTGTCGGCGTGGGGCTGGCGACGCATCCGGCGACATTGACGGCGGACAGTGCGGCCGCGGCCCGAGCCGGTTCCGGTTCGGGCTCCGGTTCCGGTCCCGCACCGCAGGGCGACTCCGCCGCGCCGCCCACCGTCGCCGCGGTGCCGCGTCCGGTGGTCTTGATCACACCGGACAGCGGGACCGCGCTCAACCCCACCGACCCCATCGTGGTGAAGGTCGAGCGCGGCACCGCCCACTCGGTCGTGGTGACCAACAGCAAGACCGGCACCGCCGTGCCGGGAAAGCTCACCAAGGACGGCTCGTCCTGGACCTCGAGCGGGACGCTCGCCTACGGCGCAACCTACGACGTCGCGGTCGACAGCGTCGCCACCGACGGCAGCGCCGATCACCAGACCGGCACGGTGCACACGATCTCGCCGAGCGCGCAGGCGTACCCGTCGTTCATCCCGGCGCCGAACCAGCCCTCGGTCGGGGTCGGTCAGCCCATCGTCGTCCGCTTCGACCACCCGATCCACGACCGGGCGACCGCGGAGAAGGACTTGAGCGTCACCGCCAGCCCGCCCCAACCGGGCGGCTGGTACTGGCTGTCGAACACCGAGGTGCACTACCGGCCGCAGTCCTACTGGCGGCCCGGGACCACGATCACGGTGAAGGCGAACCTGTTCGGGGTCGACCTCGGCAGCGGCGTCTACGGCGCGACCGACCGGACCGAGACGGTGCACGTGCACGACGCGTGGATCGCCAAGGCCGACGGCAAGACCGATCAGATGCAGATCTTCGACAACGGCGCGCTGGTCAAGACGATGCCGATCAGCCTCGGCTCGCCGGGCTTCCCGTCGCACACCGGCCCGCACGTCATCACCGACAAGCAGCCCAGCGTGATCATGGATTCGTGCACGTACGGGGTCTGCCAGGGCCAGCCCGGCTACTACCGGGAACAGGTGAACCTCGACGAGCGGATCTCCAACGACGGCGAGTTCGTGCACTCTGCGCCGTGGTCGGTCGACCAGCAGGGCAGCGACAACGTCTCCCACGGGTGCGTCAACCTCAGCCCGGACAACGCGCAGTGGTTCTTCGACCACTTCAACATCGGCGACGTGGTGGAGATCACGAACTCCGGTGGGCCGCCGCTGCCGATCGACGACACCTACGGCGACTGGGAGCTGAGCTGGAGCCAGTGGCAGGCCGGCAGCGCGCTGAACTCCTGAGCGGCGGACCCGCCGCGGCTCACCCCGCGGCGGGCCCGGTGCGGACGTCGCCGAGATCGGCGGTGCGGGTCGTCGACCAGTAGCCCACGATTCGCCGGCGCAGCGTGCAGGCCACCCGGCCGGTCTCGTCGTGGCTCCAGTTGTCCATCCCCGGGTGCGCCCAGATCACCCTGGCGTGCGCCTCGTCGTGCCGGCGCACGTAGGCGCCCTCGACCTCGGGTGGGCACTCCACCGCCCGATCCCGGCGTCGATCATGGTGACGAGCGGGTCGACGATGTAGCTCACCTGGCACCCGGTGATCGTGATGTAGCTGCCGCCGTGCCCGGGCCCGGTGCCGGGGCTCCACGTCGTCCCGGCGCAGCGCGGCGTACCAGCAGCATCCGCTTGCCGAGGGCGGGTGGTCCGGGAGCGCCTCGGCCAGCAGCCGGTGGCCCGGGAGCGCAACCGGCCCAGCCATCGATTCGCTGTGAATCGAGCCCCAGCTGATCAAGTCGCTGTGAAGGCCGCAGAAACGTCAACATTGCGCCCGGCTCGTTCGTCCTCGGATCATGAAGCGCCGTCGACGCCCGAGCCAGACCGTGTTCTGGACCATCACGCTGTCCACCGCACTGGCCGTCGCGTCGGTCGGTACCACCGTCGGGATCGTGCACCGCAGCAGCGTGGTCGCCCAGGCGCCGGTCCGGTCCACGGCGGCGGACGTCCCGGCCCCGGGCCCCGCCGCGCCGGCGCTGAAATCGGCAGCGGCGGTCGCCCCGGCCCGCCCCGAGGTGTCCGATGCGGTCCGTGCGGTGACCGCCGCCGACGCCGACGCCGCGAAGGACGACGACACCCAGTTCGGCATCGCGGTCCTCGACCGGGACACCGGGGACCTCGCGGCCGGGGAGAACGGCGACGTCGCGTTCTATTCGGCGTCGGTGGTCAAGCTGTTCACCGTCGTCGCGATCCTGCACCGGACCGAGACCGACGGGCTGACGCTGACCGCGGCCGACCGCACCGACATCGAGCGCGCGCTCAGCCTCAGCGACGACAACGCGATGGACGCGCTGTGGGAGCAGTTCGGCGGCCCCGAGACCGTGCAGCAGACCATCGACCTGGTCGGGCTGCAGGACACCCGGCCGCCGTCGGACCCCTCACAGTGGGGCGAGACGCTGATCTCCGCACGCGACGTGGTGGCCGTCTACCGGTACGTGCTCACCTCGATGCCGGCCGCCGACCGGGACACGATCATGAACGCGCTCGGCGCCGCGCAGGACTCCGGAGCCGACGGGTTCGACCAGGCGTTCGGCCTGCTCCGGGAGCCCCGGTTGCCGGACGTGGCGGCCAAGCAGGGCTGGATGTGGTTCGGGTCGGACTTCTACCTGCACACCACCGGGGTCGTCGGGTCCGACGACCGCTATGTCGTCGCCCTGCTCAGCAAGCAGCCGGCGAGCGAAGGCTCGGCCGCCGCGAGCACGTCGGTCACCGCGGCCACGAACGACGTGCTCGCCGCGCTCGGCTGAGGTGCGGCGGCTCAGGCCCGCAGCCGCAGGCCCTTGGGGGTGACCCGGAACCCGGCCTCGGTGAGCACCTCGGCGAGTTCCGAACCCAGCGAGTCGACGCCGTCGGCGCGCTCCACCGCCAGCGAGCCCAGCCAGCCTTCGTGCACCGCCCCGGCCAACGCCTCGGCACCCGCGCGCAGCTCGTCGCGGTCGGTGGTGAACGACAGCAGCGACCGGCCGCCCCGCTCGACATAGAGCGCGGGTGCACCCTCGACCAGCACCACCAGCGCGCCGGCCTTGCGGCCGGGCCGGTGCTTGGTGTCGCCGACGGTGTCCGGCCAGACCAGCGCCGCCCCGTAGGGCTGCGCCGGGTCGGCCGCGGCCAGCACCACGCGGGACGGCCCGCTGCCCGCACCCCGGCCCGGGCCGGCCGGGTGGCCGTCGTAACCGTGGTCGATCGGGGCGCCGTCGAACCCCCCGAAGCCGGGGCCGGCATCGTCGCGGGCTGCGTACCCCTCGCCGTCGAAGGCCGGACCACCGGCCGCCGGCGCATCACCGGCCCCGCCGAACGACGTGTCTTCCGGCCGGGACAGGGCACGGAGCCGATCGATCGCCCCCGGCACCGCGAACTGGGCGGCTCCCAACCCGTCGACGACGTAGCCGCGCCGGCACCGCCCGGAGTCCTCCATGGCGCGCAGCACCCGGTACACCCCGGCGAAGCCGCCCGCGACCCGCTCGGTGGACAGCGCCCCGCGGGTGAGCACGCCGTGCCGCTCCAGGAACGCCTCGGCGCGCGCGTGCGCCCGGCGCGTCGGGTCGGGCTCGCGCTCCACCGCGAGCGCCCAGCGGCCACCCACGGAGGGCGGCCCGCCGCGGCCGGGCATGCTCGGGCGCCCGGCGCGCAGCTGCGCGTAGCGACCGCGCGGCGCCGGCCGCCGGGAGCGGTGCGCCCCGCCGCGGCCGCCGGACAGCCGGGCCCGCAGTGGACCGAGGGTGTCGTTGGTGAGCAATCCCGCCCACACCAGGTCCCAGATCGCGGTGACCACCGCGTCGTCGGCCGGCGCCGGCTCCCCGGCGTCGACCAGGGCCCGGCCGGCGCGGTCGGCCAGCTCCCGGAAGAACAGCGCACCGCCTCCGGTCGGGGGCGCGTCGAGATCCGGCAGCCCCAGCGCAGCGAGCACCGCCCGGTGCAGCGGCGTCGCCGCGACATCGGCCTCGGGCTCGGGCAGCAGCAGGTCGGCCACATCGGACGGGGCCACGGCGAGCCAGCCGTCGCTGCCGGCCAGCGGCCCGCACCCGGTCCAGGTGACCTCCCCGGAGGCGGTCAGCTCGTCGAGCAGCGCCGGTGAGTACCCGGGCAGCCGGGCGGGGAGGATGAGCGACTCGAGCGCGCTCGCCGGCAGTGGCGCCCCGGCCAACTGCTCGACCACCCCGAGCACGTCCTCGGCACCCGGCGCCCGGCGCATCCGGCCCCGCCGGCCCGTCCCCGGGCTCGCCGTCTGCACGCCCTGCCACGCCGGCAGGAACCGGCCGAGCGCCCGCTGCTCGACGGGCTCGACCTCGGCGCGCAGCCGGGCCAGCGAGGCGCGGCGCAACCGGCGCAGCACCTCGGCGTCGCAGTACTCCACTCCGTCCGCGCCCGGTCGCAGCTCACCGCGCACCAGCCGTCCCGCACCGGTCAGCCGGTCGAGCACCCCGGCCACCACGGCCACCCCGAGGCCGAAGCGCGCGGCACAGTCGACCGCCGGGAACGGCCCGTGGGTGCGGGCGTAGCGCAGCACGAGGTCGCCGAGCGGGTCGGCCACCGGCTCGGTGAAGGTCTCGGGCACCCCGACCGGCAACGCGGCGCCCAGCGCGTCGCGGACCCGACCGGCGTCCTCGATCGCCAGCCAGCGCTGCTCACCGGCGATCCGCACCCGGATCGCCCGCCGCGCCGACTCCAGATCGGCCAGCCATTCCGGACGCACGCCACGCTCGGCGGCCTCGGCCTCGGTCAGGTCGCCGAGGAAGCGCAGCAGGTCGGCGGCGCCCTCGGCGTCGCGGGCGTGCCGGTCCTGCGCGAGGCGCTGCAGCGAGGCCTCGACCTGGGCCAGCACCTCGGGGTCGAGCAGCTCGCGGATCGCCTCCGATCCGAGCAGCTCGGCCAGCAGCGTCGAGTCCAGCGACAGCGCGGCCGCCCGGCGCTCGGCCAGCGGCGCGTCCATCTCGTACAGGAACATCCCGATGTAGCCGAACAGCAGGCTGCGCGCGAACGGCGACGGCGACGGGGTCGCGACCTCGACGACCTTCACCTTGCGCGCCACCACGTCGGACATCAGCTCGCGCAGGCCGGGCAGGTCGTAGACGTCCTGCACGCACTCGCGCATCGCCTCGAGCGTCACCGGGAACTGCTCGTACCTGCCGGCCACCGCGAGCAGCTGCGCGGAGCGCTGCCGCTGCTGCCACAGCGGGCTGCGCCGCTTCGGGTCCCGGCGGGGGAGCAGCAGCGCGCGCGCCGCGCACTCCCGGAACCGGGACGCGAACAGCGACGACCCGCCCAGCTCGGCCACCACGACCTGCTCGATCTCGGCCGGGTCGAGCAGCACGTCCTCCGCGGTGGGCACGACCTCGGCGCCGTTCTCGTCGACCGCGTCGGGCAGCCGCAGCACGATCCCGTCGTCGGCGCCGGCGGCGTGCACCTCGACCCCGCGCCGCTCCCGCATCCGGGCCGCGATCGCCAGCCCCCACGGGCCGTTGACCTGGGCGCCGAACGGGGAGTGCACGACGAGGCGCCAGTCGCCCAGCTCGTCGCGGAACCGCTCGACCAGGATCGTCCGGTCGCTGGGCACGTGCCGGGTGGTCTCGCGCTGCTCGCGCAGGTACGCGAGCAGGTTGTCGGTGGCCCATTCGTCGAGGCCGGCGGCGCCGGCACGGGCCCGCGCCGGCTCGTCCTCCAGCCCCGACATCTCCCGGACGAAGGCACCCACCGCGCGGCCCAGCTCCAGCGGGCGGCCGATCGACTCGCCCTTCCAGAACGGCATCCGTGCCGGTTGCCCGGGCGCCGGGGTGACGATCACCCGGTCGTGGGTGATGTCCTCGATCTTCCACGACGAGGTGCCGAGCAGGAACGTGTCGCCCACCCGGGACTCGTACACCATCTCCTCGTCGAGCTCACCGACCCGCGAGCCGGCGCCGTCGGCACCGCCCGGCGTCATGACCATGAACAGGCCACGGTCGGGGATGGTCCCGCCGGACGTGACGGCCAGCCGTTGCGCGCCGGGCCGGCCGCGCAGCTCGTCGGTCACCCGGTCCCAGGTGATGCGGGCGCGCAGCTCGCCGAACTCCTCGCTCGGGTAGCGCCCGGCCAGCATGTCCAGCGTCGCGTGCAGCGCCGAATCGGGCAGCGCCGTGAACGGGGCGGCCCGCCGGACGACCTTCGCCAGGTCGTCGAGCTGCCACGGCTCCATCGCCACCATGGCGACGATGTGCTGGGCCAGCACGTCGAGGGGGTTGCGCGGGTAGCGCAGCGACTCGATCGCCCCGCCGGCCATCCGTTCGGCCACGACCGCGCAGGACACCAGGTCGCCGCGGTACTTCGGGAACACCACGCCGCGCGACACCGCGCCGACCTGGTGCCCGGCCCGGCCGACCCGCTGCAGCCCGGACGCGACGCTCGGCGGCGCCTCCACCTGTACGACCAGGTCGACCGCGCCCATGTCGATGCCCAGCTCCAGGCTGGAGGTGGCCACCACGCAGGGCAGCAGGCCGCCCTTGAGCTCCTCCTCGACCAGGGTCCGCTGCTCGCGCGACATCGAGCCGTGGTGGGCCTTGGCGACCGTCGGCAGGGTTCCGCCGCCGACGCCCGACTGCCCGACCGCCTCGGCCGGGAACCTGTCCGGGAGGCCGGCAGCGCCGAGGTCCGGGTCGTCGAGGTCCTGGGCCTCCGCAGTGGCGGCCTCCTCCGCCGCCAGCTCGTTGAGCCGCGACGTGAGACGTTCGGCGAGCCGCCGCGAGTTCGCGAACACGATCGTCGACCGGTGCTCGCGGACCAGGTCCAGCAGCCGGCGCTCCACCGCCGGCCAGATCGAGGGCCGCTGTGCGGTGCCGGCGGCCGACCCGATGACCTCCTCGTCGGAGCTGCCCGGCGCCGGACGCTCGTCGAGCGCCGCGAGATCGGGCACCGGGACCTCGACCGAGACCTCGATCGTCTTGGG
Source organism: Pseudonocardia acidicola (assembly GCF_012911935.1). Lineage (GTDB taxonomy): Bacteria > Actinomycetota > Actinomycetes > Mycobacteriales > Pseudonocardiaceae > Pseudonocardia > Pseudonocardia acidicola. Next base: position 99,427 of record NZ_JAAXLA010000002.1, on the reverse strand, counting down.
GGTCTCGGGCCGGACGATCTCCACCGGCCGCGCGCCGGCCAGGAACGTGGAGACCTCGTCGATCGGGCGGACCGTGGCCGACAGGCCGATCCGCTGCGCCGGGCCGTTCACCAGCAGTTCGTCGAGCCGCTCCAGCGACACCGCCAGGTGCGCGCCGCGCTTGGTGCCCGCCACCGCGTGCACCTCGTCGAGGATGACCGTCTCCACCCCGCGCAGCGACTCCCGTGCCGCGGAGGTGAGCAGCAGGAACAGCGACTCCGGAGTGGTGACCAGCACGTCCGGCGGAGTGCGGGCGAAGAGCCTGCGCTCCTTGGCGGGGGTGTCGCCGGTGCGCATGCCGACGGTGATGTCCGGGACCGGGGCGCCGATCCGCCGTGCCGCCTGCCGGATGCCGGCCAGCGGGGAGCGCAGGTTGCGCTGCACGTCGACCGCGAGCGCCTTGAGCGGCGACACGTACAGCACCCGGCAGCGGTGCCCGGGTTCGCCGGGGGCGGGGGCGCAGGCCAGCCGGTCGAGCGCCCAGAGAAACGCCGCCAGGGTCTTGCCGGAACCGGTGGGAGCGACGACCAGGGCGTGCTTGCCGGCCTGTGCCGCGGTCCACGCACCCTCCTGGGCGGCGGTCGGGGCGGCGAAGGCGCCACGGAACCAGTCACGGGTCGCGGGGGAGAAGTTGTCCAGAACGGTCGGCGCCGATGCGCCGCGGGCGGCGCCTCGCGCCGATGCGTCATTCACGTTGTTCATAGTGCAGTCGACCACCGACATTACGCCTGCCGACGACCCCGGCGAGGATCTTCGAGGCCGCCCCCCGGCCGCCGTTGACCAGGGCAGGAGCGCCGGATCGGACACCCACAGGTGGCCTCGCAGCGGTGCTGCCGATCCCCGCCTGGAGGGGCCCGGCGTGGTCGCCCGCGGCCTCAGCGCCTGCGCTGCTGCCACCACCAGCGCAACAGCACCACCAGCGAGGAGAGCAGGGCGAGCAGGACGACGATCCGCCCGACCGGGGAGGAGAAGCCGGTCGGATCGCCCTGGGCGAGCAGCAGGAACCCGGACACAACGATCAAACTACCGGCGTCCAGGCCGGGGTCGCCGAGCCGAAGGCCGGCGCCGGAGCCGGCCAGTGCAGGCCGCCACCGTGGACGGTGCCCGGCGGCGACGCGAGGGTGAGCCGGCCGTCCGGGGCGTCGACGACCTCGAGATGCGGCGCCGCGTCGACCTCCGCAACCTCCACCGGGCCGTCGGCCCGGGGCTGGTCCAGCAGCCACGCCGCCGTCCCCACCAGCGACAACCGCACGTGCGGGGTGCCTCCGGTCCGGCGCTGCCCGGCCAGCGCGACCAGCGTCGCCGCAGCCGCCAGATAGCCCGTCGCGTGGTCCAGGACCTGCGCGGGCAGCGCCCCCGGCGGCCGCTGCGGGTCCCCACCGCTCTCCACGAATCCGATACCGGTGGCCGCCTGCACCAGGCTGTCGAAGCCGCGCCGCTGCGCCCACGGCCCGCGGTGGCCCCAGGCCGACAGCGTCACGATCGTCAGGCCCGGATGCCGGGCGGCGAGCTTCCGTGGCTCGAGCCCGAACCGGTCGAGCGCGCCCGGGCGGTAGCCCGTGACCACGACGTCGGCGCCGGCCAGCAGTTCCTCCAGCCGGGTGCCGTCGGTGCGCAGGTCGAGCAGCGCGCTGCGCTTGCCGGGCAGGGTGTCCCAGTACTGCAGCGGGATCTCCGGCCGGCCCGGGGCGTCGAGCCGGAGCACGTCGGCACCGTGCGCGGCCAGCGTGCGGGTGGCGACCGGGCCCGCGATGACCCGGGTCAGGTCCAGCACCCGGGGCCGGCGCTGCGGGCGCGGCGCGGCCGGGCCCAGGTCCCTGCGCTCGACGAGCGGCAGCGACCGGGCCGCCCGGCCCGCCTCGGTGGCCCACCATTCCTGCTCGGTGCGCACCGCAGCGGCCACCCCGCCGGCCTCGTGCAGCGCGGTCTCGAGCTCGACCGACGACCACCGCCGCACCGCGGCGGCCAGCTCGTCCGGCCCCGCCGACCCGTCGCAGCCCAGCACCCGCAGCGCCGCGGCCCGGTGCCACGGGTAGTTCGCGTGCAGCCGCAGCCACCCGTCGGCGGTGCGGTGGAAGGCCGACAGCGGGTCGAACGGGTCGCCCGCGCGGGCGCCGTCGCGACGCAGGTACCGCTCGCTGCGCAGGGCGACCGCGAGCTGGCGGGTGTCGAGCCCGACCGGGTCCCGGCCGGCCGTGGTGGCCGCGAGCAGGCTCGCCCCGACGGCGGCGACCCCCACCCCGGTCACCCGGAACCGGGAGCGCAGGGTGTCCATGGGTCCGGTGACGGTGAGCCGGTCGGGCTCGCCGGCCGCACCGCCGACGGCGTTCCAGGCCTGCTGCAGCAGTCGTTCCCACACGTCGCTCAGCCTGCCATCCGCGGGCGCCGCGGGGACGCCGTCCGGGCCGGCCCGGATTCACCGGGTGGCCGGGCCGGCCGGCGGCCGGGTCGTGAAGCTGCCCGGCGACTGTCCGGTGCTCTGTCGGGTCGTCGTCGTCGGCGGCCCGGCCGTGGGGGCGCCCGTCGCCGGCGTGCGCTCCGATCGCCTCGTGGCTGTCGACGGTCCCGTCGTGGTGGCCGGCGGGCCGGGCACGATCGTCGTCGGCGGGCTTGCCGCGGTGGTCCGCGGCTGCCGGGTCGTGACCGGCGCGGGCGGCTCCTGGGTGAGCGGCGCCGGCGGTGCCTGCGTGACCGGGTTCGGCGGCAGTGTCGCCGGGTTCGCCGGGTTCGCCGGGGTCGCCGGGGTCGCCGGGGTCGCCGGGGTCGCCGGGGTCGCCGGGGTCGCCGGGGTCGTCGCCGTCGTCGGCGGGGTGGCCGGTGCCTGTCGTCCCGTCGCGGTGTCCGGCGGCCCGCCGGCCGTGGTGACCGGCGGTGGGGTCGAGCCGTCGGCGGGGGCGCTCGGCACCGCGTGCGGCACGGGGTTCGCGGTGCCCGGCGACGGCTCCGTGCCGGTGGGCGGAGTGGCCGGGCTCGTGCCGGGGGAGGCCGACGGCTGCGGCCCGGCGGCCGACCAGGGGTGGTCGTGGAGCACGGCGGGCTGCAGGGCGGTTCCCGGCGGAGCTGGCCGGTAGCCGGCCGTGCCCGGGACCACGATCAGCGCCGCCCCGCCGGGGACGTCGGCCATGACGAACCGATCGATCATGACGGGCGACCGCCGGATGACCGTGATGGCGCCCGGCGTGAACCCCGCCCAGGGCAGGCCGTGGAAGGACGGAGCCCGGAGGTAGCCCATCGGCGGGGTCAACGGGTCGCCGCAGGAGCATTTGACCGCCGGCTGGCCGAAACGGTCGACCAGCACCGCCGTGCCCGCCTGCAACACCGCAGGCACTTCGGTGGCATCGCCGTCGGCATACCCGTGATCGGTGAGGAATGTGTCCGACCGCAGAATCGCCGGGGACAGTCCGCGGACGTAGCCGGGTATCGCGTCGGGATCGATGTCGAGCACGCCCGCCCAGGCGTCCGCGACCCGCGGGTCGGCCCTCAGCAGGGCGATCAGTCGCTCGCGGTCGCACGCGGGCCCTGCCGCCGTCACCCCGTAGACGCCGGGGCTGTCGGCCAGCAGCGTCCCGCCGGCGGTCTCGACGGGGCTGAGGCCGGCCTGGTCGGCGCCCACGGGCGCGGTGAACGGATCCGGCTGCGGGGTCGACACCGCCTCCAGCGCCACGGCGTCGGGTGCGGGCGCGGGTGCGGCCTCGGTCGCCGGCGCGGACCCGGCCCCGGGAGGTGCGGGCGCACTCCGGGGCGGACCCCGCCAGATCAGGAGCACACCCAGGGTCATGGCCAGCACGGTCGCCATCGCCAGGCACGTCCGTACCACCGACATGAGCCCACCCCCGATCCGGAAGCCCCATCACAGGCGCGATCCGGTGCCCGGCGGCAGAGCCCAAGGTCCCGGCGCCGGGCGGAGCGCGGCCGGTCGCGCCCGGTGGGCGGCGGGCCCGCCGGGAGCGCGGCGGTGATCGGAGCCCTACCCTCGACACGGTGCGACTGACCCACTTTCGTCAGCTGATGGAGGGCGAGTTCGGCCCGGTCCGCGCCGGCTCGCTGGCCAGGGACCACGTCTTCGCCGAGCTCGGGGGGCGGACCGTCGACCAGGCCATCGAGGACGGCATCGACCCGAAGAAGGTCTGGTTGGCGGTGTGCGAGGCCTACGACGTGCCGGCGCAGCGACGCTGAACCGGCACGGAGCCGGCACGCAGCGCCGGAGGGTATCGGATCGGCGTGTCGGTAGCCGATCGAACAGGCGTTCGTATACGCTGTTGTGCACATCGCGGCCCAGCCGTCCACAGCTGGCGGCGCGATCGTCGGGACTGTCGGTGCGACCCAATACGGTTTCATCCGTGGCTCCCCGCAAGACCTCAACCGCACAGTCCCGGACCGCCCCAGAGCGCACATCAGCGAGGTGGCAAGAGATGACCGCACCCGACCGCGAGAAGGCGCTTCAGCTCGCTCTCGCCCAGATCGAGAAGAACCACGGCAAGGGCTCGGTGATGCGCCTCGGCGACGAGACCCGCCCGCCGATCGGTGTGATCCCCACCGGTTCCATCGCGCTCGACGTCGCACTCGGCGTCGGGGGGCTGCCCCGCGGCCGGGTGGTGGAGATCTACGGCCCGGAGTCCAGCGGTAAGACCACGGTGGCGCTGCACGCGGTGGCCAACGCCCAGGCGGCCGGCGGTATCGCGGCCTTCATCGACGCCGAGCACGCGCTCGACCCGGAGTACGCCAAGGCACTCGGGGTCAACACCGACGATCTGCTGGTCTCCCAGCCCGACACCGGTGAGCAGGCACTCGAGATCGCCGACATGCTGATCCGCTCCGGCGCGCTCGACATCATCGTCATCGACTCGGTGGCGGCCCTGGTGCCCCGCGCGGAGATCGAGGGTGAGATGGGCGACAGCCACGTCGGCCTGCAGGCCCGGCTGATGAGCCAGGCACTGCGGAAGATCACCGGTGCGCTGAGCAACTCCGGCACCACCGCGATCTTCATCAACCAGTTGCGCGAGAAGATCGGCGTCATGTTCGGGTCGCCGGAGACCACGACCGGTGGCAAGGCGCTGAAGTTCTACGCCTCGGTGCGTCTCGACATCCGCCGCATCGAGACGCTCAAGGACGGCACCGACATGGTCGGTAGCCGGACCCGCGTCAAGGTCGTGAAGAACAAGGTCGCCCCGCCGTTCAAGCAGGCCGAGTTCGACGTGCTCTACGGCGTCGGCATCAGCCGTGAGGGCTCGCTGATCGACGTCGGCGTGGAGCAGGGCATCATCCGCAAGTCCGGTGCCTGGTACACCTACGAGGGCGACCAGATGGGCCAGGGCAAGGAGAACGCCCGGAAGTTCCTCAAGGACAACCCGGACGTCGCGGCCGAGATCGAGAAGAAGATCAAGGAGAAGCTCGGTATCGGCGCGGTGCTCGACGCCGACGCGGAGCCGCTGCCGGCGCCGGTCGACTTCTGAGCCCGATGGAAGGCCCGGACGAGCGGCCCGAGGGCCGCACCGAGCCGGGCGACGGCACAGCGCAGCGGCCCTCGGGCGTGCGCGTCGCCCGGTTGGACGACTTCGTCATCGGTGAGCAGCAGGACCGATATGCGGTTGCCGCCCTCGACGACGTCGGCGCGACGGCCGACGCTCCGGGTCCGGCCCCGGTGGCGTCACTGGACGACCTGGGGACGACCGGCGGTCCCGGTCCGGTGCCCGTCGCACGGTTCGACACCTCCGAGCCGGCCCGTGGCCGCCGGAACTCGGCCCGGATGCCGGACGCCGGGGACGCGCCCACCACGGACCGTCGCCGCTCCCCGGCCGGGGGACGGGCCCGGCGCGCCGGCGCTGCCGGGCGGGAGGGCTCCGGCGACCGGCCGGTCGGGGCCGACGCCGAGTCCGACAGCCTGAACGGCGGTGGTGTCGTCTCCCGGGCCGCGGCGCCCGGCGATGACCGTCCCGCTGGTGGCCGGCGCCGGCAGCGCCGATCCGGCGTGGACGCCGACGGGCCCGACGGGGGCCCGGCCCGGGGCAGGCCCGGTGCTCGGGGCCGCACCGGTTGGGGAGCGGCGGAGCGTGACGACGACGCCGACCCGGACTCGGTGGCCCGGTCGATCTGCCTGCGGCTGCTCACCGACCGCGCCCGGACCAGGCAGGAGCTCGCCCAGGCGCTGCGCAAGCGCGGCGTTCCCGACGATGCGGCGGCCCGGGTGCTCGACCGGTTCGGTGAGGTCGGCCTGATCGACGACGCGGCGTTCGCGGGGCAGTGGGTCCGTTCCCGCCACACGTTCCGCGGCTTGGGCCGGCGCGCCATCGCGATCGAGCTGCGGCGCAAGGGTGTCGACGACGAGACCGCGGGCGAGGCGCTCGCCGAGGTCGACCAGGAGGCCGAGGAACAGCGCGCCCGTGAGCTCGTGGACCGCAAGCTGCGCACTCAGCGCGGCGAGGTCGACGAGGCCGTGGCCCGCCGGCTGCTGGGCATGCTCGCCCGCAAGGGCTACCCCGCGGGCGTCGCCTACCGGGCGGTGCGGGAAGCACTCGCCGAGCACGCCGCCGAGCTGGCCGAGCAGTTGCCGTCCGGCGACGAGGACTGAGCGCAGCCCGCCAGAGCCGCTCAGCCCCGAGAGCCGGTCAGTTCCGGGGGGCGGGCCGGCGCGGGGTCTCCTCCCGCCACCGGTGCAGCACCTGCACGTCCGCGGAGAGCCCGCCGATCGCGGACACCTCGCCGATGAACGACAGCAGCGTGTCGCAGAAGGCCTGGGAGGCCTGGGTGGGCGCGACGTCGGAGCGGCGGGCCAGCGCGACGGTCCGATACAACGGTGGGGTGAGCACGGTCCGGCGCAGCCGCGGTCGGCCGGCGAACACCAGGTCGGGCACCACGGCGACGCCCGTCCCGGCCTCGACCATCCGCAGGACCGCGTCCATCTCGCCGCCCTCGACGGCGAACTTCGGGGTCACCCCGGCGTCGGCGTAGGCCTGCAGCGTCACCTCGCGCAGGTCGTAGCCCTTGCGGAACATCACCAGCGAGCGCCGGGACAGCTCGGCCACCGACATCGAACCGCGACCCGACGGCGGCCGCCCGGACCGCGGCGAGGCCACCGAGAGGCGTTCCCGCATCAGCGGGGTGATCTCCAGCGACGGGTCGAGGCCCTCCCGCGGCACGACGAGGACCGCGACGTCGAGCAGGCCGCGGGTGAGGTCGCGGACCAGCGGCTGCGAACCGTTCTCACTCAGTTCGAGATGGATGTCCGGGTACTGCTCGTGGAAGACCCGCAGCACGTCGGCCACCACGCCGATGCACAGCGAGGGCGTGGCGCCCACCCGGACCCGCCCGCGGCGCAGCCCGACGATCTCGGCGACCGCGGTCCGGGCGCTTTCGGAGTCCGCGAGAATCCGCCGGGCCAGCGGGAGCACTGCCTCGCCGGCCGGGGTCAGCGTCAGCTCGCCACGTCCACGGTTGACCAGCGGCGCGCCGAGCTCGTCCTCCAGGGCCTTCAGCTGGCGGGACAGTGTGGGCTGCGCGACACCGGATTGATCGGCCGCACGAGTGAAGCTGCGCACGTCCGCCAGCGCGACGAAGTACGCGAGCTGCTGAAGTGTCACGCCTATAGCCTACGTGCATCGAATGTGTCGCAACGATGCATTGGACGGCAGCGGGACCCGGTAGTCGACTGTGCGCCGTGGTGACAACAGTGGCGCGTGGAGCGGGCACGGCCGGCGGCGCCGTTCCCGCGCGACGGCGGCAGCGTGTGCCGTCCGTCCTGCTCAAGTACGTGATGGCCGTGACCGGCGCGATCATGCTGCTCTATCTGGTGCTGCACATGATCGGCAACCTGAAGATCTTCCTCGGGGCTGCCGCCCTCGACGACTACTCCGCGTGGCTGCGCACGATGCTCGAGCCCGCGGTGCCGCGCACCGGGGCCCTCTGGATCATCCGCGTGGTCCTGACCGTGTCGGTGGTGGCCCACATCGTCTCGGCGATCGTGCTGGCCCGCCGTGCCCGTGCGGCCCGCCCGGTCCGCTACACCCACCGCCAGCCGGTGCAGGGCAGCTACGCCGCCCGCACCATGCGCTGGGGCGGCGTGATCATCGCGCTGTTCGTCGTCTACCACCTGCTGGACCTCACCGCGGGGACGCTGAACCCGAACGGTGTGCACGGCGCGGTCTACGACAACGTGGCCGCGGACTTCGCGCCGTCGCACTGGTACGCGACGCTGATCTACGTCATCGCCGTCATCGCCGTGGGCTTCCACGTGCGCCACGGGCTCTGGAGCGGCCTGCAGACGTTCGGCCGCTCGAGTGCGGCGACCCAGAACGCGCTGAAGGGATTCGCCCTGGTCTTCGCCGTCGTGCTGACCGTGGGCTTCCTGTCCGTCCCGCTCGCCGTCACCTTCGGATTGGTCTGATATGAGCTACGTCGACTACACCGTCGGCGCGCCGGTCGTGGACAAGGCCGCGCCCGACGGGCCGATCGAGACCCGCTGGGAGCGCCGGCGCTTCGGTGTGAAGCTGGTCAACCCCGCGAACAAGCGCAAGATGCACATCATCGTCGTGGGCACCGGACTGGCCGGCGGCTCGGCCGCCGCGACCCTGGCCGAGCTGGGCTACCGGGTCAGCTCGTTCTGCTACCAGGACAGCCCGCGCCGCGCGCACAGCATCGCCGCGCAGGGCGGCATCAACGCCGCGAAGAACTACCGCAACGACGGCGACAGCGTCTACCGGCTGTTCTACGACACCGTCAAGGGCGGCGACTTCCGCGCCCGCGAGTCGAACGTGCACCGGCTCGCCGAGATCAGCCGCCAGATCATCGACCAGTGCGTCGCGCAGGGCGTCCCGTTCGCCCGCGAGTACGGCGGCCTGCTCGACAACCGCTCCTTCGGCGGCGCGCAGGTCTCCCGGACCTTCTACGCCCGCGGTCAGACGGGTCAGCAGCTGCTGCTGGGCGCCTACCAGGCCCTCGAGCGTCAGATCGACGCCGGCGGGGTCACCATGTACCCGCGGCACGAGATGCTCGAGCTGATCGTCGTCGACGGCCACGCCCGCGGCATCGTCGCCCGCGACCTGATCACCGGCGAGACCCGCAGCCACCTGGCCGACGCGGTCGTGCTGGCCTCCGGCGGCTACGGCAACGTCTTCTACCTGTCGACGAACGCCAAGGGCTGCAACGTCACCGCGAGCTGGCGGGCGCACCGCAAGGGCGCGCTGTTCGCGAACCCCTGCTACACCCAGATCCACCCGACCTGCATCCCGGTCTCCGGCGACCACCAGTCGAAGCTGACCCTGATGTCGGAGTCGCTGCGCAACGACGGCCGCGTCTGGGTGCCCGAGCGCAAGGGCGACGACCGCAACCCGAACGACATCCCCGAGGACGAGCGGGACTACTTCCTCGAGCGCCAGTACCCGGCCTTCGGCAACCTCGTTCCCCGCGACATCGCCTCCCGCGCGGCGAAGAACGTCTGCGACGAGGGCCGCGGCGTCGGCCCCACCGGGCTGGGCGTCTACCTGGACTTCGCCGAGGTCATCTCGCGCCTCGGCCGCCCGGCCGTCGCGGCGAAGTACGGGAACCTGTTCCAGATGTACCAGCGCATCACCGGCGAGGACCCCTACCAGGTCCCGATGCGGATCTTCCCGGCGGTGCACTACACGATGGGCGGGCTGTGGGTCGACTACGACCTGCAGAGCACCATCCCGGGCCTGTTCGTGGTCGGCGAGGCCAACTTCTCCGACCACGGCGCCAACCGGCTCGGCGCCTCCGCGCTGATGCAGGGCCTGGCCGACGGCTACTTCGTGCTGCCCAACACGATCGGCGACTACCTGGCCACCTACAAGCACGGCCCGGTGGACCCGGACGCTCCCGAGGTGAAGCAGGCCGAGGCCGACGTCGCCGAGCGCGTCGACACGCTGCTGTCGATCAACGGCGAGCGCACCGTCGACTCCTTTCACCGCGAGCTCGGCCACATCATGTGGGAGCAGTGCGGCATGGAGCGCACCGATGCCGGCCTGCGCAAGGCGCTGGACCGGATCCCCGAGCTGCGCAAGGAGTTCTGGGAGAACGTCAAGGTGCCGGGCACGGGCGTCGAGCTCAACCAGAGCCTCGAGCGGGCCGGCCGGGTCGCGGACTTCCTCGAGCTCGGCGAGCTCATGTGCCTCGACGCGCTGCACCGCACCGAGTCCTGCGGCGGGCACTTCCGCGGGGAGAGCCAGACCGAGGACGGCGAGGCCGCCCGTGACGACGAGAACTTCTCCTACGCCGCCGCGTGGGAGTACACCGGCCGCGGCGAGGCCCCGGTCCTCCACAAGGAGGACCTGACCTTCGAGTACGTGACCCCCAGCCAGCGGAGCTACAAGTGAAGTTGCACCTCAAGGTCTGGCGGCAGCAGAACGCCGACGACAAGGGCAAGATCGTCAACTACGACGTGGACGACGCGTCGCCGGACATGTCGTTCCTCGAGCTGCTCGACGTGCTCAACGAGAAGCTCGCCCTGGCGGGCGAGGACCCGGTGGCCTTCGACCACGACTGCCGCGAGGGGATCTGCGGCTCGTGCAGCATGGTGATCGACGGCCAGCCGCACGGCCCGGAGAAGGCGACCACCACCTGCCAGCTGCACATGCGGCACTTCTCCGACGGCGACACGATCACCATCGAGCCCTTCCGGGCCGGCGCGTTCCCGGTGATCAAGGACCTGGTCGTCGACCGGAACGCCTTCGACCGGATCATCCAGGCCGGTGGCTACATCAGTGCCCCGACCGGGTCCGCGCCCGACGCGCACGCCGCCCCGGTGCCGAAGGAGCACGCCGACCGCGCGTTCGCCGCCGCGGCCTGTATCGGCTGCGGTGCCTGCGTGGCGGCGTGCCCGAACGGCTCGGCGTCGCTGTTCCTCGGCGCGAAGATCACCCACCTCGGTGAGCTGCCGCAGGGCCAGCCCGAGCGCAACAGCCGGGTGCTGGCGATGGTCTCCGAGCACGACGCCTCCGGGTTCGGCGGGTGCACCAACACCGGTGAGTGCGCCGTCGCCTGCCCCAAGGAGATCCCGCTCGACGTCATCTCCCAGCTCAACCGGGACTACCTCAACGCGCGGAAGGCCCGCCGCAAGGGCGCGTGACGACAGCGGCGTGACGCCGCACCCGGAGCGGCCCGGCCCCACGACGGGGCCGGGCGCTTCGCCGTTCCCGCAGCACGTCACGGGTGCGTCCCCCGGGTGTGACCCCGGTCTCCAGCAGCGGTTTTGTTCCCACCCTGATCCGCCGTCGGTGTGACTTCCGTCGTAGGCTCACTGTGATCCATACGACCCGACGATGTGGCGTACTGGTGGCCTTCATCCTGGGGGCTGTCCGGAGCGGCGCCGTCGGCTTCGACAGATGAGGACACCCCTGACGTGTCATCCACCACAGACGCGTCCGCCGGGCGGGCGCAGATCGCGGCACGGACACTCCGCACGGATCGATGGTGGCTGCCGCCATTGGCGACCGCGGTGGGCCTGGGCGCCTGGGTCATCTACGCCACGGTCCGGGCCTTCATGCAGGAGTGGTACTTCGTCGCGGACTACAACTACCTGACGCCGTTCTACTCGCCGTGTGTGTCGAACGGCTGCGTGGAGCAGGCCGCACACTTCGGCCGGTTCCTCCCCGACGTGTGGTGGCTGCCGTACGCCGCGATCTCGCTGCCGTTTCTGCTGCTGTTCCGGCTCACCTGCTACTACTACCGGAAGGCCTACTACCGGGCGTTCTGGTTGTCGCCGCCGGCCTGCGCGGTGGCCGAGCCGCACCAGCGCTACACCGGGGAGACCCGTTTCCCGCTGCTGTTCCAGAACCTGCACCGCTACTTCTTCTACATCGCGGCGCTCATCTCGATCATCAACACCTACGACGCGATCAGGGCCTTTCAGAAGGCCGACGGCAGCTTCGGCCTCGGCCTGGGCAACATCATCCTGCTGATCAACGTGGTGTTCCTGTGGGCCTACACGCTGTCCTGCCATTCGTGCCGCAGCATCATCGGCGGCCGGCTGAACCACTTCTCCAAGCACCCGTTGCGCTACAAGCTGTGGGGTCAGGTGAGCCGGCTCAACGGCAAGCACATGCAGCTGGCCTGGACCACGCTGGTGACCCTGGCGGTCACGGACTTCTACATCATGGCCGTCTCGGCCGGCTGGATCCCCGACCTGCGCATCATCAACTGAGGAGGGTGACCAATGACTGAGGTGGAGAGGCACGACTACGACGTCGTGGTCATCGGCGCGGGCGGCGCCGGCCTGCGAGCGGCCATCGAGGCCCGCATGCAGGGCAAGCGCACCGCGATCATCTCCAAGTCGCTGTTCGGCAAGGCGCACACGGTGATGGCCGAGGGCGGCTGCGCGGCGTCGATGGGCAACGCCAACCCCAACGACAACTGGATGGTGCACTACCGCGACACCATGCGCGGCGGGAAGTTCCTCAACAACTGGCGGATGGCCGAGCTGCACGCCAAGGAGGCCCCGGACCGGGTCTGGGAACTGGAGACCTACGGCGCGCTGTTCGACCGCACCAAGGACGGCAAGATCAGCCAGCGCAACTTCGGCGGGCACACCTACCCGCGGCTGGCGCACGTCGGCGACCGCACCGGCCTGGAGCTGATCCGCACGCTGCAGCAGAAGATCGTGTCGCTGCAGCAGGAGGACTTCACGGCCACCGGCGACTACGAGTCGCACATCCGGGTCTTCCACGAGACCACGATCACCGAGCTGCTCAAGACCGACGGGAAGATGTCGGGCGCGTTCGGCTACTACCGCAACACCGGCGCGTTCGTGCTGTTCTCCGCGCCGGCGATCGTGCTGGCGACCGGCGGGGTGGGCAAGAGCTACCAGGTCACGTCGAACTCCTGGGAGTACACCGGCGACGGGCACGCACTCGCCCTGCGCGCGGGCGCCACGCTGATCAACATGGAGTTCCTGCAGTTCCACCCGACGGGCATGGTGTGGCCGCCGTCGGTGAAGGGCATCCTGGTCACCGAGTCGGTCCGCGGTGACGGCGGCGTGCTCCGGAACTCCGAGGGCAAGCGGTTCATGTTCGACTACATCCCGGACGTGTTCAAGGAGCAGTACGCCACCACCGAGGAGGAGGGCGACCGCTGGTACACCGACCCGGACAACAACCGCCGCCCGCCGGAGCTGCTGCCCCGTGACGAGGTCGCCCGGGCGATCAACTCCGAGGTCAAGGCCGGTCGTGGCTCCCCGCACGGCGGGGTGTACCTCGACGTCTCCACCCGGCTCAAGCCGGAGGAGATCATCAAGCGGCTGCCGTCGATGCACCACCAGTTCAAGGAGCTGGCCGACGTCGACATCACCAAGGAGCCGATGGAGGTCGGCCCCACCTGCCATTACGTGATGGGCGGTGTGGAGGTCGACCCGGACACCACGATGTCGACGGTGCCCGGGCTGTTCGCGGCCGGCGAGGTCGCGGGCGGCATGCACGGGTCGAACCGGCTCGGCGGAAACTCGCTGTCCGACCTGTTGGTGTTCGGCCGCCGCGCCGGGCTCGGCGCCGCCGAGTACGTCGACGCCGCCGGTGCCCGACCGGCCGTCGACGAGGCGGACGTCGAGAAGGCGGTCGAGCGGGCGCTGCTGCCGTTCAGCAACGCCACCGACGGCGGCGAGAACCCGTTCGTGGTCCAGCTCGAACTGCAGAAGACGATGCACGAGCTGGTCGGCATCATCCGCCGGGCCGACGAGATGGAGATGGCGCTCAAGAAGCTCGAGGACATCGCCACCCGCACCCGGACCGTCTCCGTGGAGGGACACCGGGAGTTCAACCCGGGCTGGCACCTCGCGCTCGACCTGCGCAACATGCTGCTGGTCTCGCTCTGCGTGGCGAAGGGGGCGCTGGAGCGCCAGGAGAGCCGCGGCGGGCACACCCGCGACGACTTCCCGGTGATGGACTCCGACTGGCGGCACGTGCTGCTGGTGTGCTCCGCGCTCGGCGAGGACAACGTGAACATCGCCCGCGAGGAGCAGGTCCCGATGCGCCCGGACCTGCTCGACCTGTTCGAGCTCGACGAGCTCAAGAAGTACTACACCGGCGAGGAGTTGGGCGGGCACCGCGCCGACAGCGCCGCCGACAGAGCAGCCGGCACCGCGGCCGACCAGGGGGAGAAGGCATGAGTCACTGGCAGCACTTCCGTGTCTGGCGCGGCGACTCGGAGAAGGGCGAGCTGGTCGACTACCCGGTGGAGGTGAACGAGGGCGAGGTCGTCCTCGACATCATCCACCGGCTCCAGCAGACCGAGGCGAACGACCTGGCCGTGCGGTGGAACTGCAAGGCCGGCAAGTGCGGCTCGTGCAGCGCCGAGATCAACGGCCGGCCGCGGTTGATGTGCATGACCCGGATGTCCACGTTCACCGAGGACGAGGTCATCACGGTCACGCCGCTGCGGACCTTCCCGGTGATCCGGGACCTGGTCACCGACGTGTCGTTCAACTACACGAAGGCGCGGGAGATCCCGAGCTTCGCGCCGCCGAAGGACCTCGCGCCCGGCGAGTACCGGATGCAGCAGGTCGACGTGGAGCGGAGCCAGGAGTTCCGCAAGTGCATCGAGTGCTATCTGTGCCAGAACACCTGCCACGTGGTGCGTGACCACGAGGAGAACAAGGAGAACTTCGCGGGCCCGCGTTATCTGATGCGGATCGCGGAGCTGGACATGCACCCGCTGGACAGCGCGGACCGCCAGCTCGCGGCCCAGGAGGAGCACGGCCTGGGCTTCTGCAACATCACCAAGTGCTGCACCGAGGTCTGCCCCGAGCACATCAAGATCACCGACAACGCGCTGATCCCGATGAAGGAGCGCGTGGTCGACCGCAAGTACGACCCGCTGGTGTGGCTCGGCAACAAGATCTTCAAGCGCTCCGGCGCCTGAGACGGGCCTGGCGGCGGGTGGTGCTCTCCGGCACCGCCCGCCGCTCAGTCGTCTGCGCGCATCGACCGGCGGATCTCCTCGAGCCGGTCCCGGCCCGCCTTCTCCCGGGCGGCCTGCTGCTCCTCGGCCGACTGTGCCGCCACGGTGCCCTCGGCCAGTTCCGTCGCGCCCAGCGAGCGGGCGTACCGGCCCTCGATCTTGTCCCGCACATGGTCCAGAGTGGGCACGCCGGACTCGTCGTAGTCGGGGACCGGGTCCGGCGTCGGGGCGGTCGCCGGCACGGCCTTCGCCGGTTCCGTCCGGTGCTCGTCGTCCATCGCGCCCTCTTTCCTCGAGCCTGCGGTGGCTGCATCGCCACGCTACGTCGTGCCGCCGTCCTCGGCCCGTATCCGGGCTGTGCCCGGTGCGGCTGCGCCGTCCGGCGTAGCACCCGGTTGCGCACGTGACGTCCTGGTTCGTCACTCGTTGACCGGTGCGGACCCGGCGCCGCCGTCGTCCGGCTTGTGCGGTGACGAGAGGCAGGACGAATGACGGCTCCGGTCGGATCCGGGGAGAAGGTGGAGGTGTCCCGGATCGCGCTGTCCGGGGTCCCGGTCGATCTGACGCTGCCGGCCGTGCTGGGCGACTACCGGTGGTACGGCAACACCCGGTTCGCCGGTCCGCGCCTCGCCCGGCAGTTCTTCCTCGCCCCGGCGGGCGAGCACCGGGCGATCCCCACGCACATCCTCCCTCGCGCGCGGGAGAGCCGCCGGACCTTCCGCGGCTACGACGCCGTGCTGTTCGAGGCCCCGGACCGCTCGGACGCGGCGCTCGTGCTGGCCGGGCCGTACCACGAGGCGACCACCTGGTTCGGCGGCCCCGCCCCGGATGCCGACGGGCTGGGCCGGCTGGTGAACACGCTGCGCTTCGTCGACTCGCCGTCCGGCGCGACGCTGCGGCCCGCCTCGGACCTGCTCGTCGTGCAGCCCGACGTCACGCTGATCGGCCGCAACGCCGCTTCGGTGCTGATGGTCCGGCGCTCGGCCGAGGCGTTGCCGACGCTGCCGGACTGGGCGGGGCTGCGGCTGCCCGGCGGCGAACTGTGGCGCGGCGAGCGGGTGCTCGACCCCGCCCAGTCCGATCTGGTCGCGGGCACCCCGCACCGGTGGCGCTACCTGCTGGCCGGCGACAGCGCCGTGCTGGACCTGGTGCTGCTCGGCCCGGAGTCGGGCCGGCCGCCGACCGCCCTGGACGAGCAGCAGATCCTCGACGCGCTGGGCGTGCTCGGCGCGCGCTGGGCCGGCTGAGCCGTGTCGCTGTCCCTGGCGGTCGCCCTGATCGCGCTGCTGTTCGCGCTGTTCGCGCTGGTGGCGCTGGTGGCTGTCCATGCGCGGGTGCGGGCGCTGGAGGCCGGGCGCGGTGCCGGCCTGTCGGGCTATGCGGCGCTGGTCGGGCGCCCGGCGCCGGCGTCGGTGCACCCCCGCGCCGGGGAGCGGCTCGCGATCGTGGCCGTGCTGGACGGCGGCTGCGCGCTGTGTCGCAGCGTCTGGGACACCGTCGACGCCGTCGCCGCCGATCGGGCGGGTGACCCGGCGGGTACCCCGGTCCGCTTCGTGGGGCTCGTGGACCGGGTCTCGGACCTCCCGGGTCTCCCGGCCGCGCCCGGCACCCGGATCGAACTGCTCGCCGACATCACCGCCCGGGCGGACCTGTTCGAGGGCTACTCGCCGACGCTGCTCGCCGTGGACGCGGCCGGGACGATCGTGCACCGCAGCTTCGTCTACCCCGACACCGACGTGCGCGCGCTGCTGCTGGACCTGACCGGCCCTGACCGAAGGACAGAGGTGACCGGGGCATGACGCGCTTGGACGACATCCCCACCACCGTGGCCCCGCCCGGGCACGCGCGGCGCAGCGAGATGGTCGCGCGCATCCGGTCCTACCGGCCGAGCCGGCGCACCGTGGTGCGCGGGCTGGTGATCGCCGCGGCCGCGAGTGCGCTGGTGCCGGTGGACTGGTGGCTCACCCGGCGCGGCGCGGCCGCGGCCCCGCACCGCGACGGCGGCGACGACAGGTCCGAGTACGGCTCGTGCATGCCGGACAGCTACGACGAGGAGGTCAACAACTGGTGGGCCGGCGGCCCCGCGGTCTGCTATGGCGGCTGGCGGCGCGGCAGCTACCCGTGCTCGGGCGGCTACCACCGGGAGGGCTCGTACTCCGCGCGGGAGGAGTCCTACACCTCGACCCGGCTGACCACGAACTGCCACGGCCGCAACGCCTGGCGCTGGCACGGCTACCGCTGCTCCGACGCGGTGACCACCGCGACGTTCTCCGACGGCACCGAGTACACCGGCCTGACCATCGCGGCCTGCGCGCTGCCCGAGGACTCCGCAGCGGCGCCCCCGGACCCGGCCCGGCCGCGGCGCAAGAAGCTGCTGGGCGGGCTCGACGGCTGACCACGTGACCCCCTCGGCGCGGCCCCGCGCACGCTGGCCGCTGCATCCGCTGACCACGGTGCTGGCGCTGCTCGTGGCCGGGGCGTTCGCGGCGATGGCGGCGTTCGGGGCGCAGCGTGACCTGGCCACCGCCGCGGCCGGGTTGTTGCTGGTCACGGTGGCCGGCGCGGCGGCGGGGTTCGCGAACTCCGGCTCCACGTGAAGCCACAACTCGGCGTTCCTGCTGAGCGCGCCGGTCTGGCGCGGCAAGCCCGTTGTCTCCTACTTCGGCGGTGGCCTGTTCCTGGGCGCGACCGCGGTGGCGTTCGCCGCCGCGGTGCTGGGCGCGCTGCCGCAGGCGCTGCTGCCCGGCTCCGTGCGGTCGGCGGTGTTCGGCGCGGCGGCGCTGGCAGTGCTCGGCCGGGAACTGCGCCTGTGGCGGTTGCGGGTGCCGGAGAACGCCCGGCTGGTGCCCGAGCGGGTGCAGCACCTGGGCGAGTGGGGCGCGCTGCAGTTCGGCTTCGAGATGGGCACCGGGATGCGCACCTATTCGCCGTCCGCGCTGCCGCACCTGGCGCTGCTCGCGATCGTGCTGGTCGTGCCGTTCCCGGCGGCGTTCGCGGTGGCCACCGGGTTCGCCGCGGGCCGGTTCGCGATGCCGCTGCTGAGCAACGCCTGGAGCGACGACGGCGGCTGGACCGCGCTGTGGGTCCGCTCCGAGCCGGTGGCGCGCCCGCTGCTGGCCCTGACCTGCGTGGGCACGCTGACGGTTGCGATGCTGCTGCGGTGAAGGTCGTCGAGGTCGTCGTGGTCTACGACGTGGGCTGCCCGAAGTGCTCGCAGATCGCCTGGGAGCTGCCCGACTACGTGCGGGTGCCGGTGAAGGTGCGGTCCTGCCGGGATCCGCAGCTGGCCGAGACGTACCCGTCGCTGCGGTCGAGGCCCTGGGCCACCGGCTGCCGGGCGCCCGCGATCGGCACCGTCCACCGCGACGGGTCGGTGCGCTGGTGGCCGGGCCTGACCGGGGCGGCCGGGCTGCTGCCGGTGCTGCGGCCGCGCTGGGCGTGGGAGGCGTTCGGGCTGCTGCGCCAGGCGTTCCGGACGGCGCGCACGCGCTAGCGTGACCGGATGACGATCTCGGAACTGCCGTTCGGATCCTGGCCCACCCCGATCACCTCCGAGCTCGTGGTGGCCGCCGCGGTGCGACTGTCCGAGGCACGGGTCGACGGGACGGACGTGTACTGGTCGGAGGGCCGACCGGTCGAGGGCGGCCGCACCCAGATCGTCCGCCGGGCCGCGGACGGCAGGGTCACCGACCTACTGCCCGACGGGATGGACGCGCGTACCGGGGTGCACGAGTACGGCGGTGCCGCCTGGTGGGTCCGTGACGGCGTCGTCTGGTTCACCAACTGGACCGATCAGCGCCTGTACCGGCTCGAGCGCGGCGCCGCGCCCGTCCCGCTCACACCGGCGCCCGCCCTGCCCCGCGGCGACCGGTACGCCGACGGCGACCTGAGCCCGGACGGCACCGCGATCGTCGCCGTGCGCGAGCACCATCCCGTCGGCGGCAGCGGCGCGGTCGACGTCCGCAACGAGATCGTCCGGCTGGCCGCCGATCGCCCGTCGCAGCCCGAGGTGCTGGTCAGCGGCCCGGACTTCGTCGTCGCGCCCCGGCTGAGCCCGGACGGCGCCGCGCTGGCCTGGGTATCGTGGGACCACCCGTCCATGCCCTGGGACGACACCGTGCTCACCGTGCGCGACCTCGCGAGCGGCACCGACACCGTCGTCGCCGGCGGGCCGGGGGAGTCGGTGGCCGAGCCGCGCTGGCAGGCCGACGGCACGCTGCTGTTCCTGTCGGACCGGACCGGCTGGTGGAACCTGTACCGCTGGACCCCGGGCGGCGCGGTCGAGCCGGTGATCGAACTGGATGCCGAGATCGGCGTGCCGGCCTGGCAGCTCGGATCGTCGCGCTACGCGGTGCTCGGCGACGGCAGAGCCGGCACCGTCGTGTTCGCCCGCTGGCGCGACGGCTACGACGGCCTCGCCGTGCGCCGCCCGGACGGCACCGTGGCCGACCTGGATCTGCCCTTCTCCGCGATCGCAGGAGTCCGCGCCGCCGGACCGGACGGGGTCGTCGTGGTCGCGGGCGCCCCGACCGCCGAGCCCGCCGTGTACCGCATCGGGCTCGCAACCCCGGCGCCGCAGGTCGAGACGCTGCGCCCGCCTCGCGACCTCGGCCTCGACCCCGCGGCGCTGTCGGTGCCCGAGCCGATCTCGTTCCCGTCGGTGGACGGCACGGGTGCCCCGCGCATCGGGCATGCGTTGTTCTACCCGCCGACCGGCAGCGGCCACCGCGGCCCGGACGGTGAGCTGCCGCCGCTGCTCGTCGTGATCCACGGCGGCCCGACCGGTTCGGCGACGCCGGTGCTCTCGGTCGGCACCCAGTACTGGACCAGCCGGGGGTTCGCCGTCGTCGACGTCAACTACGGCGGGTCCACCGGGTACGGCAGGGCCTACCGCGACCTGCTCAAGGGCGCCTGGGGCGTGGTCGACGTGGCCGACTGCATCGCCGCCGCCCGCTGGCTGGGCGAGCAGGGCCGGGTGGATCCGCACCGGCTCGCCATCCGCGGTGGCTCCGCGGGCGGCTACACGACGCTGGCCGCGCTGGCCCGCGAGGACACCCCGTTCGCCGCGGGCGCCGACCACTTCGGGGTCGCCGACCTCGAGGCGCTCGCGGCCGACACCCACAAGTTCGAGAGCCGCTACCTCGACGGGCTGGTCGGGGACTACCCGGCGCAGCGCGAGGTCTACCTCGAGCGGTCCCCGATCCACCACGTGGACCGGTTCGACCGGCCGCTGATCGTGCTGCAGGGCAGCGAGGACGCGGTCGTCCCGCCCAACCAGTCGGAGATGATCGTCGACGCGCTGCGGGCCCGGAAGGTGCCGGTGGCCTACCTGCTCTTCGACGGCGAGCAGCACGGGTTCCGGCGCGCGGAGAACATCCGCCGCGCGCTGGACTCCGAGCTGAGCTTCTACGCCCAGGTGTTCGGGTTCGCGCTGCCGCCCGAGGAGGACATCGCGCCGGTCGAGGTCGAGAACCTCCGCTAGCTAGCGGGAGGCCCGTAGCGCGTCCACCAGCCACTGGAAGGCGGGCACGGTCGGCGGGAACGGGTCCCAGCCGTTGAGCGTGCCGATCAGCTGCCAGTACCGCTCGACGCGCGGGTCGGTGAACGTCGCGATCCGGTCGGCCAGCTCGGCCCGGGCCGCCGCGCCGGTCGCGGGCGGCACGATCCGGTCCAGCACCGCGCGCGCCTCGGCCGAGGCCGGGTCGATGCCCGCGGCCACCGCGCCGCCGGCGTGCTGCACGACCAGGCCCGTGTCGACGTCGCGCTGCGGTGTGCCGGTGGCGTCCGAGCCGGCCACCGCCATCTCCCGGACCCGGGTGCGGAACGACGGGTCGCCGGCCAGCTCGGCCAGCTCGATCCACGCCTCGAGCTGGTCGGCGGTGGGCTCGTCGGGCAGTTCGGCCGGCAGCGTCCGCATCGCGTTCGCGATGCCGGCGCCCGGGGCGTCCGGGTCGGTCCCCGCGAAGGTCGCGTCGACGAACTCGTCGATCATCTGCTGGCGCTGCGCGGCGGAGAACCGGGCGAGGTCGTTCATCAGGGTGGTCTCCCGTTCGGTGCGGGCCCCGCGGGCGAGCAGCGTGCAGACGGTGCGCTGCACCCGCAGGGTGCGGATCTGGCTGTCGAGGGCGCTCACGTGCGCGGCGGCGATCTCTTCGACGCTGCGCTCGCGCAGCAGCACCCGGCGTACGTCGTCCAGTCCGAGGCCGAGCTCGCGCAGTGTGCGCACGAGATCGAGCCGGGCGGCGGCGGTGGCGTCGTAGCGGCGGTAGTTCCCGGCGGAGCGGTCGGTGGGGGGCAACACGCCGGAGTCCGACCAGAACCGGATGGTCCGGACCGGCACACCCGAGCGGCGGGCGAGCTGCCCGATGGTGAGCATCGGCTGCGCGGCGGTCTCGGTGGTCATGGGACCACCTTCGACTCTCCAGCGGGGGGAAGGTCAAGACCGGCCGCGGTGCGGGCTGACAGCAACCGTTCAGGTTCCGCTGACACACTGGCGGCCGTGCAGGTGCTCGCCGCAGGTCCGGGATCCGTACCACCGTTCGCGGACACCCTGCGGACCGCACTGGAGACGGCCGCCGGTCGGCCCGCAGTGCTCGCCGCAGCGGTGCTGGCGCTGATCGTCGTGCTGTGGTCGGCGTCCTGGCGGCTGACCCGAACGGTCGTCACCATCGCCCACGAGGGGGGCCACGCCCTCTTCGCCGTGCTCACCGGCCGCGGGCTCACCGGCATCCGGCTGCACGCCGACACCTCCGGTGTCACGCACTCCACCGGCGCCGGCCGCGGCCCAGGCCTGGTCCTCACCTTCCTCGGCGGCTACCCGGCACCGCCGCTGCTGGGGCTTGCCGGGGCGATCCTGGTGGCCGCCGACCAGACCCAGGTGATGCTGTGGATCGCCACCGGGCTGCTGGTCGCCACCCTGATCCACATCCGGAACCTGTTCGGGGCGCTGGCGGTGCTGGTCACCGGCGCCGCGGTCGCCTCGATCGCGTACTGGGCCCCGCCGGACGTGCGCGCGGTGTTCGCCGCGACGCTGTGCTGGTTCCTGCTGTTCGGTGGGCTGCGCGCGGTCCGGGAGTTGCAGCGCGGCCGCCGCCGGGGGCTGCACTCCGACTCCGACGCCGACGCACTGGCGCGGCTCACCGGGGTGCCCGGCGGCCTGTGGGCGGCCCTGTTCTGGCTGGTCGCAGTGGCGGCGGTGCTCGCGGGCGGCTGGGTACTGCTGCGCTGATCCCGATCGGATGACCGGCACGGCCCGGCCGGAATGCGCGCGGTGTCGATCGTGTTGGCAGGCACAGTGGCGTCCGTCACCGCAGGAGTGGCGGCACCGTTCCGATCGGCGAGGAGAGCGTGATGACGAGCCCGAGAGACTGGAACCAGCAGATCATCGAAGAGTTCCGGGCGAACGGCGGCAAGGTCGGCGGCCAGTTCGCCGGCGCGCCGATGATCCTGATCCACCACATCGGTGCGAAGTCGGGGACGGTGCGGGTGAACCCGCTGGTCTACTTCCCCGACGGCGACCGCTTCGTGATCGTCGCATCGAAGGCCGGGGCGCCCACGAACCCCGACTGGTACCACAACCTCAAGGCGCACCCGCGCATCGACGTCGAGGTGGGCACGCAGACCTTCCCCGTCGACGTGCAGGAGGCCACCGGCGAGGAGCGCGAGGTGCTGTGGAAGCGCATCGTCGAGCAGATGCCGGGGTTCGGTGACTACCAGGCGAACACCTCCCGGAGGATCCCTGTGCTCGTCCTCACCCGGGCGGCCTGAGCCCGGGCACGGCAGGATCGGCGCGGAGAGATCACCGCCGATCGGAGGACACGAACCAGTGAGCATCACCCTGGAGCAGGCCGAGACCATCGTCCGAGCCGCGCTGGCCCACGGCACCGAGCAGGGCTTCAACCCGTTGACCGTCGCCGTGCTCGACCCCGGAGGGGCCCTCGTCGCGCTGGCCCGCCAGGACGGGTCGGGCAACCTGCGCCCGGACATCGCCGTGGCGAAGGCCTGGGGTGTGCTGGGCCTGGGCATGACGAACCGCGCCATCGCGGCCCGCGCCGCCGACTCCCCGGAGTTCTTCACCTCGGTCGCGACCCTGGCCGGTGGCCGCATCCTCTCCGTGCCCGGCGGGGTGTTCGTCCGTGATGCCGACGGGCGGCTGCTCGGGGCGGTCGGCGTCACCGGGGACGCCTCGCTCAACGACGAGGCGGCCGCGGTCGCCGGCATCCGGGCGGCCGGGCTGACGCCGATCACCGGCGCCGAGGACTGACCCACACCGGGCCGGGGCCGGGGGCGGCGACGGCGCCGGGGCTCGCCGTCCTCTCCGCGCTCTCGTCCGGCCTGTCCGGTCCGTTCGCCGAGGCGCTGATCGACGCCGGCTGGGCAGCCACCGGCGCGGTGCTGGTCCGGCTGGGCGGGGCGGCGGTGGTGCTGATGCTGGGCCGGGTCCCGCCCCGGCGTGCCGGGCCCCCGGGCGACCGGCTGGTCTGCCCGGGGGCGCGGGTGGTGGCGCCGGCGGCGCTCAGCTCAGGAAGCCGAGCACGTGCCGGCGCACGACGTCGGGGGCCTCCAGCTGGGGCAGGTGCCCGGCGTTGTCGATGAGCTCCAGCCGGGAGTCACGCAGCCGCGAGGTGAACTCCTCGGCGTAGACGGGGTCCACCAGCTTGTCCTGGGCGCCCCAGATCAGCAGCGTCGGCGCGCTGAGCCGGTGGATCCGCCGGTCCAGGCCCTTGTCCGGGATCGGCCAGATGAAGTGCAGGATGCTGGCCATCCGCATGGCCGCTTCGAACAGTGCCTGCGGGTCGTCCGCGGGTGGGGTCAGCATCGCCGCGAGCGGACTCTGCGGGTCGGCCAGCACGAGGCCGGGCAGGGCCTCCGGCGGGATGCCCGCGATGTCCGGGATCGGCGCGTCGTCGCGCCAGAATCCGATCGGCGCGATGAGCACCAGCTTCGAGACCCGCTTCGGGCTGTTCGAGGCGAACTCGGCGGCGACCATGCCGCCGAAGGAGTGCCCCACCACCTGCACGGTGTCGAGGCCCAGGGCGTCGAGCAGCCCGTCGTAGAACAGCACGAGCTCCCAGATCCCGGGCAGGTGGGTCAGCGCGTCGGACTCGCCGCCGCCGGGGTGCTCGACGGCGTACACGGTGTGGCCCTCGGCCAGCGCGTCGAGGAACGGGTCCCACCAGAGGCCGCCGGCGCCGTGGATGAACAGCACCGGGTCGCCGGCGCCCGCGACGAGGACCCGGGCCTGGATCTGCCCGACCTGGACGAGGCGCTCGGTGACGTCCGCGGAGGGTGCGGTCGTGGTCATCGTCGTCTCCCTCAGGCCTGCGCGCCGGCGGGCGCCTCGGTCACCGCGCGGTTGGCCGCGCCGGACGGCCACCAGTTGTGGGTCCACCCCTCGGAATCCCACACGTGCCGGATCCGCGGCATGACCTCCTCCGCGAACAGCGTGATGTTCTTCTTGGTCAGCTCGTGCGGCATCGAGCCGATCTGCAGCAGCGCGTGCAGGTTGCCGACCCGCAGCGTCTTCGCGGCCTCGATGAGCCGGTCGGCGACGGTGGCCGGGCTGCCGCCGATGATGAAGCCCTCCTCGTTGAGGGTCTTCCAGTTCTTCTCCAGCGCCGCGGCGGCGGCGATGTCACCGGGCTGGTTGGTCTTGATCGCGAACTCGGTGCTCTTGCGTGTCCGGTATCCGGGTGCCTCGAAGAAGTAGGGCGGAATGTGCAGGCACTTCTTGAAGAAGTATGTGACGTGTTCCAGGTACTCCTTCTCGGCCCGTTCGTCGGTCTCGGAGACGCAGATCTGCTGGGCGAATCCGGCGCGGAACGGATTGCGGTCCACGCCCATCTCGTCCATCTTGGCCCAGAATCCGTCCATCAGCTTCTTGCCGAACTTCGCGCCGAAGAAGCTGAGGTAGCTGTAGGTGTAGTCCTTGTTCCCGGCGAGCTCCCAGGTCTCCACGGATCCGCCGCCGGCGAGCCACACCGGCGGGTGCGGCTTCTGCAGCGGCTGCGGCCACGGGTTCACATAGCGCAGCTGGTTGTACCGGCCGTTGAAGGTGAACGGGCCCGGTCTCGTCCAGGCCTGGATGACGAGCTCCTCGGCTTCCCGGAAGCGCGGGCGGGTCTGCGTGGGCGGGACCCCGTAGCAGAAGTTGACGTCCATCGAGGTGCCCACCGGGAACCCGGCCGCGAGCCGTCCGTTGCTCAGCACGTCGAGCATCGCGAACTCCTCGGCGACCCGCGTCGCCGGGGAGTAGAGGGCCAGCGTGTTGCCCAGCACCATGATCGCGCTGTTGTTCGGGGTGCGCCGGGCGAGCGCGGCTGCCATCAGGTTCGGCGAGGCCATGAAGCCGTAGCCGTTCTGGTGGTGCTCGTTGACCCCTACACCGTCGAAGCCGAGCCGGTCGGCGAGCTCGAGCTCGTCGAGGTTCCACTGGTAGTACTGGGCAACCTTGCGCGGATCGCACAGCTCGCTGTTCGGTGGGGTGACCCAGATGCTCTCGTACCTCGATTCGAAGTCGTCCGGGAGATCCCGGTAGGGCATCAGGTGGAAGAAGATCGACTTCATCGACATCCCTTCGTCGGGCCGCGCCGTTGCGGCCGCACGAGCAGCCCGGGCGCCGAGAAGGGCGCGCGGGAACGGGCGTCGTCGGCGGTTCGCCGGGTGACGCTCAGGAGGAACGGACTTAACGAGGTGCCGGAATCGGTGACGGGAGACCGCCCACGGTCGCGTCCACCCCTTTCGCCGAGCCGGGAGATTCCTGCCTTCGGCGCGACGGGACGAGCACGCGTGGCCACCGGCCTGTGACGCCGAACACGTACCGTCCGATGAAACTCCCCCGGGTGGTCCGTTGTCAATGCACACGTTAAGGCATCTGCTTCGACGAATGGTCGTGCCGTTCGATCGTGAATGCAAGATCCAGAGCGTGGCGCCGGAGTGGCTCGATCGGCTGCACGATGTGGGGCCGAACGGCTGTAGGGGGAAACGCACCGGGAACCTACGCTGCGGAATTCGGCGCCATGCCGACCGCCCCCGGGCGGGTGCCGGCGGACGAGGGGGACCGAGGGAGGGGTGAACGCCGTTCACCCCTCCCTTCCCCGCCGATCAGGCCTGCATCGCCGCGGCGAACGCCTCCAGCTCGCGCGGGATGTCCGGCCCCGCCGGCTGATAGGCGATCTCGGTGGAGCCGCCTGCCTCCAGCTTCGCGATCTTGTCCCGCCATTCCGACGCGGTCAGGGCCAGGCCGCCCTTCACCATCAGCTCGCCGGTGACGAACGGCTCGTCGCGCTCGTTGACCGCCACCAGGTGCCGGTCGTGCAGCGCGAGATGCCGCTTCTCGGGTGGGACGTCGTCGTACGCGGCGGCCCACTCCCGGCCGCGCTCGGGCAGCAGTTCGTCGATGACGCCGTGCTCGACGGCCCAGTGCAGCACGATGCTCAACCCGTGCCCGGCGGCGTCGATCACCCGCTGGGAACCGGGGTCCTCGCCGTCGTCGAGCACGGTGCCGAAGTCGAGGATGACGCTCGAGGCGAAGTCCGGGTTCGGTACGAGCACGGTGAGCACCTCGGCGCCGAGCTCGCGGGTCACCCCGTAGCCCTTCGGGCCGTTCGCGGCGATGACCCAGTCGACCTCGATGGGGCGGGCGGGCCCGAACCGCTCGTCCGGTGCCATCATCTTCATGATGCCGCCCTCCCACTCGACCTCCTCGCCGCGCAGCAGGGCCTGCAGCACCAGCGTGTACTCGCGGACCTTGGCCCAGGGCAGTGGTCGCTTGCCCATGGAGAGCCGTCCGGTGAACCCCGAGCCGACGCCGACCATCACGCGGTCCTGGCCGGCGATCGAGGCGAGGGTGCCGATCGCCGAGGCGGTGATCATGGGGTGGCGCAGGCTCGGGATCAGCACGCCCGGGCCGAGCTTGATCCGCTCGGTGATCTCCGCCGCGCGGCAGAGCTGGACCCAGACGTCAGGGTAGAGGGCGGGCGAGTCGTAGAAGAAGGCGCGCTCGTATCCCAGCGATTCGGCGATACGGGCGTGCTCGTGGCTCTCCAGCGAGGTGGCGAACGCGCACGACATCTTCATTGCTGACGGCCTCCGGCTCGGTGTCCGATGGGGTGAGGACTCGCCGCCGACGCTAGTTGGGGGTGACGTGGATGACTGTCCGATCGCCGGACACCGGGGTCAGGGCAGCCCGCGGGGCCGATCCGGGCCCTGGTCAGTGCCGGCCGAGCAGGTTGTCCGACACTCCTGCGAGGTGCTCGCGCATCCGGTCGCGGGCGCCGTCGGGGTCGCGGTCGCGCAGCGCGTCGACGATCGCGGTGTGCTCGGCGTGGTAACAGCGTCGTCGCTCCGGTGTGGACGTCCGGCTCTTCAGGCTGCCCCACACCGGCAGCGCGCGGGCGTCGTTCATCACGTCGAACATGGTCAGCAGCAGTCCGTTGTGCGCGGCCTGTGCGATCGCCCGGTGCAGCGCCCCGTCCCACGCCTCGAAACCCTCGTGGTCGTCGCTCTGCCCGCCGCGGGCGAGGCAGTGCGCGATGCGGTCGAGGTCGGCCTGGGTGGCGACGCGCGCGGCCAGGGACGCCACCTGTGGCTCGATCAGCAGACGCACCTGCATGATCTCCGCCGGACTCGTGTCGGCCGGGGCCATGCCGGGCCGGTCCGGCGGTTCGGTGACGAAGGTGCCGCGGCCGACGTGGCGGACCACGAGCCCGTCGCGTTCGAGGGCGGCCAGCGCGCGGCGCACCGCGCTGCGCGGGGCGGCCAGCCGCTCGACGAGGTCGCGCTCGGTGGGCAGCTGGGATCCGGGGCCGAGCGTGCCGTCCTGGGCGCCTGCGGCGAGCAGCGCCCGCAGCGTCTGCTCCACGGTCGTCACGATCGCACACTCTAGCGCGTCGATCTGAACCAATCGAGACCAATCATTCGGACCGCTGTTTTCGCACGTGGATGCCTATCGACAGTCCACTGAAGGGGGCGTACGGTTCACCGCTATCACCATTGGTATCAATTGGTTCAGATTGGTTCTACAGATGAAGCTGGTGACCTTCTCCGCCGGATCCGGACCGCGCGTCGGTGTCGTCGACGCCGACCGCGGAGTGGTCCGCGACCTGAGTGGACGGCTGCCGGCCGGCGCGGGACTGCTCGACCTGATCGACGGCTGGGCCGAGCTGGGGCCGTCACTGGCCGCGGCCACCGGGACCGCCGACGATCCCGAGCACGCCCTCGACCCCGAGCACGCCCTCGACGCGGTCACGCTGCTCGCGCCCATCCCCGTGCCGCGGCGCAACATCTTCTGCGTCGGCAAGAACTACCGCGAGCACGTCGCCGAGTTCGGCCGCAGCGGCTACGACACCCCGAGCCGCTCGGAGGCGCTGCCCGACAAGCCGATCGTCTTCTCGAAGGCGACCACGTCGGTGACCGGTCCGGGCACCGAGATCGACCCGCACCCCGGCGTGGCCCACGAACTGGACTACGAGGCCGAGCTCGCGGTGATCATCGGAACCGGGGGGCGCACGATCCCGGCGGAGCGGGCCTACGAGCACGTGTGGGGCTACACGATCGTCAACGACGTCACCGCCCGCGACCTGCAGCGCGACCACAAGCAGTGGCTGCTCGGCAAGTCGCTGGACACGTACTGCCCGATGGGGCCGTGGGCGGTCACCGCCGACGAGGTCGGCGATGTCACCCGGCTCCAGGTCGAATCGTGGGTCAACGGGGAGCGCAGGCAGAAGGCGTCCGTCGCCGATCTGATCTTCGACATCCCCACGCTCATCGCGACCATCTCCGCGGGCATCACGCTGCTGCCCGGCGACGTCATCGCCACCGGCACCCCGGCCGGCGTCGGCATCGGCTTCGACCCGCCGCGCTTCCTGACCGGCGGCGACGTCGTCGAGATCGCCGTCACCGGCCTGGGCACCCTCACCAACCGCGTCGGCCGAACACCCACCGAAGAAGGAGACACGTGAACGTCAACGGCAAGGAGCTGGCGGTTGCGATCGACGGGGAGGGCCCCGCGGTCCTGCTCGTGCACGGCCTGGGCGGGACCTCGAACTTCTACCAGGTGCAGGCCGACGCGCTGGCGGGGAGCTTCCAGGTGATCCGCCCGGACCTGGAGGGCTCCGGGCGGTCCCCGGCGGTCGGCCACCCCAGCATCGACAGCTACGCCGAGGACCTCGCCGCGCTGCTCGACGGGCTCGGCCTCACCGGCGCACGGGTCGTCGGACACTCGATGGGCACCCTCGTGGTCCGCGCGCTGGCCGCGAAGCGCCCCGACCTGGTGTCCTCGCTGGTGTTGCTCGGCGCGGTCCGCGAGCCCGCCGAGGCCGGGCGGCAGGCCCAGCGCGATCGCGCCGCCGTGCTGCGGGAGAAGGGCACCGCCGCCGTCGCACCCGGCGTCGTCGCCAACGCGTTGTCGGAGACCACCCGGCGCGAGCGGCCCGAGGTCGCCGCGTTCGTCCGCGAACTCGTCATGCGCCAGGACGCCGAGGGCTACGCGCGCAGCTGCGAGGCGCTCGCCGGTGCGGGCGACCCGGGCCCGATCGACCAGGCGCTGCCGCTGCTGCTCATCACCGGCGACGACGACAAGGTCGGCCCGCCCGAGGCCAGCCAGGAGCTCGCCGACGCCCACGGCAACGCCCGCGTCGAGATCCTCCCCGGCGTCGGGCACTGGACCGCCCTCGAGGCCGCCGGACCCGTCACCGACCTGTTGCGCAGCTTCCTCTAGATCGCTCACCCTCACCGACGAGGAGATCAACCCATGCCCGTCCCGACCGAGAAGGTCCTGTTCACCGGCGTCAGCATCCTGGACTCCACGGGCGCCGTCCCGTACCCCGGTGACGTCCTGATCGAGAACGACCGCATCGCCACGGTCGGCACCGTGGACCCGGCGCGCAGCGCGGGCGCGCGGGTGGTGCAGGGCCGCGGCCGCACCCTGATGTCCGGGCTCTGCGACGCGCACACCCACTTCACCTGGAACAACAGCGCCGACCTCGACGGCCTGGGCACCATGCCCGTCGAGGAGCACCTGCTCTTCGCCATCGAGTCGGCCCGGACCTACATCGACTCCGGGTACACCATGTGTGTCGGGGCGGCCTCGGCCAAGCCGCGGCTCGACGTCGTCTGCCGGGACGCGATCAACGCCGGGCGCATCCCCGGCCCGCGGTACCTGGCCAACGGCCCGGAGATCGCCGTGACCGGCGGCGCGCTGATCCCGTCGATCACGACGTTCGCCGACGGTCCCGAGGGCATGCGTAAGGCGGTCCGCGAGCTGATCGGCCTCGGCGTGGACCAGATCAAGCTGTCGATGACCGGCGAGGAGATCACCGGCACGCTGCGCGCGGAGGACACCTACTTCTCCGACGAGGAGGTCGCGGCCGCGGTCACCGAGGCGCACCGCCGCGGTGTCCGGGTCTGCGCGCACGCCCGCAGTGCCGAGAGCGTGAAGATGTGCGTCCGGCACGGGGTCGACATCATCTATCACGCCAGCTTCACCGACGCCGAGGGCATGGACATGCTCGAGGCCGCCAAGGACTGGGTGTTCGTCGCGCCGGGCATCAACTGGCTCGTCGCGACCCTGTACGAGGCGGAGAGCTTCGGCTTCCCGCAGGAGGCCGCCGAGGCGGTCGGGTACAAGAGGGAACTGGAGATCGCCACCGAGGGTCTGCGCGAGATGCACCGCCGCGGGATCAAGCTGCTCCCCGGCGGGGACTACGGCTTCGCCTGGACCCCGCACGGCACCTACGCCCGCGACCTCGAGCACTTCGTGGAGCGGCTCGGGTTCACGCCGATGGAGGCGATCCTGTCGGCCACCGCGCTCGGCGGGGAGATCATGCTTCGCCCCGACGAGCTGGGGAAGGTCCAGCCCGGGTACCTCGCCGACCTGATCCTGGTCGACGGCGACCCGCTGGCCGACATCACGATCCTGCAGGACCAGGACCGGCTGCACTACATCATGAAGGACGGCCGGTTCCACAAGGAGCACGCCGCCGAGCCGGTCGCGGCCGCCGCCTGATCGAGACCGTCACCGCCGCCCGGTTCGCGGACCTGTTCGGAGAACCGGGCGGCGCGGCGTCGACGACCGAGGAGCTCGATGGCCCTGCTGATCTGCCGTACCTGCCCGCGCTACGACCCGCGCGAGACCGGGGAGTTCGGCCGCCGGCTCAGCGCCGCCATCGCCGAGCACCCGCAGGCTCGCCACCTGCACGTCCGCAAGGTCGCCTGCCTCGGTGGCTGCCCCGACGACGGGGTTGTCGCGGTGGACGGGCCGGGGAAGGCGCGGGTCCGCTTCACCGGCATCAGCGCCGACGACGCCGAGGCCGTGCTCGCCGCGGCCGCGGCGCACGACGCCTGCCTGTCCGGGGTGCCACCGGACTGGGAGGTCCCGACGGCGCTGTCCGATCGGGTCAGCTCGGTGACGCTGAAACGCCCGGCGATCCGGACCCCGCACGCAGCGGGCGCTGTCGCCGGTCAGTGAGTCGACGCCGGGACGATCCCCGCGGGCGGGGTCACCGCGGCGTCGCGAGTCCCGGTCTGGGTGCGGACGCTGCCCAGCGCCACGAACGCCGCCACCAGGACGACGATGAACGCGGCCAGCGCGAACCACAGCAGGCGGTGGCGGCGCGGCCGCTTGTGCCGGGCCGACCGCGATGCCGGGGACGGCGGGGGCGGCCAGTGCGGCGGGCGGCGCTGCGCCGGGATGCGCACAGCGCGATGCCGGGCGCGCAGCCGCGACGACGGGCGCGGGGTCCATTGCGAGGTCATCGCGGTCTCGGTCCGGTCAGATGTCGGGGGCAGGGTCTGTCCTTCGAGCGTGTGGTCGGGTCCGGCGTGACCGGTTGCCCAGACAAATAGTCACACGAGGCGGCGTCCGGCGCACCGAGAAGGCCCGGAACCGCCGTATCGGGTGGATTCCGGGCCTCCGGGCCTCCGGGCCGAGGCATGGCCCCGGCTCCGCGTACGACGAAAGCCCCGGTGTCCCCACCCGAGAACAGGGGACACCGGGGCTTCGTGGCCTGACGGCCTGATCACCCAGCCTGAACGCGTCGCCGCAGCTCAGGTGGCGTTACCGATCAGACGTCGTAGTAGAGGGCGAACTCGTACGGGTGCGGGCGCAGCCGCAGCGGGTCGATCTCGGCCTCGCGCTTGTAGGAGATCCACGTCTCGATCAGGTCGGGGGTGAACACGCCACCCTCGAGCAGGTAGTCATGGTCCTCCTCGAGCCGGTTGATCACGGCCTCGAGGCTGGCCGGCACCTGCGGGATGTCCTTGGCTTCCTCGGGCGGCAGCTCGTAGAGGTCCTTGTCGACCGGGGCCGGCGGCTCGATCTTGTTCTTGATGCCGTCGAGGCCGGCCATCATCATCGCCGCGAACGCCAGGTACGGGTTACCCGAGGAATCGGGGCAGCGGAACTCGAGGCGCTTGGCCTTCGGGTTGTTACCCGACAGCGGGATCCGGATGCAGGCCGAGCGGTTGCGGGCCGAGTAGACCAGGTTCACCGGGGCCTCGAAGCCGGGGACCAGGCGGTGGTAGGAGTTCACCGTCGGGTTGGTGAACGCGAGCAGGCTCGGGGCGTGGTGCAGCAGGCCGCCGATGTAGTAGCGCGCCACGTCGGACAGGCCGCCGTAGCCGGCCTCGTCGTGGAACAGCGGCACGCCGTCCTTCCACAGCGACTGGTGGGCGTGCATGCCCGAGCCGTTGTCGCCGAACAGCGGCTTCGGCATGAAGGTGACGGTCTTGCCCGCCTGCCACGCGGTGTTCTTGATGATGTACTTGAACAGCATCACGTCGTCGGCCGAGTGCAGCAGCGTGTTGAACTTGTAGTTGATCTCGGCCTGTCCCGCGGTGCCGACCTCGTGGTGGCCGCGCTCGACGACGAAGCCGCTGTTGGCCAGGTTGGTGACCATGTCGTCGCGCAGGTCGGCGTAGTGGTCGACCGGCGGGACCGGGAAGTAGCCGCCCTTGTAGGCGACCTTGTAGCCGAGGTTGCCGCCCTCCTCCTCGCGACCGGTGTTCCACCAGCCCTCGACGGAGTCGATGTGGCTGTACTGCTGGTGCGGGTCGGAGCCGAACCGCACCGAGTCGAAGATGTAGAACTCGGCCTCGGCGCCGAAGTAGCAGGTGTCCGCGATGCCCGACGCGGCCAGGTACTCCTCGGCCTTGCGGGCGACGTTGCGCGGGTCACGGCTGTAGGGCTCGCCCGTCAGCGGGTCGTGCACGAAGAAGTTCATGTTGAGCGTCTTGTGCTTGCGGAACGGGTCGAGCCGCGCCGTCGCCGGATCCGGCAACAGCGACATGTCCGACTCGTTGATGGCCTGGAAACCACGGACGGACGAACCGTCGAAGGCGACGCCGTCGTCCAGGAAGTCCTGGTCGACCGCGGAGGCTGGGACGGTGAGGTGCTGCATGACGCCGGGCAGGTCGCAGAACCTGATGTCGACGTACTCGACCTTCTCGTCCGAGATGTACTTCAGTACCTCTTCGGAGTTGCTGAACACGCTCACTGGCTCCTTCGGTCGACGCCGGGACTGGCCGCGACGCTATGGCCGCGTTGTTGCCCGTCGGTCACTCGTTCGTTTCACGGAGGTTAACGGGCCCGTTTAGCGGCTCGCCTCACACCAGCCGCCTAGGCTATGAGCCATGGCCCGTTGGATCGACTCCTGGTTGCCCGGATCACCCGTCGGATCATCTGCTGGGCCGGATGGCGGCACGACCAGCACCTATCCGGGTGAGAAGTTCGGGCTTCCGCGCAACGGGGTGGGCGCGGTGGCCGGCTTCGGCCGGCGGCTCGGCGCCGTCACCGTCGACTGGTTGCTCGGCTACCTGATCGCGCTGCTGTTCGCCGGGCCCGACGCCTTCGGCGCGCACTCGAACTTCGGCTGGACGGTCTGGCTCGTCTGGTTCGTCCTCACCGTGGTACCGGTCGCGATCTTCGGCGCGACGGCGGGGATGACGGCGCTGGGCATCCGCGTGGCATCCATCGACTCCGCCGCGCTGATCGGCGTCCCGCGGGCCCTGTTACGGACCGTGCTGCTGGGGGTCGTCATCCCGGCCCTGCTGCGCGACGCCGACGGTCGGGGCTGGCACGACCGCGCCGCGCGGACGGTGGTCATCCGCACGCGCTGAGCCGGGCGGTCAGCGCCGGCGGACGGTCCGCTGCACGCTGCGCATCTTCGCCCCGGCCGGCATCGGGCCCTTGGGCATCGCGGCGGCGCGCGAACCGAGGGCGGCGAGGCGGGACTCCAGGGTGTCCATCTGCTTGGCGTCGATGTTGCGCGGCAGCTTCATCAGGTGCCGCTGCAGCTTGCTGAGCGGGATCTGCCCCTCGTCGTTGCCGACGACGACGTCGTAGATCGGCGTCGAACCGACCACCCGGGCGGTCCGCTTCTTCTCCTGGGCGAGCAGGCTCTTCACCCGGTGCGGCGCGCCCTCGGCGACGAGGATGATCCCGGGCCGGCCGATGACCCGGTGTACGGCGTCGAGGTGCGTGGTGCCCGCGACGCCGGGGGTGACCCGCCACTGGCCGCGCATGTTGTCCAGCGCCCAGCCGGCGGCCCCGGGTTGCCCGTCGGCCTTCGTGTAGACCGATCTCTGCACGCGACGACCGAAGATGCTGATCGCGGCCAGGACGCCGATCGCGATGCCCAGCGGCAGGAACACCCACTGCAGGTTCCAGATCAGGCCGAGGCAGAACACCACCACGACCGCGAGCAGGAAGACACCGACCATCCACGGGATGAGCGCCTTGTCCTCGCGGCGTTGCATCTTGAACGCCTCGAAGATCTGCTTGCGACGCTGCTTGGAGGCCTCACGCTTCTCGCGCTTGGCTTGCTGCTGCGCCGCCTTCTGGGCTGCCTTGTCGGGCTTGCCGGCCATGCGCCCCAGGATACGGGCTTAACGGGCCAGCAGAGACCTGGCCTCCTGGGCGGCGGCGCCCTCGGCGGCCAGGTGCGCGAGTTCGGGGGACAGCTGCTCCCCGCGGTGCGCGACGGTCTGGGCGTAGAGCCGCCCGGCCCGGTAGGAGGAGCGCACCAGCGGCCCGGCCATCACCCCAGCGAACCCGATCTGCTCGGCCGCCTCGGCGTGTTCGACGAACTCCTCGGGCTTGACCCAGCGCTCCACCGGGTGATGCCGCTTGGACGGGCGCAGGTACTGGGTGATCGTGATGATCTCGCAGCCGGCCGCGTGCAGGTCGCGCAGCGCCGCGGTGACTTCGTCGGGGGTCTCGCCCATGCCGAGGATCAGGTTCGACTTGGTGACCAGCCCGTCCTCCCGGGCCCGGGTCAGCACCTGAAGCGAGCGGGCGTAGCGGAACCCGGGGCGGATCCGGCGGAAGATCCGCGGCACCGTCTCCAGGTTGTGCGCCAGCACCTCCGGCCGGGAGCCGAACACCTCGGCCAGCTGGGCGTCGTCGGCGTTGAAGTCCGGGATCAGCAGCTCCACGCCGGTACCCGGGTTGAGCGCGTGGATCTGCCGGACGGTCTCGGCGTACAGCCAGGCCCCCCCGTCGGGCAGGTCGTCGCGGGCCACCCCGGTGACCGTGGAGTAGCGCAGGCCCATGGTGCGCACCGACTCGGCGACCCGGCGCGGCTCGTCGCGGTCCAGCTCGGCCGGCTTGCCGGTGTCGATCTGGCAGAAGTCGCAGCGGCGGGTGCACTGCTCGCCGCCGATCAGGAAGGTGGCCTCGCGGTCTTCCCAGCACTCGTAGATGTTCGGGCAGCCCGCCTCCTCGCACACCGTGTGCAGGCCGCCGGAGCGCACCAGCGACTTCAGCTCGGTGTACTGCGGGCCGGTCCGCGCCCGGGTGCGGATCCACGACGGCTTGCGCTCGATCGGGGTCTCGCTGTTGCGGACCTCGAGACGCAGCAACTTGCGGCCTTCGGGTGCGATGGTCACGGCGAGAAGACTACGCCGGGCGTCTCACTTCGGATCGGGTTGCACCGACGTGGCAGCTGCCGTGCGCTCCCACAGCCGCCGGGCCAGCACCACGTCCGCCGCGGCGGCGCTCGGCTGGGCGGCCCCGGGGTGCCCGCGGGTCTCGCCGAGCCGGTCGGGCCCGATGTAGTCGCCCCCGCGGACCTGCGCGGCGGTGGCCGCGTAGAGCTGCGGCAACATCCCCGCCCGCACCGGCTGGGTGATCAGTTTGTTGATCGGGCCGCTCAGCGCGCCGAGCAGCCTGCTGCGCAACCGCATCGAGTTGCCGAGCAGGTCGGTGTCGGCCAGCCCCGGATGTGCGGCGACGGAGATCACGTCGGCGCCCTCGGCGCGCAGCCGGCGGTCGAGCTCGGTGGCGAACAGCAGGTTCGCCAGCTTCGACGCGCTGTACGCCGTCGAGGGTAGGTAGCGGCGGCGGGCGAAGTGCAGATCGTCGACGTCCAGGCCACCGCCACGGTGCGCCAGGCTCGACAGCGTCACCACCCGGGCCGCCCGCTGCGGAGTGCCGGCCGCGCGCAACGCCGGCATCAGCAGCCAGGTCAGCGCGGCGTGGCCGAGGTGGTTGGTGCCGATCTGCAGTTCGAACCCGTCGACGGTGAATCGCGGCGGGGTGCCCATCACGCCGGCGTTGTTCATCAGCACGTGCAGCGCGTTCCCGGTGCGCTCCCGCACGTCGGCGGCCGCGTTGCGGACCGAGTCCAGATCGGCCAGGTCGAGCTCGATGAGCTCGGCGCCCGGCCCGCCCTCCTTGCGCACCCGGGTCAGCGCCGCCTTGCCGCGCTCGCGGTCGCGGGCGGTGAGCAGCACCCGGGCGCCGCACCCGGCCAGCGCGATCGCCGACGCGAGCCCGAGGCCCGAGGTGGCGCCGGTGACGAGGACCGTGCGCCCGCTCTGGTCCGGGATGTGCTCGAGGCTCCAGCAACTCACGAGCGTCGGTCTTACCCGTTGCGCCGCGGCGGCGCCAACCGATCACCGGGGCTAGCCTTGGCAGCCGTGGACTTTCGGATCTTCACCGAGCCCCAGCAGGGCGCCTTCTACGACGACCTGCTCCGGGTCGCCCGTGCGACCGAGGACGCCGGTTACGACGCGTTCTTCCGCTCCGACCACTACCTCGCCATGGGCAGCGCCAGCGGCGAGCCCGGCCCCACCGACGCCTGGGTGACCTTGGCCGCACTGGCCCGCGAGACCCGGCGGATCCGGCTCGGCACCCTGGTCACCTCGGCCACGTTCCGGCTTCCCGGGCCGCTCGCGGTCGCGGTCGCGAACGTCGACCAGATGTCCGGCGGCCGCATCGAGCTGGGCCTGGGCACCGGCTGGTTCGAGGCCGAGCACACCGCCTACGGGATCCCGTTCCCGCCGCTGGCCGAGCGCTTCGACCGGCTCTCCGAGCAGCTCGCGATCATCACCGGGCTGTGGGCGACGTTGCCGGGCGACCGGTTCGACTTCGACGGCCGGTACTACCGCGTCGCCGACTCGCCGGCGCTGCCCAAGCCGGTGCAGCAGCCGCGCCCGCCGGTGATCATCGGTGGTCAGGGCAAGCGTCGCACCCCGCAGCTCGCTGCCCACTACGCCGACGAGTTCAACGTCCCGTTCTCGCCGGTCGACGCCGTGGCCGCGCAGTTCGAGCGGGTCGACCAGGCCTGCAAAAAGATCGGCCGGGACCCGTCCCAGCTGATCCGCTCCGTCGCGCAGACCGTCTGCGTCGGGCGCGACGACACCGAGGTCGCCAACCGCGCGCTGGCCATCGGCCGGGAGGTCGACGACCTGCGGGAGAACGGCCTGGCCGGTACGCCCGCGGAGGTCGTGGACCGGCTCGGCACCTGGCGCGAGCGCACCGGCGTGACCCGGGTCTACCTCCAGCTTCTCGACCTCAACGACATCGACCAGATCGAGCTGATCGCCGCCGAGGTCGTCCCGCAGCTGCGCTGAGGTCTCGCCTCAGTGCAGCGACGGGTGCAGTTGCAGGTCGAGCCCCGCCACGTCCGGGGCGGCCTGCTTCGGCACCGGGTGCTCGGTCACCGGCAGCGCACCGTCGAGCGCGGCGATGACCGCCGCGGCGACCGTGTCGCGCATCTCGGCCACGGTGACCCGCCGCCCGAGCTCCACCGACAGTGAACTCACCCCGGCGTCGGTGATGCCGCAGGGCACGATCCGGTCGAACTCGGCGAGGTCGGGGTCGCAGTTCAGGGCGAAGCCGTGCAGCGTGACGCCGCCCTGTACCCGCACCCCGATCGCGCCGAGCTTGCGTTCCGGGCGCCCGCCGCCCGCCGGCAGCCACACGCCGCTGCGTCCCTCGACCCGCCCGGCGGCGCTCACACCCAGCCCGGCGCACACCGCGATCAGGGCCTCCTCGAGCCGGCGCACGTAGTCGACGACGTCGAGCGGCTCATCCAGCGCGATGATCGGATAGCCGACGATCTGACCCGGCCCGTGCCAGGTGATCCGGCCGCCGCGGTCGACGTCGATGACCGGGGAGCCGTCGGTCGGCCGGTCCTCGGGCCGGGTGCGCTTTCCCGCGGTGTACACCGACGGGTGTTCCAGCAGCATCAGCACGTCCGGCCCGGTGCCGTCGCGGCGGGCCTGCGCGTGCTCGCGCTGCAGGTCCCACGCCGCGAGGTAGTCGATCGAGTCGATGACGTCGACGCGCAGTGGCTCGGTGCTGCGGCGGCAGGAGCGGGTGGTGGGACGGCCGGAGTTCGACGCAGCACTCGACATGACGGCCACGCTACGCCCGGCTGCGGGTGATGCGGGAGGAGCGCTTCGCCACGCCGGGCCGGCCTCCCGGATCCGCCGACTCACCCTCCCGAAAACGCCGACTCGCGGGTCAGGGGGCGCCGGTCATTCGGTGGCCGCCGCGAGCGCCTCGCCCAGGGCCTGGTGGCGGAACTGGAAGCCGGCGTGGAGCAGCTTGGCCGGTATCGCCCGCTGGCCGTTGAGCAGCAGTTCCTGGCCCATCTCGCCGAGCGCGGCGCGGATCGCGAAGGCCGGCACCGGGAACGCCGTCGGGCGCCCCAGCGCGGACGCGAGCGCCGAGGTGAACTCCGCGTTGGTCACCGGGGTCGGCCCGGTCAGGTTCACCGGGCCGGTCAGCGCGTCGTTCTCGATCGCGAACCGGATCGCGCCGACCTCGTCGTCCAGGGAGATCCACGGCATGTACTGCCGGCCGTCACCGAGACGCCCGCCGAGGAAGCCCTTGAACAGCGGCCGCAGCCGGCCGAGCAGGCCACCGGCGCGGGAGAGCACCAGCCCGGTGCGCAGCAGCACGACGCGGGCCCCCGCGTCGCGGGCCCGGCCGGTGGCGGCCTCCCAGTCGCGGCAGACCTCGGCCAGGAATCCGGTGCCCGACGGGGCGCTCTCGTCGACCGCGCGCCCATCGGTGTCGCCGTAGTACCCGACGGCCGAGCCGCTGATCATGGCCGGGACGCCGTGCTCGGCGACCGCTGTGGCGAGCACCTCGGTGGGCACGTTGCGGCTGTCGCGGATCAGCTGCTTGCGCGACCCGCTCCACGGGCGGTCGCCGATGCCGACCCCGTTGAGGTTGACGACGGCGTCGACGCCGTCGAAGGTGCCGTCGTCGACGCCACCGGCCGGGGGATCCCAGCCGCGCTCGTCGGGCGCGGCCGGCCTGCGCCGGACCAGTCGCAGGACGTCATGCCCGGCCTCCCGGAGCTGGGCGACCAGGGCGGTTCCGATCAGGCCGGACGATCCGGCGACGACGACGCGCACACCCGAGATCCTTCCGGACCCCGGCGGGGTGCGCGACCCGGGCCTGCGAAGTCGTTCGTGCGCGGCGAGTGGTGCCTGCGCACCACTCGCCGCGCACGAGGGTCACATCCCGAGCTCGGACTCGAACGCGCCCTCCTCGAGGCGCGCCTTGACCGCGCTCACGAAGCGACCGGCGTCCGCGCCGTCGACGAGCCGGTGGTCGTAGGTCAGCGGCAGGAAGCACACCGAGCGGATCGCGATGGTGTCCTCGCCGTCCGGGCCCGGCACCACCACGGGCTGCTTGGTGATCGCGCCGGTGCCGAGGATGCCGACCTGCGGCTGGTTGATGATCGGCGTGTCGAACAGGGCGCCCGCGCTGCCGATG
Organism: Pseudonocardia acidicola; assembly: GCF_012911935.1. Lineage (GTDB taxonomy): Bacteria > Actinomycetota > Actinomycetes > Mycobacteriales > Pseudonocardiaceae > Pseudonocardia > Pseudonocardia acidicola. Next base: position 59,475 of record NZ_JAAXLA010000002.1, on the reverse strand, counting down.
TTGGTGATCGTGAAGGTGCCACCGGACAGCTCGTCGGGGGCGATCTTGTTGGCCCGGGTCCGGGCGGCCAGGTCGGCGATCCGCCTGGCCAGGCCGGCGATGTTCAGCTCGTCGGCGTTGTGGATCACCGGGACGAGCAGCCCGCGGGGGGTGTCCACCGCGATCGCCAGGTGCACGGCGCCGTGGTAGGTCACTTCCTTGGTCTCGTCGTTGATCGACGCGTTGAGCTGCGGGAACGCCTTGAGCGCCTCGACGGTCGCCTTCGCGAAGAACGGCAGGTAGGTGAGCTTGACGCCCTCGCGGGCCTCGAACTCGGCCTTCGCCCGGGCCCGCAGCTTCGCCACCCGGGTGACGTCGACCTCCTGCACGGTGGTGAGCTGGGCGGAGACCCGCAGGGAGTCGGTCATCCGCTGGGCGATCACCTGCCGCAGCCGCGGCATCTTGACCGTGGTGCCCGGTTGCGGGCCGTCGGCGGGTGCGGTCGGCCGGGCCGCCGGGGTCCTCGACGGCGCCGCGGCCGCGGCCGGGGCGGTCCGCTGCGGCTCGGCGGCCGGCGCGGCTGTTTTCTGCTGCGCGGCCTCGGCCGCGGCCAGCACGTCCTGCTTGCGGATGCGGCCGCCGACGCCGGTGCCCTCGATCGTGTCGAGGTCGATGTCGTGCTCGGCGGCGAGCTTGCGCACCAGCGGGGTCACGTACGGGGCGCCACGGGACTCGCCCCCGGCCTCCGTGGCCGGCTCCGGCGCGGTTTCGGCCTTGCCGTTGGCGCGGACCTTCTCCGCAGCCGGCGCGGCGGGCTCGGCCTGCTTCGCGGCCGGCTGCTCCCGGGCCTGGTCCACGGGCGCGGGCTCCGTCTTCGGCTCGGGCTTGGGCGCCGCAGCCGGGGCGGGCGCCGCGGCTGCGTCACCGACGACGGCGAGCTGCGCGCCGACCTCGACGGTCTCGTCCTCGGCGACGGTGATCTCCAGGACGGTGCCGGCGACCGGCGACGGGATCTCGGTGTCGACCTTGTCGGTGGACACCTCGAGCAGCGGCTCGTCGACCGCGACGGTGTCGCCGACCTGCTTGAGCCAGCGGGTGACGGTGCCCTCGGTGACACTCTCGCCGAGCTCCGGCATCGTCACCGGGGTGCCGGCCCCCGAGGACGAGGGGGCGGCCGGCGCGGCCTCGGCCCGCGGGGCCTCCTGCGGCTCCTCGGCCCGGGAGGTGGGCTCCTCGGCGGGCGCGGGCTCGGCCTCGGCCTGCGCGGGCTCGGCGCCACCCCCGCCGCCGGAACCGGCGCCCTCGTCACCCTCGCCGATCACCGCGAGTTCGCCGCCGACCTCGACCGTCTCGTCCTCACCGGCGACGATGCGCTGCAGCACACCGGCGGCCGGGGACGGGATCTCGGTGTCGACCTTGTCGGTCGAGACCTCGAGCAGCGGCTCGTCGACCTCGACCCTGTCACCCTCCTGCTTGAGCCAGCGGGTGACGGTTCCCTCGGTGACGCTCTCACCGAGCGCGGGCATCTGGACGGAGAAGGCCATGACGGGTCGGAGCTCCTCTTTCTACGGTGAGCCAGGTTCAGGCGGCGGTCGGCCGGCCGTCAACCGTGGGTGTGCAGCGGTTTGCCGGCCAACGCGAGGTGTGCCTCGCCGAAGGCCTCGTTCTGGGTCGGGTGGGCGTGGATGAGGGCGGCGACGTCCTCGGCTTGTGCATCCCAGTTGTAGACCAGCTGGGCTTCGCCGATGAGCTCGCCCACCCGGGCGCCGACCATGTGAATGCCCACCACCGGACCCTCTGTCCCCGGGGCACCGGCCTTGATCAGCTTGATCGCGCCGGAGGTGCGCAGGATCTGGGACTTGCCGTTGCCGCCCAGGTCGTAGGTCAGGGTCTGGATCTCGCCGTGCCGCTCGCGGGCCTGGGTCTCGGTCAGCCCGACCGAGGCGACCTCGGGCTCGCAGTAGGTGACCCGGGGGATGCCGGCCTCGTCGATGACCGGCGGGTTCAGTCCGGCGATGTCCTCGGCGACGAAGATGCCCTGGGCGAAACCACGGTGGGCGAGCTGCAGGCCGGGCACGATGTCACCGACGGCGTAGACACCGGGCAGGTTGGTGCGCAGCCGCTCGTCGGTGATCACGAAGCCGCGTTCCATGGTGACGCCGGCCTCGTCGTAGCCGTGGCCGGCGGTGTTCGGGCCGCGGCCGACGGCGACGAGCAGCAGGTCGGCCTCGATGTCCTCGCCGGTCTCCAGCGACACGGTCACACCGTTGTCGGTCTGCTTGGCCCCGGTGAACTTCACCCCGGTCTTGAATCCGATCTTGCGGCGGCGGAAGGCGCGCTCGAGCTGCTTGGACGCGAACTCGTCCTCGTTCGGCACCAGCCGGGGCAGCGCCTCGACCACGGTGACCTCGGCGCCGAAGGACTTCCACACCGACGCGAACTCGACGCCGATCACGCCGCCGCCGAGCACCACGACCCGGTCCGGGACCTCGTCGAGGGTCAGCGCCTGGTCGGAGGTGATGATCCGGCCGCCGATCTCCAGGTCGGGCAGGCTGCGGGCGTAGGAGCCGGTGGCCAGCACCACGTTCGCGCCGACGTAGCGCTCGCCGTCGACCTCGACCGCATTCGGCGCCACGAAGGTCCCCGCGCCGTTCACCAGCTCGATCTTGCGGGACGTCACCAGCCCCTGCAGTCCCTTGTAGAGCTTGCCGACGACGCCGTCCTTGTAGGCGTTGACCCCGGCCATGTCGATGCCCGCGACCGAGCTCTTGACCCCGATCTGGTCGCCCTCGCGGGCGGCGTCGGCCACCTCCGCGGCGTGCAGCAGGGCCTTGGTCGGGATGCAGCCGCGGTGCAGGCACGTCCCGCCGAGCTTGTCCTTCTCCACCAGGACCACGGACATCCCCAGCTCGGCCGCCCGCAGGGCACAGGCGTAACCCCCCGACCCACCACCGAGGATCACCAGGTCGGCGTTGTGCTCGGGCACGTCAGGACTCCTTCTTCTGCTCGCTGGGCGACGTCGAGCAAGTCGCGGCGCCCATCTTGTCACCCTGCGCGGTTCGGCGTCGGGCTGGGCCGATCGGGAGAAAAACGGACGCCCGCGACGTTGGAACCATCGACGGGCGTGCCGTGACCAGCGGCACCGGACGGGAGGTGGCGCGATGGGCCTGTTCGGCAGGTTCCGGGGGGACGGACCGGGCAGGTTGCGCCGGGTCGGCGGCGGTGACGAGGAACACCTGCGGTCGTGGGCGACGGCCCGAGAGGGCGTCGAGGCCTTTGTGGAACCGCGTACCACCGTGACCGACACGACGATGGTGCTCGTGGCCAAGGACGGCGAGTGGACGCGCCGGCGGGTGTCCGGTCCGGACCGCGCGAAGAAGCTGGCCCGGTCGCTGAAGATCCCGGTCTACGACGTGCAACTCGTCGGCTACCCCCAGCGCATGCGCGACCACGACGCCCGGCAGAAGGTGCTGCGCGAGCGGGAGCGCCGCCGTGACCTGGGCGCCTGACGGCACACGACCGGGGTGCGGTCAGTGCAGCGTGCGGGCCCGGCGGCGGCCGATCGCCCGCATGACCGGCTCGAGCCGCAGCATCGGGCCGGGTGCCAGCGCGGTCGAGCGCATCAGCGCCCCACGCCATCCGGGCAGCGTCCGGTACACGCGGCGGGTGCCGAACATGTCGGCCAGGGCCCGGGCGACCTGCGCGGGCGTGACCAGCACGCCGCTGCGCACCAGGGCCTTGGCCTGGCCGTCGTCGGCCATCGACCGCAGCAGCTCGGTGTTCACCCCGTCGGGGCAGATCGCGTGCACCCCGATCCGCTCGGCGCGCAACTCGCAGGCCTGCGCGGCGGCGAGCGACAACACCGCGGCCTTGGTCGCGGCGTAGAGCGACAGCCCCGGGACCGGGCCCAGCGCGCTCAGCGACGCGGTGATGCCGATGTCCCCGCCGGGCGTCCCCGCGGCGGTCTGCTCGCGGAACGCGGCGACCGCGGCGCGGCAGCCCCACACGACGCCCATCAGGTTGACCTCGACCAGCGCCCGGACGTGCTCGGACGACAGCTCGGACAGCGCCCCGTCGAAGCCGACGCCGGCGTTGTTCACCCACGCGCCCAGCGGAGCCAGCTCGCGGGCGCGGGCCGCGACGTCGTGGGCGGCGTGCTCGTCGGTGACGTCGTAGCCGACCCCGGCCGCCGCCCCGATCCGGGTGGCGGTGGCGGCCGCCGCGGCGGCGTCGACGTCGGTCACCAGCACCCGGTAGCCGCGCCGGACGAGCTCGGTCCCGATCGCCTCGCCGATCCCGCGTCCACCCCCGGTGACGACGGCGGAGCGGGGAGCGTGGGCGGGCACGGTGTGGGAGCGGCGAGGCATGCCGGGCAGTATGCCCTTGGTTACTGCCCGGTAGGTAGACCCGGAACCGTGATCAGCCGTTCTCGGCGATGTCGGAGAGCACCGCGAAGATGGTGCGTACCGGCACGCCGGTGCCGCCCTTGCCGGTGTAGCCCCACGGCCCGCCGCTGTTGAACGCCGGACCGGCCACATCGATGTGCGCCCAGGGCAGGTTCTCCGGAACGAACTCGCGCAGGAAGACCCCGGCCGCCAGCATGCCGCCGAAGCGGTGGCCGGTGACGTTGGCGATGTCGGCGATCCGCGAGTCCAGGTCGGGTCGCAGGTGGTCGGGCAGCGGCATCGGCCAGCCGCCCTCGCCGGTCGCCTGCGCGTGGCGCGCGACCCGGTCCCGGAACTCGTCGCTGCCCATGATCCCGGCGGTGCGGGTGCCCAGCGCGACCATCTGTGCGCCCGTCAGGGTGGAGGTCTCGATGAGGTAGTCGGGGTCGTCCTCGCCCGCGCGGACGATCGCGTCGGCCAGGATCAGCCGGCCCTCGGCGTCGGTGTTGAGCACCTCGACGGTCTTGCCGCCGTACATGCGCAGCACGTCACCCGGGCGATAGGCGGTGTCCGAGGGCATGTTCTCGGCCATCGGCACCGTCGCGGTCACCGCGACCGGCAGGCCCAGCTGCGCGGCCAACACCGTCGTCGCGATCACCGCGGCGGCCCCGGACATATCCGAGGTCATGTGGTCCATGTTCGCCGCCGGCTTGATCGAGATCCCGCCGGTGTCGAACGTGATGCCCTTGCCGACCAGCGCCACCTTCGCCCGCGGCGCATCGCCGCCGGACCAGCGCAGCCGGACCAGCCGCGGCTTGCGGGAGGACCCGCTGCCCACGCCGAGCACGCCGCCGTAGCCGCCCTCGGCCAGCGCGGCGTCGTCGAGCACCTCGACCTCGAGGCCGGCCGCCTCGCCGAGCTCGCGGGCCCGGGCGGCGAACGTCTCGGGGTAGAGGTCGTTGGGCGGGGTGTTGATCAGGTCGCGGGCGGTGCGCACGGCGTCGGCGACGGCCGCGCAGCGGCGCAGCGTCTCCTCGCCGTCGTCCGCAGTGGTCAGCAGGTCCACCCGCTCGACCGGGTTCTTGGCGCCCGAGCCGTTGCCGTTCGAGCCCTTGTAGGCGGTGAACGTGTAGGCCCCCAGCGAAGAACCCTCGGCCGCCGCGGGCAGGTCGATGCGGCCGAGCGTGCTGACCGCGGTGCCGGTGCCGGCCAGCGCCCGGGCGGCCGCACCGGAGGCCCGGCGCACCTGCTCCGGCTCGGGCTTCCCGTCGGCGTCGGGCTTGCCCAGCCCGACGCCCACCACGACCGGTGCGGCGACCGCGCCCCGGCTCGGCAGCCGCACGACCTCGTCGGCCTTGCCCGAGGCCCCGGCCAGCGCGAACTCCTCGGCCAGCTTGCCGCCGAACGCCGCGTCCACCTCCTCGGCGCCGGGGGCGAGCGTCGGCCCGTTCCCGTCCGATCCCGCCGGGATCAGACCCACGACGACCGCATCGGCCTCCGCGGTCGCGGCCGATTCGTTCCGGATGCGCAGCTCGGTGGACACGGGGCTCCTCGGAAGACGGGTTCAGACGGCTGCACAGCGGTGTGCAGTGATGACGAGACCGCTTCGAAATGCTAATGACACCGGCGGGCCCCCCTTTCAGGCAGCCCCGGATGCGAGGCTGGGCGTCGTGCCCCCGCCCCTGTCCGGACGCCTGGGGACCGCCGACGCGGTCGCTCTCGGCCTCGCGGCCATGCTCGGCGCCGGGGTGTTCGCGGTGTTCTCCCCGGCTGCCGCGGCGGCCGGGCCCTGGCTGCCGGCCGCGGTCGTCCTGGCCGGGGTCGTCGCGTTGTGCAACGCCGCGTCGACGGCCGATCTCGCCGTGGCCCACCCGGCGAGCGGTGGCGGGTACGGCTACGCCCGGGAACGGCTCTCGCCGGCGGCCGGACGACTCGCCGGCGTCGCGTTCCTCGTCGGGAAGATCGCGTCCGCCGCGGCGGCCGCCGGGGTGTTCGGCAGCTACGTGCTGCCGGCACATCCGGTGGTCACCGCGACCGTCGTGATCGTCGTCGTCACGGCGCTGAACATCGCCGGGGTGCGCCAGACCGTGCGGTCGGCGTGGTTGCTGGCCGGCGGCACGCTCGCGGTGCTCCTGGTGGTGGTCGTCGTCGGGCTGTTCGGCCCCGGGGGGGCGAACTCCTGGTCGGCCTCGGCGAGCACGGAGCCGGTGATGGCGAACGAGCCGATGCCGGGCGCGCTGGGGGTGTTCACCGCGGCCGGGCTGGTCTTCTTCGCGTTCGCCGGCTACGCCCGCATCGCCACGCTCGGCCGGGACGTGCGCGACCCGGCGCGGACTCTGCGCCGGGCGGTCATGATCGCGCTGGGCATCACCCTGGTCGTCTACCTCGCGGTCGCCGGGGCGCTGCTGGTCGGGCTCGGCACCGACCGGTTGGTCACCGAGCGGTCCCCGCTGGTCGCACTCGTCGACACCGGGCAGGCGCCGGCCCTCGGCGTGCTGGTGCGGGTCGGAGCGGCGGTGGCGGCCGGGTCGGCGCTGCTGTCGGCGCTGGCAGGGGCCGGCCGGACCGGGCTGGCGATGGCGCGGCGCCACGAGTTGCCGCACGTGCTGGCGGCGATCGGCCCGAAGGGCACGCCGTGGCGTGCCGACCTGGTCGGCGGGGTGCTCGCGATCGTGGTCGCGGTGCTGGCCGGCCCGGCGGCCGCGATCGCGCTGTCCGCGTGCTCGGTGCTCGTCCACTACGCGGTGGTCAACCTCGCGGCGTTGCGGCTGCCCACGGTGCTCCGCCGGTGGCCGGCCTGGACCTCGGTGCTCGGGTTGCTGCTGTGCATCGGGCTCGCGGTGCTGCTGCCGTTGGCGTCGGTGCTCGTCACCGCGATCGCACTGGTGGCGGGCTGGCTGCTGTGCACCCTGCTGGGCCGCTGGGCGGCAGCCCGCGGCGCGACCCCCGGCTGACCGGGCCGCCCCACCCGATCCTGCCGACTCGCACACCCGAACCTGCCGACTCGCGGGATGGGGTTCCCCGCGAGTCGGCAGGTTCTGGTTGGTGTGTCGGCACTTCTCGGCGACGCGGGTACGGTGCCGCCGTGAGCGAACCCGCGGACCTGCTGGCCAGCCCGCTGCACGACCGGCACGTCGCGCTCGGCGCGACCATGGGAGCGTTCGGCGGCTGGTCGATGCCGCTGTCCTACCCCGACGGGACGGTCGCCGAGCACACCGCCGTGCGCGAGACCGTCGGGATCTTCGACGTCAGCCACCTCGGCAAGCTGTCGATCACCGGCCCGGGGGCCGCCGAGTTCGTCAACTCGTGCCTCACCGCCGACCTCGGGAAGATCTCGCCCGGGCACGCGCAGTACACGCTGGCCTGCACCGAGTCCGGCGGCGTCGTCGACGACCTGATCGTCTACCTGGTGGGCCCGGACGAGGTGCTCGCGGTGCCCAACGCGGCGAACGCCGCCGAGGTCGCCGACCGGCTGCGCGCCGCCGCCCCGGCCGGGATCACCATCACCGACCGGCACCGCGACATCGCCGTCCTCGCCGTGCAGGGCCCGCGCTCGGCCGAGCTGGTGAGTACGGTGCTCGGCATCGCGGGCTCGGCGAGCCTGGCCGACCTGGACTACATGGCCTTCGCCGACGCCGGCCGGATCCGCGTCTGCCGGACCGGGTACACCGGCGAGCACGGCTACGAGCTGCTGGTGCCCGCCGCGGAGGCGGCCGCGGTCTGGGACGCGCTGCTGACCGGGGCGGCCGCGCTGGGCGGGCGCCCGGCCGGCCTGGGTGCGCGCGACACCCTGCGCACCGAGATGGGCTACCCGCTGCACGGCCAGGACCTCTCGCCCGAGATCAGCCCGGTGCAGGCGGGCAGCGGCTGGGCGGTCGGCTGGTCGAAGCCCGCGTTCTGGGGCCGCGACGCGCTGGTCGCGGAGAAGGCGGCCGGCCCGGTGCGGCGGCTGCGCGGGCTGCGCGCCACCGGCCGCGGCGTACCCCGGCCCGGGATGGACGTGCTGCGCGACGGGCAGAGGATCGGTGTGACCACGTCGGGCACGTTCTCCCCGACGCTCAAGACCGGCATCGCGCTGGCGCTGATCGACTCCGCGGCCGGCGTCGGGCCGGACGACACGGTGACCATCGACGTCCGCGGCCGCAGCCTCGACGCCACGGTGGTCCGGCCGCCGTTCGTGGCCTCGCACGTGCGCTGACCTCGCCGTCGTCCGTGAGGTCCGCCACCTGACGGCCGAGAATCGCGCCGGAGGTCGGACTTGCGACCATCGGTCTTGCCGGACGGGTTACCGTCTGCGCTATGAGCGCGCCGCACTTCGCCCGGACCCTCAACCCCGCACCGGTGCCGGAGGCCCGGCGCGCGGAGATCGTTGCCGCCCCGGGCTTCGGCCGGTACTTCACCGACCACATGGTGACCATCCGCTGGACGCAGGGGGAGGGCTGGCACGACCCGGCGGTCGTGCCCTACGGGCCGCTGACCCTCGACCCGGCCTCGATGGTGCTGCACTACGGCCAGGAGATCTTCGAGGGGCTCAAGGCCTACCAGCAGCCGGACGGCTCCATCGCCTCGTTCCGGCCGGAGGCCAACGCGGCCCGCTTCCGTTCCTCGGCCATCCGGCTCGGCATGGCGCCGCTGCCCGACGACCTGTTCCTCGCCTCGCTCTCCGAGCTGATCGAGGTCGACCGGGCCTGGATGCCGCCGGCCGGCGGCGAGGAGTCGATGTACCTGCGGCCCTTCATGATCGCCACTGAGGTGGGGCTGGGCGTGCGTCCCGCCTCGGAGTACCTCTACGCGCTGATCGCGTCCCCGGCCGGGGCGTACTTCCCCGGTGGGGTCAAGCCGGTCGACGTGTGGCTGTGCACCGACTACACCCGCGCCGCGATCGGCGGGACCGGCGCGGCGAAGTGCGGCGGGAACTATGCAGCGTCGCTGCTCCCGCAGGCCCAGGCCGCCGAGCACGGCTGCGCCCAGGTCGCCTACCTCGACGCCGCGGAGCGCAGGTGGGTCGAGGAGATGGGCGGGATGAACCTGTTCTACGTCTTTGGCTCCGGCGACGACGTGGAGGTCGTCACGCCGGAACTGTCCGGCTCGATCCTGCCCGGCATCACCCGCGACTCGCTGCTGGTGCTGGCCAAGGAGCTGGGCTGCCAGGTCACCGAGCGCAAGATCGCGGCGCAGGAGTGGCTGGAGGGCGCCGCGGACGGGCGGATCAGCGAGGTCTTCGCGTGCGGCACCGCCGCCGTGATCACCCCGGTCGGGCGGGTCAAGCACAACGACGGCGAGGTCACCGTGGCCGACGGTGAGCCCGGCCCGGTCACCACCCGGCTGCGCAGCCTGCTCACCGAGATCCAGCGCGGCACCGCGCCGGACACACACTCCTGGATGCGCACCCTGGCCCCGGCCGGCGCCTGACGACGTTCGGGCTCAGCCCGCGCTGAGCGCGACGAGCACGACGGTCACGCCCAGTTCCGAGGCCGCGCCCAGCACGTCGCCGGTCACCCCGCCGAACCGGCGGCGGGTGTGCGCCGACAGCGCGACGACCACGGTGGCCGCCAGCAGCACCGCGAGCGGCCCCTGCCACGGCCGCCCCGGCACCGTGAGGACCGCGGCACCGGCCAGGGCCGCCCACCACAGTGGCGCGACCCAGCACGGCTGGGAACCGGCCACCGTCGAGCCCAGCCCGCCCGGGCGCGCGGCCGGTACCCCGCGCCGCGCGCACCAGCCGAACCCGGCCCGGCCGGCCGCGGTGGCGAGCACGGTCGTGGCGACCAGACCGGCGGCGGGCCGGGTGGCCAATGCCGCGAGCGCCGCGGCCTGCGCGCCGAGCGTCACCAGCAGTGTGACGACCGCGAACGGGCCGGCGCCACCGTCGCGCATGACCGCCAGTGCCCGCTCCGGCGGGCCGTAGCAGCCCAGCCCATCGGCGGTGTCGGCCAGCCCGTCGAGGTGCATGCCGCGGGTGGCCAGGGCCAGAAACCCGATCGTGAGCAGGCCCCCGGCCAGGGCCGGCACACCCAGCGCGGTCAGCCCGAGCAGCACCGCCGCGGCCGCGGCGCCGAGCAGCGCGCCGACCAGCGGCGCCCACCGGATCGCCGCCGCGGCCACCCGGGGGTCCAGCGCGGCGCCGTCGGCGGGTCCGGCGCGGACCGGCAGCACGGTCAGCCAGCTGACGGCCAGCGCCAGACCCCGCACCTCAGGCCCCGGGCTTCGCCGGGGCGATCCCAGTGTCCGCGGCGGTCGCGGTCTCGGCGAGCAACCGGGCCGACATCTGCAGCAGCGGCACCACGGCCAGCGCGCCGCTGCCGTCACCGAGGCGGACCTGCAGGTCGAGCAGCGGGGTCAGCTGCAGCTGGTCGAGCACGAGCGCCATCGCCGGCTCGGGGGAGCGTTGCGCGGCCAGCCACCATTCCCGCGCACCGGGCGCCAGCTCCTCGGCGACGAGCGCCGCGGCGCCGGCGACGAGCCCGTCGAGGAGGACCGGGGTCTTGCGCAGCGCGGCCTGCACCAGGAATCCGGTGAGCACGGCGAGGTCGGCGCCGCCGGCCACCCGGAGCAGCGCCAGCGGGTCGCGGGTGAACGGGCGCGCGCGGCGCAGCCCGTCGCGGATCGCGGCGGCCTTGCGCATCCAGGTGTCGTCGTCGATGCCGCTGCCCCGGCCGACCACGGCGACCGGCTCGGTCCCGGTCAGCGCCGCCACCAGGACCGACGCCGGGGTGGTGGCCCCGACGCCGAGGGAGGCCGGGACGAGCAGGTCGGCGCCCGCGTCGACCTCCTCGTCGGCCAGCGTGCGCCCGATGGCGAACGCGGCGGTCGTCTCGTCCCCGGTGAGCGCGTCGGCGCGATCGATCCACCCGGAGCCGCTGCGCACGCGGTAGCGGGCGGCCGCGGCGGTGCCGTCCGCCGTGTTGTCCGAGCCGTGGTCGAGGCCGACGTCGACGACCCGCACCGACGCGCCGGCCACCGGGGCGAGCACCGACGCGGGCAGGGTCTGTTCGCGGGCCGCGGCGACCTGCCGGGCCGTCACCCCGGGCGGGTAGGCGGACACACCGGCCTCGGCGATGCCGTGGTCAGCGGCGATCACCACGACCCGCGGCCGGGCCGGTGGCCGCGGCGGGCAGATGCCCTGGCACGCGGCCAGCCAGCAGCCGAGCTCGGCGAGCAGGCCGAGGCCGCCGGTCGGGACCGCGAGCTCGGCGTGCCGGGCGACGGCGGCCCGCCGGGACTCGGCGTCGGGGGCGGTGACGGCGGGGAGGGCTGGGGCGTCCACGACGCCTTCCTATCGCGCCGCTACTTCAGCCGCACCGGCAGGCCGGCCACGAGCAGCAGCACCTCGTCGCACACCCGGGCCAGCGCGGCGTTGACCAGGCCCAGCTCGTCACGGAACAGCCGTCCGGCGCGGGTCGCCGGGATCACCCCGAGCCCGACCTCCGCCGAGACCAGCACCACCCGCCCGGTGCAGCCGGCGACCGCGTCGACCAGTGCGGACACCTGGGCGCCGACCGCGGGCGGCACCTCGGGGCACCCCCAGGCACCGGCGTCGTCGAGCACCGCGGTCAGCCAGGTGACGAGGTCGTCGACCAGCAACGGGGCGTCGCCCGGGCCGGTGCCGGCCAGCAGCGTGACGAGATCGGGCTCCTCGACGGTCACCCACGCCGGTGGGCGACGCGCCCGGTGCGCCGCGATCCGGCCGGTCCACTCCCCGTCGTCGTCGCGGCGCCGGGCGGTGGCGGCGTAGCGGACAGGGGCGTCGGCGGACAGCAGGTCCTCGGCGTACGCGGACTTGCCGGACCGGGCCCCACCCAGCACGAGCGTGCGACGGGCGGCGATCACTCCCGTCACGCTAGCCTCTCGCCGTGGCATTCCGGTGGCGGTACCTGGACGCGGCGGGTGAACCCGTCGACGGCCCCGACGAGACCTTCGACGACCAGGGCCAGGCCGAGCAGTGGTTCGGCGATGCCTGGGAGGAGCTGCGGATCGACGGCGTCGACGCCGTGGTGCTGCTCGACGGCGACGACGAGGTGTACGGCCCGATGAGCCTGCAGGAGGGCTGAGCCCGAACCTCGAGACGCGCCGTACCGGGTACTGCGCCCGACACAGCGCGTCTCGACACGTCGCTGCGATCCGATCGGAGCTGCTGTTCAGCTGTTGGCCGGGACGAAGCCGTAGCAGTAGCTCGACCTGTCGTCGAAGATCCAGATGTCGTCGCCGGTCTTCTGGCCGACGATTCCGGCCTGCGTCGATCCGTGCCGGCTCGGAACCGCTTCACCCGGTCACGGGTGTGGGGCCGGCATTGCCGCCTTCCGCCAGCACCGTCCGGCTCGCCCACTGGTTGATGGCGGCCTGGACGCACCAGACATCGTGATGGTCGGGAGAACCGGCACCGATCGGGGCGACCCCGGCGCGGCGAACGCCTGGCCGGCCAGGGCTACCGCCGACAGTGCCACCGCCGCTGCCAGCGTGCCGACGCGCACGGGCGGCGACGGAGCAGCCGGGACGTCCCACATCGACCTGATCTTCCCGGTGGCCCTGTCGCCGCCGGTGGCGGCCGGCCCGGCCCTCGCCGCCCCGGCGACGGCTGCCGCCCCGGCCTCGGTGGGCGGCACCGCCCCCGCCTGCATCGGGCGCACCGGGGGCTCCGACGACAGGTTCGGTGGGGGCTGGTGGGAGACCGTGACGAACAACTGCGGCAAGACCATGCGCGTCGAGGTCCTGGGCAGCGTCTCCTGGCAGCACAGCGCCTGCCACACGCCGGCTCCCGGCCAGAGCTTCACGCACACCGAGCACCACTTCGGGCACTACGACAAGACCGTGGTCTGCTGACCCCAGACCGCGTTGATCAAGCCCCTCCGGGACTGCGGACGGAGGGGCTAGACGTTCGCGCCGCGCTCGACCCGCGGCTTGGGGATCCGTAGCTTGCGCAGCTGGCTGGCCCGGGTGAACGCGTACCACCCGGTGCTCAGGCCGCTGATCTGCTCGTTCGGGAACTTCGCCCGGGCCTTGCGGGTGACCTGCGTGCCGAGGAACACGCCGTCCACGATCATCGCGAGCAGTGCGACCAGGCTGAACAGGCTCAGGTACTGCTGTACGGCCGGGATCGGCAGCAGCACCGAGAGCACCACCACACCGGCGAGCGGCATGAACAGGCCCATGAGGTGCGGCCGGGAGTCCACGATGTCGCGGATGTAGGCCTTGACCGGACCGCGGTCGCGCGGCAGGAGCACCTTGTCGTCGCCTGCGGCCATCCGCTGCCGGCGCTCGGCGGCCTGCTGCCGGCGCTCGTCCCGGCTGGGGCGGTTGGCTCGGGCGAGGCGGGCCGCCTCGCGCTGGGTCCGCGGCGGGGCCGGGGCCGGGCCGCGGCGCTTGTTCTCGGCGTCGCGGCGCCTGGGCGTCGGGCGGCCCTTGCCCTGCGTGCGGGTGCCGTTGACGGCCGGTCCGGTGTCCTGCCCGGAGTTCTGCTCCGGAGCGGACCCTTCGGCGCCGGTGTCGGCGGTCTGGTCGGAGCGGCGCAGGAACCTCACAAACCCCAGCCTACGGGCGGTAGCCTGCGACGCGTGCGGGTGGTGGTCGCTCCGGATTCCTTCGGCGGAACGCTGAGCGCGACGGCGGCGGCCGCCGCCATCGCCGACGGGTGGCGCCGCGCGGCGCCCGATGACGATCTTCGGCTGCTCCCGCTGGCCGACGGCGGCACCGGCTTCGTCGATGTACTGCACACCGCTCTGGGCGGGACCCGGCACGAGCGGACCGTCACCGGCCCGTTCAGCGCCCCCGTGGCGGCCGAATGGCTGCAGGTCGGGGGCACCGCGTACCTGGAGTCGGCGGCCGCGTGCGGGCTGCACCTGGTGCCGCAGGAGCTGCGCACGCCCGACACCGCCGGCCGGGTCACCAGCCGCGGGGTCGGTGAGCTGATCGCCGCGGCCCGCGACGCCGGGGCGACCGAGATCGTCGTCGGCCTCGGCGGGTCGGCGACCACCGACGGCGGCGCCGGCATGCTGGCCGCCCTCGGGGCCGAGCCGGTCGACGCCACCGGTGCGCCGGTCCCGGACGGCGGGGCGGTGCTGGCCCGGTGTGCCCGGCTGGACGGCCGGCCGAAGCTGAACGGGGTGCGGCTGGTGGCCGCCGCCGACGTGGACAACCCGTTGCTCGGCCGGCACGGCGCCGCCGCGGTGTTCGGGCCGCAGAAGGGCGCCGACGACGCCGCGGTGGCCGTGCTCGACGCCGCGCTCGCCGTGTTCGCCGACGTGCTGGCCACGGCACTGGGCGGTTCCGAGGGCAGGGACGTGCGCGACGAACCCGGCGCCGGGGCGGCCGGTGGACTCGGGGCGGCGCTGCTGGCCTGCGGCGCGCGCCGGGTGTCCGGGGCCGGGCTGGTCCGGGACCTGGTGGGGCTGGACGCCGCGCTGGACGGGGTGGCGGCGTCCTCGGGACTCGCCGTCACCGGCGAGGGCAGCTTCGACTGGCAGTCGCTGCGCGGGAAGCTGATCACCGCGGTGGCCCGGGCCGCAGCCGACCGTGGGGTCCCGTGCCTGGTGCTGGCCGGCCAGGTGTCGGTGGGCCGGCGGGAGGCCGCCTCGGTCGGGGTGGACGCGGCGTATTCGGTGTCGGACGAGGTGGGCGGCGTCGAGGCCTCGATGGCCGACCCGGCGGGCACACTGGCCGCGCTCGCCGAGCGGGTCGCCGCCCGCTGGAGCCGCTGACCGGATCACCCGGGGGGTGGTGCGGATCACCCCGGTGCTCCGGGCGGGCTCGCCGACGCCGGCAGCGGTGTCGTGGAGAAGGCCTACTATGGGGTCGGCACGTGGAACTGCGGGCAGCGCCGGGAACGACCGGGGCGCCGGGAACGGATCCACGGCACAAGGAACAGCATTGCCCCGCGCGTTGTTGGGAGAGTCATGACCGTCGAGAACACCGTCCAGAGCGACGCGGCCACCGAGACGCACGGCGTCGAGCTGACCGACGCTGCCGCGATCAAGGCCCGTGCGCTGCTGGACCAGGAAGGCCGCGACGACATGCACCTGCGCATCGCGGTGCAGCCGGGCGGCTGTGCCGGCCTGCGCTACCAGCTGTTCTTCGACGACAGGTCGCTGGACGGCGACCTGTTCCGCGAGTTCCACGGTCTCAAGGTCGGGGTCGACCGGATGAGCGCTCCCTACCTGCAGGGTGCCGTCATCGACTTCGTGGACACGATCGAGAAGCAGGGCTTCACGATCGACAACCCGAACGCCGGTGGCTCCTGCGCCTGCGGCGACTCGTTCAACTGATCGACACCGACCCGCCGGCCCGCCGGCGGTTGCCGGTCGTTCCCGGACCCCCGGTCCCCCTGGCGTACGCGCTCTGGGCCCGGGGGTCCGCTGCATCGGGAGGTAGGGTGATCGACCGTGCCTATCGCAGTGACCGGATCCATCGCCACCGACCACCTGATGCACTTCCCGGGGAAGTTCAACGACCAGTTGGTGGCCGAGCAGCTGCAGCGGGTGTCGCTCAGCTTCCTCGTCGATGACCTGGTGATCCGCCGTGGCGGGGTGGCCGGCAACATCGCGTTCGCGCTCGGGGTGCTCGGGCAGGCCCCGGTGCTCGTGGGCGCGGTCGGTTCGGACTTCGCCGACTATCGGTCCTGGCTGGAGCGGCACGGCGTGGACTGCGCCGGTGTGCACGTGTACGACGACGTGCACACCGCCCGGTTCGTCTGCACCACCGACGACGACATGTGCCAGATCGCGTCCTTCTACGCCGGCGCGATGGCCCGGGCCCGTGAGATCGAGCTCGGCCCGGTCGCCGAGCGGGTCGGCGGGCTCGACCTGGTGCTCGTCGGCGCCAACGACCCCGAGGCCATGGTGCGGCACACCGACGAGTGCCGGCAGCGTGGCTTCGCGTTCGCGGCCGACCCCTCGCAGCAGCTCGCGCGCATGGAGGGCCCGGAGATCCGCCGGCTCGTCGAGGGCGCGACGTACCTGCTCACGAACGACTACGAGTGGGAGCTGATGCTCAAGAAGACCGGCTGGACCGAGGAGCAGGTCCGCGAACTGGTCGACATCCGCATCACCACGCTCGGCGAGAAGGGCGTGCAGATCGTCGGGCGCGACGGCGTCGAGCTCAAGGTCGGTGTCGTCCCGGAGACCGGCAAGGTCGACCCGACCGGCGTGGGTGACGCGTTCCGCGCCGGCTTCCTGGCCGGGACCGCGGGCGGGCTGGGGCTGGAGCGGGCCGCGCAGCTGGGCTCGCTGATCGCGGTGAACGTCCTGGAGACCGACGGCCCGCAGGAGTGGACCTGGGACCGGGCGCGGGGCCTCGACCGGCTGCGCGACGCCTACGGTCCCGAGGCCGCCGCGGAGATCGCCCCCGTCCTCCCCGCCTGACCCCGCGAGTCGCCCTTCTCGGGAGCGAGAGTCGGCGTTTTCCGTAGGGCGAGTCGTCCTTCTCGGGGCCCCGCCGCCCTCCTCGCCGGGCGCCCCGCGCCCGAGGGCGAGCTAGCCGTCCGTGCGGTCGTCGAGCTTGCGGGTCAGGTCCGTGATGTGGGCGCGCGCGTCGCGCAGGTCGCTGCGGGCCTGTGCCAGCTCGTCGGTGCGCTCGTCGAGATCGCTGCGCGTCTCCTTCAGCTCGCGTCCGGCCCCGGCCAACTCGTCCTCGAGCAGCACGATCCGGTGCGCGGAGACCAGCGTGTGGCCCTCGTCGAACAGCGTCCGCAGCCGGGCGGCGATGGTCAGCTGGCGCCGGGAGTAGCGCCGGTGCCCGCCGGCGGTGCGGTGCGGGCTGAGCACTCCGCCGGCGTCCAGGCTGCGCAGGAATGCAGGCTGGACGCCGAGCAGTTCCGCAGCCTGTCCCATCGTGACGGCCGGGTAATCCTCGTCGTCCAGCCTGCTCAGGTTCATCCGTCTCCTGCGTGCGATGTGGTGCCGTGACCGGTCAGGTGCCTCCCGAACGGTCCGTCAAACGTGTTGTGTCGAACGGCGGATCTCAGCCGCCCGCGTTCGCCGTCAGCGCCTGCGGCTCCGCGTCGTGGGCGATCGCGATGCGCCGGGGCTTGGCCCGCTCGGCGACCGGGATCGTGACGGTCAGGACGCCGTCGCGGTAGGTCGCAGCCAACTGGTCGGTGTCCAGGCTGCGGCCCAGCATCAACTGCCGGCTGAACGTGCCGCGCGGGCGCTCGCTGACCAGCCAGGCGGCTGCGTCGTGCGGGGCGCTGCGCTCGGCGCGGACGGTCAACGTGTTGCCCTCGACGGTGACGTCGATCGAGCCCGGGTCGACTCCCGGCAGGTCGAAGGAGGCGACGAAGTGGTCGTCGAGCCGGCAGACGTCCATCGGCATGCCGGTCCGCGAGGGCCGGGCGGCGGAGTCGGCCAACCGGTCGAACAGACGGAACGCGTCGGTGGCGAGGGGCTCGTAGTTGAGCAGCATCGCGATGTCTCCTTTCTCGGGTGCTGCCAACCTGGCAGTGCTCTGACGATGAAAGTTGTACCTGCGACTGCAAATTGAGTCAAGCGGCCGTCGCAAGAAAAGTCGTCACACGTCAAGCTCCCATTCCCCGGGCCGGTCCAGCGGGAGGAACCCCATGGCCTCGTCGATCGAGACCATGTACGGGGTGGAGTCGGCGTTGTACGGGTTGGAGTCGGCGTCGATCGGGCGCAGCGCAGGGTGCCGGTCGCGCACCAGCGCCAGGTTCGCGAGCTCCACGAGCATGCCGAGCCGGCGACCGCGGTGCCGGCCCGGCGCATCCCGCGGGCCCGGCAGGTCGCGTCGCGCGCGAATGCGCTGCGCGTCGTAGTGCTCCGGGTCCAGGTTCAGCTGTCGGCGCAGCTCAGAGCCGGACGGGGTACGCCGGCTCCGGGACCTCCGGCCGGATCCGCCGCTCGACGAAGATGCCGTGCCAGATCAGGAACACCAGCAGCGTCCAGATCCGGCGGCTGTGGTCGATCGGGCCGGTGCGGTGCGCGTCGAGCATCCGCTGCACCGCGGCGAGGTCGACGAGATGGTCGGCCTGCGAGTCGCGGATGATGCCGCGGGCCCAGGCGTACATCTCGTCGCGCAGCCAGAGCCGGATCGGCACCGGGAAGCCGAGCTTGCGGCGGTGCAGCACGTGCGAGGGCACGATCCCCTCGAGCGCCCGGCGCAGCGCGTACTTGGTGGTCCCGGAGCCGTCGGAGCGGCCCGAGATCTTCTGCTCCAGCGGCAGTCCGGACGCGACCTCGAACACCGCGGGATCGAGGAAGGGCACCCGCAGCTCGAGCGAGTTGGCCATCGTCATCTTGTCGGCCTTCACCAGGATGTCGCCGCGCAGCCAGGTGAACAGGTCGACGTGCTGCATCCGGGCCACCGGGTCCCAGTCGACGGAGTCGGCGTAGTGCGGCGCGGTGATGTCGGTGTAGGAGCGCCGCGGGTCGTACTGCCGCAACAGCCCCGCCAGCTCGCCGTCGCGGAAGATCCGGGCGTTGCCGTAGTAGCGCTCCTCCAGCGGCAGCGCGCCCCGGCGCAGCAGGTCCTTGCCGCGCATGCCCTCGGGAAGCCGTCGCGAGGCCTTGCCGAGCAGCGGCCGCAGCGCGCCCGGCACCTTCTCGAACGGCGCGAGCGACAGCGGCTCGCGGTAGATGGTGTAGCCGCCGAACAGCTCGTCGGCGCCCTCCCCGGACAGCACGACCTTGACGTGCTGGCGGGCCTCCCGGGCGATGAACCACAGCGGGACGAGCGCCGGGTCGGCCACCGGGTCGTCGAGGTACCAGACGATGAGCGGCAGTGCCTCCATCATCTCGTCGGGCTTGACGGTGCGGACGACGTGGCGCACCCCGATCGCGGCGGCCGACTCGGCGGCCACGTCGACCTCGGAGTAGCCCTCGCGTTCGAACCCGGTGGTGAAGGTGATCAGGTCCGGGTTGTGTTCCTTGGCCAGTGCGGCGATCGCGGTGGAGTCGATGCCCCCGGAGAGGAAGGCGCCGACCGTCACGTCCGCGCGCATGTGCTTGGCGACCGAGTCGCGCAGCACGTCGGCGATCCGTCCGTGCAGCGCGGCCTCCCCGTGCGGGCCCGCGGGTGTGCCCGAGCCGCGGACGTCGAAGGTGGGGAAGAAGTAGCGCTCGTGCTCCACCTCGCCGCCCGGGCGCACGGTGAAGTACGTGCCGGACTCGACCCGGCGGACCGCGCGGTGCAGCGTCGCCGGCTCGGGGACGTACTGCAGCAGCAGGTAGTGCTGCAGCGCCGCGGCGTCGAGGTCGCCGCCGACGCCGCCGGACATGCCCAGCGCGCCGGCCATCGACAGCAGGCTCTTCTTCTCACTGGCGAACGCGACGCCCGCGGGGCCGGTGGCCATGAACAGCGGCTTGATGCCGAACGGGTCGCGGGCTCCGAACAGCACCCGCTCCTGGCGGTCCCAGATGAGGAAGGCGAACATCCCGCGCAGCCGGCGCACGGCCTGGGGGCCCCAGTAGTGGTAGGCCGCCACGATCGCCTCGGTGTCGCCGTCCGTGGCGAACGTCGCCCCGTGGCGGGCGGTGAGCTCCGCGCGCAGTTCCAGGTAGTTGTAGATCTCGCCGTTGAAGGCGATGGTGTAGCGCCCGTCCGCGTACTGCAGCGGCTGGTGGGAGTGCTCCACGTCGATGATCGACAACCGGTTGAAACCGAACACCACGTCGGCGTCGTTCCAGGTGCCGCTCTCGTCGGGCCCGCGGTGGCGTTGGCAGCGCAGGGCACGCGCCGTCGGCTCGATCCGGTAGGCCGCGTCGGCCCCGGCGGTCAGCAGTCCCAGCAGTCCGCACACAGCGAGCCAGTATGCCGAGGCCCCCCACCCGGACGTGCCACACCCGACGGGCGATTGGGCGATCAGCTCGGCTAGGCTCTACGCCGGGTCGAAGAACGTGAATGCGCGTTCGGCGACCGTGGCCTGGTCAGAGCATGTTTGAACGGGCCGTGTCAGGTGCACCAACACGGGCATGAGGGCAGGGAGGCGGCGAGCAGTGGGCCGAGCACAGCGCGGGGGAGACCGCGGCCGCACCGGTGTCAGGCGGGCGGTCAAGCTGGTCGGGTTGTCCGCACTGGTCATCCCGCTGACCACCGGTTGCTCGGTGCAGGAGGCCATCCGCTTCGGCTGGCCGGAGGGCGTCACGCCCGAGGCCGAGCAGATGCGGCATCTGTGGACCTGGTCGGCGATTGCGGCACTCATCGTGGGTGTCATCACCTGGGGCGCGATGTTCTGGGCGGTGATCTTCCACCGCAAGCGCAAGGGCGACGACGACACGCCGCCCCGCCAGACCCAGTACAACCTGCCGGTCGAGATCGTCTTCACGGTCGTTCCGACGATCATCGTGGCCGTGCTGTTCGGCTTCACGGTGAACGTGCAGAACTACGTGACGTCGAAGACCCCGAACCCCGACGTGCGGGTCGCGGTCACCGCGTTCCAGTGGAACTGGCAGTTCGACTACACCGGCACCCGCACCCCGAACGGGCGGCCGGTCGAGACCCTGGGCACCAGCGCGACGATCCCGATCCTGGTGCTGCCGACGGATCGGCGGATCCAGTTCACGCTCACGTCCAGGGACGTCATCCACAGCTTCTGGGTGCCGGAGTTCCTGTTCAAGCGTGACGTCTTCCCGATGCCGGAGAAGAACGACACGGACAACGTGTTCCAGATCGCCAAGATCGACCGTGAGGGTGCCTTCGTCGGCCGCTGCGCCGAGCTGTGCGGCGCCTACCACGCGGCGATGAACTTCGAGGTGCGCGCGCTGCAGCCGGCCCTCTACGACCGCTACATCGCGCTGCGCAGCCAGAACAACCCGCAGACCGGTGCGCCCTACACCGCGGGCGAGGCCCTGGCCGCGCTGAACTGTGGTCAGTGGTGCGCGCCGGAGGCGATCACCACCTACCCGTTCGCCACCAACCGTACCCAGCGGGCGGCCACGCTGCCGACCAGCGGCTGACCGGGCGCAGAGGAGCATTCCCCGATGAAGGTCGAATCCCGGATCTTCGAGATCTGCACCGCGTTCTTCTTCCTCGCCGCGATCGTCTACAGCGTCCTGGCCAAGGAGCCGGTCGGCATGGCCGCGCTGTTCCTCACCGGTGGTCTGTCGCTGATCGTCGGCACCTACTTCCGGTTCGTGTCCCGGCGGCTGGAGTCCCGCCCCGAGGACAACCCGGACGCCGAGGTGTCCGACGGTGCGGGCGAGATCGGCTTCTTCTCGCCGGGAAGCTACTGGCCGATCGCGGTGGCCGCGTCCGCCGCGCTCGTCGGGCTCGGCCTGGCGTTCTGGTACATCTGGCTGATCGTCATCGCCGGGGTGATCCTGCTGATCACCGTCGGTGGCCTGGTCTTCGAGTACCACATCCGGCCCGCCGACCACTGAGCACGAACCACGACGCCGGGTCCGCGCACCGCGCGGACCCGGCGTCGTGGGTGTGCGGGCCGTGTCTACAGCTCCCGGTGCATGATGTGCAGCCCCACCAGCCCGGCGCTCGGATGCCGGAACGCCCGCGGCACCGTGCCGATCACCTCGAAGCCCAGCGAGCGCCACAGCCCGACGGCGCGGATGTTCGCTTCGACCACGGCGTTGAACTGCATCGCCGTGTAGCCGCGCCGGCGCGCCTCGTCGAGCACGTGCCCGGCCAGCCGCCGCCCGATCCCGCCGCCGGCCTGGTCCGGGTCGACCATGAACCCGGCGTTGGCGACGTGGTCGCCGAGGCCGGGCTGCACGGGCTTGAGCTGCGCCGTGGCCACGATGCGCGCCCCGGCGGCGGGGACGAGGCGCTCGGCGACGAACACCGCGGCCGGCGGCGGCGCCATCCACGCGGCGCGCGCGGCAGGCTCCGTTGTCGCGGGGTGCCAGGTGTAGGTCTCGCCGGCGCTGACCACGCGGTGCCAGATCGGCCAGATCGCCGGCCAGTCGGTGGTGGTGGCGGTCCGTATCCGGAGGTCGGTGCTCGTCGCGGTCACCGCCCCATCCTGCCCGGCTCGGGTGCGGCCGACGTCAGCCGCGCGCGGCCTTGCCCAGCGCATGCCGCGCGATGATCACCTGCTGGATCTGGCTGGTGCCCTCGTAGATCCGGAACAACCGGGCGTCGCGGTAGAACCGCTCCACGGCCACCCCGCGCATGTAGCCCGCGCCGCCGTGGACCTGGACCGCGCGGTCGGCGACCCGGCCGACCATCTCCGAGCAGAAGTACTTGGCCGCCGAGGGGCCGGCCACCTTGTCGGTGCCCGCGTCGAAGGCCCGTGCGGTCTCCAGCACCAGCGCGCGCCCGGCGTAGTAGTCGGTCACCGAGTCCGCGATCAGGCCCTGGACCAGCTGGAACGTCGCGATCGGCGTGCCGCCGGCCTGCCGGGTCTGGGCGAAGCTCACCGATTCGGAGACCAGCCGGTTCGCCATGCCGACGCACAGCGCGGCGATGTGCACCCGGCCGTGGGCCAGACACTTGGCGGCGGTGAGGAAGCCGTTGTCGATGCCCGCCTCGCCGCCGATCACGGCATCCGTGGGGACGCGGACGTCGTCGAGGTAGACGTCGGCGGTCCAGGCGCCGAACTGGCCCATCTTGTGGTCCTTGGGCCCGACCGAGAGCCCGGGGGTGTCGGTGGGGACCAGGAAGGTGGAGATACCCCGGTTGCCCGGGGCGTCGGGGTTGGTCCGGGCGAACACCATGATCACGTCGGCGACCGGGGCGTTCGTGATGTAGCGCTTGGCGCCGTTGATCACCCAGTCCGAGCCGTCGCGGCGGGCCGTGGTGGTCAGCGTGGACGGGTCGGAGCCGGCGTCGGCCTCGGTGAGCCCGAACGACGCGGTGACCTCGCCGGAGGCCAGCCGGGGCAGCCAGGCCTTCTTCTGCTCGTCGGTGGCGCCCTCGAGCAGCACGTGCCCGGCGATGCCGTTGTTGGTGCCGAACAGCGACCGCAGTGCCGGGGTGGTCCAGCCGAGCTCGAAGACGAGCTGGACCTCCTCGGTGGTGCTCAGGCCCAGCCCGCCGTACTCCTCGGGGATGGTGAAGCCGTACAGGCCCATCGCCTTGCACTGCTCGACCAGCGATGCGGGGATCTCGTTCTGGGCGTCGATCTGCTCCTCGAGCGGCACGACCTCGGAGCGGATGAACTCGCGCACCGAGGACAGCACGTCGGCCAGGTCAGCGGGATCCACGTCGTCGTCTCACTCTCGTCGGGCCTAGGGGTCGATGGCGACGCTAGTCTGCGGGTGCGCCGCCGGGGAGGGGGCCTGATCAGCGCTCGACCCCCGTTCGCCCGGCCCGTGCGCGGCCGGGCTGCTGCACTGACCGGAGCGCATCGGCCGGCGCGGAGCGGCAAGCCGGGGCGCGGGATGGACCACCAGGTCGACCCGGCGCGGCGTGTTCCCGCCCAGCTGCAGCCGGACGGCGGCCGACGTGTATCCGGGCGCGCTGGCCACCAGGACGTGCGGCCCGGCCAGCCTTCCGGGCACCCGGAAGGTGCCGTCGGGTGCCAGCTCGGCGTGAGCGGCCTGCTGGCCGCTGCCGTCGATGACGGTCACGGAGCCGGCCGTCACCGGCTCGCCGTCCGCGGTCCGGACGGTCCCGCCGAGCCGGGCGTCGGCCGGTCGGGGCGCGACGGCCCGGGGCGCGACCGGGAGCGCGTCCGCCGGGACGGCGGCAGAGACCTCGTGCAGCAGTTCGTGCAGGCGCACCAGCGGCCGGGTGGCGGGATGGACGGCGGCGGCGGCACCGGGCCGGGTGGCCTGCAGCAACATGCTGTCGGCGCGGGCCAGATGCTCGTGCACCTCCCGGTCGGGCCGGTACGTCCCGACCTCGGCGAGCCGGCCCGCCGCGTCACCCAGCGCCTGGGCGGCGTCGGCCAGCTCGGGCGGCGCGGGCTCGGAATGGCGGCGTAGCCACATCGTCAGGGAACGCGCGGAGATGCCGCAGTCCTCGTAGAGCCGGAGCCGGTCGCGTATCCGGCCCGGATCGTTGCCCAGGACCACCGGCCAGGTCAGCGGCCTGGCCACGAGCGCGAGCTGGCGTAACCGGTCGTCGAGGGTGCGGGCTAGCTCCCCGAGATCGGACGGGGTGGCGTCGGGCTCGGGTCCCCGGCGGGTTTCGGGACGGATCCGGCGCGCGGTGGCGCCCAGCAGCTCCGCCAGTGCGCCGAGCACGGCGGTGCGGGCGGCCCGCGCGGTGTCCCGGGTGCTCGTGGGCACCAGGATCAGCGCCACGACGATGCCGACCGCGGCGCCGACCGCGGTCTCGGTGAGCCGCAACAGCAGAAGCTGGTCGCTGAACTGGTGCAGCACGTCGTACATCTCCGCAACCATGATCGTGACGAAGAAGACCATGAGCGCGTAGTTCACGGTGAACAGGTAGAACGCGGCGAAGACGCTGACCAGGATCACGGCGAGGATGGCAGGGGTGTTGCCGGCGGTCAGGTCGGCCAGCAGTATCGCCGCGGCCAGCCCGATCAGGGTGCCCAGCACCCGGTTGAACGCCTTGGCGACGGTCTCCGAGCGGGTGCTGGTGCCGGTGAAGGCGAGGAACGCGGCCAGCACCGCCCAGTAGTAGCGGGTCGGGGACACCATCTCGCCGAGCAGGATCGCCAGCCCGCCCGCCACCGCCATCTGCACGGCCTGCCGGGTGGTGAGGTCCAGGCCGCGCAGCGGGTTCAGCCGGTGGGAGCGCGCCGAGACGTCCGCCGCGGTGGCCACCGAGCCGGGGAGCATGCCACCCATCACGAGGGTGACGGCCGGGGTGAACGGCTCGGGTTCCGCGCCGCCGGCGCCCGCGGTGCCGGCGGCGGGCTGGTCGCACCACGGCCGCGCGAGCTCGACGATGTCGATCGCCATCGTTGCCAGCCGCTGGGCCGGCCACCAGCCGGGCGTGTCGGTGGCGGCGGCTCGGCGGGCCAGGTCGAGGAGGGCGCGTGCCTGGGCTGCGGCGCCGTCGTGGTCGCCACGGCCCAGTCGTGCGGCGACCCGGCGGGCGGCCTCGACGAGCGCGGCGTCCGCGCCGACCAGGGCGTCGGCGGCGACGGCGAAGGCGTCGACGGCGGCCTGGGAATCGATGAGCCGGCGCCGCGACGCCGCTGCGGACCGCCCACGGGGCAGCGCCGCCGGGTCGCCCAGCCAGCCTTCGACGATCAGTGCGGTCTCGGCGAGCCGCAGCTGCAGCGACCGCAGCCGGGCGCGTCGGCGGGGGAGGGCCTCCACGTCGTCGGGCGCGGTGGCGAGCAGGTCGGCGGCGGCCCGGCCCACGGCGTCGGTGCGTCCGGCGAACGCCCGTAGCGCGTGGCGCATCACGCGCGCCGGTCGTCGGCGCAGCACGGTCACCGAGAGCAACAGGGTCCACGCCGTCGCGACGACCGCGGCGAGGAGCATGAAGGGGAACGTGGCGAACGTCGGGTGCAGGAACAGGCCGAAGAAGTAGCCCATCCAGCCCAGGAAGCCGTAGTGGAAGAACGCCGGGCCGAACCGCCGCACGTAGGCCGCGACGAATATCACCCCCACGAACAGCCCGAGCTCCAGGTGCTGGTGGCCGCCGACCAGGACGGCGAGGAACATCCCGAGGCCGAACGCGACCGGGAGGAACACCCCGGTCCGCAGCCGCTCGCCGACGGTCGGTGCGGTCAAGCCGTTCGAGCCCATCATCGCGACGACGGCGCCGATGAGCATCGGGACCAAGGCCGACTGGCTGGGGGCGAACAGCCGGACGAAAGCGAACTCCAGGGCGAGCGCGCTGCCCACGCTGAGCAGGGCGCCCAGCGCCATCCGGAACCGGTTGCCGCCGGGATCGGACGCGATGAGCCGGTCACGCAGACCGCTGCGCCGCAGACCGGGGTCGGGAGATGGGCCGACAGCACTCTGCACGGTGTCCCCCCGGCGCGGTAGAAGGTTACTTTGCACTGCTAATAATTCTACCTGTATCACGGTCGTCACACGACCTTGCGTGACCGCACGAACGCTCTGCGGTGCAGCCGGCGGGTCGCGGCAGCAGGTGGGTCACCGCTGATCGGCCGGGACGTACGCAGGGCCGATCGCCCCGCAGGCCCGCAGCTCGGCGATCTCCTGCTCGCTCAGGCCCACGCCGGCGAGCACCGCGTCGGTGTGCTCTCCCAGGCCCGGAACCGCGCCCATCACCGGTTCGTGCCCGGCGATGATCGGCGGCGGGAGCAGCGCGGGCAGCTTCCCCACCGGGGAGTCGATCTCGCGCCAGCGGTCCCGGGCGGTCAGATGCGGGTGCGTGACGACGTCGCTGGGCGTGTTGTAGCGGGCGTTGCCGATTCCGGCCGCGTTCGCGGCGGCCTGCACCTCGGCGAGATCATGGCGTGCGCACCACGCCGCGACCTGGGCGTCGAGGAGATCGCGGTGCACGACCCGGTCCGGGTTGCGCAGGAAGCGTTCGTCGGCGGCGAGGTCGGGGCGCCCCATCATCCCGCCCGCCAGCCGCTGCCATTCCTGGTCGTTGGTGGTGCCGAGCACGACGGTCTGTGCGTCGGCGGTGCGGTAGGCGCCGTAGGGGGAGACCGCGGGGGAGCCCATCCCGACCGGCTCCTGATCGACCCCGGTGTGCCGGGTGTGGTTGAGCGCGTAGCCCATGAGTTCGGTCATGGTGTCGAACATGCTGACGGCGACGGTGCTGCCGCGCCCCGTCCGCCCGCGGTCGTGCAGGGTGGCCAGGATCGAGATGGCGGCGTAGAGCCCGGTGCACGCGTCGGCCATCGGCGGGCCGGGCTTGGCCGGGGCTCCGGGCCGGCCGGTGATCGAGCAGGCGCCCGACTCGGCCTGCACCAGCAGGTCGTAGGCGCGCCTGTCCGACAACGGGCCGCCCGTCCCGTAGCCGGAGATCTCCAGCGCCACGAGGTGCGGATGCCGGGCCTCGACGTCGGCAGCTGCGATGCCCAGCCTCGCGGTGGCGCCGGGCGCGAGGTTGGAGACGAGGACGTCGGCCTCGGCGAGCAGCCGGTGCAGGACGTCGAGCCCGGCGGGCTCCTTGAGGTTCAGGGTCACCGACTCCTTGGCCCGGTTGACCCAGACGAAGTGCGCGGCCAGGCCGTTCACGACGTCGTCGTAGTCGCGCGCGATATCACCGCCGCGCGGGTTCTCCACCTTGATCACCCGGGCGCCGAGGTCGGCCAGGGTGCGCGTGCACAGTGGCGCGGAGACCGCCTGCTCCAGGGCGACGACGGTGACACCGGCCAGCGGTCCGCCCGGCGCCTGCGGTTCGCTCATCCGGTCACCACGGCGAGCGCGAACCCGTCGTGGCCCTTGCTGCCGACGGTCTGGATCTCGGTCGCGCTGACCCGGCGCTCGGCCGCCAGCCGCTCGTTGAACCGGCGGGTGCCCTGTACCGCGGCGTCGTCGCTGTCGGCGTCGATCACCCGGCCGCCCCGGATCACGTTGTCCACGATGATCACGCCGCCGGGCCGGGCCAGCCGCAGCGCCCACTCGAAGTACTCGGCGTTCGAGGGCTTGTCGGCGTCGACGAAGACCAGGTCGAACGGGGCGTCGATGTCCTCGGCCACGCCGGGCAGGGTGTCGAGCGCCCGGCCCCGGCGGATCTCGACGACCTTGTCCAGTCCGGCCCGCGCGATGTTCGCGGCGGCCACGTCCGCGTGCTTCGCCGAGTACTCGAGGGTGATCAGCTTCCCGTCCACCGGGAGCGCCCGGGCCAGCCAGATCGTGCTGTAGCCGCCGAGGGTGCCGATCTCCAGGACGCGGCGCGCGTCGATGGCCCTGGCCAGCAGGTGCAGCAGCTTGCCCTGCGCGGGGGAGACGTCGATCGCCGGCAGCCCGGCCTGCGCGTTCGCCTCCAGCGTGGCGTCGAGGGCGGGATCGGCCCCGACGAGCAGATCGGTGATGTAGTCGTCGACCGCGCTCCAGTGCGCCTGACCGTCGCTCATGTCCCCACCCTCTCACCCCCGGGCGGTCCCGCCGGGGCACGTGACGGGCAGCACCCCACTGCCGCGCCCGACGGGCAATCGGTCAACGAGGTCAGCGATTAGGGTGCGACGCATGTCGGATGCTTACGCCAGGTTCTCCGCGCTGCGCTTCGAGCGCCCGGAGGACGGGATCCTGAGGATCGTCCTCGACGGCCCGAACCTCAACGCCGTCGGGCCCGCCGAGCACGAGCAGCTGGCCGACGTCTGGCCGGTCATCGACCGCGACGAGTCGGTGCGCGTCGTCGTCATCCAGGGCGCGGGCAAGGCGTTCTCCGCGGGTGGCTCGTTCGACCTGGTCACCGAGATGGCGAACGACCCCGCGGTGCGCACCCGCGCCCTGCGCGAGGCCCGTGACCTGGTCTACAACGTGATCAACTGTTCGAAGCCGATCGTGTCGGCGATCCACGGTCCCGCCGTCGGGGCAGGGCTCGCCGTCGCGCTGCTCGCCGACATCTCCATCGCCGGCCGCAACGCCAAGATCGTCGACGGGCACACCCGCCTCGGCGTGGCCGCCGGCGACCACGCTGTGATCAACTGGCCGCTGCTGTGCGGGATGGCCAAGGCCAAGTACTACCTGCTCACCTGCGACGCGCTCACCGGCGAGGAGGCCGAGCGGATCGGGCTCGTCTCGATGTGCGTCGACGACTCCGAGGTGCACGACAAGGCCATGGAAGTCGCCCGCAAGCTCGTCGCCGGCGCACCCAGCGCGATCAGTTGGACGAAGTACGCGCTGAACAACTGGTACCGCGCGGCCGGCCCGTCCTTCGACGCGTCGCTGGCCCTGGAGTTCTACGGCTTCGGGCTGCCGGACGTGCAGGAGGGCATCGCGGCGCACCGCGAGAAGCGCGCCCCCACGTTCTCCGGGCCGACCGCATGACGGTGCCGCCGGCGGGTGACACGGTCGTCTTCGACGGGACCGCGGGCAAGCTCGTCGGCGACCGCTGGCCCGCGGCGGGTGAGCGCACCGGGGGCACCGTGCTGCTGCTGCACGGCGGCGGCCAGACCCGGCACTCGTGGTTCCGCACCGCAGCGTCGCTCGCCGCGCAGGGATGGACCGCGATCGCGCTCGACGCCCGTGGGCACGGCGACAGCGACTGGGCCCCGGACGGCGACTACTCGGTGGACGCGCTGGTCGCCGACCTCGCCGCGGTGGTCGCGGCACTCGGGGAGCGTCCGGTGCTCGTCGGCGCGTCCATGGGCGGGATGACCTCGCTGATCGGGCAGGGCGAGCGCGGCGACCTCGCCCGCGCGCTCGTCCTGGTCGACATCGTGCCGAAGGTCGAGGAGGAGGGCGTTGCCCGGATCATGGCGTTCATGCGCGCCAACCCGGACGGCTTCGGCTCCCTCGAGGAGGTCGCCGAGGCGGTGCGCGCCTACAACCCGCACCGCACCCGGCCCACCAGCCCCGACGGGCTGCGCAAGAACGTGCGGCTCCGCGAGGACGGGCGCTGGTACTGGCACTGGGACCCGGCGTTCCTGCGGGTCGGTGAGGAGCCGAACCGGGAGGCCTCCCACGCGCGGGCCCGCGCGGCGGCGGCCCGGGTGCGGGTGCCCACGATGCTGGTGCGCGGCGCGCAGTCCGACATCGTCAGCGCCGACGGGGTGCGTGAACTGCTGGCGCTGATCCCGGGCTCCCGGCACGTCGACGTCTCCGCGACCGGACACATGGTGGCCGGCGACGACAACGACGTGTTCACCCGGCGCGTGATCGACTTCCTGGAGGAGGCGCCCGCCGTGCGCGGCTGAGGGCGACGGTGCCTGCCCGGACGAGCCTCGTTGCATCCCGGGGGTGAACACATCGCCGCATGTCCGACCCGCCAGGACCAGGCCCGTCGAGTTCCGCGAATGGGACGGTCGCCCTCGATCGGGGGAGGTGGGCGGTGCGGATCGGGGTTCGAACCATCGCGCATGCGGTCCTGGGGGCGACCGTGGTGGCCGGGGCGGTCGCCGGGTGCAGCACGAGCCCGCCGGATCAGACCCCGGCCACGCAGAGTGCGGCCGCGCAGGTACAGAAGAACTTCGTGGACGTGGTGAACACGGTGCTGCCGTCGGTGGTGGAGATCCAGAGCGCCGCCGGGAGCGGTTCCGGGACCGTCTTCGACGGCGCCGGGCACATCCTGACCAACGCGCACGTGGTGGGCCGGGAGACCCGGTTCAACGTCCGGCTGTCCACCGGGACCGTGCAACTGCCGGCCAGGCTGATCGCCTCCTACCCGCCCGACGACGTCGCCGTCATCCAGATCCAGGGCGGCCCGAACCTGCGGCCGGCCCGGTACGGACGCTCGTCCGGCCTGGCCGTCGGCGACATCGTGATGGCCATGGGCAGCCCGCTCGGCCTGACCTCCAGCGTCACCGAGGGCATCGTCTCGGCGACCGGCCGCACCGTGCCCGAGCCGCCGAGCGACAACTCGGCGGGCACCGTGCTGCGGCAGGTCATGCAGACCAGCGCGCCGATCAACCCGGGCAACAGTGGCGGGGCGCTCGTCGACCTGGCCGGCGAGGTCGTCGGCATCCCGACGCTGGCCGCGGTCGATCCCGAACTCGGCGGTACCGCGCCGGGCATCGGTTTCGCACTGCCCAGCGACATCGCCGTCGACCTGGCCAACCAGATCGTCGCAGAAGGCCGGGTCGTCAACAGCCACCGCGCGTCCCTCGGCGCCAGCGTGCAGACGGTGACCGATCCCGACGGCAAGCCGGTCGGCGCGGGCATCGTCGCCGTCCAGCCCGGCGGGCCGGCGGCCCAGGCCGGCCTGCGGCCCGGTGACGTGATCACCGCGATCGACAACCAGACAATCACGGATGCCATCACGTTGCAGACGGTGATCGCCCAGCACAACCCGGGCGACAAGGTGAACGTCACCGTGCAGCGCGACGGGGCGGCGATGACCGTCCCGGTTGTCCTCGGTGAACTGCCCGCCACCTGAACGGGGAGTCAAGGGCCCATGATCAGGGAGATCGCGCTCGACACCGTCGAGTTCGTCTGTCCCTCGGGACATCCGCGATGGAGCGAGGAGCACCACGTCGTGCACTACGAGGACGCCGACGGGGGGCAGTACGAGTTCTTCTCGCTGCAGGGCGTTCCGGTGCCGTCGCCGTACACGATCGACGGCGCCCCGCCCTGCCCCGAGTGCGGCGGCCTGGTGCTCGGCCGGATGATCGCCCGCCGGTTCCTGGAGATACCGAACGGGACCCGCACCGACGCCGGCGCAGGCCGCTACGCGCAGCAGGATCCGGTGCCGGTCGACCGCCGCGGCGGCCAGGAACCACCGCCGTACTGGCCGGGGCCGAGCTGAGCCGACGGGCTCAGAGCCTGCTCAGCGCCACCTTCGCGACGGCGACGGCGGCGTCGCGGGTCCGGGCCTCGTCGCCGGCGCCCTGCAGTGTGACGTCGAGGGTGGTCCCGCCGGCGCTGACCAGCACGCCACCGACGCCGGTGGGCAGGTCCGCGTCGCTGTAGAAGAACAGCGCGCGGTCGCCGAGGCCGGGGACCTCGGTGCCCGCGACGCCGACCGAGTTGCGGGAGGCATCCGCCTTGGCCTCGAACCGCGCGGCCGGCTCGACGCCCACGCTCAGCCCGACGCCCGCCGGGCCCGGGCCGAACGCGCACACCGTGCGCGCCGCACCGCCGGTGCCGGCCGGTCGCGCGAACTCCAGGCCGCTCGCGGCGCTGATCTGCGCCGGCGGGACCAGCGAGCACGCCTCGGGCAGCGCGCCGGTGCCGGCCGCGGCCGATCGTGCGGCCTGCCCCGCGGAGGTCGCGGCCGCGGACGGCCCACCGGAGGTGGTGGGATCCCCGCCGCTGCACGCGGCGATCAGCAGCGCAGGGGCCAGCGCGAGAGCGGCGATCCCGCGAAGCGGAAGACGGACAGATCGGGCAGACACCCCGCGGACAGTAGCGTCGCACCCGTTCGGTACCGGAAGGCGGGGTTCCGCGCGGCCGCGTCGTACCGTCGTGGTCGAGCGCGACGGCCGTCCGCGCCGCCCGACCCCACCGGAGGCGACCGTGTCCCAAGAGCCCGTCCCCGCGCAGCCCTTGCCACTGGCCGGCATGCGAGTGGTGGAGGTGTCGTCGTTCGTCGCGGCCCCGCTCGGCGGTATGACACTGGCCCAGCTCGGCGCCGAGGTGATCCGCGTCGATCCGCTCGGCGGCGCGCCCGACCACCACCGCTGGCCGCTCGCCCCGTCCGGGACGAGCCTGTACTGGGCCGGGCTGAACAAGGGCAAGAAGTCGGTGTCGGTCGACTTCCGGTCCTCCGAGGGGCAGGCGCTGGTCACCCGGCTGGTCGCCGAGTCCGGCCCGGACGGCGGGATCGTGCTGACCAACGCCGTCGGCCGCGGCTGGCTCGGCTTCGACGCGCTCGTCGCGCACCGCCCCGACCTCATCCACGTGCAGATCGAGGGTCACCACGACGGCACGCCGGCCGTCGATTACACGGTGAACGCGGCCGTCGGCTTCCCGATGGTGACCGGGCCCGAGGGCCACGCCGACCCGGTCAACCACGTGCTCCCGGCCTGGGACATCGCGTGCGGGCTCTACTCGGCGCTCGGCATCCTCGGCGCCGACCGCCAGCGCCGGGTCACCGGCCGCGGGCAGCGGATGAGCGTCGCGCTCTACGACGTCGCGCTGGCCGCGGCGGGCAACCTCGGATTCCTGGCCGAGGCGCAGGTCAACCGGGTGGTGCGCAAGCGGCTGGGCAACTACCTCTACGGCGGGTTCGCCCGGGACTTCGCCACCCGCGACGGCGGCCGGGTCATGGTCGTCGCGCTGACCAAGCGGCACTGGGCCGACCTGCTCACCGCCACCGGGCTGGTGGACGTCGTGGGCGCGCTGGAGAAGAGCCTCGGCGTCGACTTCTCCTCCGAGGACGACCGGTTCGAGTACCGCGAGGTGCTGGCCGGGCTGCTGTCGCGGTGGTTCTCCCGGACCGACCTGGCCGACGTGAAGGCCGAACTGACGGGCACCTCGCTGCTCTGGTCGACCTACAACACGTTCTCCGATCTGGTCGCGGATGCGGGCGACGGCCGGGCGGTGATCGCCGAGAACCCGATGATGCACCTCATCGACCAGCCCGGCGTGGGGCGGCACCTCGCGCCCGGGATCCCGGTTGCGCTGGACGGCACGTCGCAGGCGCCGGCCCGGGCCCCGGTGCTGGGTGAGCACACTGACGACGTGCTCGCCGGCCTCGGCCTGTCCGCCGAGGAGGTGGCGGGCCTGCACGAACGCGGTGTGGTGCGCGGTATCGACGGCTGATCGGGGCTCGTCGGGCGCGGCGGGTCACGCCGACCGGGCCGTACCCAGGCCTCGACCGGCGACCGCCGCCGCGGCCAGGAACCCCGACAGCCGTCCCGCCGCCGCCCGCGGCAGCACCGCCACCCAGGTCCGGATCCTGAATGTGGTCACGACCACACGATGGCGCGGGCGCCGACAGTTTCCGCCACGCCCGCCGGACCGCGGGATTGTCGGATGTCCGGTGACCGGGTCAGGATGGGACGGCGGACCGCGACGGAGGGGGACCGGCATGGCCGAGCACGACCTGGTGGTCCGGGCAGGCAGCGTGGTGGACGGCACCGGGGCGCCGGCGCGCACCGCCGACGTCGCCGTCCAGGGCGACCGGGTCGTCGAGGTCGGCCGGGTGAGCGGCCGGGGCAGGCGCGAGATCGACGCCGACGGTGTCGTCGTCGCGCCCGGGTTCGTCGACATCCACACCCACTATGACGGCCAGGCGACCTGGGAGTCCCGGCTGCAGCCCTCGTCCTGGCACGGCGTGACCACGGTCGTGATGGGCAACTGCGGGGTCGGGTTCGCCCCGGCCGTACCCCGGCACCGGGACCGGCTCATCGAGCTGATGGAGGGCGTCGAGGACATCCCCGGAATCGCCCTGCACGAGGGGCTCAGCTGGGAGTGGCAGACGTTCCCGGAGTACCTGACGGCGCTCGAGGGCCGCCCGCACGACGTCGACCTGGCCGCGCAGGTCCCGCACGCCGCGCTGCGGGTGCACGCGATGGGGGAGCGGGCCGCCGCGCACGCCGAGGCCACGCCCGAGGAGATCGCGTTGATGGCGCGGCTCGCGAAGGAGGCCGTGCAGGCGGGAGCGCTGGGCTTCACCACCTCGCGGACGCTGAACCACAAGAGCGTCGACGGCGAGCTGACCCCGTCCTACGACGTCGGGGCCGACGAGCTGGCCGCGATCGCCGCTGCGATCGGCGAGACCGGAACCGGCGTGCTGCAACTGGTCTCGGACTTCCCCGACCCGGCTGCGGAGTTCGGGCTGCTGCGGCGGATGGCGCGCGAGTCCGGCCGGCCGCTGTCGGTGTCACTGGTGCAGTTCCCGCTGGCACCCGAGCGGCACCGCGAGGTGCTCGGCCTGCTCGAGGCCGCGCACGCCGACGGGCTGCCGATCCGGGCGCAGGTCGCGGCCCGGCCGGTGGGGATGCTGCTGGGACTGCAGAACACGCTGCACCCGTATCTGACCAACCCGGTGTGGCGGCGGCTGGCCGACCTCGCCCCGGCCGAGCAGGCCGCCCGGATGGCCGAGCCGGGGATGCGCGCGCAGATCCTCGCCGCGCAGACCCGGGAGAAGGACCGCAACCGGCTCGGGGGCAACCTGATCCACAAGTACGAGCTGATGTACGAGCTCAGCGACCCGCCGGACTACGAGCCGCCGGCCTCGGAGTCGATCGCGGCGCGCGCCGCCCGGGCCGGGGTGTCCCCGGTCGAGTTCGCCTACGACCTGATGGTCGCCGACGGGGGCCGCGGGATGCTGTACCTGACCAGCGCGAACTACGTCGACGGCAACCTCGACGCGGTGCGCGAGATGCTCGCCCACCCGCACACCGTGCCCGGCCTGTCCGACGGCGGCGCGCACGTCGGCACGATCTGCGACGGCAGCTTCCCGACCACGCTGCTCGCGCACTGGACCCGCGACCGCGCGGGCGAGCGCCTCGGCCTGCCCTTCGTCGTGCAACGCCAGGCCCGCGACACCGCCCGCGTCGTCGGGCTGGACGATCGTGGGGTGCTCGCGCCGGGCTACCGCGCCGACCTGAACGTGATCGACATCGACGCGCTGCGGCTGCACCGGCCACAGATGCGCTTCGACCTTCCGGCCGGCGGGCGGCGGCTGGTGCAGCGGGCCACCGGGTACCGGCACACCGTCGTCGCCGGGCAGGAGACCTACCGCGACGGCGAGCCGACGGAGGCGCTGCCCGGCCGGCTGGTGCGCGGCCCGCAGCCGGCCCCGGCGTAGGGCCTCCCGCGGCGCACCGGTCCACCGTCGCGGCATCCGGAACACGACGTGTCGCGTTTGCTTGACAGAGCGATGTGACCGACGCCATATTTCTGCGCATGAACCGCACCTTCTCCGGGGTGCGGCCAGGCCGGACACGATCGTCACGATGAGGTGGTCGAGCGTGCCACTCGCGCGCCAGGAACTCTCGACGGTACGGGCCCTGCGGCCGGTCGATCACGGTACGGCGTGGACACGACACGCCCGCGGCACCGCGGCCCGGGAGAGCCCCCGCCCGTCCCGGCTGCTGCGTGCCGCCGGGCCGGTCCTCGACCGGCTCGCCGCGGAGCTCGACGGGCAGCCGGTCGTGATGCTGCTGGCCGACCCGGGGGCGCGGGTGCTGGCCCGGGTCGCCGGCCGGCCCGAGCTCGAGGCCTGGCTCGACGAGCTGCGCGTCCGGCCGGGCACCTGCCTGGACGAGGAGGAGGCCGGCACCAACGCCATCGGCCGCGCCCTCGAGGAGCGCCGGCCGGTCGTGGTCTCCGGCCGGGAGCACACCCGGCAGCGGCTGCACGGCTTCAGCTGCTGCGCGGTCCCGGTGCGCAACGCGGTCACCGGCGTGGTCCGCGGCGTCCTGGGCATCGGTTGCCGGGCCGACGAACCCAGCGGGCTGCTGCGCCCGCTGGTCTCCGAGGCGGTCCGGCGCATCGAGTCCCGGCTGTCCACCGGCACCGCACACCACGAACGGCTGCTGCTGGAGCGCTTCCTGCAGGCCACCCGGCGCTCACCGGTCGCGGTCGTCTCGCTGAACCGCGATGTGCTGATGAGCAACACGATGGCCGCGACCCTGGTCGGCCCGTCGGATCAGGCGCTGCTGTGGGAGTGGGCCTCCGGACGGCTCGTCGGCCGGACCGAGTACACCGGCGAGCTGCGGCTCTCCGGCGGCGTGGTCGTCCGCGCCCGGTGCAGTCGGGTGGGCGGCGACGAGCAGACCGGCATCCTCATCGAGATGCGCCCCGCGGCGGGCGGGCTGGTCGCCGCGGTCCGCAGCACCGACGACGCCGGCGGCGGCACCGTCGGGCTGCCCGGGCGCAGCGGCGCGGCCGACCGGATCCGCCGGGAGGTCGCCACGGCCGCCGGCGCGCGGCTGCCGGTGCTGCTGACCGGCGCACCGGGTGTCGGCAAGCTGTTCGTGGCCCGGCACCTGCACGAACGGACCCGTGCCGGGCAGCGGTTCAGCGTGCTGCCGCCCGGTGACGGGGCCGGGTGGGCGGCCCGGTTCGCCGAGGCGCTGCGCACCTGCGGCACAGTGGTGCTGCGGCACGCCGACGAGTTGCCCGACGAGTTGCTCACCGACGTGGTCGACGCCGTCGAACGGCTGGGGCAGGATCCCGGCGCGCACCCGGTGACGCTGGTCGCGACCGTCCGCGCCGGGGGCGCCGACCGGCCGGCGACCGACCGGCTCCGTGCCTGGTTCCCGGTGCGACTGCACCTGCCGCCGCTGCGCCGTCGCGCCGACGACGTCCCGGACATCGCCGCGGTGATCATCCGCGAGCACGCCCGGTATCCGTCGCCGCCGCGGCTGCGCTCGGCCACGGTGCAGAACCTGATGCGCCAGGAATGGCCGGGCAACGTCCGCGAGCTGCGCGCGGTGCTCACCGGGGCGCTGATGCGGTCGATGGGATCGGACATCGGGATCGAGCACCTGCCGCCGGAGTACCGGGAGGCGCCGATCGCGGCCCGGTTGACCCCGATGCAGCGCGCCGAGCGGGAGGCCTTGCTCGATGCCCTCGACGACAGCGACGGCAACAAGCAGGCCGCGGCCGAGCGGCTCGGGATCGCCCGCTCCACGCTCTACCGCAAGCTGCGCATCCTCGGCATCGACGGCCGCTGCCTCAGCGGCTGACCCACCCGCGCACCTGCGCGCCCGTTCGTGGCACAAGGTGCCGGAGCGTGTGTCCCAGAACGCGGCATCACGAACGGGCGGCGACTGGCTAGCGTCGACACCGGTGCCGTGACGACGAGGAGGTCGGCAGTGGGCGACGCGGGTGATCTGCAGTTCCTGCGCTGGGCGGGTGACGGCCCGGTCGGCACGGTGTGGCTGAACCGGCCGCCGGTCAACGCGGTGACGCAGCAGATGTACGCGGAGATCCGGCAGTTCTTCACGCACCTGTCCGACTACCTGCCCGACGCGCGGGCGATCGTGCTCACCGGCGAGGGCAGGCATTTCTGCGGCGGCAACGACCTCACCGAGTTCCAGACCATGGACCCCGGCAACGCCGGGGAGCGGATGCGCCACGTCCGGGAGGCTTTCTGGGCGATCTACGACGCGCCGGTGCCGGTGATCGCCGCGGTGCACGGGGTCGCGGTCGGCACCGGGCTCGCCATCGCGGCGTCGTGCGACCTGGTGGTCGCCGCCGAGGGTGCGAAGCTCGGGCTGCCGGAGGTGAACGTGGGCGTCATGGGCGGGGCGAAGCACCTGTCCCGCCTGGTCCCGCAGGCCCTGGTGCGCTACCTGCACTACACCGGCGACCCGCTGCCCGCCGAGGAATTCGCCCGCTACGGCGGCGTGCTCACCGTGGTTGCACCCGAGAGGCTGCTCGACGAGGCCTACGCCGTCGCCGCGAAGATCGTGCGGCACAGCCCGGTGACGCTGCGGTTCGCCAAACAGTCGCTCAACGCCATCGAGTACATGGATCTGAAGGGCGGCTACGAGTACGAGCAGGGCCTGTCCGGGGAGCTGTCGGCCTACGCCGACGCCAAGGAGGCGGTGAACGCGTTCTTCGAGCGGCGCCCGCCGCAGTACACGGGGCGCTGAGATGAGCGAGATCGAGCAGTTCCGGTCCCGAGCGCGCAAGTGGCTCGCCGAGGCCGGCATCCCCGGCGTCCCGCTGGATCTCGAGGAGCGGTTCGCGGTGTTGCGCGACTGGCAGCGCACGCTGTTCGACGCCGGGTGGATGGGCCTGTCCTGGCCGTGCGAGGCCGGCGGGCAGGGGCTGAGCCCGCGTCACCAGTTCGTGTTCGCCGAGGAGTTGGCCCGGGCGCACGCGCCGGCGCCGATCGGGTTGATCGGGCTCGACGTCGTCGGGCCGTCGATCAACGCGTTCGGCACCCCCGAGCAGCGTGCCCGCTTTCTGCCGCCGCTGTTGTCCGGCGAGGAGATCTGGTGCCAGGGCTTCTCCGAGCCCGGGTCCGGGTCCGACCTCGCGTCGCTGCGCACCCGCGCGGTGCGCGACGGCGAGGACTACGTGGTCGACGGGCAGAAGGTGTGGACGAGCTGGGGTGCCTACGCCGACTGGTGCGCGTTGCTGTGCCGCACCGATCCGGCGGCGGCCCCCAAGCACGCCGGCATCTCCTACCTGCTCGTCGACATGACCTCGCCGGGGATCACCGTGCGCCCCATCGTGCAGATGACCGGCGACCCCGAGTTCTGCGAGGTGTTCTTCGACGGCGTGCGGGTGCCGGCGGCGAACCTGCTGGGGGAGGAGAACGGCGGCTGGCGGATCGCGCTGGACACGCTGTCCCGCGAGCGCGGCAACTACACGATGCGCCGCCGGGTGGAGATCGAATGGATGTTGGCCGACGCCGTCGCGCAGCTGCGCGCGATCCCGGAGTCCCGCCGCGCCGACCCGCGGGTGGCCGAAGAGATCGGGAAGGCGGATCTGGCGCTGCGGGTGCTGGAGGCGCAGACCCGCCGCACCCTCGACCGGTTGACCGCGGACACCGGCGCGGACCCGCTCGACTCGATCGACAAGCTCGTGCTCAACGACACCGAGCAGGCCGTGTGTGCGGCCATCGCCGAGCTGCTCGGCCCGTTCCGGGTGGCCCCGGGCACCAGCCCGCTGGGCCTGGACGCCGGGCGCTGGGTGCATGACCACTACTACTCCCGGGCCGCGTCGATCTACGGCGGGACGGCCCAGATCCAGCGCAACATCGTCGCCGAGCGACTGCTCGGGCTGCCCAGAGGGTGATCATGGACGCTGTCGACGACCTGGTGACACCGATCCGTGAATTTCTGGATCGCCGACTGCCCCCCGAGCGGCACCGCGAAGCGCTGGCCGGGCGGGACCCGGGCTTGCTCACCGAACTCCGCGAGCTCGGCTGGGCCGACCTGTCGCGGCCCGAGGCCGACGGCGGCCTGGGGGTGCCGCTCGCGCAGCTGCGCGGCCTGGCCGAGCTGGTGGGGGAACGGCTGGTGCCCGGCCCGCTGGTCGAGCAGCTCGTATTGCCCGCGTGCCTTGGGCTCGTGCGCGGAAATGGTCGCCGGAACGGCGATTTCCGCGCACAAGCGCTAGCCGATCCCGGGGTGACGCTGGGCTGGCGCGGTGAGATCGGCGGTTTCTCGCTGACGGGCGACCGGCTCACCGGGACCCTCGAACTGGTCCGGCACGCCGCGCAGGCCGAGGCGCTGGTGCTGGTCGCCGAGGGCCCCGGCGGCCCCGTGCTCGTCGCCCTGCCCGCGGGCGACCCCGCCCTGACGATCACCTCGCTGCGCAGCGACGATCCGGCCGCGCACTACGCCCGGGTCACCGTCGCCGACCGGGCCGTCGCTCCCGGCGAGGTGCTGGCCACCGGCGCCGGGGCCGCCGCGCTGCTGGTGCGGATCCGGGCCTGGCTGCGGCTGTTCACCGCATGCGAGCTGGCCGGCGTCGCGCGCCGGGTGCTCGCCGACTCGGTGGCCTACGCCGGACAGCGCGAGCAGTTCGGCCGCCCGATCGGCGCGTTCCAGGCCGTCAAGCATCTGCTGGCCGGGATGGCACAGGCGTCGCTGTCGCTGGATGCGCTGTGCGCCGCCGCGGCCGACGATGCCGCCGAGGCCGAGGCGCGAGGTGACCTGGCTGCGCTGGAGGCACACGGCTGGGCGGCCAAGGCGTTCGCCGCGCGCAGCGCCCGCGCCGTCGCCGAGGACGGGCTGCAGGTGCACGGCGGCATCGGCTTCACCACCGAGTACGACCTGCACCACTATCTGCGCCGGGCGCTGGCGCTGCGCAGCTGGTACGGCGACGAGCGCGAGCTGACCCCGCTGCTCGGCGCCCGCCGCCTGGGCCGGTCGGCATGATCGCCCCGACCCGGCTCGGCCCGGACATCGTCGTCGCCGCCACCGGTCCCCACGGCTGGCGCGACCACCTGATCGACACCGACCTCGCCGAGCGGGCCCGCACCCAGCCCGGCCGGCTCGCCGTCGTCGACCGGCACCGGACGCTGACCTACGGCGAGCTCGACGCGCTGGTCGACGCGACCGCGCGGGCGCTGCGGGCCCGCGGCATCGGCCCCGGCGACGTGGTGGCCTGGCAGCTGCCCAACTGGGTCGAGGGGTTCGCGGTGCACCACGGCGCGTTGCGGCTCGGCGCGGTCAGCAACCCGATCATCCCGATCTACCGGCACCGCGAGGTCGGCTTCATCCTGCGTCAGTCCCGGGCCCGGATCGTCGTGGTGCCCGGGGTGTTCCGCGGCTTCGACCACCCGGTGATGATCGCCGAGCTACGCGGGGAGCTTCCGGATCTGCGCGACGTCGTCGTGGTCGCCGGGCAGGCCGGAGCCGGTGAGCTGCGATTCGACGAGTTCGTCGCGGCCGCGCCACCCGACCCGTTGCCGGCGGTTGCGCGCGACGCGAACGACGTGGTGCTGCTGCTCTACACCTCCGGCACCACCGCGGACCCCAAGGGCGCGCTGCACACGCACAACACCCTCGACTACGAGAACCGCAGCATCGTCGAGCTGTTCGGGCTCACCGGCGACGATGTGGTGTTCATGCCGTCGCCGGTCACCCACATCACCGGGGTGCTCTACGGGCTGCACCTGCCGTTCCTGCTCGGCTCGGCGGTCGTGCTGCAGGACGTGTGGGAACCCGGCCGCGCGCTGGATCTGCTGGAACGCCATCGCTGCAGCTTCGTCGTCGGCGCGACCCCGTTCCTGCACGGGATCACCCACCATCCCGACCGGGCGGCGCACGATCTGAGCGCGCTGCGGGTGTTCGGCTGCGGCGGCGCCGACGTGCCCCCGGAACTGATCCGCCGCGCGGGGCGCGAACTGGACTGCCTGGCCACCCGGATCTACGGCTCGACGGAGTTCCCGACGCTGTCCAGCGGGAACGCGGATGACCCGCTGGAGGCCCGCGCCACCACCGACGGCCGGCTGATCGGGGCGGCGCAGGCGCAGGTCGTCGACGAGCAGGGCGCGCCGGTTCCGCCGGGTACGGGCGGTGAACTGCTGGTCCGCGGGCCGGACCTGTTCGTCGGCTATCTGGATCCGGCGCTCAACGATGAGGCGTTCGACGCCGAGGGCTGGTTCCACACCGGTGACCTGGCCGTTCTCGACGCCGAGGGCTACGTGACGATCACCGGGCGGCGCAAGGACATCATCGTGCGCGGCGGGGAGAACATCTCCGCCAAGGAGATCGAGGACCTGCTGTTCACCCATCCCGCGGTCGCCGACGTCGCGGTGGTGGGCATGCCGGACCCGGTGATGGTGGAGCGGATCTGTGCCTACGTCGTGCCGGGCGACGGCGCGGTGACCCTCGCCGACCTCGTGGGGTTCCTGCGCGGGCACCGGATCGCCAACCAGAAGCTGCCCGAGCGGCTGGAGATCGTCGACGCGCTGCCGCGCACGGCCAGCGGCAAGATCCAGAAGTTCAAGCTGCGCGAGGACATCCGGGCCCGCCTCGCCGCGACCTGACCGCGGGCTCAACCCCGCCAGACGACCGGGCGCGACGCCAGGTCCCGGTACTTCTTGTGCCAGTAGGCCCGGGTCTCGTCCATGTGCTCGCGCATGGCCTGCTCGGCGGCGGCGCCGTCCCGCGCGCGCAACGCGGTGACGATCGTGGCGTGCATCCGGGCCGCCGCGAGGTAGCGCCGCGGCGAGTACGTGACCCCGCCCGATACGCCGTCAGCCACGCTGGCCAGCGAGTCGAGGAACACCTCGAGCACCACGCTGTGGGCGGCCCGGCACAGCGTCGAGTGGAACGTGCGGTTCTGCTCGTGGAAGACCTCGGGATCCTCCGGGGAGGCCTCGATCAGCCGCACCGTCTCGTCCAGCACCTCGATCTCGGCGTCGGAGATCCGCTCGGCGGCCAACCGGGCGATCATCGGCTCCAGCGCGCGGCGGGCCTCCATGACGTCGTCGAGGGAGGCGTCCTCGAACTGGAGGATGAGCGAGAGCGCCTCGCCCAGGTCGCAGGGCCGCGGTCGCCGCACGACGGGGCCGCCGCCGGGCCCCGGCCGGATCGTGATGACGTTGCGGGTCTCCAGCAGGCGCAGCGCCTCCCGGATCGTCGCCCGGCCGACCGCGAAGCTCTCGATCATCTCCCGCTCGGTGGGCAGCACGCTGCCCGGCGCGAGGCCGGCCTCGACGATGTGCGTGGCCAGTTCCCGGGCGATCACCTCGGACATCTTCGGGTTACGCCGGCGGCCGTTCGTGGCGGCGTTCGTCACGGTGGGTGCACCTCCCTGCTCCATCCGGACCGGCGTCGGGCTCTGCCGGAATCATATCCGGGTATCCCGCACTCCGACCCCCGTCGAGCCTGACGCGACACCATTCTCAGCGCGCCCCAGTGGCCGAATATCGGACGGTC
Organism: Pseudonocardia acidicola; assembly: GCF_012911935.1. Taxonomy (GTDB): domain Bacteria; phylum Actinomycetota; class Actinomycetes; order Mycobacteriales; family Pseudonocardiaceae; genus Pseudonocardia; species Pseudonocardia acidicola. The sequence goes on along the minus strand of NZ_JAAXLA010000002.1, from coordinate 16,458 downwards.
GGACGGGCCTGCTCCCACTAACGTTCGCCGTGCACCACAACGCCCGGCCACGCCTCCGTGGCATTCCGGGCCCGCCGATCACGAGAACGTGATCGGCCAATGCAGCACGACATCAACATGCCGACGCTCGGGCGAGGAGTTCAGCGGTGAAGTTCATCTTTTTCATGCTGCCGGCGCTACCGGCTTCGGAAAGGGAGCGCGAAGCACTGCGGCCGATCGGTCACAAAACCGAGAAATGGCAGCAGATGCTGACCGAGGTCCGGGAACTGTCCAAGATGGCCGACGACTACGGCTTCGAGGCCATCTGCTTCCCGGAGCACCACCTGCACACCGAGGGCATGGAGCAAGGGGGCCCGTCCTCTCTGTACCTGGACGTCGCCCACCACACCAAGAACATCAAGGTCGGCCCGGTCGGCTACGTGCTGCCCAGCCACAACCCGGTCAAGCTGGCCATCGACACGGCGTGGCTGGACCAGATGACCCAGGGTCGGACGGTCGTCGGCATGGCGCGCGGGTACCAGGAGCGCTGGTTCAACGCCTTGACCCAGCTGCTCCCGGTCCAGACGGCGACCAGCGACGCGAGCGAGCGCGACAAGCTGAACCGCGAGCTGTTCGAAGAGTGCTACCGGATCCTCAAGATGGCGTGGAAGGAGGAGGCGTTCAGCTACGACGGGAAGTTCTACAAGTTCCCCTACCCGTACCCGGCCTCTCCATGGCCCGCCGGTGACTACACCCGGCGGTTCGGTGCCGACGGCGAAATGGGTGACGACGGCCTGCTGCACAAGATCTCCGTCGTTCCGAAGCCGTACCAGAAGCCGCACCCGAAGATGTTCCAGGCGTTCTCGATGAGTGAGAACACCATTCGGTGGACAGCCCGCGAGGGGATCACCCCGATCATCCTGACCTCCATTCCCGAGGATTACCACAAGATGGTCGAGGCTTACCAGGACGAGGCGAAGCAGCACCTCGGCCTCGACCTGGCGCTCGGTGAGAACACCGGCGTGCTGCGGTCGGTCCACTTCGGCCGCAACAAGGACGAGGCGATGCGCCAGGCGCGGCGCGGGGTGTCGGGCGTGGGCTGGAGGGAGTTCTGGGGCCACCACGGTTTCTACGAGGTGTTCCGCAAGGCAGGCGAGACCGGCCCCGTCCCGCAGACGGTCGAGCGGATGGAGGAGTCGCACTACCTCTACGCCGGCGACGTGGGCGCGGTGAAGGAGAAGATGCACGAGCTGTGGGAGAACGGCAGCCCGGAGTACTTCGTCTGGTGGGCCGACCAGGGCTTCCTGCCCTTCAATGAGGTCAGGCGGAACCTGCAGCTGTTCGGCGAGAAGATCATGCCGGAGTTTCCCGGGTAGGCCCGGCCCGGGATGACGGGTGGCCGAGCCGGTGCCGCCGGCCCGGCCACCCCGACCGCGCGTCCGGCAACTCATGGTCGTGTCTGAATATGGGACGTGCCGGTGTGCGCTCCGCCACTAGCGTTCGCCGACGGGAAGATCCGCTTCTCACCGGTGGCCGCCCCGGCCCATCGGACGAACGCCAGTACGACGCCACCCGGGACGACCCGCCCCGTCGGTCCACAGTGGATCACGCTGGGCCGACATCCGTCGTCCTCCGGGTCGTCGCCCACGGGAGAGGACGCCTCACGATGACAACCGGCACAGCCACGAAGCTGTGGGCACTCGACGGCGCGAAGTTCACTCTGGACCGCGGCCTGCTGGTCGTCGGCGGCACCGGCAACATCTACATCCCGGTCCCGACCTACGTCATCCAGCACCCCCGCGGGCTGGTGCTGGTCGACACCGGCATCGCCCCGGAGGCCGTCGACGACCCGGAAGGCACCTACGGCGAACTCGCCACCCACCTCGGCCTGGAGTACACCTCCGACCTGCGGGTGGACAAGCAGCTGGAGGCCGTCGGCTTCAAGGCCGACGACATCACCCACGTGATCATCACGCACTCGCACTTCGACCACACCGGCGCGATCAAGCTCTTCCCGAACGCCCGGTTCTACATCGGGGCGCCGGACCTGGCCTACGCCTACTGGCCGATGCCCGCGGCGTCGGTGTTCTTCCGCACCGCCGACATCGAGCCTGCCCGCGGCTTCAACTGGAACCCGCTCACCGGCGACCACGACCTGTTCGGCGACGGCAGCATCCAGATCCTCAGCCTGCCCGGGCACACCCCCGGCAACAGCAGCGTGCTCGTCCGGCTGCCGAACCAGAACATCATGCTCACCGGCGACACCGTGCACGTGCCGGAGGCGCTGTCCGACGACCTGCCGATGCCGTCGGACTACAGCACGCTCGACGCCGTGCACTCGATCCGCAGGCTCAAGCAGATCGCGCACGCCAACGACGCCACGATCATCATTCAGCACGACCCCGATGACTGGGCGAAGCTGAAGGCCCTCGGCGAGGCCATCGACTGATGGGTGTCCTCGTCGACTACCGCTGCCGCGGCTGCGGGGCGCGCACCGAGCACTGGGTCGCGCGTCCCGTGCCGGCCGAGGCCGCGTGCGGCCGGTGCGGGGCACCGGCCCGCCGGCAGTTCGGCGGGGCGCTGCTCACCGGTGCGCCGGAGCCCAGGCCCGTCGAGCCGCGGACCGGCAGTGGCGGGGCGTGCGGGCACGCGCCGGGCATCCCGGGAACCTGCACGCTGACCCCGACAGCCGCCCGGATGCTCACCGCGCGGGCGCGCGGCGACAACCGGGCGCTCGAGCGGGAGATCGCCTACCAGGAGAAGGCGATCAAGGCCGGGACCCTGGACCCCAACGCGTCGGTGGTCACCACGTTCGCCGGCGGGCCCGTCGCATCGACCCCGGCTCCCGCGCCCGCGCAGGCCCCGAGCTCGCTCGCCGTCTCGCCCCAGGTTGTTCGAGAGAAGGAGATCGGATGTCGTTCTATGCCGTCATCTGGCGCTACACCGACGACACCTCGGTGATCGACGGAGCCCGTGCGGGGCACGGCGCCTACCTCAAGGAACTCGTCGGTCAGGGCAAGCTGAAGGAGGCCGGTCCCTTCGTGGACGGCACCGGCGGCGTGCTGGTGGTCGAGGCCGCGGGCCAGGACGAGCTGAAGACCCTGCTGGACGGCGACCCCTACGTCTCCGAGGGCGTGGTGGTGGACCAGCAGGTCGTCGAGTGGAAGCCGGTGATCGGCCCCTTCGCCGGGTAGCGGCTGCGCCGCCTGTGCGCGGTACGTGGTGCTCCAGCGCCATGTGCCGCGCACGAGCGGTGGCAGCCGCCAACTCGCGCAGCGCGAACTTCTGGATCTTGCCGGTGAGGGTCCGGGGGAGCGTGTCGACCAGCTCGAGGCATGGCCACGATCGCCGGCTCGGCCACGTCGGGGTGAGCGAGGAGCAGGCCTCGATAACCCAGGACCGGGTGGAACGGGGGTCGGGTTACCCGTCGAGATGCCCGCGGACCGTTGCGAGCCGCTCGTACTGGGTCAGCGGATCGGCCGCGGCCGGGAACAGCACGAAACCCGCCGCGCCGGCCGCCCGCAGCGCCGCGAGGCCCTCGGCGACCTCGTGGGCGCCGCCGATCAGACTCCAGCGCTCCACCGCCGCCAGCGGCAGCCCGTACTGCCCGGCGACGAACCGTGCGGCCTCCTCCCGCGCCGACTCCCGGCTCTGCGCACCGGCGGTGACGTGCGTGAACACCATCATCAGCGGTGTGCACGGCGGCCGGCCGTACTGCTCGGCGCATTCGCGCAGCCGTTCGTGGGCGCGGCGCAGCCGGTCCGGCGAGGTCCACACGCCCAGCCACCCGTCCGCGACCCGGGCGGCGCGGCGCAGCCCGGCGTCCGAGCGTCCCCCGATGATCAGTGGGACCGGGTCGGGCACCGGCTCGAGAGCGGGCGAGCGGGTGGGCAGCAGCGGACCGGGATGGTCGACGGCGTCGCCGCGCAGCAACGCAGCGATGATCTGCACCGACTCGTCGAGCCGGGCGCCGCGCTCGGTCACCGGCACCCCGGCCGCCTCGAACTCCGCAGGGTTCTCGCCCCCGACGCCCGCGCCGAGCAGCACCCGGCCGGGCGCCAGGGTCGCGACCGTGGCGACCTGCTTGGCCGTCCACACCGGATTGCGCAGCGGCAGCAGCAGCACGCCGGCCCCCAGGAGCAGCCGCTCGGTGCCGGCCGCGGCGGCCGAGAGCGCGCAGAGTGCGTCGAGCACCGGCGGGTGGAAGCTCAGATGGTCGCCGACCCAGCCGGAGTCGAACCCCAGCTCCTCGGCGAGCCGCGCACCGCGGACCAGCGGCGGCGGGCCCAGCCGGAACGGGTCGAAGCTCGGCAGCATCACGCCGACCCCGGCGTCGGCGACTTGCAGGGCCAATGTCCCACCACTTCCGTGCGCCGCCGCGACCCCTGGGCGGCGCCGTCGGCGGGCACTAGCGTCGCAGAAGGCACCATAAGCACTCACCGGCAACGGAGCGGGGTGGACGCGGCGTGGATTTCGCCTTCGACGACGACCAGGAGTCTTTCCGCAAAGAGCTTCGACGGTTCGCTACGACGGCGCTCGCGCCGCATTACCAGTCCGACGACCGGGCCGGCGTGATGCGCCCGGAGCTGCCGGGACAACTGGCCGGCATGGGGTTGACCGGGCTGCGGATCCCGGAGCGGTTCGGCGGCCAGGGGGCCGACGCCGTGACCACCGGACTGGCCGCCGAGGAGATCTCCCGCGCCGACGTCAACGTGTGCTACCTGCTGCTCAACAGCGCCCTGATCGCCGACATCCTGGTCGCCAACGCGACCGAGGAGCAGCTCGCGCGCTGGCTGCCGCCGATCGCATCGGGGGAGACGGTGCCGGCGCTGTGCCTGACCGAGCCCGGCGCCGGCTCGGATGCCGCGCACCTGACGCTGCGCGCCGAGCCCGACGGCGACGGCTGGCGGCTGGTGGGGGAGAAGACCTCGATCACGCTGGGCATGTACGCCGACGTCGCGGTGGTGTTCGCGCGGACCGGCGGTGCTGGTGCTCGCGGGATCAGTGCGTTCTTCGTGCGGCTGGACGCTCCGGGCCTGTCCCGCACCCCGCTCGACGACCTGGGCAGCCGGTCGATCGGTCGCGCGTCGCTGTACTTCGACGGGCTGCGGGTGGGCCGGGACGATCTCATCGGCGCCGACGGAGCCGGGTTCGTGTCGGTGATGCGCGGGTTCGACTACTCCCGGGCGATCATCGGGCTGATGTGCCTGGGCATCGCGGCGGCCGCACTGGACGACGCGTTCGACTACGCCCGGACCCGGGAGGCGTTCGGCGCCCCGATCGGGAAGAACCAGGGCCTGGCGTTCCCGCTGGTGGAGTCGGCGACCTACCTCGCCGGGGCCCGGCACCTCTGCTACGAGGCGCTGTGGCGCAAGGACCAGGGCCTGGACCACACCGTGCAGGCCAACATGGCCAAGTGGTGGGCGCCCAAGCTCGGCATGGAGGTCGTGCACCAGGCCCTGCTCACCTTCGGTCACGCCGCCTGGTCGACGGACAACCCGCAGGGCCAGCGGCTGCGCGACGTGATCGGTCTGCAGATCGGCGACGGGACGGCACAGATAGCGAAACTGGTGGTGGCTCGGCAGTTGCTGGGCCGGGAGTTCGCGCCCTGAGGTGCGCACCCGATTGGCCTGCCACCGGCCGGCGTGCCACCCGGGCGCGCTCCAACCGATCCCGGATGTGTCCGGAGCCGGGTGGAGCGCGCCTCGCCGCGCCGCCGGGGACCGGCACCGCGCGGCCGACCTCCACCATCGCCTCGAAGAACCGGGCGTTCGCGTGCGAGATCTGCCAGCTCGCGAACAGCACCCCGACCACCTCGGCGTTCGGCACCGTCGCGAGATCCAGGCCGTCGAGCGCGGCACCGAGTTCGGGGCCGGGCGATATCTCCGCCCATCCCGCCGGTTCCGCTTCCATGACTCGAACATACGGTCGAAAACCGACGAAACGGGCGCCACCGCAAGGCTGTCGGGAATCGATTCGCGATCGCGAATCCGGCACCGATGAGTTCGGCCGCGATCCGGGGTCTCAACAGGCAAGAACCACAGTGATCTCGACGGAGGTAGGCCATGGCCAAGATCCTGTACTCAGCCACCATGTCACTGGACGGCTTCATCGCAGGCCCCGGTGGCGACATGTCCTGGTTGACCGAGCACCTCGGGCCCAACCCGCCCATCGACGAGGTGATCGGCAAGATCGGTGCGCTTCTCGTCGGCAACCGCACCTTCCGCGGCGACGATCCGCACAAGGGCGTCCCGGACAAGGAGGGCAAGCCGTTCGGTGGCGGGTGGAGCGGCCCGCAGTTCGTGCTCACCCACCACGCCCCCGCGACGCCGGTGCCGGGTGTCACCTTCGTCGCCGACCTCGACAGCGGCGTCGCCGCGGCCAAGGCCGCCGCCGGTGACAAATATGTCAACGTTCTCGGCGCCGAGGTCGCCCGGCAGTGCCTCGATGCGGGCGTGCTCGACGAGATCCTCGTGTGCGTCGCGCCCGTCATGCTCGGCGACGGCGTCCGGCTGTTCGACCACCCGGGCGGGACCAACGTCAAGCTCGAACGCGTCAGCCTGACCCACGCACCGGGCGCGACGAACCTCTGGCTGCGCGTCGTCTGACGAGTCCGGGTCAGGCCGGGAAGACCGCCTTCCGCTTCTCGAAGAACGCTGCCCGGCCCTCCGCGAAGTCCGGCCCGGCCAGTAGCGTCAGCTGGGCCTCCTTCTCCGTGGCCAGCAGGGCTGTCAGGTCGGCGTGCGCACCGCTGAGGGCGGCCTTGTTCGCGGCCAGCGCATCCCGGGACCGGGCCGCCAACAACGCCGCGCGGTGCTGTGCGGCCTCGAGCGCGGTGCCGGGAGCCGTCAGTCGCTCCACCAGGCCGATCCGCTGCGCCTGCGCCGCCTCCATCACCTCGCCGAACATGATCATCTCGGTGGCGCGGCCCCGGCCGATCCGGCGCGGCAGCGACCAGGACAGGCCGCCGTCGGTGCCGAGGCCGATGGTGCCGAACGAGGCGCAGAAGCGGGCGTCGTCGGCAGCCACGACGTGATCGGCGAGCGCGACGAGCGAGAGCCCCGCGCCGAACGCGCCGCCCTCGACCGCGGCGACCACCGGCTTGGGGCCGCCCGCCAGCGCCTCGGCCAGCTCGGAGAGCACCCGCAGCCGGTACTCGCCGGCTGCGGGGTCCGCGCTCATCGAGCTGATGTCCCCGCCGGCGCAGAAGAACCCGCCCGCCCCGGTCAGCACCACCACCCGGCAGCGCGCGTCGTCCATCGCAGCGCGCACGGCGTCGCGCAACTCCACCCGCATCTCCAGCGACAGCGCGTTGCGTCGCTTCGGCTCGTTCAGGGTCAGCGTGCGCACCCCACCGGAATCGACCACGTCGACGAAGTCCATGCCGCTAGCCAAGCACGTCGCGGCCGCGAACCGTGTCCGTTCTCGGTACGCCGGCGAGATCCGGCCTGCCGGGGTTCGGTCCGGTCGTCCCCGAACGACCGTGGGCCGGACCGGCACCGCGATCGCCCGGAGGATCCGGAGCGATCGAGAAGCCCGTCTCGCAGATCTTCATCCCGCTCGGATCGCTGCTGTCCGGCGGCGGCCGCGCGACGAGGGTCGGCCTTCTGACCTGCACGGAGTGTAGTCCGTTCGGCTCCGCACGAACGCTTGAGATATCGCCCGTGTGCGTGGTGACGGCTACGGGCGCACCCGGCATGCTCGGTTGGCCATCCACAGTCGACCATTCGGGAAGGCCCGACATGACGATGCGCGATGATCGGGTGCCGGACCTGCGGACCGGTGGTGGCCGGCGCCGGTGGTTCACCACGTCGACGTGGGCACTGGCCGCGTTGCTCGGTGTGATGACGTTCGGCACCCCGCCGTCCGCGAGCCCCGTCACGACGGTCACGGTGCGCGCCGCCTCGGACTCCACTGCGGCTGCGCACGGCCACCCCGGCGACACGCCGCGCACCGGCGGCGTGCTCAGCGGGCTGCTGTCCGGCGGGTCCCGGGCCTCGGCGCCGAACGCCGAACCGGCCTCGACGCTGCAGCTGCGGCCGGCCGAGTTCACCAACCGCGTGCCCGACGGCAGGGCCGAGGTCGCGGTGCAGACCGCGATGGCGCAGATCGGGCTGCCCTACCAGTGGGGAGGCAACGGTCCGGCCAACGGGGACCGCGGCTTCGACTGCTCGGGCCTCACCACGTTCAGCTACGCCGCCGCCGGGATCGCGCTCCCGCGCACCGCGCAGACCCAGTACAACCGTGGCCCGCACGTCACGGCGGGCGCCCCGTTGCAACCCGGTGACCTGATCTTCTACGGCTCTCCGGGGAAGGTGCACCACGTCGGCATGTACATCGGCGACAGCCGGATGGTGAACGCGCCGACGTTCGGCAAGCCCGTCCAGACCGCCTACTACCGGTGGCGCGGCGACGACTACCTCGGTGCGACCCGTCCGGCCGCCACCGGTGTGCCGCTCGCGGGGCTGCTGCTGGAGGCGCCGCAGGCGTCGCAGCCGTCCGACCCGGCGGCGTCGCCGTTGATCTTCGACGCGCCGCCGGCCCCGCTGCCCCGGGGACCACTGCCGGAGCCGGGTGTCGCGCTGCCCCCGGAGGCGGTCACCGCGGCGGCCGCGATCGCTGCGGCCGACGAGGAATCGGCGCACACGCCGAGCACTGTGCAGCTGGTCGTGCCCATACCGGGCCGGCCTCCGGCCGACGGGTCGCCGGGCGTGGTCCGCAACGGCCCCGGCGCGCAGCCCGCCGCGCCGTCGGGCACGGCCGGCCCGTTCACCGCTGCGGACCCGGGGACCGTGCCCGGCGGGCCTACGCCCGGACCGGGTCCGGGGCGCGCGGGGCCGGCGCCCGCTGGGCCACCGGCTCCCACGACCCCACCGGCCCGGACGCCGTCGCCCGCATCGACTACCGCAGGATCGGCGCCGTCGGTCGCCGCCCGTTCGGGCACGCCGGCTCCGGTGGCCCCGCCGCCGGCCAGCACCGCGGCTCCGCGGATCGCCGTGCCGGCGACGGCGACCGCGGCGACGCTGCCGGGCGGGACGGTCGAGCTCGCACCGGTCGCGCAACGGGCCACCGGGCTGCCGGAGGCCCCCGCCGGGGGCGGTGGGGTGTGGTCGAGCGGCGGTCACACGGTGATCACGCTCGGCTCGCCCGCACTGGTCGACGGCGTGCTCGTGGGTGCACCGATCACGGTCCGCTACTCGGCCGGGTCGACGCGGACGTTCACCGTGCGGGACCGCGCGGTGGACGTGACGAGCGTCGCCGCGGCCCGGCTGCTGGCGGCTGCTCCGCGTGGCGCGCTGGTCGCGCTGGCCGCGACCGGCCCCGGCAGCTGGGTCGTCCTCACCGCGGCCTGAACCCGGACAGCAGCCGGCCCCACGTCGCTGGGGGACGACGTGGGGCCGGGGTCCGGATCATCGCTCGGCGTGCCGATGGCGGCTCAGCCGGCGGCCCCGGCGGTGGGGGCCGCGGGTTCGGGCGTGGTCGATGCGGCGCCGATCGAGGTGGTCGGGTCCGCGAGGGGTTCGGGCGGCGCGGTGGTCGTGGGGGTCGTGGTCGTCGTGCGGGTCGACGTGGCCCGGGTCGTCGGGGTGGCCGACGTGGCCGGAGCCGTCGGGGTGGCCGACGTGGCCGGAGCCGTCGGGGTGGCCGGCGCGGCCGGGGTCGTGGTGGTGCTCGTCGCGGCCGGCGCCGGCGGGGCGGTGGTCCGCGTGGTGGCGGTCGTGGACCGGGCCGGGACCGCCGACGGGGTGCCGGTGACGCCCGCGGCACCGACCGGATTCGCGGTGGTGTTGTTCTCCAGCGGCGAGACTCCGGTGCCGTCGACCGGGTAGAACCGCACCCAGTCCACGTACATCCGGGACTGCTGGACGGCGCCGCCCTTGGGGAACCAGTCGAGCTGAATGGTCATGTGCATCGGCCCGGGCGGAAATGCCGAGGTGTCGGTGGTGGACCACCATTCCTGGCCGTCGACGAAGGTGGTGATCTTCGTCGGGGTCCATTCGACGGCCCAGTTGTGCCATTGCGTGGCGTCGATGCCGACTTCGCCGCCGATCTGGGAATTGTCGGCGCCGTAGTGCAGGAAGGCGTTGGTCTTCTGGCGGGTGGGGTCCATCATCTCCATGAAGTCGATCTCGCCGCCGACGGGGAAGTTCTCCGCGTCGGGCCACAGCAGCAGCAGCGCGTTGTAGGACGGATCGCTGGCGGGGGCCTTGATCCGGCCTTCCCAGCGGCCGTACATGGAGCCGAAGTTCCAAGCCATGCCCGCGGTGGTGCCGTCCGGGTCGCCGGTGATGGTCAGGTAACCGTTCCCGACCGAGGCGGCGCCGGGGCTGCGCCGCCCGTTGCCGGCGTGGCCCGGGCCGTCGTAGACGTTCCACTGCTCGAGGCCCTCGTCGAACTCCTCGACGCGGGCCGGGGCACCCCAGCCGTGCATCTGCGCCGCGGACGTTCCGCCGTCACCGGTGAGCGTCACCGGCGGGCTGCTGCTCGACGAGCCGGCGGAACCGGCGTTCGCGGGCGAGTCGGGACCGGACGATTCCGTCGGTGCCGATCCGGCCGACGCCGATCCGGCCGCCGCCGACGTGCTCTGCGGCGCCGGGGCCTCGGACGACGGCGCGCTCGCGACCGGGCCGGTGATCTGGCCGTCGGACGTGGCGGCACCGCCGAGTCCGGTGCCGGGCAGGCAGTCGGCGGCCTGCGGGGTGACGGTGCAGCCGACCGCGGGCGGGCGCGCGCCGCCGGTAGCAGCGGATCCCGCGTCATCCGTAGACAGGGCGCTCATCGCCAACATCACGGCGGCGGCGGCGATCCTGCAGGCCTGCAGCCCGACCAGCATGTCTCGATCCCCTCGTCGATGATCCTCTCGCGCTGCGGCGCGGCCCCGGACGGTGCCGCCGCCGGGCAGCCCGGCACGCTCGTCGAGCGTGTCCGCGGCGTGCCGGCCCGGACAGCCCGAGGCCGGGGGATCGGCACCCCCCACTTATGGGGGCCCGGGCCGCGGGCGTCACCCGGAGCTGCTGATCTGCTGCTCGGCGTGCCGGCCGATCGCCATCGCGGCGAGCCGGCGGGTGTGCGGGGCGGCCTGCACACCCAGGTCCTGCAGCCCGCGCCGGCACGCCCGGCAGGCGCGCATCGCCTCGGCGGAACGCCCGGCACGAATGGTGCGGGCCCGGCGGGGGACCAGGTGGCCGCGGGTAGGGAGTCCCGGCCCCGTGTTTGCAGGGTCGGCGCAGCGGCGCAGGTCAGCCCACAGGCAGCCGGGCATCGGCGACGGTGCCGTCCGCGGATGCGGTCACGGTGAGCACGCCGCCGAGATCGGTGACCCGGTCGGCAAGCAGTCGCAGGCCGAGACGGCCGTCGGGGCCCGTGCGATCGCGTCCGCAGGCACCCCGACGCCGTTGTCGACGATGCGCAGCCGGACACGGGGGCGGACCTGTAGGTCCACCGCCGTCGACCCGGGTCCCGCGATGGGTAACCCCTGCGGCGACCGACAGCCGGTGGAGGTGACGCGGTGGTTGAGAGCTGGTCGTGGCTCCCGGGAGCCGTGGGGTTCGTGGTGTGCACGCTGCTGTTCGGGCTGGCCATGCTGATCGTGGCGGTGTTCGGCACGGTCGTGGTCGGTATCATGCGGATCAGCGGCCTGCTGAGCTTCTGAACGGGCGCTCCCGCGCTCAGCAGTCTTCGGCGCGGCGCCGTGGGCACCCCTGATTGAGGGGGCGCAAACCCCTCCTTTGCGGCTCACGACGGCATGATCCTGTCGATCAGACTCGGCGGGTCAGCGTGTCGACAGCCGCCGGGAGAGCCATGCGCAGCATGACAGCGACGGCACGCCGGATGCTGATCGTGGGCCTGCCGAGCCTCGTGGCGCCGTGCCGCGGACACCACCCCGACCCGCGCCGGCCGCTGACCGGCGAGACGAGCGCCGGAGAACCGTGGTGGCAGTGAGGACGCCCGCCGGCCGGCCGGCCGGGCCGGATGCCCGCGGGTCCGGGCCGTCATCGGCCTCGATCCAGGTGGAGCGGCTCTCCGGCCGCTCGCTGGTGACCCGCTATGCGGTGACCGGGCTGCTGACGTTGCTGGTGGTCGCGGTCGTGACCGCCTACGCGAGCCGGCTGCTGGGCATCCAGGAGGCCGTCGACGACGCACGGCGTGCCACCCGGGTGGTCGCCGGGGTGGCCGTCGAGCCGGCCCTGCAGGACGAGTTGCTGACCGGGGATCCCGGCGCGATCGCGGCGCTGGACACCCTGGTGCGCCGCGAGGTGCTGCGCAACTGGCTGGTCCGGGTCAAGATCTGGGACCGGACCGGGCGCGTCCTGTACTCCGACGAACCGCGGCTCATCGGTCAGCAGTTCGGGCTGCGCGGCGACGAGCTCGACTCCTTCGTCACCGGCACCACCAAGGCCGAGCTGAGCAACCTGTCGGATCCGGAGAACCGCTACGAGAACCGCGACACCGAGTTGCTCGAGGTCTACCTGCCGGTGCGCACTCCCAACGGGGAGAGGGTGCTGTTCGAGGCCTACTACCGCTACGCCGGCGTCACCCGGGCCGGCCAGCGGATCTGGCTGCGGTTCGCCCCGTACAGCCTCGGCGCACTGCTGCTGCTGTCACTGGCCCAGGCCCCGATCGCGATCGCGATGGCCCGCCGGTTGCGGCGTAACCAGGCACAGCGCGAGGCGCTGCTGCGCCGGGCCATCGAGGCGACCGACGCCGAACGCAGGCGGATCGCCGCCGACCTGCACGACGGCGTCGTGCAGAACCTCGCCGGCGTGGCGTTCTCGCTCGGGGCCGCCACGCGTCGCGGCGGGGCCGATGCCCGGCAGTCCCGGGAGGCCGCGGACCGGGTGCGGCAGGCCGTGCAGTCGCTTCGCTCGCTGCTCGTCGAGATCTACCCGCCGAACCTCTACGAGGAGGGGCTGGCCGCCGCGCTGGCCGACCTGGCCGCCGGGCCGGGCACGCACGGCATCGAGGCCGAGGTGGCCATCACGGCGCCGCTGGACCGGCTCGGCGTCGCCGAGACCGAGTTGATCTACCGGGTCGCCCAGGAGGGCCTGCGGAACGTGGTCGCCCACGCCGCCGCCTCCCGAGTGGACATCCGGGTGACCGCCGAGGACGGCGCCACCGTGCTGAGGATCACCGACGACGGGCGCGGGATGGATCTGGAGCACCTGCCCTCCCGCCCCGGGCACCTGGGCCTGCGCGCCCTGGCCGACCTGGCCCACGAGGTCGGCGCGGCGCTGATCGTGGAGTCCGCGCCCGGGGCCGGCACGACGCTGATGCTCGAGGTGCCGGCCCGGTGATCAGAGTGCTGGTCGTGGACGACCACGCCATCGTCCGCCAGGGCCTCGAGCAGCTGCTCGGCACGGCCGACGACATCGAGCTCGTCGGCACCGCCGGCGACGGCGAGCAGGCCTGCGCGCTGGCCGGCGAGCTGCGCCCCGACGTCGTCCTGATGGACCTCGCGATGCCCGTGGTCGACGGCGTGCGGGCCACCGCCCGCATCACCACGGAGCTGCCGGCGGCGCGGGTCGTGGTGCTGACCTCCTACGGCGACGAGTCGAGGATCATGGACGCGCTCGACGCCGGCGCGCAGGGCTACCTGCTCAAGCACACCGACCCGGACGCGCTGCTCGACGGGATCCGCGCGGCTCACACCGGCGGCGCCCCGCTGGACCCGCGGGCGGGCCGCGTGCTGCTCGACCGCCGGCACCGCGCGCCCGCGTCGCGGGAGCTGACCCAGCGGGAGAGCGAGGTGCTCACGTTGGTCGCCGAGGGGCTGGCGAACAAGCAGATCGCCCGCCGGCTGGGCATCACCGAGCGCACCGTCAAGGCGCACCTGACGAACGCCTTCCAGGGCATCGGGGTCAGCGACCGGGTGCAAGCGGCCCTGTGGGCACGAGAGCACCTGCATCCGACGGAACGCTGAGCGGGGCCGGTCGCGGCGGCGCCGAGTCCGGCCCGGGCCACACGTCGAGCTGCGGGGCGAACAGCAGTTGCCACAGCACGAGCAGTCCGAACGCCGCCGTCAGCAGCGCCCCGGCCTGCGCGGTGCGGCGCGCCAGGCGGGTGGCGCGGGCCCGGCGCGGATCCGGCGGCGGGGCGGTCAGGACGACGCTGTGCGTTCCGTTCCGTGCCGGCGTCCGGTCGGGCGCGGACGGTACTGGCGGTCGTGACACGTTCGATCGTGCCGCGCGGGCGGGACACCGGGGAGCTGGCCGATGGTGCTAGTACCCGGGGCCGGGTACTAGCACCAGGGTCGTATTGCCCGCCGGTGCCGCCGGACCGCACTCTCGGTCGTGGAATTCCTCGGCACCGGCGCCAGGCCGGCGACGGGGACATCCGCCGCCCGTGCCCGGGTGGCCCGCCACTTCCAGGAGCTCCCCGTGTCCCCATCCACCCCCGCTCTCCCCGTCCCGGTCGGTCCCCTCCCGGCCGGGGCGGGGGACCCGTCATGACCGCCGCGGCGCGGCCGCGCGTGGTCGTGGTCGGCCAGGGCCGCGCCGGCGCGATCTCCGCCCGCCGCTCGGCCATGGCCGGGCACGACACCGTGCGGTTCGATCCCTGGGGCGGGCGGATCGAGGACCTCGCGTCGGCGGACCGCGAGCGCGCGGCCGGCCGGCGTTCCGGTGACCTCCGGGTCGCCACCGATCCGGTGTGCTGCGCGGGGCTCGACGTCGCAGTGCTGGCGGTGCCCGCCGCCCCGCGCGATGCGGGCCCGGGACACAACACGCTGGAGATCGCGGCGGCCGTGATCGCCGAGTACCTGCGCCCGGGCACCCTCGTCGTGCTGGAGTCGACGGCCCGCCCCGGCACGACCGAGGAGGTCGTGCTGCCGACGCTGGAGTTCCTCTCCGGGCTGCGTGCCGGGACCGACTTCGCGCTCGGGTACAGCCCGGAGCCCGCCCGCGGCCCGGAGAGCCCGCGGGTGGTGTCCGGTGTGGACGCCGCCTCGCGGGCGCGGGTCGAGGCGTTCTACGGCTCGCTCGGGTTCGGCTGCGTCGCGGTCACCTCGCCGCGAGTCGCCGAGCTCGTGTCGCTGCTGGAACGCGACGCCCGCGAGGTCGACGTCACGGTGGTCGACCGGCTCGCCGTGCTCGCCGGCGACGCGGGGCTGGCCGTGCGGTCGCTGGTCCGGCCCGCGCCCGGTGTGGACACCACGGCGGTGCACCTGGTGCACCCCGAGGACGCGGTCCCCGACGGGCCACCGGCGCGGCACGCCCTGTGCTGGTCCACGTCGCGGCGCCGCGTCGCCGGTGGCTACCGCTGACCCGGCGATCGAACCGATGACGATGTTCCCGCATGATGTCGTCGCACGTCACAGCGCTGGTGCCGGCGCTGGACGACCCCCTCGTTGAGGGGTTCGCGCTCCCCAGTCCGTGGGCTGGCCGCGAAACGTTCGGCCCCACATGCTCGACATCGTGCCAGTGCGCCGACCCTCTCGGGCAACCACGACCATCGCCCCCCACCGCCCGCTTCCTTGCGGGGGACGTACGGCCGCTGCCGGCTGGGTGCTCGCCGCCGTGCTCGGTGCGGTCACGGTCGGCACCGTCCCCGCTGTCGCGCCCCTGGATGCCGGGGCCGGCGGCGTGACCGACCCGGCGCCGTCGGCGAACTCCCTCGCTGTCACCGCCGACCGGGTGGCACCTGCCGTGGCCACCGCCGCCGGGACCCCGGCAGATGTGAGGGCGGCGGAACCACGGCCCGCCGCCTTCACCACCGACGCGCCCGACGACCGGGCCCGCGTCGCCGTCGCCAGCGCCATGGCCCAGATCGGCCTGCCCTACGTCTGGGGTGGTGACGGCCCGGCCAACGGCGACGCCGGCTTCGACTGCTCCGGGCTGACCACGTACGCCTACGGCATCGCCGGTGTCCGGCTTCCGCGGACCGCGCACTCCCAGTACTACGCAGGCCCGCACGTCCCCACCGGTGCCCCGTTGCAGCCCGGTGACCTCGTCTTCTACGGCACGCCGGCCAAGGTTCACCACGTCGGCATGTACATCGGGGCCGGCCGGATGGTCAACGCCCCGACGTTCGGCAAGCCCGTACAGGTGGCGTTCTACCGCTACCGCGGCGACGACTACCTCGGCGCCACCCGGCCGGCGGCGAAACCCGGATCGCTGACCCCCGGTGTGCTGCCGGACGTGCCCCCGGCCCCCGCCGAACCGTCGGGTCCCGCGGACACCGAGTTCCGCGCCCCGGTCGCACCGCTCCCGCCGGTGCTGCCGCAACCGGGCGACCCGCAGCCGCCGGAGGCGGAATCGGCGGCCGCCGCGATCGCGGAGAGCGCCACGGTCCAGGGTGCGCAGGCCGCCCCGCAGCCGCCGGCGACCGGCCTGCCCGGCGGCACCGGTATCGCGGCCGCGCCGACAACCCCGCCGGTGACCGCCCTGACGGCCCCGCCGGCGACCCCGGCCGAGACGGCCTCGCCGGCGGCCCCGGCCGAGACGGCCTCGCCGGCGACGACCCCGCCGACGACCACCGCCC
>NZ_JAAXLA010000029.1 GCF_012911935.1 Pseudonocardia acidicola | reverse complement strand
CCGCCGGTCCGCTCGGCCCCGCCGGTGGATCCGCTCGTCGCGTTCCGCCGCGACCCGCTGACCGCGCCCATCCCGGTCCAGGCCCTGGTGCCGGCGCCGTCCCGCGAGCCCGTCCAGCGGGTGCGTCGCTCCGAGGGCGCACACGCGATGCCGGAGCGTCCCGGTCGGCACCGCCAGCTGACCGCGGTCCGCGCGGGAGCCGGGCACGACTGGTGACGTCCCCGCGGCGCCGACGGCGCCGCGGGTGGCAGCGACCGCTGGGGAGCGGGTCGCCGCACGATGAGGGCCGGTGGCCCACGATCCGGACGACCACCCGGATCGCGGCCCCGGCCCTCCGTCGTGTCCGGGACCGGATCAGGAGTCTCACGTCGTCACGGGCGGTTCCTGGTGGTCCTCCTTGCCGACCTCCACCGCCAGCGGCCACCCGGCGTCGACGGGCCCGGGTCCGCCGCCCCGCCCGGCCGGCGGGCGCATCCCGTCCGGGTCGCGCGGTGCAGCGGCCGGGAAGCGCGGCGGCCGGGGAACGCCCGGGATCCGCGGCCCGGCCATCGGACCCGGGCCCGGACGCAGCGCCGGGACGAGCCGGTCCATCAGGCCCCGGAGCACGGTGAGCGCTTCGCCGACCCGCCGCACCCACTCCAGCAGCCGGCCCGCCCAGCTCAGCGCCCGCTGCACCAGGAGCCCGGCGAGCGCGACCACCCCGACCCCGGTGCCGACGAGGACGAGGCTGCGCAGGAACGTCGCGATCAGGTCGGCGGCCGCCTTCGCGAGCTCGTCGCGCACCACCGCCCGGACGGCCAGCACCAGATGGCCGGCCTTCTCCACGATGACCGCCGCGACCCCGGCCGCGCCGGCGGCCACCGACCCCGTCGTCGCCAGGCGGTACCCGACGGGCCGGTAGGCCTCGATCGCCGGGCCGCGCCAGGGGGCGGTGTCGGCATCGACGGCCCCACACAGGCCGGTGGCCGCCTCCTCGGCCTCCTCGGCGATGCGGCGCCAGGTCAGGGCGAGCGCCTCGATCGCGGCCCGGTCACCGGCGAGCTGGTCGAACGGCTCGCGCAGCTGGGGCACGTGCTCGATCAGCCAGCCCAGTCCGGCGGCGATCAGCTCGGCGAGCGGATCCTGCAGGAACGCGGCGATCTCGGTGCCGCCACTCATGAGGCCGAGCAGGCCGCCGGCCCAGTCCCCGGCCTGCAGCGCGTCGGCCACGTCGGCGACGCTGTCGAGCAACCGGGCGCCCTCGGTCGGGTCGGCCGGGGCCGCCACCGGCTCCACGACCAGCCCCGGCGCACTCATCGGCCGAACCCGTCGCGGATGCGGCGCTCGACCTCGTCGTAGGCGTCGGCCATCTCGTCGATCCCACGGGCGACGAGATCCACGGCCACAGCCTGCGCACTCAGCCCGCCGGCCGCGAGGCCGGCCAAGGTGAGCGCATCGCCCGCGAGCGCGGTGCCGATCAGGCCGAACGCGTCGGTGTGCAGCGTGACGGCGGCCGCGGTGCTCCCCGCCCCGCCGAACCGGCCCGCTGCCTCCCGCAGCCGTCCGGCGTGCGTGCGCATGGCATCGGTATGGACTGCGAACCCCTGGTACGTCATGGCCGTACTCGACGGATCGCAGGGGCGCCCGGTTCCCGTGAGTTCGCCGATCGGCGTTGCGGCGCGGGCCGAAACGCTGACCAACCGCTCCGGTGGATCAAACGGGACCCGCACGCGACGTTCTAGGCTCTCCCGGATGTGGACCAACTGGTCCGGCGGGCTGGAGTGCCGGCCGCGGGCGACGGATCGGCCCCTGGACGAGGCCGGGGTGGTGGCCGCGATCGCGCGCGCGGCCGATCGCGGGCTCCGGATCCGCCCGGTCGGCGCCGGCCGTTCGTGGAGCCCGCTCTCGGTCACCGGGGACGTGCAGCTGGACTGCTCGGCCCTGACCGGCGTCGTGGCCATCGGAACCGATCGGGTGCGGGTCCGGGCCGGGGCGACCCTGGCCGGGCTGTACGCCGCGCTGGCCGAGCACGGGCGCACCCTCGAGGTCGTCCCGGACACCGATGCGATCACCGTCGCCGGCGCGATCGGTACCGGGACGCACGGCGGCGGGGCCGCCGTCGGGTCGCTGTCCGCCCTGGTCACCGGGGCGCGGCTGATCGACGGGGTGGGCGCGGTCCGGCGCATCGAGGGCCCGGAGCTCGACGCGGTGCGCGTCGGTCTCGGTGCGCTCGGGGTGCTCACCGAGGTGGAGCTGCGGACCGTGCCGGCGTTCCTGCTGCACGTCCACGAGGAGCCCGGCGAGGCCGCCGAGCTGCTGGGCGGCGGCGGGGTCCTCGACACGCACCGGTGGGCCGAGGTCGAACTGCACGTGCCCAGCGGGGAGGCCCTGGCGCGCTGGGGGGACCCCGTCGACCCGGACGATGCCGGCGGCCGGGCCGAGCCGGCCCATCGGGACCCGGTCCGCGCCGCGGCCACCGGATCCGCGGAGGCGCTGGGCCGGATGGTGTCCCGGCTGGCGCCCACGTTGCGACGCTCGGCGCGCTGGGGCGGCGCCGTGACCGGCCCGGCCTACCGGCTGCTGCCTGATTCCCGCCCGCAGCGCCACGAGCTCACCGAGTGGGCGGTGCCCCGGGAGGCCCTCGGCCCGGTGCTGCGCGAGCTCAGCGCGGCGACCACGGCGCGCGGCCTCGAGCTGCGCGCGCCGATCGGCATCCGGGTGGGGGCGGCGGAGACCGGCTGGCTGCATCCGGCATCCGGGCGGGCCACGGCGTGGATCGCGGTGCGATCCCCGCGCGGGGTCGATCCCGGTCCGCTGTTCGGCCTGGTCGGCTCCGTGCTGGGGGCGGCCGACGGGCGCCCGCACTGGGCCGGCCGGCACGACTGGACCGCCGACGAGGTGGAGCTGGCCTACCCGCGGCTGGGCGACTTCCGGGCGGCCCGCGACCGGTTGGACCCCGAACGCCGCTTCGCGAACGAGCACCTCACCACCCTCCTCGGCCCCTAACCCGCGAGTCGCCCTTTTCGGGAGGGCGAGTCGCCCTTTTCGGGAGGGCGAGTCGCCCCTTACGGGACGGCGAGTCGCCCCCTCCCGAGAGGCCGAGTGGGTGTGACCGGGTCGCCGGGTCGACCGGATGGCTGTGCCGGTGTGGCCGGGTGGCTCCACCTGGCGTCACCCGGCTGCGGGTCCGGTGGCGGCCCCGCAGCGCGCTCAGCCCCGGCGCAACCGGGCCGCGACCGCGCGCACGGCCTCCTGCGCCGCGACCCGGTCCATCCGGGTCGGCTCGCCGGCGTCGAGGACCTGCTCGCCGGCCACCCACACGTCCCGGACCAGCCGTGCGCCGCCGGCCCACACCAGGTTGGACAGCAGCTGGGCGTCGTCCTCGGGCGCGACGAACGCCGGGTCGTCCAGCGCCACGTGCACCACGTCCGCCCATCGGCCGGGCTCCAGCGCGCCCAGGTCGTCGCGGCCGATCGCGGCGGCGCCGTCGCGGGTCGCGAGCACCAGCAGCTCGGCGGCGGTCAGCGCGGCGGCGTCGCCGCTGCTCACCCGGGCCAGCAGCCCGGCGAGCCGGGCCTGGTGCCACAGGTCCAGGTCGTCGCCGGACGCGGGGCCGTCGGTACCCAGCCCGAGCCGCACCCCGGCCCGGCGCATGTCCACCACGCGCGCGATGCCGGCGGCGAGCTTCGCGTTCGAACCCGGGCAGTGCGCCACCGCGGCACCCCGGCCGGCCAGCGTGGCGATGTCGGCGTCGGAGAGCTGCACCCCGTGCGCGGCCAGCACCCGCCCGCCCAGGACGCCGAGCCCGTCGAGCATCGCGGGCACCGAGCCGTACGCGGCGCGCTGCGCGAGGTCCTCCTCCGCCGACTCGGCGACGTGGATGTGCACCAGCGCCCCGCGCTCCCGGGCGTGCTCGCCCACCGACGCCAGCGCCTCGGGCGGCAGCGTGTAGGCGGCGTGCGGGCCGTAGCCGAGCTCGATCCGCTCACCCGGGCCCGACCGCAGCCCGTCGGCGTCGATGCGGGCGGACACGTCGTCGCGCATGTCCTCCCAGCTGCCCAGCCGATCCCAGCCCGGCACGGCGATGATCCCGGGCGTCACGACGGCCCTGGACCCCACCGTCCGCACCGCGTCGATCACCGCGTCGGTGAAGAAGTACATCTCGACGCTGGTCGTGCAGCCGGTGCGGAGCAGTTCGATGCAGCCCGAGACCATCCCGGCGTGGACGTCCTCGGCGGTGAGCCGGCCCTCGGCCGGCCACATGACGTCCTGGAGCCAGCGCAGCAGCGGCAGGTCCCCGCCCATGCCGCGCAGCATGGTCATCGGGGTGTGGCAGTGGGTGTTGACCAGTCCGGGCATCAGCAGCCCGGGCAGGTTCCGCACCGGCGCGTCGGACGCCGGCGCCTCGGCCCGCGGGCCGACCCAGGCGATCCGGCCCTCGGCGTCCACGTCGACGACGGCGTCGCGCAGCACCGAGCAGCCCGGGTCGCAGGGCAGCGCGACCGGCGCGGTCAGGCGGAGCGCGGTCACGCCGCCGACGCCAGGGCCGGGTTCATCGACGGGGCTCCAGCAGTGATCGCAGCGACCGGAACGGCGGCAGCCAGGCGCCCTCGTCGGGCAGCGTGTCGAGCGTCATCCGCGGCAGCGGCTCGCGGAACACCCCGTCGATGTCCTCGAGGTCGAGGAAGTCGATGAGCTCGGAGCTCAGCGCGAAGTTGGCGTACTCGCGGAACCCGATGACGGTGACGGCGGTGTCCCGCTCGACGAGTTTCTCCAGCGGCTCGCGGAACGCCCGGCCGTCGCCGGAGGCCACCACCACGTGCCGCAGGGCGCCCTCCTCGGCGCGCATCTCGATGTGCCGCAGCATGTCGTCGTCGACGTCGGAGTCGTCGGTGACCTTGGGCTTGGCGAAGACGGCGAAACCGACGTTGCGCAGGGCTTCGACCCAGGGGCGGACCACCTCGGTGCTGCCCGGGGCCACGTTGGTGAACACGCAGGCCTCGGCGGTCGCATCCGGCCCGGCCAGGTCCAGCAGCCAGCGGCCGACCGCGTCGAACCGCGGCCGGAACGTCGCGGTGGGGCGGGCTCCGAGCAGCGAGCCGAGGCTCATGTCCATGTTGGGCGCGTCCCAGACCAGCAGCACCCGGGGCGGGGGCGCGAGGGACGTCACGATGCTCGCCTCGACGAGCAGGTAGGGCTCATGGTGGCCGACTTTATCCCGGAGCCGCACCACCGGCCGGGGCTGCACCGGCCGGGCCGCCGGTGGCGCGGCTCCGCCGGGCTGAAGCAACGCTGATGATCGCGACCGGGGATCGACGGTCAGACTGTGCAGGTGGCTGAGAAATCCCGGACGACGACGGAGGGCGCCGACCCCGCGCTCGCGGTGGCCCGGTCCGCCGCGGCCGCGATGGAACGGGCCGACGCGGCCGGCCGCGGCGCCGGGGTTCGGCTGATCGATGTGGGACCCGGTCGGGCCCGGGTCACCCTCACCGTGGCCGAACAGCACGTCAACGGCCACGGCATCTGCCACGGCGGCTACCTGTTCCTGCTCGCCGACGCGGCGATGGCGTACGCCTCGAACAGCCATGGGGTCTCGGCGGTCGCGTCCGGCGCGGACATCGCGTTCCTGCGCCCCGCCCGGCTCGGCGACGAACTGGTGGCCGAGGCCGGGGAGCGAGCGCTGGTGGGCCGCTCCGGGCTCTACGACGTGACCGTGCGCGCCGGCGGCGAGGTCGTCGCGGAGTTCCGCGGCCGCACCCGGACGGTGCCCGGGCTGGCCGGCCCGCCGACCGTCTGAGGGCGGCCGGTCAGTCGGTCGGCGGCAGGAAGGCGGGCCGGGTGTCGGGGTCCGGCTCGTCGTAGTAGCGGTGGAAGACCGGGGTGAGCCCGCCGGACATCGGCGGCACGATCCAGCTCCAGTCGGCGGGGCAGCGCCGGCCGGCGCTCTCCTCCTTGGCCACGTGGGTGAGGAAGCGCTCGGACTCGGTGTGGTGGTCGGCCATGGTCACGCCGGCCTCGTCGAAGGAGTGCTGCACCGCACGGACGAGCTCGACCAGGGCGCGGTCGCGCCACATCGTGCGCACCGAGCTGGTGTCCAGCCCGAGCCGAGCGGCGATCACCGGCAGCAGGTTGTAGCGGTCGGTGTCGGCGAGGTTGCGCGCGCCGATCTCGGTGTTGAGGTACCAGCCGTTGAACGGGGCCGCTGCGTAGCAGACGCCGCCCACCTCCAGCGGCATGTTGCTGATCGCGGGGACGGCGTGCCAGCGCAACCGCAGGTCGGCGAACCAGGCGTGCTCGGGGTGACGCAGCGGCACCTCGAGCACTGCGTCCGGCGGGAGACCGAACAGCCGCGGACGCCGGTCCGGGCCGGAGATCATCAGCGGTAGCACGTCGAACCGGCCCAGCGGCTGCGGGCGCGGCCAGCCGAGTTTGACGACCTGGTCGGTGAAGTCGGCGTAGCGGGGGTCGCCGCGCACCACACCGTCCGGGGCGCGATGGCCGGCGTAGCGGATCAGCTGCTCGTTGTGGATCCGCGGCCCGGGACGCCCCGGGCGGTCCGGGGCGAAGACGGTGATCGTGGCGCGGATGCGCCCGTTGCGGGTGGCCTCCCGCAGGTGTTCGACGCATTCGGCGGCGACCTGCGCGGGCTCGGTGACGTGGCGCCGGTCCCGGACCCGCAGACCGTTCCAGTACAGCCGCCCGATGCAGCGGGCCGAGTTGCGCCATGCCACGCGCGCCCCGAACGTCAGCTCCTCGGGGGTGTGCACGTAGGTTCCGGTCACCGCGATCTCGTCGCGCACCTGGCGCAGCCGGTCGGCGAGCGGGACCGAGGGGCTGGCCTCGGCGTAGAACTGCTCGACGAAGCTGCGGGCCTCCTCCGGATCGACCGGCTGGACCGCCGCGGGGGGCTGCGGGGCGCCGCCGGGACCGGCGACGGGGCACCCGCTGGTGGCGGGAGGACGTGCACCGCGGTGGTCCCATGATCCGGGCAGCGTGCCTGGACCGTCGACGAGTGCGGTCACTAACGTCCTCCGCCTTCACTCGCCCAGTGCCCCCGGATCGGGGCTATACCTTTTTACTATGTGACGCTCAGTAAGTCATCGTTAGCCTGACCGTGACATCTGTGGTACAGCAGATCGTGAACTTCCCGTCCTTCGCTCACGGCGCGTTGTTCAAATTTGGTCAGCGGCCGCCAGGATGGACGAGCGGTCCAGCCACCCGGCTGATCGGCCGCGGCGTTGCGCAGGGTCGGTTCGGCGTCGCACACCGACCGCATCTGGATCGCGTAGTCCTCCCAGTCGGTGGCCAGGTGCAGCGTCCCGCCGGGCGCCAGCCGGGACGCCGCGAGCGCGACGAACTCCGGTTGGACGAGACGGCGCTTGCGGTGCTTGCGCTTCGGCCACGGGTCCGGGAAGAAGATTCGGATCCCGGCGAGCGAGTCCGGCGGGATCGACTCCCGCAGCAGGTCGACGGCGTCCCCGCGGAGCAGTCGCACGTTGTGCAGCCCGGCCTGCTCGATGCGCATCAGCAGTTGCGCGAGCCCCGGCTCGTAGATCTCGACGGCGATGTGGTCGATCTCCGGCGCGGCCGCAGCCAGGGCGGCCGTCGACTCCCCCATGCCCGAGCCGATCTCGAGGATCAGCGGCGCGCACCGGCCGAACCAGGACTGCGCGTCGAACGGTTCTGCCCGCGAGACGACATCGGTGACGTCGCGGCCGTGCACCGGCCACCACCGGTCCCAGGCCCGCTGCTGGCCGTCGGTCAGCCGGCTGCGGTGGTGGACGAAGCTCGGGATCCGCCTGCGCTCCGGCGGCGTGGGCTCAGACACCGGAGTTCGAGGCGGCCGGGAGCCGCACGTGCGAGGTCGCGCCGGGCAGTTTGCCGCGCAGGTACCCGGCGCTGGTCCAGGCCAGGCAGACCACGACGGCGGCGGCCGAGGCGTACGCGCCGCGCCGCAGCTCGCGGTCCACCGCGGCGGGCAGGATCTTGGCGACGTAGCTGCGCTCGGTGGACAGCGCGTCGTCGCTGCCCACGAGCTTGGAGACCGCCGCCTTCGACAGTCCCTCGGCCCAGCTGCGCCGGCGCAGATAGGCCCACTCGACGCGGTCCTCGCTGACCCGGTGGTCGACCTCGGCGCGGGGCTCGAACACGATGCGGATCGGCTCGCCGTTGCGCCGGTAGGCCTGCCGGGCACGGATGCAGAGCTCGGTCTCCTCGCAGCCCAGCGGGTTCTTGCCGATCCGGCCGATGTCCTCGGCGAACCCGCCGATCCGCTTGAAGACCTCACGGCGGAAGGACATGTTGCAGCCCATCAGGTTGCGAACCTCGGCCCGCTCGGTCGGCTGCCCGGTGTAGGTGCACCCGACGATCCAGTCGAGCTCGCCGGTCGCGTCGGGATCGGCCGGGGCGGCGCCGGGCAGCACGGCCGGGCGGCCCCCGTTGCTCGTGACGGGCCACCGTGGGTGCGCGACACCGCCGACCGCGGCGACGGCCGGGTCGGCGTAGGGTGCGAGCAGTGCGGCCAGCCAGCCCGGTCGTGCCGCGGCATCGTCGTCGAGGAAGACGATGACCTCACCGCGCGCGGCGGCGATCGCGGTGTTCCGCGCACCGGACAGGCCCTGCGCGTTGAGGTTGGGCAGCACCCGGATCCCATGCGGGCCGAACTCCCGCTGGGCCATGTCGAGCAACCGGCCGTTGTGGTCGACGACCACCAGGACCTCGGCGGCGCGCACGGTCTGCGCGGCCACCGATCGCACCGCCGCCTTGATGTCGTCCCACCGCTTCTCGGTGTAGGCGCAGATCACCACGCTGGCCGTGACGACAGGCGGGAAGGGGCTCACAGGGCGGTCGCCTCCTGGTGTCGGGTGGCCGCCCCCGGTGACTGCTCGAGCTCAGCGCTGGGCGCGGTCGTTCTTCCGGCGTTCGGCACGCCGGTGCTCGGCCAGCAGGGTACGCAGCACCCGGGTGCCGTCCGCGAAGGTCCTCAGGTTCGTCTCACCGAAGATCCGCTGCCGCTCGACCGAGGGCACCTCGGTGATCCTCAGGCCGGCCGCGGCGACACGGCAGTTCAACACCGTCTCGATCTCGAACCCGTCGCCCCACAGCATGCCCTCCTCGGGGGCGGGCGCGTTGACGTCGGGGAGCTCGAGCAGCGGCAGCAGGTCGGCCCAGAATGCGTTGTAGCCGTAGCAGAGGTCGGTGTACGACGTGCCGAACAGCGCGTTCGCAACCCCGTTGAGGCCCGCGTTGCCGGTCTTGCGCAGCAGCGTGATGTCGTCGCTGCCGCCACCTTTGGCGAACCGGCTGCCCTTGGCGAAGTCCGCGCCCGCGACGAGCGCGGCGACGAACGCCGGGATCTCCGCGGGGTCGGCCGAGCCGTCGGCGTCGAACATCACGATCACGTCGCCGGTGGCCGCGGCGAACCCACAGGCCATCGCGTTGCCCTTGCCCTTGCGGGTCTGGGTGATCGCCCGGACCCACGGCAGCGTGCGCCGCGCGGCGCCGATGGAGTCGTCGGTGGAGTGCCCGTCCACCACGATGATCTCGTGCACCGCCGGGCGGACTGCGGCGATGGCGGGCAGCACGATCTCGAGGTTCCGTGCCTCGTTGCGGGTCGGCACGATCACGGTCACCGCGGGGAACGCGGAGCGCCGCGGGTAGGGCCGGGGGCGCGGGCGGCGCATGGGCCTGCGGACCATCCCGTTCGGCGGCGGGCCCATCGGGTGTGGCGGCGCGACCGCGTGCGCGGGAACCGGCGCATGCGGCTGCCCCATCGGCGTGCGGCCAGGTGTGACGGCCGGACGGGCGGGCGAAACGGCGCTCACACAACCTCCATACAGGTCCGCTCCATCAATACAACGATGGCCCCGTGAATGGGTTGCGCTTGATCGGCAACTCACCCGAACCACCCACCCGTCGGGGGAACCTGACGGATTGGTGCCCGGAGGGCTCGTAGGAGTACGCATCATTGCGCGCCGGTTGATCCTCATCCGCACCGGTATGTCCGGACCGGACGATTCGGCTGAGCGGATCACGGTGCGGGCGACCGAGTTGCGCCGGCTCGGCCGGAAGCTGGACGACATGGGTGCGGAGCTGTCGTCCCTGGTCGTGGGGCGGTTCTCCGGCCATGGGGTCCACTTCGGATTCCACCGCGGACTCCCGGCCCGCTTCCACTGCGGACTCCCGGTCCGCGGCGAAGGCCGTGGCCGCCGCGCCGGGCGCGGTCCCGGGCGGGCCGGCGTCGTCCCGTCCCGCGCGGCCCGGTGGCGGGTCTCCGGGCCGTCCCGGATCCCGGCAGGTCACCCGGTTGCCGGCGTGGACGGGTGGTGCGGTGACCGCGCTCGGCGGCGCGGCGGTCAGACCCGCCGCGCCAGCAGCGGGGCCGACCCGTCGCACTCCAGGAACGGCCCGAGCAGGTCGGGCACCGCCTCCTCGGCGAAGCGCAGCCCCGCCGACGCGTCGACGTCGTACGCCGAGAACGCGCCCGCGCCGGCCGCTGTGGTGGCCGTGATCGTGATCAGTCCGGAGCGCCGCTGAAAGATCGACTGCTTCGCGGTCAGGCCGATGATTCCGTTGCGCTGCAACGCGACCGTTCTGCGCCGGATCGTGCCGGAGCGCATCACGAGGTACCCGCCGGTGATCCCGTGCCCGAGGTTGCGGTAGGCGTCCAGGGCCAGCACCACCGCGACCGGCCCGGCGAGCACCGCGACGATCCCGGCCGGCATCAGCAGTACATCGGTCACCAGCAGGCCGAGCGCGGCGAGCACGAGCACCGGCACCGCCACGGCCGCGAGCGCCCAGCGCAGCCGGCGCTGGCGCGCGGCGGGTGGGTGCGCGGCCAGCCGGACCGACGCCGTCGGGGAGACCGGCTCGCCCAGCACGACCGCGGCGACCCGGTGGGCCAGCGGGCGCGGCGCGGCCGGCAGCAGAGTCGTGTGCTCGGTGGTCCGGTCGTCCTTCCCGCTCGTCAGGCCGGTGGTCACGGCATCCACCCGGGCCGCCCCGGCGAGCCGGCCGCCGAGTGGCTCCACCAGTTCCACACCGCGCAGCCGGCATTCCTCCAGCGAGATCGACCGGGTGGTCAGCAGCCCGCGACGCACCCGTAACGTCCCTCCGGGTTCGCGGTCCAGCCGGTAGTTCCACCACATCTCGGCGAACAGCCCGAGTGATCCCAGCACCCCGACGAGCAGCACCACGACCGCGAGCAACACACCGACAGCCACCAGCGGCAGCCCGTCGAGCACCTGCACGACCTCGGTGAGCTGCGAGTTCTGCAGGCCGAACCGGTCGGCGATCTGCAGCAGCGCGACCACGGCCGCGACGCCGAGCAGCGGGGTGGCGAACGACAGCGGCGCGAACCGGACCCAGCGCGGGTCGAGCCAGGCGAGCCTGCCGTCGGCGGCCTCGGCCGAACAGCCGCCGGCGGAGCGGACCCGGTCCAGCAGCACCGTGCGCAGCCGGTCGCCCTCTTCGCGCTCGACGGGCCGCAGCTCCAGGGTGCGCTCCCCCGTCCCGCCGTGCTGCCCGGTGCCGATCCGCACCACGACCAGGCCGAACGCGCGCAGCAGCGGACCGGCGGTGATGTCGACGCTGCGGACCCGGTCCAGCGGCAGGCTGCGCCGGGTGCGCACCAGCAGCCCGGTCTGCAGATCCACCCGGGACGGGCCGATGCGGTACCGGGTCCGGCGCCAGCGCACCTCGTCGTACAGCGCACCGGAGACGACCAGCGCCGCGGCGGCCGGCAACACCCAGGCCAGCGCGAACCCGACCGAGCGGCCGGCGGCGATGCCGATGATCGCCGGGATTCCGGCGCCGGCCGCGGCGCCGGTGATCAGCACCGCGGTCACCGCCACGGTGCGCCGGTCCAGCGGCGTCCACCCCTCCTCGGGGCCCTCCTCGGCATCGATCATGTGGCATCGCCCGGGATGTGCGCGGTGTTCAGCGTGAGCTGCTCGGCGAGATCTGCCGCGACCTGCTGGTCGAGCCCGACGACGGTGACGGCGCCCTTCGCCGACGCCGTCGTCACCACGAGGGTGGCCAGGCCGAACGCGTTCTGCAGCGGCCCGCGCGTGGTGTCGATGGTCTGGATCCGCGACATCGGGGCCACCCGCCACTCCTGCCGCAGGTAGCCCGACCGGCTGTACACGGCTGTGTCGGTGATCTCCCATCGGTGCCGCCGGTACCACCGCGGCGGCAGCAGCACCGTCGCCGCGCCGCCGAGCACGGCGACCACCGCGGCCGGGACCAGCAGCCACGGCTGCACCGCGGCCAGTCCCAGCGCGGCGACCGCGAGCCCCGGCAGGCCCGCGGACAGCAGGCAGTGTGCGCGCCACCAGCCGACGGCGCGCGCGTCCAACGCGTT
The DNA here is from genome assembly GCF_012911935.1 of Pseudonocardia acidicola. Classification (GTDB taxonomy): domain Bacteria; phylum Actinomycetota; class Actinomycetes; order Mycobacteriales; family Pseudonocardiaceae; genus Pseudonocardia; species Pseudonocardia acidicola. The sequence continues at coordinate 65,075 of NZ_JAAXLA010000029.1, read as the reverse complement.
GCGCGGCGGCCGCAGCCGTACCGTCCACTCCGGCGCCGGCGTGGATGTTCCCCCCGTGCCCATCCCGCTCATCGCCTCCCCCCGACTCCCCGTGTCTAGCGGACCAACGATCGCGCCGTTCTACCGGTAGCCGGTCGACCGCCGACGCCAGGGCGGCTTGGCCGGCGTCCCGTTCGCGATCGCGAACCTTCCCGGTGATGTCGCTCGTGGCCGCGGTTGTGTTGCCATGCTGCAGTCATGCCCGACCGGTACGCCGACGCCGTGCGGGGCCGTCGCGCCGAGCTGCGCGCGCAACGGCTCCTGCTGGCCGGCGGCCACCGCGCCGAGATCCGCACCAGCCTGGCCCTGACCAGGCTCACCCTGACCGCCGAGGTGTCCACCGCGCTGGCGGAGCTGGGCCGCGAGATCCGCGTGCACGTCGATCGCGCGGGCCGGGCGGGACGCCGGCGGCTCCCGGTGCTGCTGGTCGGGGCCCTGGATTGCGTGGAGGCGAACATAGGGCATCGACTGATCGCGCTCGCCCTGCCCCCGCTGCGTCGAATCGCTGCCGAACGGTCCGTTCCCGCGGACGATCTCCCCCTCAGGATCACCCCTTCGGGCGGGCGAATCGGGGTGTCGGCGGGCGTACCCCGGCCGGACCCGCCGGCCGGGGCGGCCCGCGCGCTGCTGCTCGCCGGGGCGTCGGGCGGTGCCGGCGCCTGGCGGCTCGGGGTGCTGTCCGCGGTCGGGCTGCCGGTGCTGGGACTGCCCGCGCTCGGTGGGCCGGCGGTGCTGCCGCTCGCCGCCGGGCTCGGCCTCGCCGCGCTCGCGGCCACGGTGTGGGCGCGCCGGGTGGCCCTCGACCGGGCCCGGCTGGGCCGGTGGGCGGCCGAGGCACTGGCGGTCGCCCGGGCGGGCCTGGAGGCCGAGCTCGGGCGCCGGCTGCTCGATCTCGAGCAGCGGGCCGGTGCGGCGCTCGACGCCGCGGTCGCCCGGCGCCGGGCCGAGGTCGACGCGGAGCTGCGTGCGCTGGCCCCGGGGGTGGACGCCCGTGCCGCGCGGTGAACCCGACCCGGCGCTGCGTCGGCCGTCGGCGATCGACGATCTGGACGGCCCGGGCGACGCCGATCCGGCGGGGCCCGGGCTGCCGATCGGGACGGACGGCGCCGACACCGACGGCGACGGCGACGCCGACACCGTGCTCACCATCGACGGGGCCGACCTGGTGCTGCACACCGACCTCGACGGCGACGGCCTGGCCGACCAGGTGCTGCGGATCGGGCCTGGCGGGACGACCGTCGATGCCACGGCCGGGCCCGGGGCGGCTGCGGTGCGCGCGGGCGCCGAGAACGGCGCCGAGAACGGCTCCGAGCACGGCCTCGACGCGGGGTCGGCCGCCGACCCCGACCCCGGCCCGTGGTGGTGGCCGTGGCGGTGGCCGGTCGGGTGATCGGCCTCGGCACCGAGCCGGGATAGGTTGGCCGGGTGCCGATCGACGACATCGACCCGGGGTTCCGGGCCCTACCGCTGGGGGCGCTCGCCGACGCCGCGCTGAGCCGGGCGCGCGAGCTCGGCGCCGAGCATGCGGACCTGCGCGTCGAGCGCATCGTGTCCCAGTCGATCAACCTGCGGGACGGGAGCGTCACCGGGGTGTCCGACACGACGACGGTCGGGCTCGCGGTCCGGGTCGTCGTCGGCGGCGTCTGGGGTTTCGCCTCCCACGTCGAGCTGACCCCGGACCGGGCCGCGGCCACCGCCGAGCGTGCCGTCGCCGTCGCCCGGACGCTGGCTCCCGTTGCGCGTGAGCGGGTCGAGCGGTCGGCAGAACCGGTGCACGCCGATGCGGTGTGGGTGTCGGCCTACGACGTCGACCCGTTCACCGTTCCCACCCGGGACAAGGTCGAGCTGCTCACCGAGTGGTCGCAGCGACTGCTCGCGTCCGACGGCATCGACCATGTGCAGGCCGGGGTCGCGCAGGTCCGGGAGAACAAGTTCTACGCCGATCTCACCGGTACCCGGACCACCCAGCAGCGGGTCCGGATCGCCCCGACCGTCACGGCGACCACTGTGGACCGGGGGGCCGGCGGTTTCGAGACGATGCGCACGCTGGCCCCGCCGGTCGGCCGCGGCTGGGAGTACCTGACCGGGAACAGCGCCGCCGGCGGCTGGGACTGGGACGCCGAACTGGCGCGGATCCCCGAGCTGCTGGCCGAGAAGACGAAGGCCCCCTCGGTCGAGGCGGGCGCCTACGACCTGGTGATCGACCCGACCAACCTGTGGCTGACCATCCACGAGTCGGTGGGGCACGCCACCGAGTACGACCGCGCGATCGGGTACGAGGCCGCCTACGCGGGCACCAGCTTCGCCACCCCGGATCAGCTCGGCACGCTGCGCTACGGGTCGCCCGTCATGCACGTCACCGGCGACCGGACCGTCCCGCACGGGCTGGCCACTGTCGGCTTCGACGACGACGGTGTCGCCACCACCGAGTGGGACCTGGTGCGCGACGGCATCCTGGTCGGCTATCAGCTCGACCGCACGTTCGCGCCCCGGCTGGGCCTGGACCGGTCCAACGGCTGCGCGTTCGCCGACTCCCCGCACCACGTGCCGATCCAGCGGATGGCGAACGTATCGTTGCAGCCCGACCCGGCGGTGGACCGCTCCACCGACGACCTGATCGCCGGCGTCGAGCGCGGCATCTACGTCGTCGGTGACAAGTCGTGGTCGATCGACATGCAGCGCTACAACTTCCAGTTCACCGGGCAGCGGTTCTACCGGATCGAGAACGGCGCGCTGGCCGGGCAGCTGCGCGACGTCGCCTACCAGGCCACGACCACCGACTTCTGGGGTTCGATGGAGGCCGTGGGCGGGCCGTCGACGTGGCGGCTCGGCGGTGCGATGAACTGCGGCAAGGCCCAGCCCGGGCAGGTCGCCCCGGTCAGTCACGGTTGCCCGCCGGCGCTGTTCCGCGGGGTCAACGTGCTCAACACCCAGCAGGAGGGCCGATGAGCCGCTCGTCGGGCTCGAGCACGGACGTGGTGCGCGCCGTGCTCGCGCCGCAGGAGATCGTCGAGCGGGTGCTCGCCGGGTCGGGTCCCGGCGTCGCCGGGCGCGTCGTCGTGGTCAGCGAGACCAGCGAGGCGGCGCTGCGCTGGGCGAACTCGACGATGACCACCAACGGGCACACCACGTCACGGCGGGTCTCGGTGATCTCACTGGTCACTGTGGACGGTGGAACCGCGGCCGGGGTGGTGAGCTCGAGCGTCGCCGTCACCGACCCCGCGCAGCTCGACGAGCTCGTCGCTGCCAGTGAGCGGGCCGCGCGTGACGCCGGCCCGGCGCGCGACGCCGCCTCGCTGCCCGAGCCCGGCGCCGACGACCCGGCCTGGACCGACCCGGCCGCCGAGACCTCGATCGAGGTGTTCGGCGAGCTCGCCCACGGCCTGTCCGATGTGCTCGGCGGCACCCTGCGTCAGTACGGGTTCGCGAGCCACTCGCTGACCACGGTCTGGCTGGGCACCTCGGCGGGCGTGCGCCGGCGCTGGGTGCAGCCGACCGGCTCGGTGGAGCTGAACGTCAAGACCCCCGACCTCAGCGGCTCGGCCTGGGCCGGGGCCGCGACCCGCGACTTCACCGACGTCGACGTGGTGGCGCTCGCCGCCGACGCCGGCCGCCGGCTAGACTGGGGCAAGCGTCGCGTCGAGCTGGCGCCGGGCCGCTACGAGACGCTGCTGCCGCCGTCCGCGGTGTCGGATCTGATGGTCTACCTGGCGTGGTCGATGGAGGGCCGCGCCGCGCAGGAGGGGCACAACGCGCTGGCCGGCCCGAACGGCCCCCGCGTCGGCGAGCGACTCACCGATCTGCCGCTCACCCTGTTCAGTGACCCGGCGGCGCCGGGGCTGGAGTACGAGCCGTTCCTGGTCACCACGTCCTCGGGTGACGGGATCAGCGTGTTCGACAACGGTGCGCCGATGCGCCGCGTCGACTGGGTCCGCGACGGCACGATCAACGAGCTGGTCTACTCCCGCGCCGAGGCCTCGGAGTTCGGCACCACGTTCACCCCGGCCGGGGACAACCTGCTGCTCACCGGCGGCCCCAGCGGATCCGCGGCGACGGTCGACGAGATGGTCGGCGGCACCGAGCACGGCCTGCTGCTGACCTGCCTGTGGTACATCCGCGAGGTCAACCCGGCGACGCTGCTGCTCACCGGGTTGACCCGGGACGGCGTGTACCTGGTGGAGCACGGCGAGGTGGTGGCCGAGGTGGACCACAACTTCCGGTTCAACTACTCCCCGCTCGACGTGCTGCGCCGCACCACCCAGGTCGGTGCGACCGAGCACACGCTGCCCCGGGAATGGAAGGACTGGTTCACCCGTGCCGCGATGCCGACGCTGCGGGTGCCCGACTTCAACATGTCCTCGGTGTCGCTGGGTCGCTGACTGCGGTCCGCGGCGCGCCGAAGGGAGATCCGTACCTCGGTCCCCTCGATGCAGTTGAGTTCAGGGCACGCGCCGACGACGCCGCGAACCGGAGACCGGATGATGTGAGCAGGAGGGTCGGGCCGTGTCGTACGACGCGATCAGCGCTTACACCCTGGTGGTGGGCGACGAGAACGGCCCGCCCACGGTGAGCGTGCACGCCACGGCGGAGGAGGCGTGGCGGGCGCTGGACCGGGAGATCCGGGAGCGCTGCAGGATGCGCCGCCGGCCGCGCCGCAAGGCCGACCCGGACGCCGCCGCCCGGCTCGCCGACGCCTGGCGCGCCGGGGAGCCGGACTTCCGGTTCTGGAACGTCACCGCGCACCGGCTGCCGATCCTGCTGCCGGCGATCGCCCAGCGGGCGGCTCCCGCGGCCCGTTGAGGACCGTGCCGGAACTCCGGTCGCCGGGCGGCCCCTCGCCGCGAGTCGCGGTGGGTCACATGGACTTCGGCGGCACCGGGTCGGTGGCGGGCTTGCGGTTCTGCTCGGCGATCCGCTGCTGCACCCCGGCGGAGATGGCGGCCGCGCGCCGGCGCTCGCGGATGCGCAGCAGCACCAGCATCGACACCCCGTAGGCGATGCCCACGACGACCAGCACCACGCCGAACTTGGTGACCATCGTCTGGATGAGCCCCTCCACCGGCACGTCGATCGTCGAGATGATCGCGAGTACACCCAGGGTCAGCAGGTGGAACAGGACGGTCAGCAGCATGTTCAGCGAGCGCGCCGTGTCCTTGTTCTGGAAGACCTCCTCCAGGAACGGCTCGCCGCTCATGAACAGCACCCGCCCGACCCCGATCGTCAATCCGACGGCGATCACGAGGAAGACGAGGTACTGGGCCGTGGTCATCAGGGTCCTCCTGCGTTGCGTAGCCGTTCGGACACTCTTCGTCAGCCTGGTACCCGATCACTCCGGCGGCTATGCCTCGATCGCATGACCCGTCGTTCGGGGCGCTCTCGCGCCCGTGCGCGGTGAGTGGTGCCCCCGCACCACTCACCGCACACGACCGGATGGACGCTCCCCGCCGGCCTGCAGCCGCGGGTCCACCGGTGCCGACTCGAAGGTGATCGCGGTGCGGACCTCACCGAGCAGCGGCTCGGGTGCGGTCACGGGCCGGCGGCCGGTGCGCGAGAGCAGGCTCCGGACTCGCCGTCGCGGTCGCCGATCCGGCCGAACAGCTCGGTCTCGACGACGCGATTGCCGAGCCACGTCGGCCACGTCCAGCTCGTCGGCGCCCCGCGCGCGGCAGCATGCCGGCCACGGCGCGGCGCGCAGAGCGGATCAACCGGATCCGATGTCCGGGAGCAGGGCGCGCAGCCGTTCCAGTAGATCGTCCACCCCGAGCCCGTCGGGCAGCGGGGTCCCGACGAGCGTGCGCAGGTACAGCCCGTCCCCGACGAGCTGGACCAGCCAGGACAGCACCGGGTCGGCGATCTCGGTGCGCAGCGCGGCCAGACCGTCGGCGTCGACGACCGCGAGCGCGTCGTGCACGCCGGGGCGCCCGTCGGCGATCCGCAGCGCGGCCAGATAGGTCCGGGTGAGCCCGCCCGGAGAGCCACCGCCGGGCGCGGAGGTCCGCAGGTAGTAGTCGATCGGGCCGCCAGGGGCGGCGCGCATCGCCTCGGCGTCGGCGGCGCTGCGCTCGCGCAGCCGGTCGAGCAGCCCCGTGGCCAGCGCGTCCTTCGACGCGAAGTGGTAGAGCAGGCCGCCCTTGGAGACCTCCGCCGCGGCGGCCACGGCGTCCAGGGTGGCGGCCGCCGGGCCGTGCTCGATCAGGAGCGTCTCGTAGGCGTCCAGGACGCGGTCACGGGCGCTCGACACGGCCGAAGTGTAGGGGATCTCACCCCGCCGCCCGGGCGGTGGCCTGGGAACATCCAGGCGAACTGTACCGTCTGGACGGTACAGTTACGGCTTCCCTTGTTCCCCCGACCCGCGCTCACGAGGCGCCGCCCGAGGACCCCGCATGACCACCACGCTGCCGCGCACCCCGGCACACCCGGCCCGTACCCGGGCCGGCCGCCGGGAGTGGCTCGCGCTCATCGCCCTGTTCCTGCCGACCCTGCTCGTCGCGATCGACAACACGATCCTGAGCTTTGCGCTGCCCGCGATCAGCACCGCGCTGGCGCCCGGCGGCACCGAGTTGCTGTGGGTGGTCGACATCTACCCGCTGGTGCTCGCCGGCCTGCTGGTCACGATGGGCACCCTGGGTGACCGCATCGGCCGCCGGAAGCTGCTGATGATCGGCGTGAGCGGGTTCGGTGTCGTGTCGCTGGGCGCGGCTTTCGCCACCGATGCCCCCCAGCTCGTCGCCGCGCGCGCCCTGCTGGGCTTCTTCGGCGCCATGCTGATGCCGAGCACGCTCGCGCTGCTGCGCACGCTGTTCACCGACCGCGAGCAGCGCCGGACCGCGCTGGCCGTCTGGGCCACCGGCTTCGCCGCCGGGGCCGCGCTGGGGCCGATCGTCGGCGGGCTGCTGCTGCAGCACTTCTGGTGGGGCTCGGTGTTCCTGGTCAACGTGCCGGTGATGGTGCTGCTGCTGGTGCTCGCCGCGCGGCTGCTGCCCGAGTCGCGGATGACCGGGCCGGGCCGGCTGGACCCGCTCGGCGTGCTGCTGTCGCTGCTTGCGATGGTGCCGCTGGTGCTGGCGATCAAGCTGGTCGCCGGGAGCGGCGTGACGCCCGCGGCGCTCGGTGCGCTGCTGGTCGCGGCGCTGGCCGGGGTGGCCTTCGTCCGGCGGGCCCGGTCGCTGGCCCGGGCAGGCCGCGAACCCGTGCTCGACGTCGACCTGTTCGCCGCCCCGGTGCTGCGCGTGTCCGCGCTGGCCAACGCGACGACGATGTTCGCGTTCACCGGCCTGCTGTTCTTCTCCGCGCAGTACCTGGATCTGGTGCTCGGCTACAGCCCGATGCGCGCCGGGTTGCTGCTGCTCCCCGGTTTCGCCGCGACCGTGGTGGCCGGCCTGCTCGCGGCCCGGCTGGCGCGCCGGTTCCCGCTGCGCACGCTGGTCCCGACCGGACTGCTGCTGGCCGCGGCCGGGTACCTGCTGTGCACCCTGCTCGGCACCGGCTCCGCGGCGGCGCTGCTGATCGCCGGGTCCGTACTGGTGGGCGCGGGGATCGGGCTGTCCGAGACGCTGACCAACGACGCGATCATGGCCGCCGCCCCGGCCGACCGCGCGGGTTCGGCGTCGGCGGTGTCGGAGACGGCCTACGAGATCGGCGCGGTGCTCGGCACCGCGGTGCTCGGCAGCGCGCTCACCGCCGCCTACCGCTCGTCGGTGCAGGTGCCGGCCGTCCTCGACCCCGCCGCCGCGGCCGCCGCACGGGAGACCCTGGGCGGCGCCGTCGACGCCGCGGCCGGGCTGCCCGTCCCGGAGGGTCCCGCCCTGCTCGCATCCGCGCAGGAGGCCTTCGCCGCCGGAGTCGACCTCACCGCCTGGCTCGGCGCCGCCGTGCTCATCGCCGTCGCGACCGTGGCCGCGCTGACGCTGCGTCGCTACCCCGCGCCCTCGCAGTGAGCCGGTGCCGGCCGGGCCCAGCGGGGCCGAGAACATCCCCGGCGACCTCATGATCGAGGCCGGGGAGGCCGAGGGCACCTGGCCGATCTGACGGCGAACCTGCTCGGCGGCGCCAACCTCCCCCAGGGTGTCCGCCCGCTCAACCGACCTCCCGGCCCGGCGGCGCACTCGTCCGTCCGCCGCCGTGCCGAACGTCTCCGGGAAGCGGGCCGGAGGGCCCCGGCGGACTCGTGACCTCCTCCTCTTGTGTCCCGGCGCAAGGAGAAAAAGGGCTGCTCCTTACGCTTCTGAATCGATTACATGATCGGTCTTGTGAGTGAGCCGACAGTTGCCGCCGGTGGGTAAACGGGTATCTCGCCGGTAGCCTCTTGACTCATCTTTCCCAGCCACATCCGGCCGGCCCCCGGCTTGGATGGGCGCAAGCATTCCCGCGGTCGGGTGATGGCCCGGCCAGCTAGGAGACAAACGAGATGACTGCAGCGACCGTGCCAGGGATCGACGACGCACCCACGACCAACGCTCGCCTGCTGTCATGGGTGCGCGAGGTCGCAGACCTGACGACGCCGGACCGGATCGTGTGGTGCGACGGTTCGGACGCCGAGTGGGAGCGCATGACGTCCCAGCTGGTCGCGGCCGGGACATTCGTCAAGCTGGACGAGGAGAAGAAACCGAACTCGTTCTGGGCTGCCTCCGACCCCAATGACGTCGCGCGGGTCGAGGAGCGCACCTTCATCTGTTCGGTCGACGAGGCCGACGCCGGGGTCACCAACAACTGGATGGACCCGGCCGAGATGAAGTCGATCATGACCGGGCTGTACCGCGGGTGCATGCGCGGCCGGACGATGTACGTCATCCCGTTCTGCATGGGCCCGGTCACCGCCGAGAAGCCGATGCTCGGTGTCGAGATCACCGACTCCGAGTACGTCGTCGCCTCGATGAAGATCATGACGCGCATGGGTGCCTCGGTGCTCCCGCTGTTCGACGGCCCGAACGGGGACGACTTCGTCCCCGCGCTGCACTCCGTCGGCGCCCCGCTCGAGCCGGGTCAGAAGGACGTTCCCTGGCCCTGCAACGAGACCAAGTACATCACCCACTTCCCCGAGGAGCGGCTGATCTGGAGCTTCGGCTCCGGCTACGGCGGCAACGCCCTGCTGGGCAAGAAGTGCTACTCGCTGCGCATCGCCTCGGCGATGGCGCGCGACGAGGGCTGGCTCGCCGAGCACATGCTGATCCTCAAGCTGATCAGCCCCGAGGACAAGACGTACTACGTGGCCGCGGCGTTCCCGTCGGCCTGCGGCAAGACCAACCTCGCGATGCTCGAGCCGACCATCCCGGGCTGGAAGGTCGAGACCCTGGGCGATGACATCGCCTGGATGCGCTTCGGCGAAGACGGCCGGCTCTACGCGGTCAACCCGGAGTACGGCTTCTTCGGTGTCGCGCCGGGCACCAACTGGAAGACCAACCCGAACGCGATGCGCACCATCGAGAAGGGCAACTCGCTGTTCACCAACGTCGCGCTGACCGACGACGGTGACATCTGGTGGGAGGGCATGGAGAACGAGCCCGCCCACGCCACCTCGTGGAAGGGCAAGGACTGGACCCCGGCCGACGGTGAGGCCGGCGAGCCGTCCAGCCACCCGAACTCCCGTTACTGCACCCCGATGGCGCAGTGCCCGGTGCTCGCGCCCGAGTGGGATGACCCGAAGGGCGTGCCGATCTCGGCGATCTTCTTCGGCGGCCGCCGCAAGGAGACCATCCCGCTGGTCACCGAGTCCCGCGACTGGCAGCACGGCACCTTCATGGGCGCCACGCTGTCCAGCGAGAAGACCGCCGCCGCGACCGGTGGGCTCGGCCAGGTCCGCCGCGACCCGATGGCCATGCTGCCGTTCATCGGCTACAACGTCGCCGACTACTTCCAGCACTGGATCAACGTCGGCAAGGGCGCGGACGCCGACAAGCTGCCGAAGATCTTCTACGTGAACTGGTTCCGCCGTGGCGAGGACGGCCGCTTCCTGTGGCCGGGCTTCGGCGAGAACAGCCGCGTCCTCAAGTGGGCCATCGAGCGGATCGAGGGCAAGGCGGCGGCCACCGAGACCGCCATCGGCTACGTCCCGACCGCCGACGCGATCGACATCGACGGCCTCGACACGCCGATCGAGGACGTCGAGGCGGCGCTGAGGGTCGACGTCGAGGAGTGGAAGGCCGAGATCCCGCTGATCGAGGAGTGGTTCGACAAGATCGGCGACAAGCTGCCGACGTCGATGCGCGACGAGCTGGAGGCCCTGAAGCTGCGTCTCGGCGCCTGAGCACGAGGACCTGACGGGGTCTGACACACCCGATCCGACCGGCCCGCCGCGCACCCGCGCGGCGGGCCGTCGTCGTGTTCGGGTCGTGGGTTTCGTGACCGCAGGAGTGCCCCACGGTCGGTGACCGTGATCTACGATTCCTCCCGCCCGGCCACCGGAACGGGGGAGGTCCACCCGATGTCACCGACGACGTCCCGGCCACCGCACGAGCGCTCCGGGCTGCAGTGGAGCTGGTGGAACCTGCTCCTGTTGGTCCCATTTCTCATGCTCGTCACGCCGTGGTTCAACTCGATCGAGCCGCAGTTGTTCGGAATGCCGTTCTTCTACTGGTCGCAGTTCGCCTGGGTGCCGGTCGGCGTGATCTGCGTGGCGATCGTCCACCTCAAGACCCGCGACGAGGCGACGACGCCCGCGGGCCCGGGCCGCCCCGACGTCGACGATCCGGCCGAGAGGACGGCGCGATGATCCAGTGGACCCAGCTCGTGGTCTTCGCGGTGCTGTTCGTGGTGGTCACCGTGATGGGCTTCCTGGCCTCGCGCTGGCAGCGCGGCGGCGACCTCGGCCACCTCGACGAGTGGGGCCTGGGCGGGCGCAAGTTCGGTTCGTGGGTCACCTGGTTCCTCGTCGGTGGTGACCTCTACACGGCGTATACGTTCGTCGCAGTGCCCGCGCTGCTGTTCGGCGCCGGGGCGACCGGCTTCTTCGCGTTGCCGTACACCGTGATCCTCTATCCGCTGGTGTTCCTGCCGGTGCTGCGACTGTGGTCGGTGTCGCGGGTGCACGGCTACGTGACCCCGGCCGACTTCGTCCGCGGCCGCTACGGCAGCGCGCTGCTCGCGTTCCTCGTCGCGATCACCGGGATCGTCGCGACGATGCCCTACATCGCGCTGCAGCTCGCCGGGCTGGAGGCGGTGCTGCGCACGATGGGGCTGAACGGGGCCGGGGTCGGCGGGCATCTGCCGCTGCTGGTCGCGTTCGTCATCCTGGCCGTCTACACCTACCAATCGGGGCTGCGCGCCCCCGCGCTGATCGCGTTCGTCAAGGATCTGCTGATCTACCTGGTGATCGTGGTGGCGGTCGTCTACCTGCCGGCGAAGCTCGGCGGCTGGTCGGCCGTCTTCGGCGCCGCCTCGCAGAAGCTCGCCCAGCCCAGCCCCGCCACCGGTGCCCCGCAGGGCTCGATCCTGCTCACGCCGAACAACCAGTTGCAGTACGTCACGCTGGCGCTGGGTTCCGCGCTCGCGCTGTTCCTCTACCCGCACTCGGTGACCGGGATCCTGGCCTCCCGCGGCCGCAACGTCATCAAGCGCAACATGATGGCGCTGCCGGCCTACTCGCTGCTGCTCGGGCTGCTGGCGTTGCTGGGCTACGTGGCCATCGCCGCGCACGTCAAGCCGATCACCAACAACGCCACCGGACGACCCGACACCAACACGATCGTCCCGGTGCTGTTCGACAACCAGTTCGGCTCGGTGTTCGCCGGTATCGCGTTCGCGGCGATCGGCATCGGCGCCCTGGTCCCCGCGGCGATCATGTCGATCGCGGCGGCCAACCTGTGGACCCGCAACATCTACAAGGAGTACCTCAAGCGCGACGCCACCCCGGCGCAGGAGGCGAAGCAGGCCAAGCTGGCCTCGCTGGTGGTCAAGTTTGGTGCGGTGGCCTTCATCCTGTTCATCGACCCGCAGTTCTCCATCGACCTGCAGCTCATCGGCGGCGTGATCATCCTGCAGACGCTGCCCGCGGTGGCGATCGCGCTCTACACCCGCTGGCTGCACCGCTGGGGTCTGGTCGCGGGCTGGATGGCCGGCATGGCCTACGGGCTGTACCTGCTCTACCTGATCCCGAACCCGGCGGTGAACCGCCAGCACTTCGGCGGTTCCGCGCTCAGGCTGGAGGAGCTGACGCTGCTGGGCTGGCACCCGTTCGCGGGCTCCCAGGTGCAGATCTACGTCGGTTTCGTGGCACTGTCGGTGAACATCGTCGTCGCGGTCGTGGTGTCGGCCCTGGCGCGGTACCGGAAGGTGTTCAACGGCACCGACCAGACCGATCCGGCCGACTACCACGCCGATGAGGGCTCGCCACGGCTGCGCCCGGTGGCCGGTGCGCTCGCCGGGCACGGTGGTGGCCGGGTGGTCGCCGGCGGCGGCAGCCCGGCGCCGGCCGGCGACTGATCCGGTGACCTGCGAAAAAGATCTTACGGTGAGTAACGGTTGGACTTAAGCCGGGCTGTGACCAGGGTAAACGTGCTGCGCCGTTCAAACGTCGAGCGGTCAATCTCACCCGGCGAGTGACATGTGAGCCGCCGTTTGGCACCCTGCGGTGTGATGAACGCCCGTTTCCGCGCTCCCTCCGCCGCTGAGAGTCACCGTCGGTCGTCCCTCGGTTGCGGATATACACCATTGGGGTGGAACATTTCGGGGTTCTGCGCGATACAACCTGTGACCGCCGGCCCGGCGGCGGCCAGGCGGAGGTGACCGAAGTGCTGGATGTCGGACCGTCGAGCAATGTCGACGACGAGGCGCATCTGACGACGTTCCTGGACCGGCTCGCCGGCGCCGGCCCGGACGAGCCCACCGCCGCAGCGCAGAAGCAGATCCGCACGAGCATCGAGGCCGGCTCCCCGCCGGCGGGGCTGCGCAGGCTGGCCGAGGCGTTGGCGGCTTCGGCCGCAGACGGCCCGCCGCCGCCGCGCCGCCCCACCGACGACCTGCCCTCCGTCGTCGCCGCCGTGGGTGAGAACAACCTCGTGGTGCTCGACGAGTTCGGGCCGGAGGCGGTCGCCGCCGCGGTCACCGCACTGCTCGTCGACGGCCGCCGCGTCGTGGTGACCGCCGCCGACCGCGCCGAGCTGATCGCGCTGCGCGACGTGCTGCCGGCCGAGGTGTACGACCGCTGCCTGGACGTGCTGCCCCCGCTCTCCCCCGCCGAGCAGCGTGAGCTGCGGCGCCTGCTGGCGACCGCGACCCCGGGGCGGCGGGCCCGGAGCGGGCAGCAGCTGCCCGCGCAGGAGGCGGTCCCCGAGATCCAGCAGGTCGGCGAGCTGTGCCGGCGCGCGCGCCGGGCGCGGGGCGGTAACAGCGCGCCGGACCTCATCCCCGGTCTGCTGGCCGGCCTGGAGCCGGAGCGCCGGACCGCGGTCACCCAGGTCGCGCGCTGTGTCGACCGGTCGCTCGAGGCGCTGCGTCCCCGGGAGAATCGGTCGTGGGCCTGGGCGTTGTTGTCCGATCTCATCTACAGCCGGCACCGCGCCACGTTCGAGCGGCTGCTCGAGGACACCGCGCAGGCGACCGCGGCGGCGGACCGGTCCCGCAACAGCCCGCCGATCACCGTTGTCGGGCCGCTGCCCGCGGAGGCGGGCGAGCTGCTGCGGCGCTACCTCGGGTTCCTGCAGTCCGGCGGCCGCGCCCGGTCCTACTTCCGCAGCGGCGTGCAGCGCGACGTGCAGCCGGTGCTGAGCCAGCTCCGCATCGGGGGTGCGATCCCCGAGACCGCCGAGCAGATCCAGCTGACGGTCGAGCACGTGGATCTCGCCGAGCGGCTGACCCGCATCGACGCGGGCTGCCGGGAGGTCGGGATCCCCGCCCCGCGCAACGCCGACGAGCTCGCCGAGCTCGCCGACGGGCTGACCGGGATCAGCGCCGCCGCGCGATCAGTGGGCGCGCTGCGTCACGACGTCCTGTTCATCCACCCGAACTCGCCGATCGCGGTCCCCGACCTCGCCACCGCCGAGCAGATCGCGACCGCGATCATCGACTACGCCGAGCACGGCTCGGTCGCCGAGGCCGAGCAGCGGCTCGACCGGCTCGCCGCCGAGCTCGCCGGCCAGGTCCCGGCGCAGATGACCGCCCCCGAGCACGAGTGGGCCGTCAACGCCGTGCGTGAGCGGGACGCGGCGGCGTACACCGCCGCGGTGGAGGCGCTGCTCGCCGCCCGCCGGGAGGTGCAGGACCAGGAGCGCTGCACCGCGCTGCTCGACCGGCTGCGGGCCAGGACCCCACGGCTGGCCGACGCCTGGGCCGCGGCCAGCGAGACCGGCTCCGGTGGGTTCGGACTGGCCTGGTTCGTCGAGGTGGACCGGCTGCTGCAGGACCTGCCCGCGGCCGACAGTGCCGACGTCGTGATGGTGTTGGGCGCGGCCGAGCTCGGCGTCGATCGGTTGCTGCTGACCGCGGTCGCCCCGCGGCTGGTCGCCGTCGTCGGCTCCGGGGCGCGCCCGCCCGCCGGCGGGCCGACCTTGCTCACCGTGCTGCAGCGGGCCGCCGCCCTGGTGATCCGGGGCCGCACCCCCGCCCAGGACACGACGGGGCGGGTCGTCCGGCTGCCCTCGGGTGCCGCCGCAGGCGGGCCGCGGGCGGTGGGCGTGGCCGGCAACCGTGGGCCGGTGGAGCAGGCGGGCGCCTGAGCCGGCCGGCTCGGTCCGCGGTCAGTCGGCTCCGGGTTCCCGGGCCGGGGGTGCGCTGACGCGGATCGCGTCTTCGATGCGGGTGAGCAGGGCCAGCGGGTCCTCCGCGGAGCCGCCGCCGTCGGGTTCCCACGCATCCGGGTCGTCGGTGGCGGCGGGCCGCCACAGCGACCAGCGGCCCGGCTCGTCGTTGCGCAACTGCGCGACCGGCGTCGAGATCCACGCTGCGCCGAGTTCGGGGAACGTCGGCGGCCGGCGGTCCAGCAGCGTCACCTGCTCGCCGGAGGTCGTGTAGCCGATCTGGCGCTGTGAGCGTTCGGCGTCGGGCACCTGATCGGCGCACCATCGGGACAGACGGACACGGATCTCCTCGGGGACCGGCATGCCGGGGATGATCCCGCGGGCAGCGGCTACCGTCGACTCCTATGAGCGAGCAGCACGCGATCAGCCGCTTCGGCGCGGTCGAACTCGAAGACATGCCGGAGGATCTCCGGGAGCGCATCGGCGCGATCGCGGAGAAGTCCGGCTTCGTGCCCAACGTGTTCCGGGCCCTGGCTCGCCGCCCGGCCGAGTTGCGCGCGTTCCTCGACTACCACGACGCGCTGATGGAACGCAGCGACGGGCTGAGCAAGGCCGAGCGCGAGCTGATCGTGGTGGCGACCTCCGGGGCGAACCACTGCACCTACTGCGTCGTCGCGCACGGCGCGATCCTGCGGGTGCGCACCAAGGACCCGGAGATCGCCGACCGGGTGGCGACCAACCCATGGGGTGTGGAGCTGAGCCCGCGGGAGCGGGCGATCGTCGACCTCGCACTGCTGATCGCGACCGACTCGGCCGCACTCACCGAGGCCGAGCTCGACGACGCGCGCGCGGCCGGGCTGAGCGACGACGAGATCTGGGACATCGGCGCCATCACCGCGCTGTTCGCGATGTCCAACCGGCTCGCCCACCTCACGGCGCTGCGTCCCAACCCGGAGTTCTTCCTGATGGGGCGGCTGCCGCGCGGGTAGGTCGGCGCGGCTCGGGAAGCGGGGGTCCGGCCGCCGAGTGCCACACCACGGTGGTCGGCGCATGATCGAACTACCGTGACGCAGCACTCGGCGTGCAGGAGCCGGGGATTCGCCGGTGGCCTCAGCGGGTAGGGGAACTCGGACAATCTGCCCGTTCGTTCGGCAGTCGAGAAGCACACGATCACCGGAGGACACAATGCCGCTGTTCAGGAAGCTCGCGACGCTGGCCGGTGCGGCCGAGGCCGCTCGCCGTTACGCCAAGAAGAACCCCGACAAGGCAGCGCGGTTCGTCGACCAGGCGGCCCAGTTCGTCGACAAGCAGACCAAGGGTAGGTACTCGGGCCAGATCGACGGCGCGGCGCGCAAGGTCAAGGACGCCGCCGGCGCCGGCCGGCCGGGTCAGGGCCGGCAGGCCGACGGCTACCCCGGCGGGTACGGCACCGATCGGGGCCGTCGCCCCGGCTCCTGACCCACCTCCGGGCTGCGGTTTCGCCACAACCTTCGAGCCGATCATGTGGTTCGGCGCGCTGCCCACAGCGCGCCGGGCGTGCCAGGATCGTGGTCACGAACACAGTTCGCTGCCGGGGCGGCCCCCTACACCGAGGTGGGGCCGTCCCGGCACGACCGGGGACGCCACGAGCGGACCGGGTCGTGACCACGAGGAGGCACCGTGTCCACACCACAGGCCTGGAACCCTGCCGATCCCCGATCCCGGCCGAGTCGCGAGCAGGTCCTCGCCGGGCTCCGGGGCACCGACGCCGGCGGTGAGGAACTCGTCCAGTTGCTGACCCCGGAGGGTCAGCGGCTGTCCGACCCTCGCTTCGACGCCTACGCCGACGACGTCGACGCGGAGTCGATCAAGGCGCTCTACCGGGACATGGTCCTGGTCCGCCGGGCCGACCGCGAGGGCAACGCGCTGCAGCGGCAGGGCCAGCTCGGCATCTGGGTTCCGCTGCTCGGCCAGGAGGCCGCGCAGATCGGTGCAGGCCGGGCGCTGCAGCCACAGGACATGGCGTTCCCGAGCTACCGCGAGCACGGCGTCGCCTGGTGCCGGGGCATCGACCCGACCGACCTGCTCGGCATCTTCCGCGGGACCGACAACGGCAGCTGGGACCCCCTGGCCACCCGGTTCAACCTGTACACGATCGTCATCGGCAACCAGTGCCTCAACGCGGCCGGCTACGCCATGGGCCAGCGCTTCGAGGGCAAGGTGGGTGACGGACCGGACGCCGAGGCGACGATCTGCTTCTTCGGCGACGGCGCCACCTCCCAGGGCGACGTGCACGAGGGCTTCGTCTGGGCCGCAGCCTACGACGCGCCCGTCGTCTTCTACTGCCAGAACAACCAGTGGGCCATCTCGGTGCCGCTGGAGCGTCAGACCCGGGTGCCGCTCTACGAGCGCGCCCGCGGCTACGGCTTCCCCGGCATCCGGGTCGACGGCAACGACGTGCTCGCCTGCCTCGCCGTCACCCGCTGGGCCCTCGAGGAGTGCCGCACCGGCAACGGCCCGGTGCTCATCGAGGCCTACACGTACCGGATGGACGCGCACACCACCTCCGACGACCCGAGCCGCTACCGGTTGGCCGACGAGCTCGAGCTGTGGAAGCTCAAGGACCCCATCGAGCGGGTGCGGGTCAACCTGGTCCGCGAGCACCACGTCGGGAGTGAGTTCTTCGACGGCGTCGCCGCCGAGGCCGACGAACTGGCCGCGCGACTGCGCGAGTTCTGCCTGGCCATGCCCGACCCGGCGCCGGACCGGATGTTCTCCGAGGTCTACACCGAACCGTCGCCGCTGGTGGAGGCGGAGCGCGCGGAGTTCCTGGCGTACCACGCTTCGTTCGAGGCGGTGGACTGATGGCGACCCTGACCATGGCGAAGGCCCTCAACGACGGCCTGCGCGCCGCGATGGAGCGCGACCCCAAGGTGATCATCATGGGCGAGGACGTCGGCAAGCTCGGCGGCGTCTTCCGCATCACCGACGGGCTGCAGAAGGACTTCGGGGAGCAGCGCGTTCTGGACACCCCGCTGTCGGAGTCGGGAATCATCGGCACCGCGGTCGGGCTGGCGGTACGCGGCTTCCGGCCGGTGTGTGAGATCCAGTTCGACGGCTTCGTGTTCCCCGGTTTCGACCAGATCGTCTCCCAGCTCGCGAAGACCCATTTCCGGTCGCAGGGCAAGGTCCGGATGCCGGTGGTGGTGCGCATCCCGTTCGGCGGTGGGATCGGCGCGGTCGAGCATCACAGCGAGTCCCCGGAGTCGCTGTTCGCGCACGTCGCCGGGCTCAAGGTCGTCGCGTGCTCGAACCCGTCGGACGCCTACTGGATGATTCAGCAGGCCGTGGCCAGCGACGACCCGGTGATCTTCTTCGAGCCCAAGCGCCGGTACTGGGAGAAGGCGGAGGTCGATCCCGGCGCGACCCCGCCGCCGTTGTTCTCCTCACGGGTGCTGCGTACCGGGTCGTCGGTCACCGTTGCCGGCTACGGGCCGCTCGTCCGGACCTGTCTGGACGCGGCGGTCGCGGCCGAGGCCGACGGCGTCGAACTCGAGGTGATCGACCTGCGCACGCTGTCACCGCTCGACCTGGGCCCGGTGTTCGACTCGGTCCGGCGCACCGGCCGGCTCGTGGTGGTGTCCGAGGCGCCGTCCGAGTCGTCGATCACCTCGGAGGTCGCGGCCCGCGTGCAGCAGGAGTGCTTCTTCTCCCTGGAAGCGCCGGTGCTGCGGGTGACCGGGTTCGACACCCCGTACCCCCCGTCGAAGTGCGAGGAGGACTACCTCCCCGATCTCGATCGGGTGCTCGACGCCGTCGACCGTTCGCTGGCCTGGTGATCCGGCATGCGACATGAGTTCCGAATGCCCGATGTGGGCGAGGGCCTGACCGAGGCCGAGATCATCAGCTGGCACGTCGCGCCGGGCGACATGGTGGCGGTCAACCAGATCATCGTGGAGATCGAGACCGCCAAGGCGGCCGTTGAGCTGCCGTCACCGTTCGCGGGCACGGTCGGCGAACTGCTGGCCGAGCCGGGGCAGACCGTCGAGGTCGGCACGCCGATCATCGCCATCGAGACCGGGGCTCCCGCGGCCGGGGCCGCCGCCGCGTCCGAGGGTGGCACGAGGATCGGGGAAGCCGGCGCGGGCAGGCGCATCCCCACCCTGGTCGGCTACGGGCCGCGGCAGGGCACGGTGACCCGCCGGCCGCGCCGGGCGGGCGCCCCGGGAAGCACGGCCCCGCCCTCCCGCGGTGATCAGCAGCTGGGCGGCGGTGGCCGTGCACAGCGCGGCTCCACGGTCCCGGACGCCGATCATGTGGACGCGAGGGGCGGGCTGGTGCCGCTGGCCAAGCCCCCGGTGCGCAAGCTGGCCCGCGACCTGGGCGTCGACCTGCACGCTGTCACCGGATCCGGACCGGGCGGCGTGATCACCCGCGACGACGTGCAGGCTGTGGCGGCGGGGGCCGCGGCCGAACCGGAAGCGGTGCCGGCACCTGCACCGGTGGCCGGCGGCGTACGCCGGGAGCCGATCCGCGGGGTCCGCAAGGCCACCGCGGCGGCCATGGTGTCCAGCGCGTTCACGGCCCCGCACGTCACCGAGTTCCTCGCCGTCGACGTGACCGCGACGATGGCGCTGCGCGACCGGCTGCGCGGTTCGCGGGCGTTCGCCGGGATCAAGCTGACCCCGCTGGCGTTCGTGGCCAAGGCGGTCTGCCTGGCCGCGCGGCGCACCCCGGAGGTCAACGCGAGCTGGGACGACGCGGCGGGCGAGATCGTCTACTACGACCGGATGCAGCTCGGCATCGCCGCGGCGACCCCGCGCGGGCTGATCGTGCCGAAGATCCGCGACGCCGACATGCTCGACCTGCTCGGGCTGGCGACCGCGCTCGGTGAGCTCACCGAGACCGCGCGGGCGGGCAGGACCCCCCCGGCGGGCCTGGTCGGCGGCACGTTCACGATCACCAATGTCGGCGTGTTCGGGGTGGACACGGGCACCCCGATCGTCAACCCGGGAGAGGCGGCGATCCTGGCCGTCGGGGCGATCAAGCCGACGCCCTGGGTGGTCGACGGCGAGCTCGCCGTGCGGACCGTGTGCCAGCTCGCGCTGTCCTTCGACCACCGGCTGGTCGACGGCGAGCAGGGCTCCCGGTTCCTGGCCGATGTCGGTGCGCTGCTGGAGGATCCGGGCATCGCGCTGACCTGGTGACACCGATTCCCACAGCCGGGAGCACGAGCGGCATCCCGTTCGTTGTACGGGTATGCCGTTCGTGCTCTTGTATCTCGTTGTCGAGATCGTCGCGCTGGTCGCCCTCGGCTCCTGGATCGGGGTGGGCTGGACGCTGCTGGTCCTGCTGGCCGGTTCGCTGCTGGGCCTGTGGCTGGCGCGGCGCGAGGGTGTGCGAGCGGCACAGGCCCTGGCCGAGGCGACGCGCAGCAGGCGGATCGCGCATGTGGAGCTGACCGACGGATTGCTGGTCGCCGCCGGTGGCCTGCTGCTGTTCCTGCCGGGCCTGGTCAGCGACCTGGCCGGCCTGCTGCTGGTGTTGCCGCCGACCCGGGCGCTGGTCCGGCAGTGGATCGTCCGGGTGGCCGAACGCCGGGCCCCGGGGCTGCGCACGGCCCGGATCCGGGCCGACGGCCCGATCGTCGACGGCGACGTCGTGCCGAGTCCCGGCCCCGCGGAGCCCACCGGCTCCGGCGACCGGTCGCGGCGGGCCCCGCTGGTCATCGAGGGCACCGTCGCAGAGGAGCCGACCGAGCGCGGTCGGGCCGCCGGCTGACCCGGCCCCGTCCGCCGGGGCGCCGAACACCGTCCGAGCGGCGAGTTCGAATTCGCGCCGGCGGACGGCCGGCCTCCCGCGGAGGTTCTTATTCGCCGCTCGGCGACGAGACGGGAACGATTTCCCCGGGGACGACGCCGTTGTTGAAGCCGGTCGCCGTCCCGGTCACGATCAATAGGGCCACAGTGCCGGCGAGAAGTGCTCGGGTCGCGGCCAGCACGCCGGCCTTTCGCTGCGACTTCTTCTGCGGATACCGCAGCGGCAGTTCGTTCCTGGTCTTTCGAGCCAGTCTGTGCTTTCCCCGGCGTCGGTTCATGAAATGCACCCCCAACGACTCGATTAGGCCAAACGAGTGTCTGCTTTCGCGGGATGCTCGCGCTACTCCGAGCGCGGATACCACCCCATCGAGAACGTGCCGGGCTCGCGTCGCAACCGTTGGTGTGTGATCGATGCCTGGAATAGGTTCGTGATCGGCATTTTCCGATCCGGGTCCACTCCACAGTGGTTCGTCACGGCGCGCCCGTTCGCCCACCGCAAGCATCCGATGCGGCGCCGGCGTGCGGCCGGCTCAGCTCAGCAGTGACCAGGACGTGGTGCAGCGGGCGGTGATCCGGACCGGCTCGGGCTCCAGGCCGAGTTCCTGCACGTCGACGGCGGCCTCGGCCCTGGCGGCCATCCGGAACGCCACCGGGGAGGCGTGGTCGGGTGCCTCGGACAGCCGGCGCAGCGGCCCGAGCAGCCCGCCCAGCGCCGCTGCGTATCCCTCGGCGCGGTCCCGGGCGTCGGCGACCGCGCGCTGCTGGGCCTCCCGGAGCGCGGCCGACGGGTCCCGGAGGGTCCAGCGTGGACCGTTGACGGCGGCGGGCTCGGTGCTGATCAGCCTGCCCAGCACATCCTCCAGCGACTCCACCTCGGTGATCAGCAGGGCGATCTCCTCGTCGGCCCGGCAGCCGGCAGTCCTGCTGCCGCGCCAGTCGGTGTGCACCCAGAGGCGGCGGTGGCGCACGGTCAGCCCGGGCCGCGACAGCACCGGCTCGGCCGCGGCGACCCGCCGGCCGAGTTCGCGGACGGCCGCGGCGCGGGTCTTGCCGGTCGCGGAGAAGCTGACGTCGATCTCGGCCTGGTCGGCCCGCTGCTCGAACCAGCCGGTGCCCTCGGTGATGATCTCGGGGCGGTCGGCCGCTCCGGGCGCGGTGGCAGTCACGCCCCTCAGCCAACCAGATCGTCTTCCCTACGGCCGTCTAGCAACCATCCAAGATCGTCCGATACAGCGGTAGCGGCGCGGTCCGAGTAACCTCGAGCGATCATGTCCGGTCCGTTGCCGCGCCTGCGCCGCCTGGTGCGCGAGGGTCGCTCGGATGCCCCGGGCCGGGCCGTCGACCTGCTCGGCCGGGTCGGGCTCGTCGGCTACGGGGTGGTGCACCTGCTCGTCGCCTGGCTGGCACTGCAGATCGTGGCCGGGGCGCTGCCACGCGGTTCGGCTGACGCGCAGGGTGCCGTGGCCGCCGTCGCGGTGACGCCCTACGGCGCGGTGGCGCTCGTGGTGACCACGGCCGGGCTGATCGCCTTCGCGGTCTGGCAGTTCACCGCGGCGGTGATCGGTTTCCGCTGGGTCACCGGCGGCGAGCGGACCCGCAAACGCGCCGGGGCGATCGCGAAGGCCGTCGCGATGGTCGGGCTGGCCACGGTGTCGGCCGGCTTCGTCGATGGCCGCGGAGCCCCGTCCGGCGACCCGGGGGCCCGGACCCTCACCGCCGACCTGCTGGCCGTTCCGGCCGGGCGCGTGCTGGTCGCGCTGGTCGCCGCGGTGCTGTTCGTGATCGCCGGGACGATGACCTACACCGGGACCCGCCGCACGTTCATGGGAGATCTCGACGTGCGCAGGCTCCGCCCTGCGGCGCGGCGGGGCATCGAGTGGCTGGGTGTCGCGGGGCATCTGTCGCGGGCGCTCGCGCTGGCCGTCGTCGGGTTGCTCATGGGCGCGGCAGCGTTCGCGTCGGATCCCCGCCTCGCCGGTGGCCTGGACGCGGCGCTGCGCGCGATCGGGGCCACCGCACCGGGCCGGGTGCTGCTGGCCGTCGTCGCGCTGGGCTTCGGTGCGTTCGGGCTGTTCTGCCTGGCCGACGCGGCGACCCGGCGCGCCTGATCCGCTCCCCCGGATCGCGAGGTATCGGGCCCTCTCGGGTTTTTCCGAGAAAGCGCGATAGTCGGCGATCGGCCTGTCTCGTGGACTCTCGGGGATCCACTAGACAGTCGTAGACACGGCGATCGCCGACACGCCGTCGCGGTCGATAGCGAAATCTAGGAACCAGGCAAGACGGCCGGATACCGTCCGATCCATGGATCCCGTGCGCAATCCCTTCGCTCCCGGCGCAGGTCAGCGGCCTCCGGAGCTGGCCGGCCGGGACAAGGAGGTCGACGCGTTCGAGATCGTGCTGGAGCGCGTGGCGCGCGGGCGCCCGGAACGCAGCCTGGTGCTCACCGGACTGCGCGGGGTGGGCAAGACGGTACTGCTCGGAGAGCTGCGCTCGATGGCGCTGCGGCAGGGCTGGGGTACCGGCAAGATCGAGGCCCGGCCGGACGCCGATCTGCGCCGGCCGCTGTCGGCGGCGCTGCACCGGGCGATCCGGGATCTCGCCGTCCGGCACCGCGCGCCCGACCGGGTCGACGCGGTGCTCGGCGTGCTCAAGGCGTTCGCGCTGCGCTCCGCGCCGGACGGTGCCAAGCTGCGGGACCGCTGGCAGCCCGGCATCGACGTGCCGGTGAAGAACGGCCGCGCCGACTCCGGGGACATCGAGATCGACCTGGTCGAGCTGTTCACCGAGGTCGCCGAGCTCGCCGCCGACGTCGGCACCGGTGTCGCGCTGCTCATCGACGAGATGCAGGACCTGCGCCCCGACGACGTGTCGGCGCTGTGCGCGGCCTGCCACGAACTGTCCCAGCTGCGCGCCCCGCTCGTCGTGGTCGGCGCCGGGTTGCCGCACCTGCCGGCGGTGCTCTCGGCGTCCAAGTCGTACTCCGAGCGGCTGTTCACGTACGCCCGGATCGGACAGCTCGACCGCGCCGACGCCGACTTCGCGCTGCTCGCCCCGGCGCAGCGGGAGGACGCCGGCTTCGACGGCGAGGCCCTCGAGTCGCTGTACGAGCGCTCCGGCGGCTACCCCTACTTCGTCCAGGCCTACGGGAAGGCCGCCTGGGACGCCGCGCCGACCAGCCCGATCGGTGCCGCGGATGTCGCGATGGCAGCCCCGGAGGCGGACGCGGAGCTCGCCGTCGGGTTCTTCGGGTCCCGGTTCGAGCGGGCCACCCCGGCCGAGCGCGAGTACCTGCGCGCGATGGCCGAGCTGACCGACGGGCATGACGAGCCGGTGGTCACCTCGAGCATCGCGGAACACCTGGCCCGGCGCGCGTCCTCGCTGTCCCCCGCGCGTGACAGCCTGCTGAAGAAGGGTCTCGTGTTCTCGGCCCAGCGCGGCCAGATCGCCTTCACCGTGCCCCACTTCGGCCGCTACCTGCTCACCCATACCTGACCGAGCGGCTGCGCCGAACGGGTGAAACCGGGGCAACCGGCCGGACGCTGTAACGCGGCGGCCCCGGTCCCCGATTCCCTGTATAGCCCCGCGGCGCTGTCGGACCCCCGACCTGGCAGCGCTGCGGGGTTTTCCATTGCCCCGGCGCTCGGCGGCCGGTCAGGGCGGGTGCGGGCGCTCGCAAGTCGGTCATCGGTGACCCGTAGCATCAACCGGGTGCCGGACCCACGATTCGAGATCCAGATGCTGCACGACCGCGTCATGATCAAGATCGTCGAGGGCGGCGGCGAACGTCGGAGCAACGCGGGAATCGTCATCCCGGCAACCGCTCAGGTCGCCAAGCGTCTGCTCTGGGGGGAGGTCTTCGGGATCGGGCAGCACGTCCGCACCGTCAAGGTGGGGGACCGGGTGCTGCTCAGCCCGGACGACCAGTACGAGGTCGAGGTGCAGGGCACTGCCTACCTGGTGATGCGGGAGCGCGACCTGCACGCCGTCGCTTCCGAGCGTATCGAGCACGGGACCGGCCTGTACCTGTGACGGCCCGGCCCCGAGGGGCCGAACCGGAGTTGTGCGGTGAAGGGAAGACGGACTTCATGCCCGAGCGCCAGCCCTCGCCTGGCGAGGTGACGCAGCGCCCGACGTCGACGGAGCCCGAGGTCTCTCCGTTGCCGGGCGATCGGACGAACGGTGCCGCCGACGGTGCGGCCCCCGACGGTGCCCCGGACGGTCACGGCACGCCGGCCGAGGATCCGGCGGCCGCCGAGCCCGGGGAGCCCGCGCCCGCCGCGGCGGACTCCGCGGTGTCCGGCGAGGGGGCCGCCGATCCGGCCGCCGCCGACGGCGCGAGCGCCGTCGCTGCGCAGGTCCCGGCGCCGTCTCCGCGCCCCCGGCCGCGCCCGGCCGCCGACGAGAACGCCGACGAGAACGCCGACGCCGCCGATCCGGCACCGGCCGGCACACCCGACCCGGCGGACGCCGCTGCGGCCGATGTCGAGGAGACCACGGTGCGCACCGCTGCGGTCGGCGCCGACCCTGCCGTGACGCCCGCACCGGCCGCCGGCGCAGCCTGGTTCAGGCCCTCGGACGCTGAGGCCACCCAGGCGATCCCGCTCGCCGGGGCCGCGCGGCCGGCGCCGCCGCAGTCCGAGCAGCCGACCCAGCAGTTGCGGCGTGCCGCCTCGTTCGACCCGCCGACCGAGCGGATCCAGCTGCCGGCCGCCGGGTCGCCGCCGCCCACCGGGCCGGCCGGGCCCGCGGATGCCGGGGAGGGCCCGGCGCCGCGGCGGCGTAGGCGGCTGCTGGTCGGTGTCGCGCTGGTGGCGCTGCTGGCCCTGCTCTACGTCGCCGATCTGGCCTTCAGCATGGGCGGTGTGCCGCGCGGGGTCAGCGTGGCCGGGCTGCAGGTCGGTGGCTTGACGCGCGGCGAGGCCGAGCAGAGACTGCGCGCGGCGATCGAGCCGCGGGCCACCCGGCCGGTGGCCGTGACGGCGGGCGACGTGCGGACCGAGATCGATCCGCAGGCGGCCGGCCTGCAGGTGGACTGGGGGGCGACGCTCGACCAGGCCGGTTCCCAGCCGCTGAACCCGATCACCAGGATCGCCTCGTTCTTCACCACCCGCGAGGTCGGCGTGATCAACAGCGCCGACGAGCGTTCGGTGACCACGGCGCTGGAGCAGCTCGCCCCGCTCGTGGACAGACAGCCGGTCGAGGGCTCGGTGCGCTTCGAGGGCCTGAAGCCGGTGCCGGTGGCGCCGGTCGACGGCCGACGACTCGACCTGCCCGCCGCCGTCGGCGTGCTGGAGCGGGATTGGGCCGGCGGCGCCCCGGTCGCGCTGCCGCTGGTCCCGCTGCGGGCCGCCACCACCACCGACGACGTGCAGCAGGCCATCGAC
Source organism: Pseudonocardia acidicola (assembly GCF_012911935.1). GTDB lineage: Bacteria > Actinomycetota > Actinomycetes > Mycobacteriales > Pseudonocardiaceae > Pseudonocardia > Pseudonocardia acidicola. Next base: position 39,185 of record NZ_JAAXLA010000029.1, on the reverse strand, counting down.
GCGGTGGCCCGGCCGGCGGTCTCGGCCCCGGTCACGGTCAACGGCGAGGGCGCGCAGGCGACCCTGGCCCCGGAGGTCGTCGCCTCCGCGCTGAGCTTCCGGGCCGACCCGGCCGCCGACCCCAAGCTGGTTCCCGAGATCAACGAGGAGAAGATCACCGACGCGCTGAACCCGCAGCTCGCCGCGACCGAGAAGCCGAACCGGGACGCCACGCTCGACTTCTCCTCCGGCTCACCGGTCGTCGTCCCGTCGCAGGACGGCCGCGGTGTCGACTACGACACGACGCTGCGGGACCTGCTCAAGGTGCTGACCCAGCCCGCGCCGCGGCAGATCACCGCGGTCTACGCCGACCAGCCGGCCAAGGTGACCACCGACGACATCAACAAGCTGGGCATCGTCGGGGAGATCAGCTCCTTCACCACCGGCGGCTTCGCGGCCGACTCCGGGCAGAACATCAAGCGGGCCGCCGAGCAGATCGACGGCAGCATCGTGGAGCCGGGCGAGACGTTCAGCCTCAACGCGAAGACCAACCCCCGGGACGCCGCGCACGGGTACGTCGAGGCCGGGATCATCGAGGACGGGCACCCGGCCCGTGGCGTCGGCGGCGGGGTCTCCCAGGTCGCGACCACGCTCTACAACGCCGCCTACTTCGCCGGCATGGTGAACGTCGCGCACAAGGAGCACAGCTTCTACATCAGCCGCTACCCGGTGGCCCGTGAGGCGACGGTCTTCGACAACGTGATCGACCTGAAGTTCCGCAACGACGGCCCGACCGGCGTGCTGATCAAGACGATCTGGACCCCGTCCTCGCTGACCGTGAAGATGTTCGGGACCAAGCGGTACGAGGTCACCTCGACGACCGGGCCGCGGACGAACGTGACGCAACCCAACACGGTCACCATCCCGCCGGGCCAGCCGTGCAGCCCGAGCAACGGCGCGCCGGGCTTCACCGCGACCGACACCCGGACCCTGCGGAACATCCAGACCGGTGAGACCCGCAGCGAGACCCGGACGGTGAAATACAACCCGTCACCGATCGTCGTCTGCGGACGGTGACGGTGCGCCGATCGGAGTAACCCGGTCGTGGCCCACGTCTTCCGAGACCTGTGTCACACTTCGTACCCTCGACGGCATCGGTGCTGGTCACGAGGATCGGGGGTTCGGATGCGGATCGCGGATGTCCTACGGGGCAAGGGCGACTCGGTTGCGACGGTCGGCCCGGCGGCCACCGTCGCCGAGGTGATCGCCGCACTCGTCGACGGCAACTATGGAGCGTTACCCGTCGTCAACGGCGGGCGGCTGGTCGGCATCGTCTCGGAACGCGACGTGGTGCGCCGCCTGCACGAGCACGGGCCGGATCTGCTCCGGCGACCCGTCACCGAGATCATGGTCACCGACGTGGTGACCTGCCTGCCCACCGACAGCACGGTGGACCTGGCCCGGATCATGACGTCGCGGCGGATCCGGCACCTGCCGGTCGTCGTCGAGGGCGAGCTACGCGGCATCGTCAGCATCGGCGACGTCGTGAAGGCGCGCATCGACACCCTGGAAGAGGAACGCGGACAACTCGAGTCCTACATCGCCGGCTGACCCCGACATGCGAACGGCGGGTGGCGCCTTCGGGCGCCACCCGCCGTTCCGGGTCTGATCAGAACGCGGCTTCGGGCAGGTCCATCAGCGCGTTGTCGGCGGTCTCCACGATCGCTCGCTGCGCGGTGAGCTGCGGCAGAACCGTCTTGGCGAAGAACCGGGCGGCCCCGACCTTGCCCTCGTAGAAGGCCTGGTCCTTGGCGGACACCTCGCCGCCCAGGGCGGTGAGTGCGACCTCCGCCTGGCGCAGCAGCATCCAGCCGACCAGCAGATCACCGACGGCCATCAGCAAGCGCACGGTGTGCTGACCGACCTTGTACATGTTGGCCGGGTCCTCGGCCGAGGCCATCAGGTAGCGGGTCAGCGCGCCGAGGATGCCCTGCACGTCGCCCAGTGCGGTGGCCAGCAGCGCACGTTCCTCCTTGAGCCGGCCGTTCCCGGACTCGGCGTCGAGGAAGGCCTGGATCTCGCCGGCCACGTGGGTCAGCGCCTGGCCGTTGTCCCGGACGATCTTGCGGAACAGGAAGTCGAGCGACTGGATCGCCGTGGTGCCCTCGTAGAGGGAGTCGATCTTGGCGTCGCGGATGTACTGCTCGATCGGGTAGTCCTGCAGGTAGCCCGAACCGCCCAGGGTCTGCAGGGACAGCAGCAGCATCTCGCTCGCGCGCTCGGAGCCGACGCCCTTGACGATCGGCAGCAGCAGGTCGTTGACCTTCTCGGCCAGCGAGACGTCCTGGCCGGCGGCCTCGCCGACGCGGATCTGGTCCTGGAACGTCGCGGTGTAGGTGTAGACGGCGCGCAGGCCCTCGGCGTAGGCCTTCTGCAGCATCAGGAGGCGGCGCACGTCGGGGTGGTGGGTGATGGCCACCCGCGGGGCGGTCTTGTCGAGCATCCTCGGCAGGTCGGCGCCCTGCACGCGCTCCTTGGCGTACTCCAGCGCGGCGAGGTAGCCGGCCGACAGCGTGCCGATGGCCTTGGTGCCGACCATCATCCGGGCGTACTCGATGACCTGGAACATCTGCGCGATGCCGTCGTGCACCTCGCCGAGCAGCCAGCCGACGGCCGGAGTGCCGTGCTGGCCGAAGGTCAGCTCGCAGGTGGTAGAGGCCTTGAGGCCCATCTTGTGCTCGACGTTCGTGACGAAGGCGCCGTTGCGCTCGCCCGGCTCGCCGGTCTCGGGGTCGAAGTGGAACTTCGGCACCAGGAACAGCGACAGGCCCTTGGTGCCCGGCTTCGGGTCGAGGCCGGGACCCTCGGGACGGGCCAGCACCAGGTGCAGGATGTTCTCGGTGATGTCCTGCTCGGCCGAGGTGATGAAGCGCTTGACGCCCTCGATGTGCCAGGTCCCGTCGGCCTGCTGCACGGCCTTGGTGCGGCCGGCGCCGACGTCGGAGCCCGCGTCCGGCTCGGTGAGCACCATCGTGGCGCCCCAGCCCCGGTCGATCATGATCTCGGCCCAGCGCTTCTGCTCGTCGGTGCCGTTGCGGTGCACCACGGAGGCGAAGTTCGGGCCGGCCATGTACATGAAGGCGGGTGCGTTCGAGCCGAGGATCAGCTCGGCCGCGGCCCACTGCACCGACGGCGGGATGCCGTAGCCGCCCAGCTCGTTGGGCAGGCCCAGTCGCCACCACTCGCCGTCCCAGAGGACCTTGTAGGCGTCCTTGAGCGACTGCGGCAGCGTGACCGAGTGCGTGGCCGGGTCGAAGACCGGCGGGTTGCGGTCGGCGTCGACGAACGACTCGGCCAGCGGGCCGGTCGCGACCGCGTTGAGCTCCTTGAGCACACCGCGCGCGGTGTCGGGGTCCATCCCGTCGAAGGGCGCCGTGCCCATCCGGTCCTGCACGCGGAACACCTCGAAGAGGTTGAACTCGAGGTCGCGCAGATTGCTTCTGAAGTGGCCCATCGCCGTCACCGCCGTTCCCGATGGCCCGGCCGGCCGTCCCTGGCGAACGGCACTACTCGCCGGTAACAGGATGAGCTTATTACTCGCCGGTAACCCCGGGCAAGAGCGGGTTGTCCGTCGATCCGCCCCGGGCGGGCGATCACACATTCGGGTCCCGGCGTTGTGCACCCTCCGTATGTGTTGGATGGTGCAGGTGGTCCTGATGGGAATGATGTGACTCAAGGTGCATCACCTGGTCGGCTGGGGGACAACCGTGGGTCGAGGCGACGTGACGCGACGGAGCGTGCTGCTCGGTGGGCTCGCCGTGGCCGGCACCGGCGTCCTGACCGGTGCGCTCGGCTCCGGCGCGGCATGGGCCGCCGCCGCCCCGCCGATCGTCGACTGCGCGGGCTGGGGCGCCCGGCCCAACAGTGCGGTCGTGCCGATCTGGAACCAGCGGCCGGTGAAGATCCTGGTGCACCACACCGCGACGGCCAACCAGGCCGACGTCAGCCGGGACGCCGCGTTCGCGTTGGCGCGGGGCATCCAGAACTACCACATGGACGTGCGGCACTGGCTCGACACCGGGCAGCACTTCACGATCAGCCGCGGCGGGATCGTGATGGAGGGCCGGCACCGCAGCCTGGAGGTGCTCCGGATCGGCCGGCGCCAGGTCGAGGGCGCGCACTGCACGGGGCAGAACATCGTCGCCGTCGGCATCGAGAACGAGGGCACCTACACCGCCGCCGACCCGCCGGCCGCGCTGTGGAACGCGCTGCGCGACATGTGCGCCTACATCTGCGGCCAGTACGGCATCCGGCCCACCGAGCTCTTCGGCCACCGCGACTTCAAGGACACCGCGTGCCCCGGTGACCGGCTCTACGGGATGCTGCCGCGACTGCGCACCGAGGTGGCCGGTGTGCTGGGCCAGCGGCTGGAGGGAGCGGCCGCGGTGAAGGCGTCATGGCCGCTGCTGCGCATCGCCGACCGCGGGCCCGTCGTCCTCGCCGCCCAGTACCTGCTGCGCGACGCGGGGGCGACCGGACTCGTTCCCGACGGCCGGTTCGGCCGGCCGATGGCCGACGCCATTCGCCGGTTCCAGGCCCAGCACGGGTTCGAGCACGTCAACGGCATGATCGGCGGTGAATCCTGGCCGGTGCTGGCCCGGCCGGTGCGGCGCGGTGAGGGCGGGGACGCCGAACGCGCGGTGGAGACGCTGGCCGGCCGCCGCGGTGCCGAGAGCCTCCCCGACGTGATCACCGCGCCGGTGTGGCAGAAGCTGCTCGGCACCGGCGGCGCTCCCTGACCGAACAGTCCGAGGTTCGGCGGCCGGCGACGGGATGCGGCGGCCTCGGCGCGTGCCGGGCGCCGACCTAGCATCGTCAGGTGTGCTGACCCGGTGCCCGGCGTGCGACGCCGCGTCCCCCGCCCCCTTCTTCGAACTGACCGGCCTGCCCGTGCACGGCACCGCCGTGCTCCCGGATCCCGCGGCTGCCCGCGCCGTGCCGGTCGGCGACCAGGTGCTCGTCCTGTGCGAGTACTGCGGGCTCGTGTTCAACCGGTCCTTCGACGAGCGATTGCTCGACTACACCGGCCAGCACGAGGAGTCCCAGCACCACTCCCCCCGGTTCGCCGCGTACGCCGACGAGATCACCAAGGACTGGGTGGCCCGCTACGACCTGACCGGCCGGCACCTCGTCGAGATCGGCTGCGGGTCGGGTGACTTCGCCGCCGAGCTGCTCTCCGCCGGCGTCGGCCGGGTCACCGGCGTCGACCCGCACTTCACCCCCGACCGGGTGCGCCCGCAGCTGGCCGGGCGGCTCACCGCGGTGCCGGAGTTCTTCGCCGCGGACATGGTCGAGCCCTCGACCGCCGCGCTGGTGTGCCGGCACACCCTCGAGCACATCCCGGCGCTCGCCGGGTTCGGTGCGGAGATCGTCGCCGGGATGCGCGGCGCGCGCACCCCACTGCTGCTCGCCGAGGTTCCCGATCTGGGGCGCATCCTCACCGAGGGTGCCTTCTGGGACCTGCAGTACGAGCACTGCTCCTACTTCACCCCGACCACCATGCACGGCTTCCTCACCGGTCTGGGCTTCGACGGCCCCGAGGTGCGGACCACCTACTCCGACCAGTACGTGGTGGCCGAGGCGCGGCTGGGCGACCGGCCGATCGAGCCGGTCGCGCTGCCGGTGGCGGAACTGGACCGGCTGCGCGCGGGTTGCCGGAGCTTCGCCGACCGGGTCGCCGAGCAGATCGGCCGCTGGCGGACCTGGCTGGACGAGCGGGCCGCCGCGGGTGACCCCGTCGTGGTGTGGGGTGGCGGCGCGAAGGGCCTGACGTTCCTCAACGTCGTCGGCGGGCCCAGCCGGGAAGCGCCGGTGCGCGCCGTCGTCGACATCAACCCCGGGCTGCAGGGCCGTCACATGGGTGGGCTGGGCCTGCCCATCTGCGGTCCGGACGACCTGGTCGGGTCGCGGCCGCGCAGCGTGCTGCTGATGAACCCGGTCTATCTCGGGGAGGTCCGTGACATGCTCGACGCGCGCGGCCTGGAGTCCACGGAGTTGCTGGCCGTCCAGTGACGCCGCGGCGTCACCAGGAGCGCTGCTCCTCCTCCCACAGCCTCCAGGGCGCCTGCCCGGTGGCCCACAGCGCGTTGAGCTGCTGATAGTCCTTGTAGGTGTCCATGGCGGCCCAGAAGCCCTCGTGCGGGTTGACCGTGAGCTGGCCGTCGCGGGCGAGGCGCTGCAGTGGCTCGTGCTCGAGGAACAGGCCCTCGTCGTCGTTGAGGTAGTCGTCGAGGAACGACCGCTCGAACATGAAGTAGCCGCCGCTGACGAAGCCGGTCACCTGGGTGGGCTTCTCGTTGAACTCGGCCACGCGGTCGCCGTCGACCTGCATCTCGCCGAACTTCGAGGTCGGGTGCACGCCGGTGACGGTGCCGATCCGCCCGCTCGCGACGTGCGTCTTGACCAGGCGGTCGATGTCGACGGCGCTGACGCCGTCACCGTAGGTCATCATGAAGCTCGGCGTGTCGATGTACTGCCGGATGCGGCGCAGCCGGGCGCCGGTGCCGGCGTCCAGGCCGGTCTCGGCGAAGGTGATCTCCCAGTTCTCGTCAGCCCGCCCGTTGTGGAACTGCGGCTGGTGGTCGCCCTGCGACAGCGAGATCGTGAAGTCCGACAGGTGGGCGCGGTAATCCAGGAAGAACTGCTTGATCTCCCAGCCCTTGTACCCCAGGCACAGGATGAACCGGTGGTAGCCGTAGTGGCTGTACAGCTTCATGATGTGCCACAGGACCGGCCGGCCGCCGATCTCCACCATTCCCTTGGGCAGCCGCTCGCTGACCTCCCGGATCCGGGTGCCCTGGCCCCCGCAGAGAATGACCACCGGGGTGTCGTAGTCCATCAGGACGCGTTTCCCTCCGCTGTCCGGGCGCCGGGCCGTGCGTGCCCGGCCATGCGTTGATTGTCCGATTCGCCAGTGACCTCTGTGTGTAGTGGTCGGTCGGCGCGAACAGCAACTTCGGCCCGTGTGAGCCTGTGCACGAGATCGAGTTCCTCCGGCGTGGTGACGTGGAGGTTCCCGGGGTCGCCCGGGACGGTGTCGACCCGGTACCCCCGCTCCACGAGCAGCCCGGAGTTCTCCACGGGCCGCGGCCGGTCCATGTGGACGGTGCGCAGGACGTCGGCCCGGAACGCGTGGGGGGACTGAGTGATCACCAGGTCGGACCTGGGCACGGTGCCGACGACCCGGCCGTCGCACACGCGCTGGATGACCTCCAGGATCGGCACCACCGGCACCGCGCCGTCGGCCCCGGCGCGGACCGCCTCGATCACCCTGGTGAACAGCGCATCCGCAGCGAGCGGGTGGGCGGGGTCGGCCGCGACGATGATGCCGGCGCTGTCGGGCACCGTGGCCAGCCCGGCGCGCAGTGACTCGGACTGGTGGTCGCCGCCCACGGCGAGGGCGTCCACCGGTGCGCCGTCCCAGGCCCGGCCGGGCGGCAGCACCAGGGCGACCCGGTCGCAGGTCCGGCGCGCCGCGGCGACGGTGCGGTCGACCATCCGGATCCCGCCGACGCGTTCGAACTGCTTCGGACGACCGAATCGGCGGGCCACGCCGCCGGCGAGCACGATGGCCCACACGTCACCCGTGTCGCTGGCCACCTGGTCGTCCTCCGGATCCGTGATGCTCGGCGACGCATCTTCCCACCCGGTCCGCGCACGTCGTCGGCGGCGCCGATTGCTCCGTTCCGGTGGCCGCCGGGCGTTCGGACGCACCCAGTACGCTCGCTGCGCTCTCCCCGTTCGGGTGAGCTACGTGCAGACGCGCGACACCTGCCTGTCAGGGTGGAGCCATGACCGGCGCCGCCCTCCGGCCGGGGTCGACGCCAGGGTGCTGGGCGCCCGCGGTGCGGCGATCACACATCGCCGCGACCGACGCTGGTGCCCACCGGCGAGAGGGGTGCGGAAGTCGTGACGACCCGAACCCCGGTGGGCCCGGAGTCGATCCGGACCGAACCGGACGCGGCGCTGGCCGGGACCACGGCCGCCCGGCGGCTCTACCGGGAGATCGTCGCGGATCCCGCGAGCGATCGGCGCATCGACGTGGTCGCCCCCGGCGGGCACGGCAAGACCGTCCTGCTGGACACCCTCGCGACCGCGCTCCGGGCCGGCGGGGTCCCGGTGCTGCGCGCACTGCCCGGGGCCGGCGAGCCGGTCGACCCGGCCGCGGCCCTGATCGTCGACGACGCCCACCTGCTGACCGGGCCCGACCTCGTGCGGCTGTGTGAACTGGCGACCGGCAGCGGCCGGCAGATGATCGTGGCGCACCGGCCGTGGCCGCGGACCCCCGAGATGGCGGCCCTGGGTGCTGCGCTCGCCGGACCCCCGCTGGTACTCGGCCCGCTCGACCGTGGCGGCGTCGCCGCACGCGCCGCGCTGGCCCTGCGGGAACGCCCCCCGGCCGCACTGGTCGACCACGTCGCCCGGCAGACCGCCGGCCTGCCCGGACTGGTGGACCGGCTGATCGCGGCGCTGATCGAGCAGGCCGGTCCGGCCGACCGGGCCCGTCTCGCGCAACCCGGCTCGCTGCCCGACGAGGCGCCTGCCGCGCTGATCCAGCAGATCGGCTACACCGTCTACGGACTGGAGCGGCGGGTCCGGGAACTGCTGGTGGCGTTCGCCCTGGGCGCGCCGCGCGATGCCGAGGTGCTCGTCCCGCTGCTCGGCCTGGCCGACTCCGCGGGCGGGGGCATCGACGAGGTCGAGGAGCTCGTCGAGGAGGCCAGGGCCGCGGGCTACCTCACCGCCGAGGGCCGGCTCGCGCCGCTGGTGGCGGCGGCGATCACCGCCCGGACACCGACGGCGCGCCGCCTGGAGCTGCGCCGCACGCTGGCCGAGATCGAGATCGACCGTGGCGGCAGCGTGCTGGAGGCGGCCCGCGGCCTGCTCGGCACCGGGGCCACCGGGGCGCGCGCGGCGGAGGTCTTCACCGCGGGAGCCGACGAGGCGGTGCGGGTGGGCTCGCCGGCCGCCGGTGAGCTCTACGCCGCCGCGGTCCAGGCCGGTGCGCCCGCGTTGCGGGTGGCCGCGCGCCGGGCCGAGGCGGCGGTGCTGGCCGGAGATCTCGACCTCGCGCTGGACCAGGCCGACCACGTGCTGTCCGCTGTGGACCAGGTCGAGACCGAGGACGCCGTGCTGGCCGGCACGGTGGCCGCCGCGGTCCTCGCGCACCGCGGGCTGCTGGGCCGCAGCGCCGAGCTCTACCGCTGGATGGGTGGCGCCGCAGGGCCGGCGCTGGGGACCGCCGCGGTCCTGGCGGTCCCCGCACTGATCGGCACCGGCGCGCTCGACGAGGCCCGGGACGTGTTGCGCGGGCCGGCCGTCCCGGGTCGGCCGGGCCGCCCGCCGACGCTGCTGGCCGGGGCCGAGGAGCTGACGGCCAAGGGCGTCTACGACTCGGTTGCCGGGTCACCGACGGCGGCACTGTCGCAGCTCACCCGTGCGGCCGCGCTGCTGGAGTCGTCGAACCGGGCCGCGCTGCTGCCCGACACCCCGGCCGCTCTCGCCGCGCTCGTCGCGATCCACTGCGGCGAGCTGGACGTCGCCCAGTCGGTGCTCGAACGGGCGGTGCAGGTCCGGCTGGGCGGCAAGGCCGCCGCGACCCGGCACCGGCTGCTGCTGGGCTGGATCGCGCTGTTCCGCGGGGCCACGACGACGGCGCGCTCGCTGCTGGCCGTGGCGTCGCCGCGCGAGGTCCGCCTGGAGCCGCGCGACGAACTGCTCGCCGCAGCGCTGGAGGTGGCGCTGGCCCGGCGGGCCGGTGACCTGGCCTCACTGATGCCGGCCTGGGGCCGGGCCCGGGAGGCGATCGTGCGGCACCCGGTGGACCTGTTCGTGCTGCAGCCGCTGGGTGAGCTGGCGATCGCGGCCACCCGGCTGCGCGAGTCGAGTTGGGTGCGTCCGCACCTGGATGAGGCGGCGTCGCTGCTGACCCGGCTCGGCGACCCGGCGCTCTGGTCGGCGCCGCTGCACTGGTCCGAACTGCACGCGGCGATCCTGGCCGAGAGCCGCGAGGCCGCCGGACGGCACGCGGAGGCCCTCGCGGCGGCCGCGGACGGCAGCCGGTACACCGCGGCGCTGGCCGCGGCCGCCCTGCACTGGGTGCGCCTGATGGACTCCGATGTGGACGCCGAGGCCGTCGAGGCGGCGGCCCGCGGGCTGCACGCGGTCGGGCTGTCCTGGGAGGGCGGCAAGCTCGCCGGCCAGGCGGCGATCCGGACCCGCGACCGCAAGGCGATGAGCGCGCTGCTCGGTTGCGCCCGCGCTCTGCAGAGCAGCGGCCCGGCGGCCGCCCCGGCGCCGCGCCCGGCCACCGACACCGGCTCGACCGGCGTCCCCGTCATCCCGGTACCGGCCACGCCCGGCCGGCATCCCGCGCCCGCCGCCGACGCGGCGCCGGCTGCGGAGCAGAACGGCGACGGCCCGCTCAGCGAGCGCGAGCGTGAGGTCGCGACCCTGGTCCTCGACGGGCTGACCTACAAGCAGATCGGCGAGCAGCTGTTCATCTCGGCGAAGACCGTCGAGCACCACGTGGCCCGGATGCGCCAGCGGCTCGGGTCGAGCAGCCGGGGGGAGCTGTTCGCGCAGCTGCGGCAGATCGTGGGGCCGACGGCCGAGTAGGGGCGGTGGCCCCTAGCGCTGCACCGCGCCGAGTCCCATCAGGATCCCCTCGCAGCTACGCACGACGACCCGAGCGGCGTCCGCAGTGGACCGGCTCGACATCGGGCTCTCCGCCTTGCGCTGCCAGCGCGCCACCGCGTCCAGCGCGGCCGCGCGCAGGTCCGCGGCGCCGGCCCCGGGGGGCAGCCCGAGCCGGGCCGCGGCAGAGCCACCGTCCCCGCCGAGTAGCCGCTCGGCGTCCTCCATGGCCTCGACGGGCAGCCGGACCCCGCCCGCCCGCAGCGTCGACAGCATCCGCAGCTCGGCGAACTCGTGCGCGCCGGCCAGGATCCGCTCCACCTCGGCCGCCAGCGGGGCCGCCGCGGGCCGCGGCTCGCGTTGCAGCACCAGCTCGACGGCCAGCAGCGCCGACCGGGCCTTGAGCAGGTCACGGCGCTCGCTGAACTGGTTGTTCAGCACCATGCGCAGCTCGTCGAGACCGCTGCGCTTGACGAGCTCCTCGGCGATCCGCGTCGGATCGTTGATGCCTTGGCGGACCAGCGTCGTGCCCAGCCGCACCCCGAACAGCCCGAACCGTTCGATCAACCGGGCCCGGGTGTCGGAGCTGGGCACGGCTCGATCGGCCGGATCGTTGCGGACGAACCGGTCGGCGGACAGCAGCATCGAGTCCAGATCGGCGCGCGGCAGCGCGGCGAGCTCGACGAGGGCGGCGAACTCGTCCTGGCGCATGGTCCGGCCGGTCTGGGCGAGCAGCCCGGCCACCGCGACGACGGTCTGGCACAGCCCGCGCAGCTTGTCGTCCGAGCGGTAGCGGCGCGCGATCCGCCGCGCCGAGCTCAGCGCGTCCAGCCGCCCGACACCGATCTCGTCGGCCCGGGACAGCACCGCGATCGTGTTGACCGGGGTCGCGCGGGCCACCCCCTGGTCGAAGAACGACTCCAGGAAGCGCACGTCGCTCGCGTGCAGGTGGCGCATCAGATAGATGACGGCGTCGGCCTGTGACGGCGAATCCTCCGGCGCGAGGAAGGCGCCGGCCCGCGCCGAGGTGTCGGCCGACAGCGACGCGATCCCCGGGGTGTCGATCAGCGTGGTGGACCGCAGGTTCTGCGAGGGCCAGTCGACGACGAGCCGGTCGACGTCCTCGGTCGGGGTGCCCTGCAGGTCGAAGGTCAGCGCCCCGCGGGAGCGGCTGATGGTCAGCGGCCGGGGCGGCGCGGAACGCGGGTACATGAGCACCCGGGGCGCCGGCGCGTCCTGGTACCAGGTCACGACCCGGGTGCACTCGCCCGCGTCGGTCGGTGCGATCTCCTCGCCGACCAGCGCGTTGAGCAGCGTCGACTTCCCTGCCTTGACCTTGCCCGCGATGGCCACCCGCAGCGGCTCGTCGAAGCGGCCGAGGTGGTGCTGCAGCCAGCCGACGGCCTGTGGGCTGTCGCGGTAGGTGTCGATGGTGCGGCGCAGCAGGACACGGACGACCGAACCGAGGCTCGGCACGGTGGGTGCCGTCATGCGCTGCCCTGCACGGTCTCGGCCGGGGCCAGCAGCGCCACGGCGCGCTTGCTCAGCGCGTCGATGCGGGCGAGCTCCGCCTTGAGGTCGGCGATGCGCCGGTCGCGTCCCGACACGTTGGTCTTGACCGCGCTCTGCGCCGCCGCGACCGATTCGGCCAGCGACGTGGACAGCTCCTCGGCGAGCGCGGTGAAGTGGTCGCGCAGTTGGCGCTGGATGGTGCGGAGCATGTCGCGGGAGTCCTTGGAGACCTGGAAGGTGACCTCGTCGATGTGCCGGCGCACGGCGTTCTTCGACTCGGCCTGCCGGCGTTGCTTCAGGCGTTTGCGCTCGTCGTGCACGGTCTTGCCGCCGAACAGCACGGCCGCGCCGATCGAGATCGGGTTGAGCAGCGCGAGGCCGGCGAACGTCGTCGCCATCCCGATCATCAGCATGCCGCCGTAGCCACCGCGCATGCCCGTGAACAGCGCCCCGCCGATGCTCAGCTTCTCGTCGACGGGCTGTTCCACGGCGTTGACCTTCCCGGCCACCGCGGCGGACTGGTCGAACCGCAACTCCGGCAGCGCGACGTCGGCGCCCTCGGCGAAGTGCTCGGCCACCTGCCCGGCCAGCCAGCGGGCCCGTTGCGTGGTCCAGACGAAATTGGCCGACGCCGCGGAGGCCACCTGTTGCTGCAGCCATTCGGAGAACTGGTCCCAGATGGCGGCCGGGTCGGCGTCGTCGAGCAGTTGCTCGGCCTCGCGCGCGATGGTGCGCAGCCGGTCGCGGAGGTCGTAGTCGATGTCGGAGATGAGGTCGGCGACGCCGTCGTTGAGCGTGGTCTGCCAGCGGGCCGAACGCTGCCGCAGCTCGTCGGCCCGGGTCTTGGCCCGGGTCAGCTCGGACACCAGCGCCTCGGCGCGCTCGGGGTCCTCCTGCGCCATCAGCTCGGCCTTCATGCTGGCCGCGAGCTGCTCGGCGACGGCCTGCACGTCATGGCCGGTGGAGCGGCGGTCCAGGTCGTCGGCGCGGGCGACGACCTTGCGCAGCAGAAAGCTGATCAACTCCGTGAACCCGGACTCGTCCATGAGCGCGGCGTCCTGGGTCTGCGCCGCGTGCAGCCGCAGCATCGAGGACACCGGGAAGATCTCGGCGTCGATCCCGGCCTCGGCCAGGTGCCCCTTGTCGAGCTCGACGATGCGCCGCCAGTGCGGGTAGAGATCGGTCTTGGTGACCACGCACGCCACGTTCGGGCACAGCTTCATCGCCGCGGCGAGGAACTCCAGTTCGGGGCCGGTGTACTCCTGCGCGGCGTCGGAGACCAGCACCACCGCGTCCGCGCTGGGCAGCGCCGACATCGTCGCGGCGCCGTGCGCGGAGCCGAGACCGCCGACGCCGGGTGTGTCGACGAGCACCAGGCCACCGGCCAGCAGCTTGCGGGGCAGGCTGACCTCGGCGTAGGAGAGATTCGCCCGGTTGCCCGGGTTGCCGGCCTCGGAGACGTACTCGGCGAGCCGGCCGATCGGGACCACGGTGCGCTCCGGCGGGCGCTCGTCACTCTCGCTGCCGGGTTCCCGAACGAGCGTCACCGACGTCGTCTCGCCGTGCCGGACGACGGTCGGGACGGCGGTGGAGATGTCGTCGTCCACAGGGCACACCGGGGCGTTGACCAGCGCGTTGACCAGCTGGCTCTTACCCTGCTTGAACTCCCCGACGATCAGCACCCGGACGTTGGGGTCGGCGAGCCGCCTGCGCGTCTGCTGCAGCCGGGCGCCGAGGTCGGGGCGCTCGTAAGCGGTCGTCGCCTTCAGTGCGAGGTCGACGAGATCGACCGCTGCGGGAACTGCCACGGTCTTGCTGACCTCCTCGCCTCCTCGCCGTCCACGGTCGTGGACGTCGGCCTACAGACTGCACCTTGTACCTACACGACGAAGCCGGCCCCACCACCCCCGGGTGTCCGGGAACGGTGGAGCCGGCTGTCGCATCAGGGGAGCCTACTCCGGGTGGGGCATGCATCCCTGAGCTGTGAGGATGTGGATCAGAGGCCGACGGTGGCGTTGCCCGAGTCGTGCGTGCTCGCGTCGACCGCGGTGTTGTACGAGTCGTCGATGCTGTTGTGGCTGTTGTCGTTGCCCGAGTCGTTGACGCTCGCGTCGACGTCGACGTTGCCCACGTTCTCCTGGCTGTTGTCGCTGAAGTCGTTGCCCGAGTCGTTCGTGCTGTTGTCGCTGAAGTCGTTGAACGAGTCGTTCGTGCTGTTGTCGGTGTTGTGGACCGCGGCGCCGCCGCCGGAGGCGAAGGCCGCGCCGTCGCCCAGGTTGACGTCGCCGCCGACCTCGGTGCTGGTGGCGTCGCCGTTGCCGAAGGCCGTGGTGTTGTCGTGACCGTTCACGACGTGGTTGCCGTCGCCGACGACGTTGCCGTTGCCGGTGGTGATGGTGGAGTCCTCGATGTCGCCGCCGGCCGCCACCGCGCCGTCGCCGGACGCGACGACCGAGTCGACGTCGATGTCCTGCTCGAAGTAGCCACCGCGGTTGTCGATGTTCTGGTTGATCGAGTTGTCGACGATGGTGTCGCGGTCGTCGACGTAGTTGTTGGTGATGTAGGTGTTCAGGTACTTGATCGCGGCCTCGTGGTGGCTCTCGCCCGGGGCCGGGTGCGGCGCCGGCGGGGGCGGGGGCAGCTGAACGTGGTTGCCACCGGTGTGGTGGTCGCGGTCGAAGCTCGAGTCGTGGCTGTCCTGCGCCAGGACCACGGCGTCGTGGACGTCCTCCGGGGACAGCTCGGTGATACCGCAGGAGGACAGGAAGCTCTGCGGGTCCTCCTGGAAGGCGGCCAGCGCCTCGGGGTCGCGCAGCAGGTTGAGCAGCAGCTCGATCAGCGAGGTCGGAGCGCTCATACGGATCATCTCCTGAGGGAAGTTCGGTGCGTTCTGCCGGATTCGTCATCCCGGCGCTGAAGAGAAAGTTAGGTCGGTTTGCGCGCTGGGCCATCGGGGATCGGCCAGAGTTCGATCTGCGTGCCGTGCGGGGGTCGTGCGCCGGCGCGGTAGGGGGTTCGGGGATGCGCGGACGAGCCCTGATGCGGGGTATCGGGGGGATGAATCCGCAGGTCAGCGCCACCGTACGCATGACGACCCCGCCGCCCGGGGTGATGCCGGGTCGACGGGGTCGCGGCGTGCTGGCGGGAGCGTGATCAGCCGAGCGCGATGTCCTGGTTGTAGGAGTTGGTGGTACCGGCGTTGACGGCGGTGTTGCCCGAGTCCTCGACCGAGTTGGCGCTGTTGTCGTTGTAGGAGTCGTTGGTGCTCTCGTCGATGTCGACGTTGAACGAGTCCTCGACGCTGTAGTCGCTGTGGTCGTTGAACGAGTCGTTCGTGCTGTTGTCGCTGAAGTCGTTGAACGAGTCGTTCGTGCTGTTGTCGGTGTTGTGGACCACCGCGCCGCCGCCGGAGGCGAAGGCCGCGCCGTCGCCCAGGTTGACGTCGCCGCCGACCTCGGTGCTGGTGGCGTCGCCGCGGCCGAACGCGGTGGTGTTGTCGTGACCGTTCACGACGTGGTTGCCGTCGCCGACGACGTTGCCGTTGCCGGTGGTGATGGTGGAGTCCTCGATGTCGCCGCCGGCCGCCACCGCGCCGTCGCCGGACGCGACGACCGAGTCGACGTCGATGTCCTGCTCGAAGTAGCCACCGCGGTTGTCGATGTTCTGGTTGATCGAGTTGTCGACGATGGTGTCGCGGTCGTCGACGTAGTTGTTGGTGATGTAGGTGTTCAGGTATTCGACCGCGGCCTTGTGCGACTCGGGTCCCGCGTGGACCGGCACCGGCGGCAGGTGGAACGAGCCGGTGGCGATCGCGTTGTGGCCGGTGTCGTAGCTGCGGTCGAAGCTGGCGGTGTGGCTGTCCTGGATCAGCACCAGGGCGTCGTGGACGTCCTCCGCGGACAGATCCTCGAGACCATGCTCGGCCAGCTCCCCGTACGGGTCCGCGCTGAAGTGCTCGCGGGCGCCCTCGTCGTTGAGCAGGTGCAGGATGAACTCCAGCAGGGAGAACTGCTCGGCCATCGTGATCATCTCCTGGTCGGTCGCGACTGCGATGCGGGCCGGGGGGCTGCCCTGGCGTTGCGGCTGAAGGTAGGCAGCCGATGGCCGCAGGCCATCGGGGATCGGCCAGGGTTCGCCGGCGCCGGCGATGGGGACCGGCTCCGGGCGATTAGGGGGACATGGGGGGATCGCCCGGTTCGCTCCTCTTTCGAGGAGTAGCCGCCGAAGAGTGCTAACGAGGGGCCGACATACTCCGATGGGCGGTACAGGTGCCCGCACCCGCGATGTGGCGGGGGCAGAAGGGCAGCCGGGGGGTAAGGGGACGGCCATGGGCTACCAGCTCGGGATCGATCTGGGCACGACGTACACGGCGGCAGCCGTCTGTCGCGCGTCGGACCGTCACTGGGTCGAGCCCGAGGTGGTCACCCTCGGCACCCGCACCGCGACCGTCCCCTCGGTGTTGTTCGTGGCGCCGGATGGTGCGGTGGTGGTCGGGGAGGCCGCGGAGCGGCGGGCGCTGACCGATCCGGATCGGGTGGTGCGGGAGTTCAAGCGCCGGATCGGGGATCCGACGCCGGTGGTGGTGGCCGGGCGGGCGTGGGCGCCGGAGGAGCTCTCGGCGCGGTTGGTGCGCTGGGTGGTCGATCGGGTGGCCGAGCGCGAGGGGGGCCCGGCGGCGCGGATCGCGGTGACCCATCCGGCGTCGTGGGGGGCGCACAAGAAGGAGTTGCTGGCCGCTGCGCTGGCCGGGCAGGGGCTGGCGGTGACGTTTCTGGCCGAGCCGCAGGCCGCGGCGTTGCACTACGCGGCGGCCGAGCGGGTCGAGCCGGGCTCGACGATCGCGGTCTATGACCTGGGTGGGGGCACCTTCGACGCCGCGGTGGTGCGCAAGGACGCGGGCTTCGGGTTGCTGGGCCGGCCGGAGGGGCTGGAGCGCCTGGGCGGGGTGGATTTCGACGAGGTGGTGTTCGACCACGTCCGGGACGGGTTGCCGGAGGCGTTCGAGGGGCTGGACGAGGCGGATGCGGCGGTGCTGGCCGGGGTGGCCCGGGTGCGGCGGGAGTGCACCGAGGCCAAGGAGGCGTTGAGCGCGGACACCGAGGTGTCGGTGCCGGTGTTGTTGCCCGGGTCGCGGGGGGCGGTGCGGTTGCATCGCAGCGAGTTCGAGCAAATGATCCGCCCGCAGGTCGAGGAGACGGTGGCGGCGTTGCGCCGGGCGGTGGCCTCGGCCGGGTTGACCCCGGAGGGGCTCTCGGCGGTGCTGTTGGTGGGTGGGTCCTCGCGGATCCCGCTGGTGGCGCAGCTGGTCTCCGAGCAGTTGGGCCGGCCGGTCGCGGTGGACGCCGACCCGAAGAACGCCATCGCCAAGGGCGCCGCCCTCGCTGTCTCCCCCAAGCCGACGGCGTCCTGGCCGGAGGTGTCGGTGGCCCCGGTCGCCGCGGCCGCCCCGGCCGCCGCCGGCATGGCCGGGACCGCGCTGGCCGCACCCCCGGCCGTCGGAGCCCCCGAGGTCACCACCCCCGCGCCCGGCTTCCCCGCGCAGCACTACCCGACCACCGTCGGCCTCTGGAATGCGTCGCCGCGGCCGCCGGGGGCGCTCTTCGAGCCGGCCGTCCCGGCGGAACGTGACACCGCGCTGTTGCCGCCGTCGGGCCCGCAGCCCGGGCGGCCGCCGATGTACCACCTGCCGCAGCCGGACTGGGACTACGACAACGAGCCGCCGGCCAAGCGCCGTCCGGTGGGGCTGCTCGTCGGAGCCGGTGGTGCGCTGGCCGCCGCGGCCGTGCTGATCGCGGCACTGACCTGGCCCACCTCGACGTCCTCGACCCCCACCAGCGAGGTCAGTACCGGCGGTTCGGTGGCGACCACCCGCGCCGAGGCACCGACCGTGACCCCGAACCTGGCGCCGGCCCCGGCAGATGCCGCGGGGCCCGTGGTCGCCCGGACGGGTTCTGGAAACGGCAATCGCACATCGGCAGGGAACGCCAGCGGCCATGGCGGGGCCACGGTGGGGCCAGGGACCGGTGGAGTCCCGGGAGGGGCCGTTCCGGCGCCCGTGGGCGGTCCCCCGGCGTCCACCGGGGCGGCTCCGGCGCCGGCGCCCGTTCCGGGCGGTACCGCACCAGGTGCCGGGGCGCCGCAGAGCGGGGGTGCGGCGCCTCCGGCGAGTGGGGGCTCCACAACACCCTCGGGCGGTGCGGCGCCTCCGGCGAGTGGGGGCTCCACAACACCCTCGGGCGGTGCGGCGCCTCCGGCGAACGGCGGCACGCCACCGGCGGGCGGCGGCACCACAGGTAGCGGGTCTCCCCCTCAGGCCCCGAGCGGGGGCGGCAACAGCGCCGAAGGCGGCTCGGCGGCAACGCCGGTTGCCGCACCGCCAACCGCGTCCGGCGGGGGATCGGCGATCTCGCCGGCCTGACCGGCCGCGACCGCCTCGTCGCCGGTCGGTGAACGAAAGGGGTCGGATCGCCGCGGAAACGGAGCCCTCGTATCGGCTTGGTCTCGTTTCGATCTCGACTGAACGCAGCGGGTCACGTGCGCCCGGCCACCGTCGATGACGGGTCGGGGCCGCCGGGGACGCGGCCAGAAGTTGAGTACGGAAAGGGGACCGTGGTGGCGCGGTTGGCGGGGGCGGTCATCGCGATGGAGGTTGCGGCGCTGGTCGTCGCGTATCTGGCGTTCGGCTGGCTGGTGTTGCTGGTCGGTGCCCCACTGCTGGTGGGCACGGTCCTCGTGCTCGTCGCCGTCCGGGCCACCGAGGTCGCGCGGCGCAAGCTGCAGGACCTGCGCCCCACCCGATGGGACATCGACGCCCCGGCCCCGGGTGGGCTGATGAGCGGGTTCTTCGAGATCCCCCGGCAGGGCGGGTCGATGCAGGTGACCAGCGGTTCCGCGCGCGGTTGAGGGAGGACGCGCCGACGCAGGATCGGTGCCATCGTGGTGGGGTGCTGATCCGTCCGGCCCGTCCTGACGAGGCCGACCTGCTCACCGGGATCGCGGTGCGATCCAAGGCGTACTGGCCCTACCCTGATCGGTTCATCGCGCGGTTCGCCCGCTCGCTCGGCCTCTCACCCGAGGTGATCGCGGCGAACGAGGTGTGGGTGGCCGACCGCGACGACGTCGTGGTCGGCTTCTACACCGTGCTGCAGCGCGGCGAACTGGCCGTCCTCGACGACATGTGGCTGGAACCGGCCGAGATCGGCTGCGGCCTGGGCCGGCGGTTGTTCGAGCACGCCCGGGCCCGGGCGACAGCGGTCGGTGCCGCCGTCCTGGAGTGGGAGGCCGAGCCGTACGCGGTCGGGTTCTACGAACGGATGGGCGGCCGGCAGGTCCGGATGACCGACTCCCCACTGGGGCGCAAGCTCCCGGTGATGCGGCTTGCCCTGGGCGGCTCCCGGGGCTGAGAACCGGACTGGGCCGTGCGCGGTGACGGGTGCTCCAGCAGCACGACCTGTACACCCGGTCGGCGGTCATCGGGTTTCCTGGAAGCCGGGGCAGGGCATGCTTGCGAGCGGCGACGATGACCGGGGCGGTCGTGGTGAGAGCACGACGGGAAGGGGGCCGGATGGGCGGCGAACTGCCCCTGCAGCCGGTCGCGGCCGTGCCGATCGCGTGAACGGCCCGGCCTCGTGCTGATCGGGCTGCTGTTCGCGGTCACCGCGATGGTGCTCAACAGTGTCGCCGGCCTGTTGCAGGCCGACGGGGCCGGCCGCGCCACCCGGCGGCGGCCGCTGGTCGTGCAGCCGCGCTACCTCATCGGCCTGGTCGTCGACGGGCTGGCCTGGGGGTGCACGGTGGTGGCCCTGCGGCATCTGCCGGTCTTCGCCGTGCAGGCGATCCTGGGCGGAGCGATCGCGCTGACCGCGATCGCGACCCGGGTGCTGTACGGCACCGTGTTGCGCGTGATCGACCGGCTGGCCATCGGGGCCTGCCTGGTCGGCCTGGTGCTGGTGGCGGGCAGCGCCGGCGGGGACGAACCGCAGGCGGTCCCGTTCACCGCCGATCTGATTCTGTTCGCCGCGCTCATCCTCCTCGCCGGGGCGCTGCTCGCGCTGGCCAACACCCGGCATTCCTGGCCGCTGGCGGTGATCGCCGGGCTCGGGTTCGGCGGCACGTCACTCGGGGTGCGCGCGGTGCAGATCCGCAACGGGGTGGGTGCCGACGTCGTCGGGTTGCTGGGCCAACCGGCGACGTACCTCGTGATCGGCTTCTGGCTGGTCGGACTGATCAGCTATTCGCGCGCGCTCGGGCTGGGTGAGCTGGCCGCGGTGACGGCCGTGTTCACGGTGACCGAGGTCGTCCTGCCCGGCCTGGTCGGAATCGGGCTGCTCGACGACCCGGTCCGCCAGGGCTGGGGATGGGTGCTGGCGGCGGGTCTGCTGCTGGCCGGCGCCGGGGTCGTGGTGCTCGCGCGGTCGCCTGCGCAGCGCCGCAAGGACGATCGCCACTGGGTCCGCTGACCGGTAGCCGCTACGACCGGCCCCAGGACCAGGCGAGCCCGAGGTTGATCACCACCAGGAGTCCCGGCACGACGGCCGGGCGAGGTGTTCGCCCGGCCGCGGTCAGCCGAACACCCCGCCCTCGACGAGGATGGCCAGCCCGACCCCGATGAGCACGACCGGCACCACGACATGTCCCCAGCGGGACAGGGACCTGGCGATGACCGGCCGCGTGGCGAGGCCGCGGCCCACCGCGCACCAGATGCCGACGAGGACCAGGAAGACCACGGCGTACAGCACCGTGCGGCCGGGGCCCTCGGCGCTGAACACCGGGATGTAGACGCCCAGGTTGTCCGCGCCGCCGGCCACGGTCACCCCGGCGACGGTGAGCACACCCGGCCCGGTGGGGACGGACTCGTCATCGGTGTCGCCGGTTCCTCGGCGTTCGCGCCATGCCTGCCAGCCGGCCCGTAGCCCGAGCGCGATCGGCGCCAGCCCGAGATAGGGGCGCACCGGGTCGGGCAGCAGCGTCGCGCCCAGGCTCCCGGCCGCCGCGATCAGCAGGATCGCCGCGAACCCCAGGTACTGGCCGAGCACGATCCGCCCGGCGGCGGCCCGGCCCGGGACGCGGCCGAAGAACAGGGCCAGGAGCACGATGTCGTCGATGTTGGTGACGGCGAACATGCCGGTGGCCTGCCCGACGAGCCCCAGCGTCACGGGCCGACCCTAGCGGCGCGCCGGCGTTGTGCGGAGCATCAGGCGTTGCATCCGGTGCACGCCCCGTTGCTGTGCTGGACTAGCGCCCGGCACACCGATCGGAAGGGGAGGACCGATGGGGACCTTCGAGCGGGACGGCACCACGATCTACTACGAGGAGCACGGGACGGGCTTCCCGGTGTTGCTCATCGCGCCGGGCGGCATGCGGTCGTCCATCGAGGCCTGGGAGCGCGCCCCGTGGAATCCCGTGGAGCAGCTCTCGTCCAGCTACCGGGTCATCGCCATGGACCAGCGCAACGCGGGCCGCTCGACCGGCCCGATCAGCGGCTCGGACGGCTGGGCGACCTACACCACCGACCAGCTCGCGCTGCTCGACCATCTCGGCGTCGACCGCTTCCACGTACTGGGGATGTGCATCGGCGGCTCCTACATCGTGAACCTGCTGCACGAGGTGCCGGCACGGGTGGCGTCCGCCGTCGCGCTGCAGCCGATCGGCCTGGACGGCAACCGGGACGCCTTCTACGAGATGTTCGACGGGTGGGCGGCCGAGCAGAAGGCGGCCCACCCGGAGGCCGACGAGAGTGACTGGGCCGGTTTCCGCGAGGGCATGTACGGCGGCGGCGACATGTTGTTCAGCGTTCCCGCCTCGGAGATCGCGGCTTTCGTGACGCCGATTCTGGTGCTGATGGGCAACGACCGGTTCCACCCGCGGAGCGCCTCCCGCAAGCTCGCCGCGACGGCGCCCAACGCGATTCTGGTGGAACAGTGGAAGGAGCCGGAGCACCAGCCGGCGGCGCGAGCGGCCGTCGAGAAATTCCTGGCCGAGAACACCCCGGGCTGATCCGCGTTATTTGTTCCGCGCCACCGCGCCACCGCGCCACCGGCCCGCGATGATGGGGCCATGCCGACATGGAATGACGTGGTGGCGATCGGGACGGAGCTGCCCGAGGTCGAGGAGTCGACGTCGTATCGGACGCCGTCGCTGAAGGTGCGCGGCACGTCGTTCGCCCGGCTGCGCATCGAGGCCGAGGGCGGCCTGATGCTGCCGTGCCGGCTCGACGAGAAGGAGGCGCTGCTCGCCTCGGGCGATCCGGCGTTCTACACCACGCCGCACTACGACGGATACGGTGCGATCCTCGTCGATCTGACGAAAATCGGCCGTGACCAGCTCGTCGAGCTGATCGAGGACGCCTGGCGGGAGAAGGCTCCGGCCCGGCTGCGGGCCGCCTTCGACGCCGGCCGGTGGTCCTCGTCGGTCTGACGAAAACTCTGTTCGTGGGCCTGTCGACCTGGCTGCCGGTCGGCCGGTCCGTATCGGCACCCGGCGAGGCTGCCCCGGCGGGGCGCGTCCCGAGAATGATGTGGCTGGGAGTCAACTCCCGCTTGGTGTCCGCAGTGCGTTTCCGGTACTTCGCGTTCTACCTGGGCAACGGAACACTCGCGCCGGACGTTCTCGGTCCGCTCGGCGATTGTCGCCCTGCGCTGGTCGAGTTCGTTTCGGTGTCGGAGATGGTGTTCGCCATTCTCGGCAACGTGCTCGACGTTTCGTCGGACGGCACGGTGGCGAACGAGGAGGATGCCGCCCGCCGCGCTGCGCAGTACGCCCGCCAGTACCTCGGCAACGAGTACGTGGTGGAGCCGCCCTTCGAAGACGGGGAGGTCGAACTCCCCCTGAGCAGTCGGCGAGAACCGGGCTGCGGCCGCGGCGCCTAGGTGAACAACCCGTCGAGCCAGGAGCGCCAGGTCCGCTCGATCTGCTTCCCATCCACGTCACCGGAGTACACGTGCTGCGCGACGGCCACCGGCATCCCCAGCCCGGACCGGCCGTGGAACCGGATCAGGGCGTTGCCGGTGCGCACGCCGAGGAAGTCCGGCCCGACGTAGTCGGCCACGCCTTCGATCGGCGGGAGACCGTGCGGGGTGAGCCGCACCTGGTCGCCCTGGGCAACCGGACCGGCCGGCCTGAGCCCCTCGAGGATCACCGGCCACGCGCCGGCCTCGGCCGACGCCGGCGGCCCCTCGGCTTCGACGTAGGTGGCGGACCGGCCCGGGAAGTACGTCAGGTACTCGGCCAGCGTGTGCAGGTACATGTCCCAGCCATGGCTCGTCATGCCCTCGTACTCGGCGTCCCAGCCGTCGCCGAGGAAGCCGCTGTGCACGAACCGGAGGACGGTGCTGCCGCCGTCGCGCGCCTCGATGAGGTATTCGAAGGCCTGGGTCGTGCCGTCCTCGGCCTCGGGGGTCCGGACGGCGAGGTGTTCGGGTGGATCCCAGACGGTGGCCCCGTCGGGCCCGATCTCCATCGGCATGAACCAGGCCGCGAGTCCGGGACCGGTGGCAATCGCCTCCCATACCTGCTCCGGGGTGGCATCGAGCGGGATCTCCTTGCGGATCTCGAACTCACGGGGCATCTCAGGGTTCCTTCGTCTCGGTTCCGGCCGCGTCGGGCGCGACGCTGGGATGCACGGCGACCACCACCCGGTGGGAGCGCCCGCGTTCCGCCGTCTCGTCGTGGTACTTGCCGACCAGAGTGGCGACTGCTCCCGCCAGTTCTTCGGCGAAGGCCGCGCGGTCGGCCGCCGAGGCGAAGCGCACCTCGCCGTCCAACGCGAACGTCGCGACCCGTTTGCGGGCCCGCGCCGCGCCGGTGATCAGGCTCCCGACGTCCCGCACCAGTCGGCCGGCGAGGGCGAGCAGCCAGCGCGCGGACAACTGGTCCGGTGCGCGGGCCGGGTCGGGCTGCACCGGGGCGAAAGCGGCCGGCGAGATCACGTAGGACGCCGCCGTCGCGCGCAGCACCCGTTCGGTGCAGTTGCCCTTCCGGCGTTCTTCCACGAGCTCGATCAGCCCGTGCCGCTCCAGCGCCTTGAGGTGGTAGTTCACCTTCTGTCGTGGCAGGCCGACCCGCGCGGCCAGCGACGTGGCCGACCCGGGCTCGGCCAGCTCGGCCAGCAGCCGGGCCCGGACCGGGTCCAGCGAGACCTCGGCCGCGGCCGGGTCCTCGATCACCGCCACATCGAACACGGCCCGACGCTCTCACCGACAACAAAACTTGTCAATGATGTTGAAGTTGTCGAGCGGATGACCAGCACGAACAGGCCCAGGTCGCGATCGGTTCGTTGCGTGAGGCCAGTTGCCGCGCTCTCGCCCGGGGCGCACCGCCCGGCGTTCCGCATGCGACGGTGCAGCGGGGCGATGACTTCGCCGCACGCCCCGGGTCTTACCTGCTGACCGGCCCGCCCGGGCCGCCTGACGAGGGAGCGGCGATGCAGATCATCCTCAGCGACTTCATGAGCCTGGACGGTGTCGTGCAGGCCCCCGGCGGTCGTGAGGAGGACACCGACGGCGGGTTCACCCACGGCGGCTGGTCGATGCCGTACTTCGACCCCGAGGCCATGGGCACGGCGATCGGTGAGGTCATGACGACAACGGAGGCGCTGCTGTTCGGCCGGCGCACCTGGCAGACGATGGCCGCTGCCTGGCCCGACCGCGCCGGCGACCCGTTCGCCGACCGCATGAACGAGATCCCGAAGTACGTGGCATCGCGCACCCTCACCCAGCAGGACCTCACCTGGCCCGGTTCGACGCTGCTGCCCGCGGACGACGCGATCGGCGCGGTGCGCGACCTGCGAGCGCGGGACGGCAAGGGGCTGCTGATCATGGGCAGTGCCTCGCTCGCCGCGCAACTGATCGAGCACGACCTCGTCGACGAGTACCGGCTGATGATCGAGCCGATCCTGCTCGGCGGCGGCAAGCGGCTGTTCCCCGGCGGCGGCCAGGCCCGCCCACTCGAGCTGGTATCGACCGCGACAGCCGGGACCGGCGTCCTGATCTGCACCTATCGGCCGGCGGGGCGATGACGCTGTTCCCGGGAGATGGCCGGGTGACCTGCGACCGGGCAGGCGGGGCTTCCGGTGACAGTCCCAATGACATCTGAAGCCCCGTCGAGTGGTTGCTGCCACCCCTGCCGACCCCGGGTACGACAAAGGCCCAGGTCCCGGTTGGACATCCGGTGACCTGGGCCTTCGTGGCGAGAGCGGATGACGGGAATCGAACCCGCGTATTCAGCTTGGGAAGCTGATGTTCTACCATTGAACTACATCCGCAGCGTGCGATCTGAACCTTAGCACCTCACGTAAAGCAGTGAAGCACCCCCTCCGGATGCCTCCATCGGGGTGGTTCTGACACTTCCGAGTCTTCCGCAACCGGGACCTGCTCGACGCGCCGTAGTGGTGTGGTCCACACTGCAGAGCACCAGCAGGTCAAGCTCCCCCGCCGCAAAGGATCTCCGGATGACGGCGTTCGGCCCGCTCCTGGGCGCGCTCCCGACCCAGGACCACGATCACGATGTGCTGCTCATCGCCGGCAGCCGCCCCGAGGTGGCCCGGCTCGCCCCCGTGGCCACCGCGATCGCCGAGGCGAACCGGATCCGCGGCCTCACGGTCGCGACCGGGCCCGACCCGATGGCGGTGCACGAGGCTTTCGAGGCGCTGGGGGTGCCCGCCGACATCACGATGCTGCTCCGGGAACACCCGGGCCACACGCCCGCCGCGGTCGCCGCGACCTTGATGGCCCGGATCGACGGGCTGCTGGTCGACCAGGACCCGTCGGCGATCATGGTGTACGGCGGTGGAATGACCGCCGTCGTGGCCGCGCAGGTCGCGTTCTGGCGGCAGATCCCGGTTGTGCACCTGCAGGCCGGGGTGGCCAGCGACGATCTGCTCTGCCCGTTCCCGCAGGAGGCCAACCGCCGCATCATCGGGCAGCTGGCGTCGCTGTTCCTCACCACCAGCGGGGCTGCGCTCGGCAGCCCGCTCGGCCCGAACGTGATCACCGTCGGTGACACCATGGCCGTCAATCCGCAGCCCTCCGACGTCCGGTTCGCCCGACTGGTCCGCAGGGTCGAGGCCGGCGAATCCCGGCTGGTGCTGGTCGGGCTGGACAACGCCGCATCCTCCGAGATCATCGACGGGCTGCCCGAGCTGCTCGAACGCGACGCCGACACCGAGGTCGTGCTGTTCGGCGAGTTGTGCGACGACGACGCCGCGTGCCGGCTCGCCGAGCGCGACCGTGCGATCGTGGTGCACGCGCTGCCACTGGCGGAGCTGGTCGGCCTGGTCGCCGCGGCCACCGTGCTGGTGTCCGACGACCCGGAGCTGGTCGCCGACGCCCCCGGGCTCGGTACGCCCGCGGTGCTCGTCGACGGCCCGCACGCCGCCCATCCCGGCGACTCGATCCGCAGCATCGTCAGCCCGGCCGTGATGTCGACGGTCATGCAGGTACTCGACGCCGATCCCCGCCAGCCCGCCGAGCCGACCGACGGCCACGAGGCGGTCCGGGTGGAGCAGGCGGTGGCCTGGATGTTCGGGATGAGCACCACCCCGAAGCTGCAGCCCCCGCAGCCGTCGGCGACCGACGCCTGAATCCCGGCGGCGGGCCGCCCGTTAGGGTGGCGCCGTGCTGCTGTCGGACGGAGACCTGCGCAAGGAGCTCGACGCCGGGCGTCTGGTGCTCGACCCGTGGGATCCGTCGATGCTCCAGCCCTCGAGCATCGATGTCCGCCTGGACCGGTTCTTCCGGGTCTTCCAGAACTCCCGCTACACCCACATCGACCCCTCCGAGCAGCAGGACGAGCTGACGACGACGGTCGAGCCCGAGGGCGACGACCCGTTCGTGCTGCACCCCGGCGAGTTCGTGCTGGGCTCGACGTTCGAGTCGGTCGGCCTGCCCGACGACCTGGCCGGCCGCCTGGAGGGCAAGTCGAGCCTGGGCCGGCTCGGCCTGCTCACGCACTCCACCGCCGGGTTCATCGACCCGGGCTTCACCGGTCACATCACCCTCGAGCTGTCCAACGTGGCGAACCTGCCGATCACGCTGTGGCCCGGGATGAAGATCGGCCAGCTGTGCCTGTTCCGGCTGTCCAGCCCGGCCGAGCGCCCCTACGGCAGCGAGGGCGTCGGCTCCCGCTACCAGGGGCAGCGCGGACCGACGCCCTCGCGGGCCCACCTCAACTTCCACCGGGCCGACACCCGGCGCTGATTCAGCGCCCGGCGGACCCGCCGGCCCGCTGCTGGCTGTAACCGGGGCGTCGCCGGTTCGTCGGACGCACGGAGGGTGATCGGGCCAGTACTGTGACGCGCGATGGAGCCGCCCCGGACACCACCGACTCCGCCGCAGGGGAACCTGCCCGCGGTGCCGCCGCAGGCCTCGGACGCCGGAGGCGCCCTGGAGCCGTTACCGCCCCGCTACGAGCCGCCGCCCTTCGAGCCGCCGCGTTACCCGCCGCCGTTGCACCGGCCGCCGAGTGCGTGGTCGCGGTTCCGGCTGCGGAACTGGCGCGGCGCTGTGGGGCTCGGCCTTGCCGGAGCGGCGGTGCTGCTCTTCCCGTTCCTCGACGATCCGGGCCGGTGGTGGGTGCCGGTCGCGGCGGGTCTCGGGACGCTGATCCTGCTGGTGGTGCTGCGGCTCGATCGGCTGCTGCGAGGCTGGACCTGGCACCTGGCCGGCCTCGCGCTCGTCGTCGGGCTGATGTTCTCGACCGGACCCTGGGCCTGGGCGATGGCGGCCAGTATCGGAGTATTGATCGCGGGCCTGCTGCGGCTGCCCGCCTGGAAGCTCCTCGCCGTCGGCGTCGTGCTCTGCGCCGGCTCGGGCCTCGGGTACGGGCTGTCGACCGTCCGCACCACGGAGCAGGTGGAGGCCCAGCAGGTACAGACGCATCTGCAGAGCCGGGGCCAGCTCGGAGCGCCGCGGCCGACGGCGGTACTGCCCGTGCTGTTGAACAGCATCGCCCGCGGCGACACCGGCGCGATCTGCGACAACCTGCTCGCCGAGCCGGCCCAGCCCTCATTCGCGGCGTCCGCGGGCCAACCCGACTGCGCCGCTGCCGTCCAGGCGCTGGCCGCCCGGGTCACCGACCCGAGCGGCTACGCGAGGGCGACCGCGGAGAGCACCTCCAGCGGTGATGTCACCACCGTGGACGCCTGCCACATGACCTGGGACGCTGCCCCCGCAGGCCCCCAGCTCGGCCGGCTGACGGTGGGGCGCACGACCGGTTCGACCTACGTCGTGACCGGCTTCGCCCCCTGCTGAGCCCTCCGAAACGGCGACGGGGCCGGTCCGCACCGTGTGCGGACCGGCCCCGTCGGCTCGGTGGTTCGCGCCCGATCAGCTCTGCGGCGCCGACTCCTTCTCGGCGTCCGCCTTCTCCGCCGCGACGCCGTTGCCGGAGCCGTCACCGCGCTTGACCGCGGCGAGCAGCATCTGCGCGACGTCCTGAACCTGGACGTTCTCGCCCAGCCCACCGGACTGCTTCTCGGTCAGGCCGTCGGAGAGCATGGTCTTGCAGAACGGGCAGCCGACCGCAATGGTGCCGCCGGCGGCGGCCCCGTCCGATCCCGCGACCCCGGTCAGGGTGTCGAGGGCCTCCTCGGTGCGGACGACGTTGACCCGCTGCCCGATGCGCTCCTCCATCCACATCCGGGCCCCGCCCGCGCCACAGCACATGGAGCGGTCGGCGTGGCGCGGCATCTCGGTCAGCGTCGCGCCAGCGGCGCTGACGAGCTCGCGCGGCTCGGTGTAGACCTCGTTGTGCCGGCCCAGGTAGCACGGGTCGTGGTAGGTGACGGGTGCGGCCTTGTCGGCGGCCGGCTCGGCGACCGGGACGAGCTTGCCTTCCCGGACCAGCTTGTTGAGCAGCTGGGTGTGGTGCACGACCTCGTAGTGCCCGTCGAGCTGCGGGTACTCCCGGCCCAGGGTGTTGAGGCAGTGCGGGCAGGTGGTGACGATCTTGCGAGTGCCCGGCTCGCGACCCTCGAACACGGAGTTGAGGATCTCGACGTTCTGCTGGGCCAGCATCTGGAACAAGAACTCGTTACCCGAGCGGCGCGCCGGGTCGCCGGTGCAGGACTCCTCCGGGCCGAGGACGGTGTAGCCCACGCCGGCCCGGTGCAGCAGCTCGGCGGTGGCCCGCACGGTCTTCTTGGCGTTGTCGTCGAACGCGCCGGCGCAGCCGACCCAGAACAGGTACTCGGTGTCGGCCGAGAGCTCGCCGTCGAACACCGGGACCTCGAAGTCCAGGCTCTTGGTCCACTCGAGGCGGTCCTTGGCGTTCTGGCCCCAGGGGTTGCCCTTGTTCTCCAGGTTGCGGAACAGCACGCCCAGCTCGGACGGGAACTCCGACTCGATCATCACCTGGTGACGGCGCATGTCGATGATGTGGTCGACGTGCTCGATGTCCACCGGGCACTGCTCGACGCACGCCCCGCAGCTGGTGCAGGACCACAGCACGTCGGGGTCGATGACGCCGCCCTGCTCGGCCGTGCCGACCAGCGGGCGGGCCGCCTGCTCAGGGCCGGACCCGATGATCCGGCCGAAGCCGGACTCGGGCACCCCGTGGTGAATGAGGTGGCTGTCGTCGGTGAGGCCTGCGGAGAAGTCGATCGAGCCCTCCGCGGGGGCCTCCTTGCCGCCGATGATGTAGGGCGCCTTCGCGAACAGGTGGTCGCGCAGGTCCATGATCACGAGCTTCGGGGACAGCGGCTTGCCGGTGTTCCACGCCGGGCACTGGCTCTGGCAGCGACCGCACTCGGTGCAGGTCGCGAAGTCGAGCATGCCCTTCCAGGTGAAGTCCTCGATCTTGCCGCGGCCGAACGTGTCGTCCTCGCCCGGGTCCTCGAAGTCGATCGGCTTGCCGTTCGACTCCATCGGCAGCAGCGGGCCCAGCGCCTTGGGCAGTCGCTTGCCCGAGACGTTGATCGGGGCGGTGAAGATGTGCAGGTGCTTCGAGTAGGCGACGATGACCAGGAAGACCAGCATCACGCCGATGTGCAGCAGCAGTCCGACGCTCTCGACCACCTCGAGGGCGGTGTGGGACAGGCCGGTGAACAGCTGTCCCAGCCCGATCGAAGCCCACGCACCGGACTTGTAGGGGAAGGTGCCCAGCGCCGAGGACGCCGCCCGGAAGAAGAACAGCGTCCAGAGGACGTTGAAGATCATGAACAGGATGAGCCAGGCCCCACCGGTGTGGGAGCCGTAGAACCGTGACGCCCGTGCCTTGCGCTCCGGGGCGTTGCGGATGCGGATCACGCTGAACACGGCCAGGGAGATCAGGCACAGCACCGCGATCGTGTCCTGCAGGAAGCCGAGCACGCCCCAGCGGCCGATCAGCGGGATGTGGAAGGTCGGGTTGAACAGCGCCCCGTAGGCCTCGAGGTAGACGGTGGCCAGAATGACGAACGCCCAGAACGTGAAGAAGTGCGCCAGGCCGGGGACCGACCACTTCAGCAGCTTGCGCTGCCCGAAGACCTCGACGAACTGCGCCTTGATCCGATCGTTCAGACCCTCGAGGCGGTCGTTGGCGGGCTGGCCTGCTTTGATCAGCTGGTAGATTTGGAGGGCCCGCCGGCCAGCGATCGCCAAGGCGATCACCGTTATCGCCAGGCCGATGACCAGTCTCACAACCACGAGTTCCTCCCTGAACTACAGGTGTTCGCGTGTGGTGGGACGCGAATGCACTTGCGCAGCAGGGTAAACCGGTCACCCCGTCCACGGCCGAGTGCGTACAGGTCGATCATCTATCTAGTTACTGACGGGTAACTAGACGACTGGTGAGTGAGGGTATCCCGGCCGCGGCGCGTCTGACATGCCGATGTGGTGCAGTCTGTGTCACTCTTCACGCGCGCGTGAGCGCCCAGGGATCGGCGGCAGGGGCGGCAGTCCCGCTTCCGGTGGGAGGCGAGAAGGGGGACCCGAGCGCCATGTGGACGCGCTCGGTGATCTCGACCGCCGCGCCCGCGGCGATCGGTCACCCAGATGGTCGGCATTGTCGCGCTCCGTAGCATCTCGCGTGGGCTCAACGGGCGCGTCCCCTAGGATCATGCTGGTCAACATGGTCTACTCGACGCCGGACGCGATGGCCGAGAAGATCGGGTCGGGTGTCCACCAGCCCGGGGCGTCGGGTACGGCACCTCGGGGCGGTAGCGCCCATAAGAAGGAGCCGTCATGACCGCACCGGAGGCCGTGGGGCTCTGGGCTGCGCAGAACCTGACGACCAACAGCCTGCAGGGCTGGATCCAGAGCAACATCGTCCCCCTGATCCTGCTCGGTATCGCGATCATCCTGCTGTGGATCGGTGGTCGCGGGGACAACGCCGGCGTCGCCCGGCGCAGCATCGGTCTGCTCGTCGGCCTGGTCGCACTCGGTATCGCCGTGTCCGGCTCCGGGCCGCGGGTGGGGCAGTTCCTCGCGTCGCTCATCGTGGGGTGATCCGGTGCTCGTCCGCACCGACGACGAGGTGTACCGGGTCGATGCCGTTTGGCTGGGCCCGCCCCGGGCCACCTTCCCCTGGCGCGCCCGCTACGTCAGCTACGGCCTCGGCCTGCTCGTCATGATCTTCATGATGTTCTTGCAGCGCAGGGTGGGCATCGGGCTCGACTTCTTCTCCGTGGCCTGGGCGCTCATCGCCACCATCGTCATCACCCGCTTCCTCGGGAAGCGGATCGGCTACGAGCGCCCGCTGGGTCAGGTGTTCGAGCTGTTCCGGCACGAGGTGACCGGTCCGCGCCGGCGGACCGCGGTCGCCGGTGGCGCCGTGCGCTCCGCGCACGTCAAGGTGCAGGGCGCCGGTGCGCGGGCATCGGCCGGGGCGCGGCCCGCCCAGGGACGGACCACGAACAGCGGAGCGCGGCTGTCGGGCCCGCGGAAGGGGTTCCGGCGTGCCCGGACGTGACAAGCGGCCCGACGACGCCTCCCCCGAGTCCGCCCGCGGGTGGCGCCGCCGTGGGCGCCAGCTCGCCGGAGAGGCGGGGCTGCCGAAGTATGTCCCGGACATCGCGCTGCGCTCGATCGACGGGCACCTGACGCGCACCGGCACCCAGGTGATGGCCTGGTACCGGCTGGCTGCACAGGCCTGGAGCTTCCGCAGCGACGGACAGCGCGAGATCCTCATCCGCCAGATCGCCTCCCAGCTCGGTGAGCTGCAGGGCCGCTGGTTGCATCTGCGGGTGACCACGCGGCCCTACCCCGTGCACATGTGGGCCGAGTCGTTCGACCACAACGCGCTCGGCCGGCTGCCCGACGTCGCCGGTGCGCTGGGCTGGGACGGGTTCCTGGAGGGCGAGCAGCGCCACCTCATGGGCCTGTCCATGTCGGACAAGGAGGTCTTCCTCGGTATCGAGGTATCCGGGCGCAGCGTGCTGGACCGGTGGGTGGATCTGGCCGCGCCGGTGCTCGGCAAGGTCGCGCCGGCCGCGGTGCGCGCCGAGCTCGCTGCACTCGAGTCCGAGGTCAACCACCTCGACGTGCTCGTCTCCGGGAGCGGGCTGGACGCGGTGCCGGCCACCGCGGAGGACATCGCCTGGCTGATGCACCGGTCCTGCGCGCTGGGTCTGCCGGCGCCGCGCACGCTCTCCGCGGTGCCCGGTGGCACCGGCCGGTGGGAGACCGAGGACCTGGCGGCGTTCACCGACGGCGTCGACATGTACCAGGAGCCGTACGCGCCGACCGTCAAGGTGGTGGGGCGGCTGCGGTCGCAGACCGTCACGCGCAACGTGGCGGTGCTGTCCGTCGGGCTCATGGAGGGATTGCGCATCCCCGAGGTCGACGACCCGTGGATGCAGCACTCCGACCGGTTGCCGTTCCCCGTGGAGTGGTCGGCGCGGATCTACGTCCGCCGCCCCGAGGACGTGACCGGGGAACTGCAGCGCCAGATGGGCAAGGTGCGCAGCCAGATTCGGCACTACACCCACGACCACGACCTCGACCCCCCGATGTCGCTGGCCAGGCAGGCCGACCGGGTTCTGGAGATCGAGGACGAGGTCACCACCGGCCTGACCCAGCTCAACACCCGGCTCTACGGCTGGTGGCGGATCGCCGTGGCCGGCCGCGATGAGGCCGAGGCGATCACGCGCGCGCAGCAGGTGCTCGACATCTACCGGCCGAAGGTCCAGATCGAGCACCCGGAGGCGCAGTACCGCTACGCCCGCGAGTTCATCCCCGGCGAGCCGCTCGCGTCCACGGCCTACCGCCGGCGCGGTTCGGTGACCTGGGCCGCGGCCGCGGTGCCGGCGGCCACGGCGTCGGTCGGTGACCGGCGCGGCATCATGCTCGGCGAGACCTGCACGGCGACCCGGCGCCCCGTGGCCTGGGACCCGTGGCTCGCCCAGGAGGTCCGGCGGGCGTCCGGCCTGACCGCGGTGGTCGGTGGTCTGGGGTCCGGGAAGTCCTTCCTCACCGGCCTCATCGTCTACAAGACCTTGCGGGCCGGCGCCCGGTGGACGGTGCTGGACCCGTCGGGGCCGCTGGCCGAGCTGACCCGGTTGCCCGAGCTGGCGCCGTTCTCCCGGCACATCAACCTGCTACGGGCCGACCCCGGCATCCTCAACCCGTACCGGGTGGTCGCCGAGCCGCGCCCCGAGCACTTCGCCGACGAGGAGGACCCGGAACGCGCCTGGCGCCGGGAACGCTCGCTGGCCGCCGCCACCCGGCGCCGCCTGGTGCTCGACGTGCTCACCGGGTTGCTGCCCTACGACGTGTCCCGGCTGCCGCACACCCGGATCGTGCTGCTGCGCGCGGTGCGCGAGGTCGGCGGCGCCGCGGATCGGCATCCCGGTCAGGTCATCGACTCGCTGCGCCGGCACGCCCGCGACGGCGAGGAGCACGCGGGCATCGTCGCCGACTTCCTGGAGGAGCGGCGCGAGCTCCCGCAGGCGGCGTTGCTGTTCCCGGACACCTCCCGGGACGACCCGTGGCACGCCGACCGCGACTATCGGCTGACCGTACTCACCATGCAGGGGATGACGTTGCCCCGGCCCGGCAGCCCTCGCGAGGAGTGGACCGACACCGAGTCCCTGGCCGTCGAGCTGCTCAACCTGGCGTCGTGGCTGACCCAGCGCACCATCTACGAGGCCGACCGGAACCTGCGCAAGGGCGTCGCACTCGACGAGACGCACTTCCTCTCGCAGGTTCCGACGGGCAAGGTGTTGATCGACCGGTTGGCCCGCGACTCCCGGAAGTTCAACGTGCGTGCGCTCTTCGCGTCCCAGCTCGCCGGCGACCTGCTGCGGGTCTCCGGCTTCGCGTCGCTGGTGAACGCGGTGTTCGTCGGGCGCACCGACGACGAGGAGGCGCAGGCGGACGCCCTGCGGCTGCTGCGGGTGCCCACCGGCGTCGGCTACGAGCAGATGCTCGGCACCCTGTCGCCCCGGCCGCGGCACGACGACCGGCCCGACGACACCCCGCGCCAGTTCGTCTTCGCCGACGGCCACGGCGGCGTGGAGAAGATCCGCATCGACCTCGAGGCCCCGCACCTCGAACACGTCCGGGAGGCACTGGACACCAACCCGGACGCCAGCCGGGTGTCCGCCCGCGGGGTGCCGGTCGCGGCCGCCTCGGCCGCCGAGGTGCACGCGCCGGACGAGCCGGCGGCGCTGCGCCGGGCCGATCGGGACGGCGACTTCGGCACCGCCGATGACATCCCGGTCAGTGGGCTCCGCAACGGCCACTCCGCCGCGTTCGGGGCCGGCTCCCACCGCGACGAGGTGCTCACCGGCCGCGGCGGCGTGCGTCCCGGGCCCGTCCCGGTCGTGCCGATGGACGCCGAACTGCTCGACGACGAGGAGCTCGACCTGCTGGGTGATCTCGACGGGGATCTCGTGGACGACCCGGCGGAGAGCTGGGACGACAACCCGGCCCGGGAACCCGGGCGGGAGGTGGGCCGGCCCGCCGGCTCCGAGGTGGGCGCGGCCGGCGAGGCCGGTCGGTGATCCCGGGAGGGCTGCCGACGGGCGTCGGCGCGTGGCCGGTGCTGCTCGTGATCGGGCTCGCGCTGCTGGCCGCCCGCCACCGCCGGAGACCGAACAGCGCGACCACGGCGCGGCCGCGGTCGCGCCGTGGGGTCGCCTTCCTGGTGGTCGCCGTCCTGGTCGGCGGCTCCGTGCTGCTGGGGCAGCCGGCCTTCGCGCAACCCTTCGACTGCAAGGAGGCCCCCGAACCCGACCGGCCGGGTACCGGCCTCGTCGGCTCACTCGATCCGCCCACCTACGGCGTCGGCGAACCCGGCAGCGTATACAACGAGGTCGGCTACGCGGGCATGGTGTGGCACAACTACGACCTCGGCTGTGCCGGCAGCGCCGTGCTCAACCCGGCGACGACCACGGACACGTGGCTGGGCAACCAGACGTTCAACGTGGCCAAGTTCGTCGTCGGCGGAGTGAACTGGGCGCATTACCTGATCGCCGACGGCGGACAGGTGCTCTCCCCGCTCGACGCACTGATCTCCGGGGCCACCAAGGCCATGTACCAGACGGTGTTCACCACCTGGATCGGCCCGGCGCTGCTCGTCCTCGCGGTGATCCTGCTGGTGCTGGCCATTCGCGGGGATCTGGCCCGGCAGGCCCAGCGCACCGGGTTCGCCGCGCTCGCACTCATGATCGGTTCGGCGGCGTACCTGGCCCCGGTGGACTGGGCCAAGGCCGCCGACGGGCTGCTGCTCAACGGTGTCACCCAGATGCAGGAGGGCTTCCTCAACCAGGTCGGGCTCGGCGACCGGGACACGCTGCCCACCGTGCTTGTCGACCAGGTCATCTACCAGAACTGGCTGCGCGGCGACTTCGGCTCGCCGGACGTCCCGCAGGCCCAGCAGCTGGGCCGGGACCTGCTGCGCGCCCAGACCTTCACCAAGCAAGAGGTCGCCGAGGGCCGCGACACCCCCGAGCTCGCCCAGCAGAAGAAGACCGACTTCGCGGCGATCGCCGGGCGCATGGGCGACCGGTACCCCTACTTCCAGGGCAAGTCCGGCAGCCGCGTCGGGGTCGGCGTGCTCGCTGTCGTGCAGGCCGTCTGCATCGCGCTGTTCCAGCTGTTGTCCAAGGTGCTGGTGCTCGTCGCGATGCTGCTGCTACGGCTCATGGTGATGACCGCACCGGCCATTGCGGTGCTCGCGGTGCTGAAACCGGAGGTGCTGCCCGCGCTGCTGCGGGTGGCCGGCGCGGCGATCGTCAACACTCTCGTCGTCGGCGCGCTCGCCGGGCTGCACGCCCTGATCGTGGTGTCGCTGTTCCGGCCCGGAGCCGGGATCGACCTGTGGCTCGCGCTACTGGTCACCGGCGTGGTGACCGTCGTGATGTGGGCGGTGGCGCGGCCGTTCCGGCGGCTGGTCTCGATGGTCTCGCTCACCCGCGAGCAGTTCGGCGGCATCGTGCCCGGCGCCGGCACCGGGCCGATGTCCCGGGTCTGGCAGCGGATGCGCGGCGGGCCCACCGACGACCGCCAGTCGCGCTGGTGGAACGAGCGGGGCGCTACAGGGGTGGGCGTCCGTGACGGCGAGAACGCCCGGCCCGAGGCCGCGCCGGGCGCGGCGGCCCCGCCGGCCGGGGCGCGGGCGCCCCGGCGTCGGGTGGACTCCGAGCCGCAGCCGGCGACGGCGCTGGTGCCGGCGGCGCGACGCCCTGCGTTGCCGTCGGGGTCGGGTGGGGTCGGCGGTGCCCGGGAGCCGCGCTGGCCCGATCTCGGCGAGGTGGACGAGCGAGTGATCTACCGGCGGCCCGACGCCGTGCCGATGCGGCCCGGTGGCGCTCGCCCGGTGCAACCCGAGCTCGTCGACGGGGTTCCGGTCTACCGCATCTACCGCCCGCGCCCCGCCCAGCCGGCATACGGCTCGGCGGGCTGGAACGGCTCTGCCGGGGACGGGTGGGGCCGTGCCGATTAGGTCCCCGCGCGGCCGCGGCGCCGCCTACCGCTCGGTGTGGCAGTGGCCGCTGCGGTCACCGGCCCGGCTGGCGGTGACCGCGGTGGTGGTCATCGCGGTCGCGGTGGGTGTCAGTCTGGCGGTCACGTCGCTGCGCGGCACGCCCGCCGCAGGATTGCTGGCCGGCGGCTCGGACACCGCGGCCACGCCGGGGGTCTCCGACCCGTCCCAGGTGGGCGCCGGCGCGGCCGGGCCGACCGTGCTGCCGCCGGTCGCCCCGCTCACGCCGACCGCCCTGCCGCTGTCCCAGGCTCCCGTCGCCGCCCTGCAGGTGGCGTCCCGCTGGTCGGCGGCCTGGGTGAACCATCCCGCCGGGATCACGTCCGAGCAGTGGCTGGCCGGTCTGCGTCCGTACACCACGGACGAGTACCTGGCGCAGCTCACGGACGTGGACCCGGCCAACGTCCCGGCCGACCGGGTGACCGGACCGCCGCGCGCCGTGCAGGTGGCACCCCGATCGCTCAAGGTCGAGGTGCCCACGGACGCGCTGACGCTGCTCGTGCTCGTTGTCGACACCGATAACAACGGCTGGCGGGTCGCCGGCTACGACCGGGCCTGACCGCCCATGGGTGGTCCCCGGCGGCGTCACGCACCTGCGGGTGAGCGGCGATGACGGCGCTGCGCCCGTTGCGCCCGCTGCGGCTGCTGGTGCCTGTCGTCGCGATCGCAGCCGCTCTCGGGTTGTTCCTCGGGATCGGCTTCATCGCCTTCCAGGTGGGCGGCGGGACCTCGTCGGGCGGCGGGCTGTGCAACGGCGACTTCCCACCGGTGGGCGTCGGCCTCGGCAGTCGGGCCGGCACCACCATCGGGGACCTCAGTGACGAGCAGCGCAGCAACGCCGCGACCATCATCTCCGTGGCCCGGGACATGGGTGCCCCGCCGCGGGCGTGGCTGATCGCGCTGGCCACCGCGATGCAGGAGTCCACCCTGCGCAACATCAACTACGGCGACCGGGACTCGCTCGGCCTGTTCCAGCAGCGGCCATCGCAGGGCTGGGGCTCGCCGTCGCAGGTCACCGACCCGATCTACAGCACGCGGATCTTCATTCAGCGGCTGTTGCAGGTCCCGGGCTGGGACCAGCTGCCGGTCACCGTCGCCGCGCAGACCGTGCAGCGTTCCGCCTTCCCGGACGCATACGCCAAGTGGGAGGGGCTGGCCACACAGCTCGTCGAGCAGCTCGCCAACGTCGTCCCGTCCCCGGCGCGCTGCGCTCCCTCGGCGGCCACGTTGCCCGCGGGCGCGGTCCGCACGGCCATCTCGTTCGCGCTCGGCGAGGTGGGCAAGCCCTACGTCTGGGGCGCCACGGGGCCGAACACCTACGACTGCTCGGGCCTGATGCTGCGCGCGTTCCAGGCTGCCGGCATCGAGTTGCCGCGGGTCTCGCGCGACCAGTTCAACGCCGGCGGGCACGTTCCGGTCAGGGACGCTCAGCCCGGCGACCTGCTGTTCTACGCGACGGATCCCAGCGACCCGTCGACGATCCATCACGTCATGCTCTACATGGGCGACGGGCAGATGGTGGAAGCGCCCTACAGCGGTGAGTCCGTCCGGGTGCAGCCGGTGCCGTGGAACTATAAGGAACTCGTGCCGCTGGCGACGCGTCCGGGAACCGCCCCGAACACCGCCTGACGCCGCGGCTCGGGTATCAGCACGACCGGGAGTACGCCATGCCTAGTGATCCCCCCGCGCCGGCGTCGACGACGCCGCTGCGGGACTACCTCGACCGTCCGGCGCCGGGCGCGACCCAGGACTACCTCGTCGTGCCGCGATCGCTCGCGCAGTCGATGCCGCTGCGCTGGCAGCAGGTCTTCACCGGCCTGCTCGCCGACCTGCACGACGCCTACGCCGATCTGCCGTGGCCGGACTACAAGGTCGTCCCCAGCCGGTGGGAATCGCTGGTGGACATGGACGAGGAGCAACTCGCGGCGGCCGGGTACCTGGCCGACCTGGGCCCCGACGGCGCGCTCGTCTACCGCGACGCCGCGGACAACCCCGTGGACGACCCGGAGGGCCACCGGGTGCTGGCCCCGGTCGACGATCCGCTGCCGCCGGCGTCGGCCGGCCGCGTAGAGCCCCGCCCCGCCGCCCCCCTCTGAGCC
>NZ_JAAXLA010000028.1 GCF_012911935.1 Pseudonocardia acidicola | reverse complement strand
GAGCTGCACGCCGCCCTCGGCCAGCGCGGCGTGCAGCTCCGCGCGGCGGGCCCCGGCCAGAGCGCCGCGCCCGGCGCTGTCGAGCCCGGGATAGGCCGCTTCCCCGTCGGTGGCCACGACGAGCGTGACCCGGGCACCCGCGCGGTGAGCGGCCCGCAGGCAGCCCCCCGCGCCGAGCGTCTCGTCGTCCGGATGAGCGGCGAGGACGACGAGGTGGTCGTGTGCGGCCGGGTCGAACGTGGGCAGCCGACGCTGTCGCAGTGCGGCCGACCAGTCCTCGACGGGAGTGATCGGCCGCTGCTCCTCGGCCGCGGGCGCGGCCGGACGCGTGGTGCTCACGGTGCCTCCGGAAGGTCGAGGAGCTGGGCGCCGAGTGCGGCATGATCGCGTTCGCCGTGGTGCTGGCGCAGGTAGATCTGCAGGTCGACGAGTTGCCGGGCCAGCGCGGCGTCGCGGCTCAACGGGGTGGGGCCGAGGATCCGCGGTACCCGGTCGACGACCTCTCGGGCGGCCCGCTCGACCACCGTCCGCACAGTGGCCACGGCCAGGCGATGGTCGGCGGCCGGCGCTGCGTCGATCTCGGTCGCCGTGCGCTGCAGCAGCGCATCCGCTGCCGCGAGCAGGGCGTGCAGTTCTCCCAGGTGCGCGAGCTGATGGGCGTCGGGGCCGGGCCCCCGTTCCAGGTGGAACCGGGCCTTGTCGAGCAGGCCGGCAGCCCCGCCCCACCAGA
The DNA here is from genome assembly GCF_012911935.1 of Pseudonocardia acidicola. Lineage (GTDB taxonomy): Bacteria > Actinomycetota > Actinomycetes > Mycobacteriales > Pseudonocardiaceae > Pseudonocardia > Pseudonocardia acidicola. Next base: position 78,932 of record NZ_JAAXLA010000028.1, on the reverse strand, counting down.
CCGCGGCGACGCCCGCTCCACCGACGATGAACCCGGGCCGCCCGGTGTACCAGCCGGGGCCACCCAGCTGTGTGTCCACGGGCACCGCGTCGAACCGGACGTCGAGGGTGTCCGCGGCGTCCATGCCCGCGGCCTGCCAGGAGGCCGGGTCCGGGTGCACACCGCGGTGGGCCAGCCCGACGTCGACGAGCACCGGGGCGCCCGTGCCGGCGCCCTCCGGGTCGGCGACGACCAGTGCCCGGTCCAGGGAGGTCGCCCCCGAGCAGTAGCGAACGGTCCCGTCGAGCACCAGACCGCCGGTGCGCCGTTCCAGCCGGGCGCCCACCCCTCCGGGCCGGGCCGCCCAGACGCCGTAGAGCGCACCGGGGACCACCGGCCGTCCGGCCTCGGCGAGGATCGCGACAGCGTCGGTGTGCCCCTCGGCGAGCCGCGCCAGCGCGAGGTCCGACCTGCCCCATCCCGCCAGAGCCGCCCATCGACGGCCGGTCTGGCCGCCCGCGGGCCGGGGGAGGTCGAGGTCGCCGGCGGCGAGCAGCCTGCGCAGGGTCTCGCTGACCGAGGAGGCCGTACGCGGCGCCGATCCGGACCGGTTCGCCGTCGGTAGCGCCGCCGCCATCGGTTCCCCCTTCGTTCTGCAGGCCTGTTCCCCGATCAGGGCACATCGATACCGCGCCGGCCCGTGACGAGGCCCACGTTGCCTCAACCCTCCAGGGGCCGCCTCCGGGAGGGGCGCTGCCAGCGCCCGTCCCGGTACTCGGCGAGGCCACGGCGCTCCAACTCGACCAGCGCCGGCCGCACGGCCCCGGCCGGCACCCCGGCCTCGATGGTCAGCCACCGGGTGTCGCGGGCGGCACGGGCGGGGAGCGCGTCGTAGACCAGGGTCTGAACCGCGTCGAGGCCGTCGGTCGGTCGCAACGGACGGGCCGGCGCGGTGGCGAGATCGATGCCGAGCCGGCCGACCGCCTCCAACACCTCCTCCGCGCGGGCGACCAGCAGGGCGCCCGCGCGGATCAGCTCATGACAGCCCGCGGACATGCCGGACGTCACCGGGCCGGGTACCGCCATGACCAGACGGCCGAGGGCGCGGGCGTCGGCTGCCGTGCGCTGGGCACCGCTGCGCACACCCGCCTCCACGACGAGAGTGCCCTCGGCCATCCCCGCGAGCAGCCGATTGCGCACCAGGAACCGGTGCCGGGCGGGGACCGCCCCCGGCGGGTACTCGGTGGCCACGAGTCCGACCTCGCCGATGCGGCGCAGCAGCGCGGTGTGCGACGCCGGGTAGGCACGGTCGACCCCGCAGGCGAGGACCGCCACGGTCGGGCCCTCCACCGCGAGCGCCCCCCGGTGCGCCGCGCCGTCGACCCCGATCGCGGCGCCGGAGATGACGGCGTGGCCGCGGTCGGCGAGGCCCGCGGCGACCTCACCGGCGACGTGCACGCCATAGCCGGTCGCCGCGCGCGCCCCGACCACGGCCACCGCGCGCTCGCACAACTGCGCCAACCGCCCTGGGCCCCGCGTCCACAACGCCACCGGCGGGGCGAGCTCCGGATCTCCGGTGAGCGCGAACGCGGCGAACGCCCACGTCGGCCAGTCCGGGTCCTCCGGGACGAGTAACCGGCCGCCCACCGCCTCGGCGGCCGCCAGGTCGGCCTCGGCCCGGTCGACGGCCCGCCGCGCCGCGGTCACGCCGGCCACCTGCTCCGGCACGGCGCCCCGACGCACCCGGGCCGCGGCCTCGACCGGCCCCACCTGCTCCACGAAACGCACCAGCGCTGCGGCAGGCGGTTCGGCGACCCGGGAGAGGTAGGCCCGGGCCAGCAGCACCTCCGGTGCCGGAGCGGCGGTGCAGCGCGGCTCACCGGCACGCTCGCTCAGCGCCGATGATTCGCTCGCACGCTCGCCCAGCGCCGATGATTCGCTCGCACGCTCGCTCATGCCGCCCGCCGATCCCGGAAGTACAGCGCACTCTCCACCGTCTCCCGCCGGGGCCGGTCCAGCCCGGCGAGATCCCCCAGCGTCCAGGCGACCCGCAACGCCCGGTCGGCTCCACGGGCGGTCAGCTCCCCCGCCCGCAGGCCCGCATCCAGCGGACGGGTGACCGAGCGCGGCAGCGGGAACCGGGTGCGCAGTGCCGGGCCCGGAACCTCGGCGTTCGTGCGCCAGCCGTGCTCGGCCCAGCGGGCGGCGGCCGCCGCCCGGGCCGCCTGCACCCGGGCCCGCACCGTCGCGGTGCTCTCCGCACCGTCGCCCAGCCCGGTCAGTGCGGTCACGGGCAGCATCCGGGTCCGTAGGTCGACCCGGTCGAGCAGCGGCCCGGAGAGCCTGCCGAGGTAGCGGCGCCGGGCCAGCGAGGGGCAGACGCAGTCGCGGTCGTGCGCCGGCGCGCACGGGCACGGGTTCGCGGCGAGGATCAACTGGAAACGGGCCGGATACCGGACGGTCCCCTCGGCCCGGGCCAGCCGCACCTCCCCCTCCTCCAGAGGGGTGCGCAGCGACTCGAGCAGGTGCGGCCCGAACTCGGCGCACTCGTCGAGGAACAAGATCCCGCGGTGGGCGAGCGACACCGCCCCCGGCCGCGCTGTCCCGCTGCCGCCGCCCACCAGCGCCGCCATCGACGTCGAGTGGTGCGGTGCGACGAAGGGCGCCACCGTGCTCAGCGGGCCGTCGTCGGGCAGCCGCCCGGCGACCGACCGGATCGCGGCGAGTTGCAGTGCGTCGTCGGGATCGAGCTCGGGTAGCAGGCCGGTGATCCGCTGCGCGAGCATCGTCTTGCCCGTCCCCGGCGGTCCGACCATGAGCAGGTGGTGGCCGCCGGCCGCGGCGACCTCGAGGGCGTGCCGGGCGTCGGGCTGCCCCATCACGTCGGCGAGATCCGGAGGCGCGACGGGGGCGCCGGCGGCGACCGGGCCGGGGCGGCGCAGCGCCACGTCACCGGCCAGCCAGGCCAGCACGTCACTGAGAGTGTCGGCGCCGAAGACGTCCAGACCGTCGACCAAGGCCGCTTCCGGCAGGGTGGCCGCCGGCACCACGACCCGCTCCAGACCGGTTGCGCGGGCGGCGAGCAGGCACGGGAGCACCCCGCGGACCGGCCGCAGCCGGCCGTCGAGCGCGAGCTCACCCAGCAGCACCGTGCGGTCGAGCGTCGCCTGTGCCACCGCCCCACCGGCCGCGAGCACGCAGCAGGCGAGAGCCAGATCGAACGCCGACCCGGTCTTGCGCAGCGTGGCCGGTGACAGCGCCAGCACGATCCGTTCGTTCGGCCAGGTCCGCCCGGAGTTCACCACTGCGGCCCGTACCCGGTCCTTCGACTCGTGCAGCGCTGCATCGGGCAGCCCCACCAGGTGGACCCCCGGCAACCCACCGCCGATCGCCGCCTCGATCTCGACCACCTGCCCGTCGACACCGCGCAGCGCGACCGACCAGGCCCGCGCGAGGCCGGCCATCAGAACGCCGCCTCGTAGTGCTGCAGGGTGGCGGGCCTGCCCGGTTCGAGCAGGACCGCGACCACGTCGAAGCGGATCTCGCACCAGCGCACCCGGTGCGCGGCCAGCCAGGCGTGGGTGACCCGGCGGATACGGGCGGCCTTGCGGCCGGTCACCGCCTCGGCCGGCTCCCCGAACCCCGTACCGGACCGGGTCTTGACCTCGCAGACGACGAGTTTGTCTAGGCCGGTTGCCGAACCGCACAGGATTCGGCAAGACGGGCCCGGCAGGTGCGCCAACACCTGGCCCCGGGCCCTTGACCAGGAGAGGACCCTGGCCCATGAGGAGCGTATCCAGCGCGCCATCTAGCGACCAGCAGCCGCGCGAGCTTGTGATGCATCTGGACTCCCGGGATGCGGTGGCGGTCCGGGAGCTGGCGCGTGGCGTGTTCATCTACTTCTCCGACCGGCTCAGCCCCGAGCAGCGCGACTTCCTGCGCCCACATCTGCTCACCGCGATGGGCACCGGTGAGGACGTCCTCGCGCTGGCGGTTCCGGCTGGGGCCACTCAGGTGATGCAGCGGACCCCGTACGTGGAGGACCTGCACACCTCCCCCGGCTCCCCGACACTGGCTGATCTTGTCGACGACGCCGCGGGGTCAAGGGGCCGGCGCAGCCGATCGCGCAGCGACGCCGTCAGGCGCCCTTGAGGCCGTGGTGGCGGAGCAAGAGCGTGGCCAGGGGCGGGGAGCCGGGGAACCGCCGGCCGACGCGTTTGGCGTCCCACTCGCCCTGGTTTCCATCCCGCGGATCTGACTCCCGCTGACTTCTGTGTCCGCCGGCCGACGGCGGCTGTTCACCATCGCTCACATCTGGAGATCAACTATGCGCACCATCCCTGTCGACCTGTCCCGTCTCGACCTGATCGCCACCGGCAAGGTCAGCAGCAAGGCCGAGTACGTCGAGCTGTCCGACGGCTCCCGCAAGGCCAGTGGCAACCAGGCCAAGGACGAGGCCACCGGCCAGCCACTGTGGGTCATCGACGTCCTGGTCGACGACGACGACGCCCGCCGCGCCGAGGTCGTGGGCGTGACGGTGCCGTCCGCGGACGAGCCCAACCCGCCCAAGTACCGCCCGGTGCGCTTCACCGGTGTCACGGCCCGCATCTACGTCGACCGCGCGTCCGGGCAGGCCCGGGTGTCGCTGGTCGCCGAGAGCGTCGAGACCGCGGCGTCATCCAAGCCGCAGGCAGCGGCATGACCGCGCTGCATCCCGACCCTGGAGGCCCGGCCACTGCGGTCGGGCCTTCGGGCTTTCGCGGATGGTTCCGTCGCCACCGGGAGCACCGTCTCGATGAGCTGGAGGCCGACCGGCTGGTTTGGGCGTGGCGGGAAGCCTGCGAAGGCGCCGGCGTGTGCCGACAGGTCGACACCCCGTCCGGGGTCACGGTGTCCACGCCGCCGCTGGTGAGCGTCGTCCTCGGCCCGCCCACCGTGTTGGTGGCCCGCCTGCTGCCCGGCCAGCTGGTGGGCGACCTGCGCCGGGCCTCCTACCGGCTGGCCGGCCACCTGGGCGCGGTGGCGCTGCGGATCGAGCCGCGCGGGCTGACGTACGCGCGTATCGAGCTGCTGGCCGCGGACCCGTTGGATGCGGTGCTGCCGCTCGACCTCACCCCGGCCCGTGGCGGGGTGCTGCTGGGTCGTGACGAGGCGGGCTGCGAGGTGCGGGTCGAGCCGGTGGAGCTGCCCCACCTTGTGGTGCAGGGGCAGACCCGCTCGGGCAAGTCCGCGTTCCTGTATGCGCTGATCGCCCAGCTGGCCAGCGACGACGACGTGACCGTGGCCGGTGTCGACCCGTCCGGGCTGACCCTGCGCCCGTTCGCCGGTACCCGGCATGGCGAGCATCAGACGTGCGGGCTGGCCGATCTCGACCGCATCGAGAAGGTGCTGGCCGGTCTCGTCGCGGAGATGGACCACCGGCTAACCGTGATGCCCGCGGACCGGGACATCATGGCCACCGGGCCGGGCGTGCCGCTGATCGTGGTGGTGCTGGACGAGTACCCGGCCACGCTGCGCGCGCTCGACGCCGCCGACACCAAGCAGGGCAAGCGGGTGCGGGCCCTGGTTGCCCGCCTGCTGGCCGAGAGCCACAAGGTCGGGTTTCGGGTCGTGATCGCCGCGCAGCGGGCCGAGGCGGCCATTGTGGGGGCCGCTGAGCGGGCGCAGGCGGCCGGTCGGCTGTCGTTCCGGGTGGACAGCCCGGACACGGTGAAGCTGCTGCACTCCGACGCCGACGACCTGGCCGGGGCGCACACCACCGCCCCACCCGGCATCGCGCTGCTGACCTGGCCTGGCCGCCCGCTCTCGCGCATCCGTGCCCCGTGGATCGGCTCCTACGCGGCGTTCGTGTCTGCAGTGGAGCGTGGCGCGTGACCGTCCTGGCGACGCAGCAGCCGCACCGCCCCGCGCCGGCCGAAGGTCGGGGCGCGGGGCGCCGGCGAGCGCAGCGAGCCGGGCTCGGTAAGTATGCGAATAATCGTTCCCTCGCGGACGTGGACGCCCGGCGGGAGCGGCGTGACGAGGCGTGGGTGTTGCGTCGGCGGCTGTGGGAGTTGTCGACGTTGCCCAGGGTCCGGGCGTGTGGTCGGGTGGCGCACGAGGGAGCTGGGCCAACGCTGCGGGTGTCCGGTGAGGGCGCGGACCGTCGGGCTGGGTTTGCCGGGTTGGTGTCGTGCGGTTCGGTGTGGGCGTGCTCGACGTGTGCGCGCAAGATCGGTGCTCGGCGGGCGGAGGAGATCCGCAGCGTGGTCGAGGCAGCGGTGGCTCAGGGCGGCGGTGGGGGCCTGATCAGCCTGACGTTGCGGCATAACCGGGGGCATCGGCTGGCGGACTCCTGGGACGCGCTGCGTTACGCCTGGTCGCGGGTGGTGTCGGGCAAGGCGTATCAGCGGGAGCGGGAGCGGTTCGGCATCGAGGGGTGGTGCTGCGCGGTCGAGGTGACCCGCTCGCAGCTGCACGGCTGGCACCCGCACGCGCACGTCCTGGTCATCACCGACATTCCACTGTCGGCGGAGATGCTGGCTGAGCTGGGCGGGCGGTGGTTCGCCCGGTGGGAGCGGGCCCTGGCTCGCCGTGGCTACACCGCGCTGGAGCACTCGGGTGGCCTGGACGCGAGGGTGATCAGCATCGGCTCGGGGGACGCCCTGGCCGGCTACTTGACGAAGGTGAGTCTGGAGGCTGCGGGTCAGGTCAACAAGGACGGCCGGCGGGGTAGCCGCTCGCCGTTTCAGATCCTGCGTGACGGCCTGGCTACGGGGCTGGCCGACGACCTGGAGGCCTGGTTTGAGTACGAACAGGCCAGCCAGGGGCGCAAGCAGCTCACTTGGAGCCGTGGTCTGCGGGCGCGGTACCGGCTCGCTCCGGAGCAGAGCGACGAGGCGATCGCGGCCGAGGACATGGGCGGTGATGACCTGCTGGCGCTGCCGGCTGAGACCTGGCGCGCGGTGCGCGACCGGGCCGAGGTGCTGCTGGGTTTGGCTGAGCAAGCCGGCCTGCTGGGTGTGATGGCGTGGCTGGCCTACCGTGGGCTGGCCTGGCACGCGGTCGAGGGGCCTCCGGGTCGGGCACCGACCATCCCCGCCGATTGACCCGCTCTACTGGCCCTCGTCTGCGCGACCAGGCCGGACCCCCAGCGGACGCGGCGGCAGCCCGCTGAGGTCGAGCTCGGGCCGGGACGAGCGGGCAGAGGGCTTGCGGCGAGCCGTGGTGTCTCCGCGCCACCCCGCCGGCATCTCGGTGAGGGCGAACTCGATCAGGGTCGCCAGGGCCTGGCTGCGGGTGAGGCCTTCCCGGGTGGCCCGATCGATCACGGCATCGATGAGGTCGTGCGGCAGCCTGACCGGCTTGGGTGGGCTGCACTGGCGGTCGGCGTGTGCTGTGAAGCCGGTCATCGGTCCTCTCCGGGTGTCTTGGCGTTCGCCAACCGGTCTAAGGGCTTAGAGCCCGATCCTGGCTTGGAACTCGAAGCGGCGTTGGACCATGGCGGCGATGGACTCTTCGGACTGGGCCTCGCGCGGGTAGACGTTGATGCTCGGCCGGGTAGCCAGGTCCTTGCGCAGCCCGCGGATCTCATCGCGGAGGGTGTCGATCAGACCCGACCCGTCCCCGCCGCGGCCCTGGGTGCCGGTCACCATCTGGTCGAACTCGTCGCCGGTGAACACCGGCTCCGGGCGGCCGGTGCCGTTGAACGCCAGGGTCAGCCCGGGCTGCAGCAGGCCGCCGGAGTCGTACCAGCCGAAGGCGTTCTCATGCGCCAGTGCGCCGGCCGGGCTGCCGTAGCGCTGGGCGATGTAGCGCAGCCCGGCCATGGCCTGGGCGTGCGGGTCGGAGGTCTTGACCGCCCCGTAGGCGCCCCAGGTCGAGTCGAGGAACTGGAAGATCCCGTAGGCCGTGCTCGTCGGGTTCTGGGCGGTGTTGTTGAACCCGGACTCGCGGTTGATCACCGCCACCAGGTCGTTCCACATCGCGCCCGAGCCCCAGCCGTAGGTGGCGGCCACCTGCTGCACCGCGGCCACGTTGGCCGAGCGTGAGGCCGGCACCCCGGAGACCGTGACGGTGAGCGCGGCCAGCGCGTTCTGCACGGCCTGGCCGAGCTGGTTGGTGAAGTCCTGCAGGCCCGCCACCGCGGCGTCGAGGAACGCGGTGGACAGGCGGAAGCTGGCGGGGGCGCCTAGCTGGGCCTGCAGCGCGGTGTTTACCTGCGGGGCGATGATCGCGCCGTCGGCCATCGGCACCGCGGAGGCGCCCTGGGCCGATGTCGGCAGCAGGGTGCGGTTCATCGCCGCGGCGGCGGCTTCGAGGATGGCGTGGCTGCGCGGGGTGTCGACCAGCGGGATGTAGGCCTCGTTGCCGTGGCGGCGGTCCCCGATCAGCGTCGGGGTGGACGGCGGCACGATGGTGGCGATGCTGGAGGGGTGACTGCGGGCGCGGGCAAGCATGTCGAGCACCCCGCCGTCGGCCATCGGGCGGACGTCGATGCCGCCCTCGCTCTGCATCCGCACGCCGCCGCCGACGGACACCCCGTAGTGGCCGCTGGCACCGGCGTCGATGCGCTGGGCCAGCGCCGAGATGCCCTGCATCTGGGTGGCGATCCCGTCGAGGTTGGCCGCGGCCTGCGCGGTGTCGGCGACGATGGTGACCGTCTTGCCGCCCGGCAGGGTGATCACCTGGGTGTGCAGCCCGGAGGTGGCCGACGCCGCGGTGATCGCGTGCAGCTCCGAGTCGGACAGGTGGCTGACGTACTCCAGCAGCGCCGAGCGGACCGGGCCCTGTGCGGCGGCGGCCATCTCCACCAGCTGGAAGGCGTAGGCGTTCGCGCCGCGGGTGGCCTTCTCGGTGGCGTCGGTGCCGGTGTAGTCGGCCTCGGCCTTCTTCTGGGCAGCGTCCGCCGCGTCCAGTACCGCGTGCACCTGGCTGAGCACCGCGGACTTCGTCTGGTCCGAGGCCGCCCCGTACTGCTGGGTGGACGATGTCACCTGGTCGCCGGCCTGCTTCACGTTGAGCAGCGCCTGTTGGTAGGACACGTCAGCGCCGGCGGCGGTGGCCAGTAGCCCGATCTGGTCGGCGATCTTCTGGTTGTAGCTGGTGAGCGCCGTCGTGGCGTCCTGGGTGGCCGACTGCACCCGGCGCTGCGCGGCCGTGTCCTGGTCGAACCCCTGAGTGAGCGGGCCCAGCTTGTCCAGCACCGACTGCGCGGCCTTGCCCTGGTCGTCGAGCATCGTGACGACCTGATCGCCACTGTTGTAGGTGACGGTGTGCGCGGCGACGATGTTGTGCAGCTGGGTGGTCAGCTTGCTCGCGGCGTCTCCCTGTCCGAGCAGCGCATCAGTCAGGGTGGGCAGGGCGATGCCCAGCTGCTGCGCCGATGCCAGCACGCCTTTCTGTTCGAGCGTCTGCGCGGCGGTCTGGCGCACGTTCTCGGTGATCACGCCGTTGGCCTTGGCCAGGGCCTCAGCGACCGACGCACCCGCCTGAGCCAGTTCCTGCTGGCGCTGAGCGGCCTCCTGGCTGTGCTGGCCGAGGAAGCCGAGCAGGGTGACGGCCCCTCCGATGGCCAGCCCCCACGGGCCGCCGAAGACACCCAGGATGCCGGCTCCGGCGGTCTTGAGCAGTGACCCACTGGCCGCGGCGGTGCCGGCAACCGACCCGAACCGGTCGGCGCTGTCCGCGGCCTTGGCGAACACGGTCGGCACGTCGGAGAGGCCGGTCTTGACCGTCTTCAGGACGTCGTTCATGGCGCCGCTCTTGACCGAGAACAGCACCATGGCCGCCGCCGCGGCCTCCACCGGGGTCGGTAGCGCACCGATCCCGTCGGAGAACACCTTCACCAGCGGATTCACGAGTGTGAGCACGCCGTCGACGGCCTGCAGGCCACCGACCAGCCCGTGACCGAGCACGCTGACCAGATTTGTGGCCGCCGGGGCCGCATCGGCCAGGTCCCGGCCCAGCGCGGGCAGGATGTCGTGCACCACCCCGCCGAGAGAGCTGAAGGAACGGCCGGCGTCGGCGGAGCCGGTGGAGAGCTGGGAGAAGAACCCGCTAAGCCCGCTACCGGTCTGTGCCAGTAGGTCGTCGAGGCCGCGTATCACCGGCTGGGCGGTACGGACCGTGTCGACCAGCCCGGGCATCGCGTTGGAGGCCAGGTTCTCGACGCCGTGGGTCAGGGTGGTCAGCTCTGGGCCGAGGTCGCCGAAGATGCCGCGCAGTTGCGGGCGCAGCGTCTCGAACTCCGAGCCGATGGAGCCGATCATCGTGGTGAAGTAGGGCACCAGCGGCGCCGTGTCGGACTGCAGCTCGGTGAGGATGGTGTGCCCGAGGCCGACGAAGCTGGCCTTCACCTCGTCGTTCTTGGACATGATCGCGGCCGTGACGGCGCCGAACGCGATCGGGATGGCTCCGAGCGCGGCAGGGCCGGCGATGGCCGCGGCTGCGGTCACTCCGGCAGCGATGAGCGGATTGAACACCTGGCCACCGGTCCCGGACAGGGTGGCGAGGTCACGCTGGGCGGCTTTGGTGTCCGCGTTGACCTTGACGGTGACGTCTTTGCGGTCGAGCGCGTCCAGCTCGGTCTTGGCCTTGGTGATGTCGGCGAACAGTCCGGCGGTGTTGGCCTTGAGCGTCGTGGTGTAGGTCTCGTGGGCGAAGTCGGCGGCTTCCCGGCGGGCGGTGTCGAGATCGCTGCTGAACCCGGTCTTGTCCAGGGTCAGCGTGGCGACGATGGAGCCGGCATCGAACGCGATGGCGTCCACCCCCCTGTTTGGAGAACCCTGCCTAGATCGTACGGCGGTATACCGACGGCGCTGCCCGGTCCAATGACCCTAGGCCGGGCGTTGATCTTGTTAGCGGCGCTCTCAGCCGGCTCTGTGTGCCTCTCCGGCGAGGTAGGCCTGATAGGCGTCGACACCGTGCTCCATCAGGACGCGCATCGCCTCTTGCGAGTGGGTCACCGGATCAGGGTCATGGACGGTGATGCCTTCCGCGGAGTCGTCCCAGATGCGCTTGCGTGCGTACTCGCGGTTGATCTCCTGCTCGTCGGCTGTCATCGGACTCCCATCGACTGTGCGCGCTGGCGGTTCATCGTCTCGTGCTGGGCCACGAGCTTGACTCGATCCCAGAGGGCGCCGTCGAGGGTCACGGTGACCTTCTCGCCGTCGTCTGCCTCGCTGCCGGCGCTGTCGACCAGCTCGACCATCAGGCCGGCCAGGCCGTCACCTCGCCACTTCACCAACTCCGGACCTCCTAGGTGCGGGACTCGCGTGGGGCCGTCTCACGCTCGCTCAGGGCGCGGTAGACGGTGGTACGGCTGACGCCGAGCAGCTGGGCGATCTCCTCGACGGTGTGCGTCTTGGCGTCGTAGAGCTCGCGAGCGTGCTGGAGCTTGGCTCCGGTGAGCTTGGGCCGGCGCCCACCCTTGCGGCCACGTGCACGGGCTGCGGCAAGGCCCTCCCGAGTGCGCTCAGCGATCATGTCGCGCTCGAACTCGGCGAAGGCCGAGATGACCGTGAAGAACATCCGACCGGCCGGCGTGCTGGTGTCGATGTGCTGATGCAGCACCATGAGGTCCACACCGTCGGCGCGCAGCTTCTCGGCAAGCTCGATCAGATTTTTGGTGCTGCGTCCGAGCCGGTCCAGCTTGGTGATCACCAGCGTGTCGCCGGGGCGCAGCTTGTCCAGGGCCTCGTCCAGGCCGGGCCGTGAGGCCAGCTTGCCGGAGGCGTGGTCGGTGAAGATCTTGTCGCAGCCAGCTGCCGTCAGCGCATCGAGCTGTGCCGAGGCGTCCTGGTCTTCGGTGCTGACCCGTGCGTACCCGATCCGGTATCCCACATGGTCAAGTGTACCGAAAACGGTGGTGTAGCAGTAGAGCGATACATAGATTTCGTGCACGAGTTACGGGACAGAGTTCTCCCAGGTCGAGCACACGGCCTCATGATCGCTAATCTCTGTACCGCATACGGTCGTTTGTGATACGGCGGTGGGGAGTGCGGCTGTACGGCGACGACCACCCCACGCCGGGACGAGCGACTGACATCAGCTGGGCGCACTCGTCCTCGGTCAGCCGGTACACGACGGCCACACGCTCAGCCAGCGCCACGCTCGGAGCTCGATCCGCTCTCTCCAGGTGCAGCAAGGTGTTGCGGTTGCAGCCGATGACCTCGGCCGCGTCCCGGGATGACAAGCCGGCTCGCAGCCGAGCAGATCGCAGCATGGCGGCCACGTCCGGGTCGATCTCCCGGACGGCGTACATGGCTCTAGCCATGATCACCCTCTTCGGTCTGTAGGACGGGGTTCAGCGCGCTGAGGCGGGGGCCGCGACTGGGTGGGCTGTCCATCGAGTGGGTGGGCTGTCCATAAGGTCCCAGCGGGCGATGGGTCGCAGGCTCAGCTGGGCGCACTGGGTGTGCGCACTGGGTGTGCTCGCTAGGTGTCACTGGGTGTGTCACTGGGCTTCTCAGCTGGTGTGTCAGTGGGTGTGGTGTCGGTGTGTCGGCGGGTGCGCTGCTGGGCTTGTAGGTAGAGGTTGGTAGCGGCGAGGACGCACAGGACGGCGACCAGGCCGAGGACGACGTACCAGAACTTGATCAGCAGGCCGGCGACGATGAGGCCGAGGAGGATCGGTCCGCAGCCTGTGCCGGTGAGCCGGCTGCCGACGCGGACACCGGGGGCGACCTTCGCTGAGACGTACACCGGGTTGCCCTTTCTCGGGCGGTGAGATTGAACGTTGGTGTTGGGCCGTCCGGCTGGCCCGGCGCCGGCGCGTGGACCGGGCCAGCCGGAGCGGGCGGGCAGGTGAGCCGTCTGTGTTAGCAGCCGCGATGACGAGGACATCTGCGACCCACGCTCCCTTTCTGGTCCGCGGTCCCGGAGGGGGAGCACCGGGGCGGTGCAGTTGACCCGCATGCCACTCCGCTGCGGTCGGAGTGGTGGTCCTAGATGAGCGTGTGTCTCAGAGCAGCCCGGCGGCGCGGGCGAACTCGCGCATCTCGGCCTTGGTCGCCGCGACCTCCTCCGGGGTGTAGACGCGGTCGGCGTTGGGCTGGGGCTGCTGGTCGTGGAAGCCGCGGGAGCCGTCGACCGGGTTGAACCCGACCGGGACGCGGACCCGGGCCGAGAGCATCCGCTTCGCGATCTCGTGCTTGGAGAGCCCGTTGAGCGACGGCATGAGGTGCGGGTTGTTCCGCGCGAGCGCGACGACCTCGTCGATCGTCTCCTGGCTGGGGGACGGCGCGAGGGCCCCGTACTTGTCGTCGAAGTCGGGCGTGGCCGGGGTGTCGAGGCGACGGCCGGATCGGTCGTAGCAGGGGGCCTCGATCGGGGGCAGCTCGCCGTAGTGGCCCTGCTCGACGGCGAAGTCGAGGTAGTTGTCCATCGTGAGCTCCTTCGAGAGAGTGATCTTGGTCTTGGGCCCGACGACCGGTGCGCCGGGATGTGGTGGGCCGGCCGTGCACCGGCAGAACGGATGCACCGCACCGGGCAGGCCGGCTTTCGGCGGGTGGGTGATCGAGAAGTTCTTTCCGTCGAGCGCGGCGCAGACCGCGTCGGTCTTTCCATCGAGGACGGCGTTCCACCCGAGGACCGGGCCGTGCTCCTGCGCTGCGGCGTCCATCGCCGCGCCGGCGGTCTGCCGCCGCTGTTGCATAAGCCGGTGGGCGTCGAAGTGCCCCCGCTCGGCGGCGATGGCCTCGGCGATGGTCTTCCCGGCCTGCACTGTGGCGTAGACACGCCGTGCGGCGTTGACCAAGTACTGCGACCGTCTCGTCAAGTTGAGCCGATCCTGGGCGCGTTGAGCCGGTCCGCCGACCACCTTGGGCTTACCCGAGGGTCCAGACAGGTTGTCGGCGACCGCGCGGGCGACGCTGGACGGCACACCGAGCCGGCTCAGCTGGCCCGCGATCAACCCCGCGCCGGCTCCCGCGGCCAGCGCGGCGACCAGCGCGGAGATGACGACACCGTCGGCCACCGGCTCCTGCTGCTGTGGAGCTTCAGTCGGGGGTGGCGTGGCTACCGGGGCGGCCAACTCGATGACCTGCCACGGCTCATCGTTGACCGGCCCATAGATGATCAACGCGCTCATCGCGCCTTCCTCCACTTGGCGATGGCCTGGTCTGCGTCCTGGGGTGCTCGGGGCCGGCCGAGCGCGGCGGGCTGGATGACGCCGTTCTCCGCTGCTTCACACCAGGTGCAGACCGGTGGCTCGGGGTCCGCCACTCGGACAGTGGTGAGTTCACCGCATTTGAGGCAGGGCCTGGCTTCGATCTGATCGGCGACGTGCGCGGTACAGGCGGGGTGCCGGCCATGCGGGTCGGGCCGGTCCACCGGCTTGTGGCATGTCGGACAGCTGGTCATCGTTCGGCCTCCTTGGTGTCTCCGTCGAGATCGACGGCCTCGGTGGTGACGTCGAGGTCGGCCGGGTCGACGAGGTCGATGCCCACCTCAGCCGCGGCGAGCAGGATTGCGGCTGAAGTGAGGGCGCCGTGGGCTGCTCGTAGGTGGCCGGTCAGCGCCTCGTCCGCGGGAAGTGGGCCGTCCTCGACTTCGCGAAGCAGGTCGTCGAGCTCGTGGCGCTGCGTGGTGAGCAGGGCCCGGATTTCACGGGTCCTGGGGATGGAGTAGGCGACGGACACCAGCGGCGGCGACATCATGACCGTGCGCCCCCGACGGCCGGCTCCAGGATGATGAGCGCCTCGATGACCGCCAGCTCCCGGAAGACGACCTGCAGTGTCGTCGTGACGGACTCGACGTCGTACCTGCCTTCGGCCGCGGCAACCTGGTCGAGGACCCGGTTCACCGCGGCGAGGGCGGTGACATCGTCCGAGGTGTACGGGGTATCGGACTCCAGCAGGACGCGCAGCACTTCCATCCTGGCGCGGATACGGCTCATCCGAAGGTCGATGACCTCGGGAGGCTGAGGGAAGGGCTCAGTGTTGAACAACGTCAGTTCTCCTCGGGGTCATCGATCGGCTCACCGGATACGCGCCAGAGGCCGGGGTGGGGCTGAGTCGCGCCAGTGAGGCCAAGCTGTGCCTCGCGCATGTGGGCTGGCACGACTGGCACGACTGGTGAGCGAGGGTCTGCAGTGGCGCCAAAGGGGGGTTTGCATTTGCCCTGGTCAGAGCCAGTCGTGCCGGTTGTGCCACTCTCACGTGCACGAGCACCACTGCCGCTGCCGGTGGCACGACTGTCCGGGAGGCTCCAGATAGACACCCGCGGGAACCCCTCGTTGGTCACCACCACCCCGAGCGACACACGAGCCCGCTGGAGCGTTCGCTCGCTGATGTCAGCTCCGCGGGCTGCGCGCTTTACGTCCCTGGACGGTGCTTTGCGGTTCTCCTCCAGGTAGTCGGACAGCCACGCCTCGGCGGTGTTCTGCTCGACACGACCTTCGCTCTCCGAGGCCCCGAGAAGGTCGCTGGCCCGCTGGTCGGTCTCTCCGAGCCATTGGGCCCGACCAACGTCCGCAGTGCCCTCCGGCGTGCTCACAGACGCGCTGACGATCTGTACAGCGAGCGACGCGGGCGGGCGGCCGAGGTTGCCCTTCTCCCGGGAGATGATCAGGTGCTCGGTCTCGGGGTCGCGAGCGACAGCCAGGACGCTACGGGCGACCTGGGACCACGCGATCGAGCCAAGGATGAGCTTTCCGGTGTCACTGCTCTCGCGCTTGCCGAAATGCACGATGCCGAGCACGGCGGCACTGGTCTCCTCGCCGATACGGGCGATCCGCTCAAGGCCGATGCGCATGGCACGGTCCTTGTCGCCGTCGAGGCGCGAGTCCAGGACCGAGGTCGCGGCATCGAGGACGACAAGAGCGGCGTCACACTCGGTGATCACCTCGGCGAGCAGTTGCCCATCCACCGGCAGGACGATCGACGCGGTGATGTCGCCGTCCTCGGTGGGACTGATGGCGTCCAGGAAGATCACGCGGTCCAGGTCGGCACCGGCAGCGAGGAGCCTGGGGACGATCGTGTAGTCCCTGGCATCCTCGGAGTTGATGTAGATCACGTTCCGCGGCTGGCCCATGAACTCGCCGTCGAGCTTGCCCCGAGTTACCTGGGCGACGAGTTCCACGGCGATCGTCGACTTACCCAGCCCCTCCCGGCCAGCGAGCAGGCTCAGGCCTCCGACGACGATCCGGCCGTCCCAGAGCCAGCGGGCGCGCCGCATTGCCACCTGTGACGCCCTCGTGACCCGCAGGTGCCTGCCCTTCGGAGCGTCATCTCGGTCGGGGTGCTCCCCGTTCCCCGGCGTGGAGGAACGGGGAGCGGAGCGGGGGCTTCTGACGGGCTGCAGCTGTCCGGTCCCGGCCAGGGTCGCGTGGCGCAGCCGGTCAACCCCGACACCCTGGCGTGCCAGTCTCTCGAAGATCGCGGCGCCGTCCTGGGCCGTCATGCGGCACTCCTGTGGTGGTTGAGCTTGTCGCCACATGAGCTGCACCGGCCGCGTCTGACGTCGCGCCACACGCTGGCCGGGTAGAGCGGCGGGAGCCCAAGGGCGCGCAGGTGCTCCCCCGCGGCCTGCCAGCTCTCCAGCTCGCGCTCGGTCCACCGGCTTCGCGGCGGCGGGTCGTGTGGGTCTTTCCGGCCGTCCTCTAGAGGCGGGCAGCGCCATGCGGCAGACCGTCGGGCGCGGACCTGGGTGCCGTAACCGGCGTTCATGCCGACCCCCGGCCCGAGACCTCGCCCAGCAGGACGACCGTGATGCGCTGCCAGCTGCAGCCGGCGCGGCGCTCGACCAGGCCGGCGGCGACGTCCGCCGCACTGAGGCGGTGAATGTGCTCTCCGCGACAAAGTGGGCAGCGGACGACAATTGTGGCCATGGTGCGCCTGCCTGCCGGATGGCTAACTCGACCTCGTGCAACAGGTCGGCCGGACCGGATAGAATGCTGAGACGCAGCAGCTCTCGGGTCGGGGCTGGGTGTTTGGTGGTTCGGGGTGGTGGCTTCGAGTGTCGCGAAGCCACCCCTCACTCTTTCTGGGTTCATTTTTCAGGCCTCTTTTCAGGCCCTGGGCTGCGGTCCCGGGGGCAGTTCGGATTCGTTTGCGGCTTGGGGAGCGCAGCAGGTTCGACCCAGCGCAAGGGCGATGCGGTCGCGCTGAGCGGGACTAAGCGGCGGCCAGCGGGCAACCAGCGCTTGGGCCCAGTTCAGCAGGTCAACGCCTTGGTCGGCCGTGGCGGTCACGCCGCTGACAGTGGCGGGGTGGTCAGCCGTTCGAGCTCGCTTACGGGAATACGAACCGACCCGCCGATACGAACAGAGGCGATCTCGCCCTTTTCGATCAGGCGAGTGACGGTCCGTCTGCAGAGCTTCAGAGCCTCGGCGGTATCCGAGATCGTGACCACGTGGTACTTGGTGTCCACGGAGGGACCTCCATTTTCGGAGTAGGACCTAAGCAGGCTGTAAGCACCTGCTCGTGTCTCCTACTGTGCACTGCAGTCAGCGGAAGTCACGACATCTACAGCGGACGTCCGATAGAGAGCTTGTCCCGATTGCGCAGATTTCGTGTGTCACAATGAACGCGTAGTCACGCCACGCCGCCACAGTCCAATCGTGCCCACCTGAGAAATTGACTGCCAGATTCACTCGATCAGGTGAGTGGTTCGATCCGAACTGACGCGGGGTCGAACCTGCGGCTGCCGCGGCCGACCGGCATGAGCGTGACCGACATGAGCGCGCCTACGACCGCGCGCTGCCGGTCGGTGTCGATGGCCGCCCATGCCTCGGCGACGTCGCCGGCCGACACCAGGTCGCCCAGCACGTCGACCCGGCCGGCGTCGGCGATCTCGCGCTCAGCCGCCGCCAGATTGGTGCGCAGCCGCTCAGTGGCGATGCGCAGCTGCGACGCGGTCAGCTCCCCCTCGGCGAACTCGGTGGCCAGGGCATCCAACCGGGTGCGCAGGGCCTGGGCCTTCTCGCGCAGCACCTCGACGTCCGGGAGCTGGTGGTCAACGAGGAGGTCCCTGGCATCAGGCCGGGACAGACGGGCGATGACGACCTTCGAGACCAGGTCGTCCACCACGTCGCCCCGGCGCGCCACGTGCCCTAAGGAGCGACAGCGGTAGGAGTGATAGGTGCCCCGGCGGGAGCCGGCCTGAACCGGCTGGTTGCACACCCCGCAGCGGGCCACTCCGGAGAGCAGGTAGCGGCCCACGGGCGTCGACTGACGCCGGTTTGGATCGGTGAGCAGGGCGGCGGCGGCACGGTAGGTCTCTTCGGGCACGATCGCAGGCCACCGCGCAGGGCCGACCTCCTGGTCCCGGTGTTCCCGTAGCCCGGCGTTGCGGGCTTTCAGCAGGAGGACCTTGACCGTCTCGGCGGACCATCTTGGGGGCTCAGTGGCTGCGTGACGGGAGCTGCGCAGTCCCGAGCCGTTCCACTGCCGGGCGATGCCGGCGAGGGTCGCTCCGGCCAACACAGCGCGATATGCGTCCCGGATCGCGGCGGCCTCGACAGGTACGAGCGCAGACCGGTCGAGAGTGAAGCCGAAGGCCCGCGGCCCGGATGGAGCCTTCCCGAGCGCGGCTGCCTGCTCAGCGGCCCGCCGCTGGCGATCCCCCTTCACATCGATCTCGTGTTGAGCAGCCGCGCCCAGGATGTCGGCGGCGAGCCGGCCCGCCGGGGTCGACAGGTCCATGTCAGATCCGCGGACCAGGCTGATCACCAGGCCTCGCTCACGGCCTAGCTCAAGGAGGCGCAGCCGGTCACGGGCGGTGCGGCAGATCCGGTCGAGCGTCCAGCCCACCACGACGTCGAGGCGCCCGCCTTCGACGTCCTGCATCAGGGCCTCGAACCGGGGCCGGCGGACCTTGCCGGCGGCGCTGATGTCGTTGTCGACGTAGTGATCGACAAGCTGCCAACCGCGGGCAGTGACGAGCCGGTCGGCGTCCTGGCGCTGACGGTCAACGCCCAGCTCATCGCCGAGCTGGTCCCGGGAGATTCTTAAGTAGACGCCAGCGCGCACATGTGTATTCTAGCGACTAACCGGTCGGCGTCCGTCGCGACGACATCGAGCTCACCCTCCCGGCACCGCCAGTTCCGGGACAGCACGACCAGACCGCGTCTCTCCAGGTACTCGACCGCGACGTCCTCGCCGCGGCGGCCGAGCGCATCCTTGGCTGCCATACCGTCCACGATCGCGGCGCCGAACGGCCACCGACAGCCTGACCTGCGAAGCTGTGGACAGCTCGGGGCCGATGGGGACAACCCGCCCGCGTCACGGTAGGGAGGACCGAGACTGTCGGGACACCGGTGTAGGGGCCGTCAGCCGAGGGGGGCGTGCCAGCCGAGCCGTGCGGCCGCCACGTCCGGCCCCCAGCTGCCCCGCGGGTAGGTCAGCGGTGGCTCGGTCCGCTCGTCGAGCACCGGCCCCACGATCCGCCAGGCCTCCTCCAGGGTGTCCATGCGGGCGAAGTGGGTCGGATCCCCGGCGATCGCGTCGGCGAAGATGCGCTCGTAGGGGGCGTGCATCTCGCCGAGCACGCTGCGGAAGTCCACCGAGACCGGTAGCGGGGCGGTCCGGTCGCCCGGGCCGGGCTCCTTGGCCAGCAGTTCGAAGGTCAGCCCGGCGTCGGGCTGCACGCGCAGCCGCACCAGGTTCGGCCCCGGGGCGCCGCCGGCCGCGTCGACGAACAGCCTGCGGGGTGGCTGCTGCAGTTCCACGACGACCTCGAGCGCGGTCGTCGGCAGGCACTTGCCGGCGCGGACCCGGATCGGCACGTCGGCCCAGCGCCAGTTGTCGATGTGCAGTGTGAGCGCGACGAAGGTCTCGGTCGTCGAGTCCGGCGCCACTCCCGGGGTATCGAGGTACCCGTCGTAGCGACCGAACACGGCCTGCGCCGGGTCCACCGTCCGCACCGCCTGCAACAGGTGGCCCCTGCCGTCGCGCTGGGCGTCGGCGTCGTCGCTGACGGGCGGCTCCATGGTCAGATAGGCGAGGACCTGCAGCAGGTGGTTCTGTACCACGTCGCGGACGGTGCCGACGGCGTCGTAGAACGAGCCGCGGTCGGCGACGTCGAACGCCTCCGCCATGGTGATCTCGATGCCGCGCACCCAGGTGCGGTTCCACAGCGGCTCGAGCAGGGTGTTGGCGAACCGCAACACCAGCAGGTCCTCCACCGGCTCCTTGCCCAGGTAGTGGTCGACCCGGAACAGCTGGTCCTCGTCGACGTGCCGGCGGATCCGGGCGTTGAGCGCGCGGGCCGAGGCGAGGTCGTGGCCGAACGGCTTCTCCACCACGAGCCGGCCCCGCCCGGTCAGTCCGGCTGCGGCGAGGTTGTCGACGACGGCGCCGAAGAGGTCGGGCGGCACTGCCAGGTAGTACACCCCGAACGGGTCGGATCCGGCGGCGGAGTGCACGGCGGCAGCCAGCCGGCGGAAGGTGTCCGGGTCGCCGTAGTCGCCCGCGACGAGCTGCACCCGGGCGCTGAAAGCCTCCAGGGCCGCCCGGTCGGCGTCCGGGACGGCGTCCTGCACCGCGGACGCGATGTGCTTGTCCAAGGTCGCGCGGTCGCGGACCGACCGGGCCACCCCGATGATCGGAACGCTGAGCTCACCGCGCGCGGTGAGCCGGTAGAGGGCGGGGAGGATCATCTTGCGGGCGAGGTCGCCGGTGATGCCGAAGAGGACCAGCACCTCCCCCGCAGGCGCGGTCACCGTGACGCCCGCTTCTCGTCGTGGCCGCCGAACTCCCTGCCTCCGGCGGACCGCACCGCAACGCGCCCCAACGTGCCGATCCTCATGCCAGGCTCCACGTCGACGTCGTGGCACAGAGGGGGCAACGCTAGACCGGCCCGGCCGGGCCTGGCATCGGCGGGATGGCCCAACCCGGGCCCTGCCGGTCAGGAGCCGAACGTGTCGCCCCCGGGCAGCCGCAGGTCGGGCTTGTCGAGCTCCTCGATGTTCACGTCCTTGAACGTGAGCACCCGGACGTTCTTGACGAAGCGCGCCGGACGGTACATGTCCCACACCCACGCGTCGGACATCCGGACCTCGAAGTAGACCTCACCGTCCGCGTTGCGCGGCGCCACGTCGACCGAGTTCGCGAGGTAGAAGCGGCGCTCGGTCTCCACGACGTAGGAGAACTGGGAGACGATGTCCCGGTACTCCTTGTAGAGCGTGAGCTCCATCTCGGTCTCGTACTTCTCGAGATCCTCGGCGCTCACAGCTGTACTCCTTCTCGGGCTTGCGGGCCCACCACCGGCGTGAGCATCCCATTGTGGACCAGGGCGGTGGCGGGCCCGACAGCGGCGGTGGCCGCCGCGACCGCGGACACGTTGACGAACGAGTAGCGATGCACCGCGCTCGGACCGTGTTCCGCCAGCGCGGCGTCGTGAACAGGCGTGCAGTAGCCCTTGTGCAGCGCGAACCCGTACTGCGGCAGCTGCGCGTCCAACTCGACCATGATCCGGTCCCGCGTCACCTTGGCCAGCACGGACGCGGCCGCGACGCACGCCGCGACCTGGTCGCCCTTCGGCACGGCCAGGGCCGGGCGACCGAACCCGCGCACCGCGAACCCGTCGGTCAGTACGTACCCCGGCGGCTCGGACAGCCCGGCGACGGCGCGCCGCATGCCCTCGATGTTGGCGACGTGCACGCCGCGCCGGTCGACCTCGGCCGGCGGGATGACGACGACCGCGTGGTCGGCGGCCCTCCGGACGATCAACCGGTAGTACTCCTCGCGGGCGGCCGCGGTGAGCATCTTGGAGTCGGTCAGGCCCTCGAGCCGCTTGGCGTCGCCGGGCCGCAGCACACAGGCCGCGACCACGAGCGGCCCGGCGCAGGCCCCTCGTCCGGCCTCGTCGACGCCGGCGACCGGCCCGAGGCCGTGCCGGTCCAGCGTGCTCTGCAGGGTCCAACTGCCCGCCGAGCGGCGGACGACGGCGCGCGCAGGCCGCCAGTCCGGCGGCAGCACGAAGGACGGGACTCGGGGCTTGCGCCCGTTGGGACGTACCGGCACAGAACCCCCGGTCAGCGCAGGCCGCGCCCGCGCGGGCGCCGTCGCGGCGGCACGCTGCGGGACGGCAGGAAACCCGTCACGTCATCCTCCCAGCGGGCCCGCCACCGGCGCCCGGCGGCCAGCGGCAGCGTGCCGAGCATCCCGAGGGCCAGCGGCGCGCCCGAGTTCGCCGGACCGCCCCCGGCGGGCATGCCGACGGCGGTGGTCTGCGGGTCGGGGGACGGGATCCAGCCGAAGCGGGAGAACGGCAGCACGATCAGCCGGGCCTTGCCGATGACGTTCGCCACCGGGACGGGGCCGTGGCCGGGCACCCGGGAGTCGGCCGAGTTGTTGCGGCTGTCACCCATCATCCAGAGCTCCCCCGGGGGAACCGTGACCGGCCCGAACGGGACCTGCCGCGCCGGGCCGGCCTCGGGCAGGTAGTAGATGTAGGGCTCGTCGAGCGGCTGGCCGTTGACCATCACGCGGTTGCGCGAGTCACAGCAGGACACGGTCTGGCCGCCGACGGCGATGACGCGCTTGACGAAGTCCTTCTCGTCGGGCGGGGCGAGGCCGACCAGCGAGCCGAGCTGCTGCAGGCCGCGGACCAGCGCGCTGTTCGGCTGCTGGACGGTGATCTCGCTGTTCCAGCTGTCCGGGCCGCGGAACACCACCACGTCGCCCGGGGCCGGGTCGGTGAACCGGTAGCTGACCTTGTCGACGAGCACCCGGTCGTTGTCGCAGCCGGTACAGCCGTGCAGCGTCGTCTCCATCGACCCCGACGGGATGACGTAGACCTTGGCCAGGAACGTCTGAATGAGGAACGTCAGGAGCAACGCCACCACGATGAGCAGCGGCAGTTCCTTCCAGAACGTCGGCCGCCGCCGGCGCCCGCCGCGGGGCGGGCGGGCCTTCTCCTCCCCCGAGCCGGCATCGGCCTGCTGGAAGGACGAGACCGGACGGCCCGTGGGCGACTCACCGGCGCGGCGCCGGTGCCGGCCCGGGCTGGCCGGGGTGTCGGCAGCAGGGGGGTCGACGGCGGGGATGTGCGTCGTCTCCGGCTCCGGGTCGCTCCCGGCCGGCTCGGCCGGAGGCGGGATCCGCCGGGGTGGCTCGGTCCGCCGCCCAGGCGGCGGACCGGGCTGGCCACCACGCGGCGGTGCTACCTGGCCGTTGCGCGGTCCGCCGCCCACCGGCGGCGGACCGGGGCGTCCGTTGCCCGGGGGAGACGGCGGTTCGTACCGCCGCGGCGGCGACGGCCGACCAGGCGCGGCAGGTGGGTGGGGCGCCGACTGGCTCGCCGGGGCGTACCGCTGGGGCTGCGCCCGGCGGTCGTCGGGAAGCTCGGGTAGCGCCACACCCACGAGGCTACGTCACCTTTCCATCACAGAAGTGTGATGGTCAGGACGCGTTCGGGGTCTCCCGCTTCTCCTTGATCTTCGCAGCCTTGCCGCGAAGCTCACGAAGGTAATAAAGCTTCGCCCGGCGGACATCACCGCGGGTGAAGACCTCGATCTTGTCCAGGTTCGGCGAGTGCACCGGGAAGGTGCGCTCGACGCCGACCCCGAAGGACACCTTGCGGACCGTGAAGGTCTCGCGGGCGCCGGAGCCCTGGCGGCGGATGACGACGCCCTGGAAGACCTGGACCCGCGAACGCGTGCCCTCGATGACCTTCACGTGGACCTTGAGCGTGTCACCCGGCCGGAAGTCGGGGATGTCGGAGCGCAGCATCTGTGCGTCCAGTGCGTCCAGGGTGTTCATCGCGCAGGTCCGTCCTCGTCTGATTGCGGTCATGCAGGGGCACCGCTCCACTCGAGGGGGGTGGTGCCCGGCTGGCCCGGCGGGTGCGTCGGGCGCTGGCAACCCGTCCATAGTGCCAGACGTGCATCGCGGGGGTGAAACCGGCCGGTCAGCCCACCCCGTCAAGGTCGGTCTCCGGCGAGGTCAGGGTATCGAGAAGCGCCCGGTCCGCCCGATCCAGGGCGTCCGGCGGCAGGGCCGCGAGCAGGTCGGGCCGTCGCGCCGCGGTGCGCTCCAGTGACCGGTCCCGGCGCCAGCGGGCGATCGCGCCGTGGTTGCCGCTGCGCAGCACGTCGGGCACCGACCGTCCGCGCCAGGTCTCCGGGCGTGTGTAGGCAGGGCCCTCGAGCAGCCCGTCGGAGAACGAGTCCTGCTCCGCGGAGGCCGGGTTGCCGAGCACGCCTGGCAGCAGCCGGGCCACCGCCTCGACGATCACCAGGACCGCGGCCTCGCCGCCGACCAGCACGTAGTCACCGATGCTCACCTCGTCGACCGGCATCCGCGCCGCGGCGTCGTCGATGACCCGCTGGTCGATGCCCTCGTAGCGGCCGCACGCGAAGACCAGCCGTTGCTCGGCCGCGTATTCGTGGGCCAGCGCCTGGGTGAACGGCCGCCCGGCCGGGGTCGGCACGATCAGGCGCGGCGGTGGCATGGCCGCGTCGATCGGCCCGACGACCTCGTCGAGCGCCTCCCCCCACACCTGCGGGCGCATGACCATGCCCGGTCCGCCGCCGTAGGGCGCATCGTCCACCGCCTGGTGCACGTCGTGGGTCCAGCGGCGCAGGTCGTGCACGGCCACCGTGATCAGGCCGGCGTCGATGGCCCGGCCGAGCAGCGCTTCGCGCAGCGGGGCCAGGTAGCCGGGGAAGATGGTGACGACGTCGATCCGCACTGGGTGGATCCTCGCAGAGCCGGATCGCGCCGGATCCTCCGACCGCGGCTCAGCCGCTGGCCGCGCCGCGTCCCAGGCCTGCGACCGCCGCCCGCATGCCGTCGAGCGTGACGCCGTGGGCGGCGAGGATGTGCCGGGCGGCTCCGGTCTCGGCGTGCAGCAGCCCGAGGAGCAGGTGCTCGGTGCCGATGTGGCGATGCTTGAGCCGGACGGCCTCGCGTAGCGCGAGTTCGAGCGCCTTCTCG
The DNA here is from genome assembly GCF_012911935.1 of Pseudonocardia acidicola. Taxonomy (GTDB): domain Bacteria; phylum Actinomycetota; class Actinomycetes; order Mycobacteriales; family Pseudonocardiaceae; genus Pseudonocardia; species Pseudonocardia acidicola. The sequence continues at coordinate 54,090 of NZ_JAAXLA010000028.1, read as the reverse complement.
GTGTCCCGGTGGAACGGGATGTGTCCGCCGCGCAACCGGCCGCGCCGGCGCGCCGCCCGGGTCCGGTCGAGCGCACCGGGACCGAACGCCTCCTCGGCCTGCCTGCGGACCTCGTCGAGGTCAATGCCCAGCGTGGCGAGTGCCTCGGCGTCGGAGGCCGGGCCGCCGGCCTGGCGCAGCCGTTCGACGGCTGCGATCACCGACGCACGGTCGACGCCGTACTCGGCGAGCAGTGCGACCGCCGGAGCGCCGGGCACCCCGAACAGGCCGACGAGCAGGTTCTCCGTGTGGATCATGTCGCGCCGCTCGCGCGCATCCTCCTGGGCGATCACGACCGCCCGCCGCGCCTCGCCCGTGAACCGCTCGAACATCGTCGCCCCCTGGAAGCTCAGAACCCGAACCGTCGGTACTTCTTGTGCACCGCCTGCCTGCTGACCTGCAGGACATCGGCGATCTGCTGCCAGGACCAGCCCTGGGAGCGGGCGTTGGTCACCTGCAGCTCCTCCAGCGACTCGAGCAGGTTGCGCAGGGACGCCACCGCCGCCAGTCCTACGGCCGGGTCCTTGCTGGACGCCGCCGCCGCCACCTTCGTCGCATCGGCCATGACGTCAACCTACGTTGACCTCCGGCCCGCGTCAACCAAAGTTGACACCGAGGTCAGGGCGCTCCGCGAACGGGGAACGCGCGCTGCGGCGCGCGGGAGGGAGAGGGACACGGCCAGGCCGGCGGCAACGAGCACGGCGGCCGACGCGGCCGATCAGTCGACGTCGAGCAGACCCTCGGGCGGGGTGAGCACGATCCGGCCGCCGTCCAGGTCGACGGTGGGGACGATGGCCAGCACGAACGGCACCAGGGCGTCGGGCCGGTCGGGGCGGGCCAGGACGAGCAGTTCGCCGCCGGGGCCGTGCACGACCTCGCGCACGGTGCCGACGACGGAGCCGTCCTCCAGCTCGGCACGCAGGCCCTCGAGCTGGTGGATGTGGAAGGTGTCGGGGTCACCGGTCGGCGGCAGCGCATCGGTGGCGATCAGCAATCGGGTGCCGCGCAGCTCCTCAGCGGCAGTGCGGTCGGTGGCCTCGACGAAGCGCACGAGCAGCCGCCCGGAGTGCGGGCGCGAGGACTCGACGGTCAGCACACCGTCGGGCGCACCGGCCCGGCGCGCGGCGAGCACCGTCCCGGGGGCGAACCGTTCCTCAGGGGAGTCGGTCCGTACCTCGACGACGAGCTCGCCGCGCAGGCCGTGTGGTCGGACGATGATGCCGACCAGGAGCTCAGCGGTCGGTGTCGACGACATCCACCCGCACACCCCGGCCGCCGATGCCACCGATGACGGTGCGCAGCGCGGTGGCGGTGCGACCACCACGGCCGATCACCTTGCCGAGGTCGTCGGGGTGCACCCGGACCTCGAGGGTGCGGCCGCGCCGGCTCGTCACGAGATCCACCCGCACATCGTCCGGGTGATCAACGATCCCTCGAACGAGGTGCTCCAGGGCGTCCGCGAGGACGCTCACGACTCGGTGGCCTCGGCAGCCTCGCCGTCGGCACCGGCCTCATCGGCCTTCGGACGGCGGTCGGCCTTCTTCTTCGGCGTGGTGGCCTCGGTGGTCGGCTCCTGGCCGGCCGCGGCGAGCGCCTCCTGGAAGCGGGTGAGCTTGTCGACCTTCACCGACTGCGGCTTGAGCCGGCTCTCGGCCGGCAGACCCTTGAACTTCTGCCAGTCGCCGGTGATCTCGAGCAGGTTCTGGACCGACTCGGTCGGCTGCGCGCCGACGCCCAGCCAGTACTGGGCCCGGTCCGAGTCGACCTCGATCAGGCTCGGCTCGTTCTTCGGGTGGTACTTGCCGATGGTCTCGATCGCCCGGCCGCTACGCCGGGTGCGCGCGTCGGCGACGACGATGCGGTAGTACGGCTGACGGATCTTGCCCAGCCTCATCAGCTTGATCTTGACGGCCACGCTGTTTACTGCTCCTCGCGGATCGGGTCCTGCTGCGATGAGTCCGCGCGGCTCGCGTGGGGGTACGGGCTGCGCTTCACTCGACGTCTGTGGCCGCGGCACGGTAGAGGGCCAGCCGCGGGGCCGATCGACCATTCTGCCAGATGCCCCGCCCGTCGGACGAACGGAGCCGGGATAACGCCCGCCTCACCCCGCTCGGTGATCGGTCCCGCGGCCGCAGTCCGATCACATCGGGGCGACGCCGAGCAGCGCGAACAGCAGCGCCAACCCCGGCAGCAAGTTGTTGATCTGGTGGGCGACGACGCTGGCCAGCAGCCGCCCGGTGTACAGCCGCGCGAGCCCGATCGGGATCGCGACGATGAACAGCAACGGCGTGCGGGTGAACTCGAAGTGGGCCAGCGCGAACAGCAGCGTGGTCAGCGCGAACGCCAGCCAGCGGCCCGCGCCGTGCTTCTCCATCGCCCCCCAGAGCAGACCGCGGTAGACGATCTCCTCGCACAGCGGAGCGAGGAACACCACGATGAGGAAGACGCCGATCGCGGCCCCCGGACCGGCCCGGACACCGTTGAACAGGTCTCCCACGGCCGACGACGTGTCGTGGCCGAGGATGGCCGCGTAGGCGATCGAGGCCGGGATCGTCAGGACGAGCCCGCCGAAGCCGAACGCCAGGCCCAGCCCGACGTCGCGCCACGACCACTCCAGGCCCAGGTCGATTCGCGGGCCGTTGCCGCGCAGCCGGGTGATCAGCAACGCCGCCGCCGCTGCGATCACGGTGGGAACCGCGAGGCCGAGGGCCAGCGCGCCGACCGTCACCTGGCCGCGGCCCAGCACCAACCAGCCGAGCAGCGCCGACACGGACAGGAAGATGAGCTCGACCAGCACGTAGGCACCGAAGCCCCAGCGGTGCGGCGGCTTGCGCGGAGCCGGCGGTTCCGGCGGGAAGGGCGGCGGGTAGCCCGCGGGCGGCGGACCCCAGCGGGGCTGCAGGGCCCAGCCGGGTGGCGGCGGGCCCCAGCCGGGCGGGGGCGCAGGCGCGGGGCCCGGTGGCGGGGCGGCCGGCACCGGTTCCGCCCGCCCGTGCGGGACCTGCCCGGTCACGCCGCCCTGCGGCGACGTGGGCGCGCCGGGACCAGCCACTGCTGCGGACTCTCCGGCTCCGGCGGGCGAGTCGACGGCCGCGGCGGGAACCGTCGTGCCGTTGTCGGCGGACGCGGGCGCCTGCGGGCGCGGCTCGGATACCCGGGCATCCTCACTGCCGGACGTCGCGCCCTGCCGCCCATCCACTGATCCCACGGCTCCGACGCTACCTGGACCGCCACGGCCGCAGCGCTCGGCCACGACGTGTGCGCACGCGCCGGGCCATCGGGACTGCGCCGTCCAGCCGACCACGGGCCTGAGCCGGCTGGGCCGAAGGTATGTCGGCGGCGTGGTCCGGACGGCTCCCCTCGGCGCCCCCTCAGTTGAGGGGCTGCACGCTCCCCCACCAACGGCTGCCCGGCCGAACCGGACTCATCGACCATCGGCACGGATCAGCTCCGCATGCCCGGACAGGCCGGCGGAGGCGAGCAGTTCAGGCACCTGGGAGATGGGATGGACAGGTCCGTGCACGACAGCGCCGCAGCGCCACCGCGGCGGGGGTTGCTCCGCCGCCTCACCACCAGACGACTCGCGGCGATGATCGCCGCACTCGCCGTGCCGGTCCTCGCCGCGCCCGCTGCGCTCGCAGCCACGGCCGTGGTGACGAAGAACCCGGGCGGGCTGACCGCCGTCGGGCCGGTGAACAGCGCCCACGGTTTCCCGGCCTGGTACGAGGACAGCAAGGGGACGCGTCTGGAGCTCTGCCTGGACCACACCAACCCGCTGTGCGGCTTCCTGCCGGGCGACGTCCCGAACGAGACCGCGCCGATCTCGTTCCCGGACAACTTCCCCGAGGAGGCCTTCTACATGCTGGCGGGCTCGCAGCTGACCTCCGCCGCGGGCGCGGGCCGCGCGACGCTCACCCTCGGCCTCGAGGCCGCCTTCGCCAACACCGTGACCGACGGCGACCAGATCACCTTCGCCCGCCAGCGCATCGTCGTGCGCGACTTCCCGCCGAACACGACACTGCACTTCAAGCACCCCTACGGTGCGATCGACGTCGACACCGACGAGACCGGTGCCGGCCGTATCACCGAGGACATCTCGCCCGCCGTGGGCAACTTCCGGACCGCGCTCAAGGGCAACCTGGGCCCGTTCCTGAGCTGGGGCGCCGACGCCCCGGCCGGATACATCGGCAACCCCGACGTGGAGCACACGGTCACCGGCAGCCCGTTCGACTTCAACAAGTTCTCGGTGTCCTACGTGGTGGGCAACGCGCCGGGCGGTCCGGCCGAGACCGTGGAGACCGACCTGTTCTCCCTGCAGGGCAAGCTGCAGACGAACAAGGGCGTGCAGGCCGACGCGGCCGTCCTGAACGGGGAGTTCCTCGACGTCTTCGTGACCAGCGAGGCCGACTCCGGGGACATCGAGGTGGTCGGCGACGGCACCGTCATCACGACGACCCCGATGCTCACCGACACCGGGTCGAAGCGGTTCTACGCCCGGGTCAAGGTGAACGGCACGCCGCCGGCCAAGGTGACCGTCCGTAACATCGGTGACGACCCGGTGAGCACGAGCGTCGTGGACGTCACCCGGCCCAGCGGCATCACGATCACCGAGGCGAGCTTCGACGGAGCGTCCCTGCGCGTGAAGGCGACCTCGGCCACCGGCGAGCCGCTCACCGTGAACGGCTACAACGTCCCCGTCGGTCAAGACGGCGCGGTCATCCCGACCGTGGCCCCGCCGATGACGGTGAAGGTCACCTCGCCCACCGGCAGCGCGACCGCGCCGGTGACCGTCAGCGGGGGCACCGAGTCGCCGCCCGGCCTGCCTCCGATCACCAGCCCGGCACCCGATCCCGGTCCGATCTGCGACCCGGCACCGTGCGCGGAGGGCGGCGGGGTTCCCGCCGGCGCCACCCCGCAGGCGAAGGCCGTCGCCACGCCGACCTCGGCGCTCCGCGGCGCCACGTTCACCCTGGACGGCGGCCAGTCGACCAACTCCACGACGTACGAGTGGAGCCAGGTGAGCGGCCCCGCGGTGACCTTCTCCGACCCGAAGATCGCCAAGCCGACCGCCACGGTCGCCTTCGCGGCAGCCACCTCCGACAGCGCCCCGCGCAACGAGCCGACCGGGCCGGCGGTCATCCGGCTGACGACCACCAACAACGGCGCCAACCCGTCCAGCACCCAGGTCACGATCGACGTCCCGCGGGACACGGTGACCGTCGGCAGCGCCCGGCACCGGACGGGCAGCGAGTTGCGCGTCGACGGGACGGCGACGATCGCCGGGAACACCGGGGTCCTCGCCCCGGCCACGGTGGTGGTCCTCTACACCCGGCCCGACGCGACCGCGCCGTGGGTGAAGATCGGGACCTCCCCCGTCGACACCACCGGGGCCTGGTCGGTGCGGGTCCGGCCCGGCCCGACCAGGCTGCAGACCCAGTACCTGGTCCAGTCCTCCCGCGGCGGTACCGCCACCGGGGCCCTGGCCACCCGCTAGGCCGTTAGCAGGACGAGGGGCCCGCCTCGCGGCGGGCCCCTCGGCACGTTCCCGGGAAGGGCACTCAACCCGCCGCGTGCACCACCCGTCCACGCAGCATGATCAGCGCGGGCTCCCGCAGCGTCGCCAGGTCGGCCCGCGGATCGGCCCGGTAGACCACCAGGTCGGCGGGCGCCCCGGCGTCGAGACCGGGCCGCCCGAGCCATTCCCGCGCCGCCCAACTGGCGGCACCGAGGGCGTCGGTGTGTCCCGCGGCGTGCAGCGCCGCGATCTCGTCGGCGATGCGGCCGTGCCGGATCCCGCCGCCCGCGTCGGTCCCGGCGAACACCCGCACACCCGCCTCGGCGGCCCGGCGCACCACGTCGCCCGCGGTGCGGTGCAGGTCGCGCATGTGGGCGGCGTAGACCGGGTACTTCGTCGCGCTGTCGGCGATCCCGGGGAACGTCTCGACGTTGATCAGCGTCGGGACCAGCGCGGTGCCGCGGCGGGCCATCTCGGCGATCAGGTCGTCGGTCAACCCGGTGCCGTGCTCGATGCAGTCGATCCCGGCGTTGATCAGCCCCGGCAGTGCGTCGGTGCCGAACACGTGCGCGGTGACCCGCGCCCCCGCCGCGTGCGCGGCCTCGATCGCCTCGACGAGCAGGTCGTCAGGCCACAACGGGGCCAGGTCGCCCGTCCCGCGGTCGATCCAGTCGCCGACCAGCTTGACCCAGCCGTCGCCGGCCGCAGCCTGTTCGGCCACCACGTCGGGCAGCAGCGCCGGATCGTCCAGCTCGGCCGCGAGGCCCGGGATGTAGCGCTTGGGGCGGGCGACGTGCCGGGCCGCGCGGATGATCTCCGGGAGGTCCTCGCGGGCCTGCAGCGCGCTGGTGTCGGTCGGCGAGCCGCAATCGCGGATGAGCAGCGTGCCGGCGTCGCGGTCGGTGCGCGCCTGCTGCTCGGCCTCGTCGAGCTCCACGGCGCCGGAGGGCCCCAGTCCGACGTGGCAGTGCGCGTCGACGAGGCCGGGCAGGATCCAGCCCGCCTCGATCAGCGGCTCGGCGCCGGGCAGCGGCTCTGCAGTGATCCGGCCGGCCCCGTCGACGTACAACTCGACGGAGGTCTCGCCGGGCAGCAGCACACCCCGCAGTCGGTATCCGGCCGCGGGGATCTCCGGCGCCGTCAACGCGGCTTCTTGCCGAAGTTCAGCTTCGACGGGTCGAAGCCGGGCGGCAGCTGGTCCATGCCGCCCAGGCCCGGCGGCAGCTCCTGCAGCCCCGGCGGCATCGTCGACAGGTCCGGGAACCCGCCGGGCAGGCCACCGCGCACCTTGGGCTGCGTCGGGCCCTTGCGGCCCTTGGCGCCCTTGCGGCCCTTGCGGCTCTTCGACTGCCGCCGCGACCCGCCGCCGAAGCCGAACTGGCCGGCCATCTGCTTCATCATCTTGCGGGCCTCGAAGAACCGGTTCACCAGGTCGTTGACCTCGGTGACCGTCACCCCGGAACCGTTGGCGATGCGCAGCCGCCGCGAGCCGTTGATGATCTTCGGGTCGGCCCGCTCGGCCGGGGTCATGCCGCGGATGATGGCCTGCAGCCGGTCGAGCGATTTGTCGTCGACCTGGGCCAGGGCGTCCTTCATCTGGCCCGCGCCCGGGAGCATGCCCAGGATGTTGCCGATCGGGCCCATCTTGCGGATCGTCAGCATCTGCTCGAGGAAGTCCTCCAGCGTCAGCTCGCCGGTGCCGATCTTCTGCGCGGTGGCCGCCGACTGCTCGGCGTCGAAGACCTGCTCGGCCTGCTCGATGAGGGTGAGCAGGTCACCCATGCCGAGGATCCGGCTGGCCATCCGGTCGGGGTGGAAGACGTCGAAGTCGGCCAGCTTCTCGCCGTTGGAGGCGAACAGGATCGGCTGCCCGGTGACCTCGCGGACCGACAGCGCCGCGCCACCGCGGGCGTCGCCGTCGAGCTTGGTGAGCACCACGCCGGTGAAGCCGACCCCGTCACGGAACGCCTCGGCCGTGGCCACGGCGTCCTGACCGATCATCGCGTCGACGACGAACAGGGTCTCGTCGGGCCGGACCGCGTCGCGGATGTCGGCGGCCTGCCGCATCAACTCCTCGTCGACACCGAGGCGGCCCGCGGTGTCGACGATGACGATGTCGTACATCTTGTCGCGCGCGTGCTGGACGCCGCGGCGGGAGACGTCGACCGGGTCGCCCACGCCGTTGCCCGGCTCGGGCGCGAACGTGGTGACGCCGGCCCGCTCGCCGACGATCTGGAGCTGGTTGACCGCGTTGGGGCGCTGCAGGTCGGCCGCGACCAGCAGCGGGGTGTGCCCCTGCTTGCGCAGCCAGAGCGCGAGCTTGCCCGCGAGCGTGGTCTTGCCGGAGCCCTGCAGACCGGCGAGCATGATCACGCTCGGCGGTTCCTTGGCCAGTGCGAGCCGCCGGGTCTCGCCACCGAGGACGCCGATGAGCTCCTCGTTGACGATCTTGACGACCTGCTGCGCCGGGTTCAGTGCCTGGGAGACCTCAGCACCCTTCGCACGCTCCTTGACCTTCGCGATGAAGGAACGGACGACCGGCAGCGCGACGTCGGCCTCGAGCAGCGCGATGCGGATCTCCCGCGCGGTGGCGTCGATGTCGGCGTCGGACAGCCGGCCCTTGCCGCGCAGGTCGCGCAGCGTCCCGCTGAGACGCTCGGAGAGGGTGTCGAACACCCCTGAGAGCCTACTTGTGCTCGTCGAGTGGTGTGCCGGTGTCCACTATCAGACCCCGACGGGCGATCGTGCGATCCACCACGGTGACCCCGGCCCAGCCCGCGGGCGGCTCCCCGGACCGCAGCCGTTCCGCCATCCCGGCGGCCCGCTCGGCATGCCCGGCGAACGACCCGGCGGGCACGACCCGGCCGCGTTGTGCCTGGCCACGCAGGGCGTCGGCCGGATCGACGTCCAGCCAGACGAGCTGCGCGGCCCGCCCGGTCAGGGCCGCCAGCAGCGCGATCGCGGACCGGGTGAGCGCACCGGTGGCGGGCAGGTGGACCAGCACGGTGGGCGCCCCGGCCAGCGCGGCGCGCACGATGGCCAGCCGGTGCAGCAGGTGCACCAGCGGGCGGTAGCGGCGGTACGGCGTGCCGGGCGGCAGCAACCGGGCCAGCGCGTCGCGGTGGGCCTGCGAGTCGAGCACCGCGACGCCCTCCTGCACGGGCAGGCCGGCCAGCAGCGTGCTCTTGCCGGCCCCGGGCATCCCGGCCACCAGCACGAGGGACCGCCCGCGCAGCACGAGACGGACCGGGGACCCGGCGGTACGTCGCAGGACGTGGGTCATACGAGGGGAACGCCCTGATCGGAGGTTTCGTTCCACCTGTCCGATGATCGGCCGGCGCGCGGGATCGGCGCCCGCCGAGCTCAGAGCGCGTCGCTGCCGCGCTCCCCGGTACGCACCCGGACCACCGTGTCGATCGGCGTCGTCCACACCTTGCCGTCGCCGATCTTGCCGGTCCGCGCGGCCTGCACGACGGCGTCGATCACCTTGTCGGTCACCTCGTCGTCGACCACGACCTCGATCTTGACCTTCGGCACGAAGTCGACGGAGTACTCCGCACCGCGGTACACCTCGGTGTGGCCCTTCTGCCGGCCGTAGCCCTGCACCTCGCTGACCGTCATGCCCAGCACGCCGAGGCGCTCCAGCGCGACCTTCACGTCGCCGAGCGCGAACGGCTTGACGATCGCGGTCACCAGCATCATGTCGACGTCTCCTCGTGCGCCACCGGGCGCGCCAGCACCCCGGATCCCCGGCTGTTCGTGGTCAGCGGCGAGAACTCGTAGGCGCTCTCCGCGTGCTCGGCCTCGTCGATGCCCTCCGCCTCGACCTCCGGGGCAACCCGGAAGCCCATGGTGGCGCGCACCAGCCAGGCCAGCCCGAAGCTCACCGCGAAAGCCCAGGTGGCCGCCACCAGCACGGCGACCACCTGCTTGCCGAGCTGGCCGATGCCGCCACCGTAGAGGAGTCCGTCGGCGCCGGCGGGATTGACCGCCCGGGTGGCGAACAGGCCCATGAGGATCATGCCGAGGACGCCGCCGATGCCGTGGATGGCCACGACGTCGAGGGAGTCGTCGTAACCGAACCGGTACTTCAGCCGGATCGCGAGCTGGCACACCACCCCGCAGGCCAGCCCGATCACCAGCGCGCCGAAGGTGTCGACGTAACCGCAGGCCGGGGTGATGCCGACCAGACCCGCGACCGCCGCCGAGGCCGCGCCCAGACTGGTCGGGCGCCCGTCGAGCCGGTGCTCGAGGACGAGCCAGGCCAGCACGGCCGCCGCAGGCGCCACCACGGTGGTGACGAACGCGTTGCCCGCGACGGCGCCCGCGGCCAGCGCCGAGCCGGCGTTGAAACCGAACCAGCCGAACCACAGCAGCCCGGCGCCGAGCAGCACGAACGGCAGGTTGTGCGGGCGCATCGACTCGCGCGGCCAGCCCCGCCTGCGGCCCAGGACCAGGGCCAGGGCCAGCGCCGACGCACCGGAGTTGATCTCCACCGCGGTGCCGCCCGCGAAGTCGAGGGCGCCGAGCTCGTTGGCCAGCCACCCGCCGTGCTCACCGACGAAGCCGTCGAACGCGAAGATCCAGTGCGCGAGCGGCACGTAGACCAGCACGGTCCACAGCGAGACGAAGACCGTCCAGGACCAGAACCTGGCGCGGTCGGCGATCGCACCGGACAGCAGCGCACCCGTGATGATCGCGAACATCAGCTGGAACATCGCGAAGACCTGCAGCGGGATGCCGTGCCCGGCGGCGCCGACGACGGCACCGGAGTCACGCAGCCCGGCGTGGGCGAACCCGCCGATGAGGCCGCCGTGGGAATCGCCGAAAGCCAGCGAGAACCCGAAGAGCATCCAGATCAGCGCGACGACGCCGAGCGTCACGAAGCTCATCATCATCATGTTCAGCACGCTCTTCGCGCGCACCATGCCGCCGTAGAACAGCGCCAGTCCCGGCGTCATCAGCATGACCAGCGCCGCACATACCAGCACGAACGCCGTATTTCCGGTGTCCATTCGATCTCCCGAGCTGTCGGCTCCGGGGATCATCGGCGGGCACTGTTACCTGAATGCGACGCGCTGTAACCACAGGGTGAACGAGCCCCCGCGTTGTGTTACGGCTGCGTTTCCCGGGGATGTCCGGTGACCGCGGTCACCGCGCCGCGGTCAGCACGGCCTGCTCGACCCGGCGCCGGTCGGCGCGGGGCAACCGTCCGCCGGGGCCGGGGCCGGCCACGCCGAACGAGTCGACCACCGACGCGCCGAGGGTCGCCACCCGCGCCCAGCGCAGGTCCAGCCCGCAGCCCTCCAGCGCGGCGGCGATCCGGTGCAGCAGCCCGATCCGGTCGGTGCCGCGCAGCTCCAGCACGACCGCGCCGCTGGCCTCGTCGTCGAACCAGAGCACCCGCGGTGGCGCGGCGGACTCGACCGGCGGCGACGTCGGGGCGTAGTCGCGCTCCTTGCGGACCAGCGCGTCGGCCAGCCGCAGCGAGCCGTCGAGCACCCGGATCAGGTCGGCCCGCACCAGGGCCGGGTCGGGCAGCCCGCCGAAGCGCGGCGAGACCGTGAACTCGTACACCGCGACCGTGCCGGTGGTGTGCAGCTCGGCGGCATGCACCTCCAGTGAGTGCAGCGCGAGCACACCGGCCGCGGCGGACAACGAGTTCGGCCGGTCCGGCACCGCGACCACCACGCTGGCCGGCTCACCGACCGCGCACATCCGCACGTGGGGCCGGTCGTCGGCGATCACGGCGGCGGTCAGCTCCGCACTCAACGCGCTCGGCGGGCCCGGCACCGGCAGCGGCTCCCCCGCCAGCACCGCCCGGCAGCGGCCGGCGAGGTCCCGGATCAGCGTGCGCTTCCACGGGCTCCACACGCCCGGCCCGGTGGCCAGCGAGTCGGCCTCGGCGAGCGCCTCGAGCAGATCGAGCACGAGCCCGTTGCCGTCGATGGTGTCGACCACCCGGGAGACCGTCGCCGGGTCGTCGAGGTCACGCCGGGTCGCGGTGTGCGGCAGCAGCAGGTGGTGGCGGACCACCGCGCCCAGCACGGCGACGTCCGGTTCGCCGAACCCCAGACGCCGCCCGACCTGCAGCGCCAGCGACTCGCCGACCACCGAGTGGTCGCCGCCGCGACCCTTGCCGATGTCGTGCAGCAGCGAGCCGATGAGCAGCAGGTCGGGCCGGGCAACCCGGGTGGTCAGCCGGGCGGCCTCGGAACAGGCCTCGACCAGGTGCCGGTCCACGGTCCAGACGTGCGCGCGGTCCCGCGGCGGCAGGTCGCGCACCGCGCCCCACTCGGGGAACAGCCTCCCCCACAGCCCGGTCCGGTCCAGCGACTCGACGACGTCGACCATCCCGCGGCCGGCGCCCAGCAGCGACAGCAGCTCGCCCAGCGCCGCGCGCGGCCAGGGTTCCCGCAGCTCGGGGGCGGTCTCGGCGAGCCGGTGCAGGGTGCCTGCGGCAACCGGGAGGCCGGTGCGGGCGGCGGTCGCGGCCACCCGCAGCACCAGCGCCGGGTCCCGCGGCGCCGACGCGTCCCGGGCCAGCACCACCTCGCCGCCGTGCTCGACGACGCCGGAGTCCAGCGGGCGGCGCACCGGGGCCCGGCGCAGCGCGGCGAGCCCGCGCCGGGGCAGCGCGGCGCGGGCCGAGCGCAGCCCGACCTCGACGGCGAACGCGACCGCGCGGGCCGCCCCGGACACCGCCCGGGCCAGCTCGAACCGGTCGCCGATGTCCAGGACCGAGGCCACCTCGTCGGCGTCCTGCGCGCGCAGCACGTCGCGCGCCCGGCCGGCCAGCCGGTGCAGCTCGGTGCGCACGTCGAGCAGCAGTGCCCGGGCCTGGAGCACGTCGCCGGCCGGGCGGTCGACGAGCTGGGCGGCGGCGAGCGCGTCGATCAGCTGGATGTCGCGCAGCCCGCCGTGCCCGTTCTTCAGGTCCGGCTCCACCCGGTGCGCGACGTCGCCGATCTTGGCCCAGCGGTCGGCCGCACCGTCGGCGATCTCGTCGAAGCGGCTGCGGATACCCGCCCGCCAGGCCTGCCGCACGGCGTGGCGCACCTTGTCCGACAACGCCGGATCGCCCGCGATGTGCCGGGCCTCGAGCAGCCCGAACGCGGCGCGCAGATCCGTGGCGGCCACCTGAACCGCCTGCCCGGGGGTGCGCACGGAGTGGTCGAGTCCGATGCCGGCGTCCCACAGCGGATACCAGATCTGCTCGGCCAGCCGGTCGATGTCCTTGCGGCCGTCGTGCAGCAACACCAGGTCGAGATCGGAGTACGGGGCCAGCTCCCGGCGGCCCAGCGCACCGACCGCGATGAGTGCGGCCCGGTCGGTCAGCCCGATCGCCGCGGCGCGGGAGGACAGCCAGAAGTCGTGCAGGTCGGCCAGCGCCACGCGCAGCGCCTCCGGGCTCAGCCGGCGCTTGCCGCTCGCCTCGAGCAGCACCCGCTTGGCTCGCACCAGGTCCTGAGCCGAGCCCGGCCCCGTCACGGTCATCGCCGAACGCTCCCCACGGCGTCGCTCCAGGTCAGTCGCTCCAGGTCAGTCACAGCGCGTCGGCGCCCGTTCACCGGTCCGCACCCGGATCACGCTGTCGACCGGGCTCCCCCAGATCTTCCCGCCCCCGATCTTGCCGGTGCGTGCCGACTGCACGATGGCCTCGATCGTCCTCTCCCCGACGGCGTCGTCCACGACCACCTCGATGTGCACCTTCGGCATTCCTCTCAACGCCCCCTGCAGCGACACGGCGGACCCGGCCGTAACGGTGGATCAGGACAAAGCCCACAGCGGCGGTGGAAAGCGCCCGGGCCCGCCGTGCCGTCGATCGGCGCGGCGGGCCCCGGCACCCGTCGGGTTCTCAGATCGCGTCGGTCCCACGCTCGCCGGTCCGGACCCGGACCACGGTCTCGACCGGGGTCACCCAGACCTTCCCGTCACCGATCTTGCCGGTGCGCGCGGCCTCGACCACGGCATCGACCACCTTGTCCGCGAGGACGTCGTCGGCGACGACCTCCACCCGGACCTTCGGCACGAAATCCACCGAGTACTCCGCACCCCGGTAGACCTCGGTGTGGCCCTTCTGCCGGCCGTAGCCCTGCACCTCGCTGACGGTCATGCCGAGTACACCGACCTGCTCCAGGGCGCCCTTGACGTCCTCCAGTACGAACGGCTTGACGATCGCCGTGATCAGCTTCATCGCTCAGCTCTCCTTGCCTGCGGTTGTCCGAACCTGGCCGGCGGGCGCCGCCGCCGGCGGACGCGGCGTCCCGAGGCCGCCACCGCCCCGGAGGCTCGAGAAGTCGTAGCCGGTCTCGGCGTGCTCGGTCTCGTCGATGCCGGTGACCTCGTCCTCCTCGCTGACCCGCAGGCCGACGATCGCCTTCACGACGACCGCGATGATCGCGGTCACGATGCCGGAGTAGAGCAGCACCGCGAGGGCCCCGACGACCTGGCGCCAGAGCTGGTCGACACCACCGCCGTAGAACAGGCCGGCGACCGCGGCGGGCGAACCCGGATCGGCGAAGAAGCCGATCAGCACCGTGCCGGCGATACCGCCGACCAGGTGCACCCCGACCACGTCGAGCGCGTCGTCGTAGCCGAACCGGTACTTCCACCCGACGGCCAGGGCACACAACGCGCTGGCGATGGCGCCGACCGCGATCGCACCCAGCGGCGACACCGAGGAGCAGGCGGGGGTGATCGCGACCAGGCCGGCCACGATGCCGGAGGCGGCGCCGAGGCTGGTCGGCTTGCCGTCCCGGATCCGCTCGACCAGCAGCCAGGCGAGCATCGCGGCGGAGGTGGCGACGATGGTGTTGACGAATGCGAACGCCGCCGTGCCGTTGGCACCCAGGGCCGAACCGGCGTTGAACCCGAACCAGCCGAACCACAGCAGGCCGGCGCCGAGCATGACCAGCGTCAGGTTGTGCGGCCGCATGGGCTCCCGCGGCCAGCCGCGGCGCTTGCCGAGGACGACGGCCAGCGCGAGCGCCGCGACACCGGCGTTGATGTGCACCGCGGTGCCGCCGGCGAAGTCGATCGCCTTGAGGTCGTTGGCGATCCAGCCACCGATGACCGAGCCGTCCGAGCTGCTGAACGCGAACACCCAGTGCGCGACCGGGAAGTACACGACCGTCGCCCAGATGCCGGCGAACAGCAGCCAGGGACCGAACCGCATGCGGTCGGCGACCGCACCCGAGATCAGCGCCACGGTGATGATCGCGAAGGTGGCCTGGAACGCGACGAACACCAGCGCCGGGATGGACCCGGACAGCGGGTAGGAGACCGCGTCACCGGTGTAGGTCCCGACGAACAGGCCCTTCAGGCCGGCGAACTCCGCCGGGTTGCCGAGCAGGCCCCCACCCACGTCGTTGCCGAAGGCGACCGAATACCCGTAGAGCACCCAGAGGACGCCGATGAGCCCCATCGACCCGAGGCTCATCATCATCATGTTGAGCACACTCTTGCTGCGGACCATGCCGCCGTAGAACAGCGCCAGTCCTGGCGTCATGAGCAGCACCAGCGCCGAGCTGGCGAGCATCCACGCGGTATCGCCGTTGTTCAACGCGCCCACGGAACTCCCTCCCGTCTACGCCGCCTGCGCCAGCGGCAACTGCCGGGAATAATCGAAGTGCCATGTTTCGGACATGCGCGTGAGCTGTTTCCGCGCGATGAACGAGCGTCGTCCGCGGGTTACGAGCCGGTTACCGCGTCACTGAATCCGGTTCTCAGTCGAGCAGCGCGTCGACGAACGCGGCGGGCTCGAACGGCGCCAGGTCGTCCGGACCCTCCCCGAGACCCACCAGCTTCACCGGAACGCCGAGCTCGCGTTGGACCCGGAAGACGATGCCCCCCTTGGCCGTGCCGTCGAGCTTCGTCAGCACGATGCCGGTGACCTTGACGACCTCGCCGAACACCCGGGCCTGCGTGAGCCCGTTCTGCCCGGTCGTGGCGTCGAGCACGAGCAGCACCTCGTCGACCTCGGCCCGCTTCTCGACGACGCGCTTGACCTTGCCCAGCTCGTCCATCAGGCCGGTCTTGGTGTGCAGCCGGCCGGCGGTGTCGAGCAGGACGGCGTCGGCACCGTCGTCGGCGGCCCGCTTGACCGCGTCGAACGCGACGGCGGCCGGGTCGGCGCCCTCGGCGCCCCGGACCACCGCGGCACCGGACCGCTCCCCCCAGGTGCCGAGCTGCTCGGCCGCGGCGGCCCGGAACGTGTCGGCGGCACCCAGGACGACGTGCCGGCCGCCGGCGACGAGCACCCGGGCCAGCTTGCCCGTGGTGGTGGTCTTGCCGGTGCCGTTCACGCCGACGACGAGCAGCACCGCCGGGCGCCCGGAGTGCGGCAGCGCGCGCACCGAACGGTCGAGGTCGGGGCGCAGCGCGTCGGTCAGCACCTCCCGCAACAACTGGCGGGCCTGCTCCGGTGTGCGGACACCGCGGCTGGCCAGCTCGGTGCGCAACGTCTCGACGAGCTCCATGGTCATCTCAGGACCGAGGTCGGCCTGCAACAGCGTGGCCTCGACGTCCTCCCACGACTCCTCGTCCAGCTCACCGGCGCCGAGCAGGCCGAGCAGGCTCTGCCCGAAGCCCGACCGGGACCGCGCCAGCCGCCCGCGCAGCCGCTCGAGGCGGCCCCCCGGGGGCTCGATGGGCTCGGTCGGGGCGAGCGGTGCGGCCTCCGGGGCGGGAGCCACCTCCGGGGCCGGAGTGGCCGGTGGGGCTGTCGCCGCGGGGGCGGCGCCGTTGGTGGAAAGCGGCTCCTCCGGTGCCGCAGCCGGCGGTGCGGTGCGGGTGACCGGCGGCGCGGTGTCCGCCGGGCGGGTGGCCGGGGTGGTCGTGTCGGGCGCGGTGGTTCCGGGCGCGGTGGTTCCGGCCGCGGTGGTTCCGGGCGCGGTGGTTCCGGGCGCGGCCGTTTCGGCGGCCGGGGCCTCCGGCGGCGCAGACTCGGGCGCGGCCTTCTCCGCGGTCGGAGCCTCGGGAGCGGCCTTCTCCGCGGCCGGAGCCTCGGGAGCGGCCTTCTCCGCCGCGGGAGCCTCCGGCGCAGCCGCCTCGGGCGCTCGCGGCCCGGCCTCGGGTGCCACGGTCTCCGCAGGACGGGTCACCGGCGGCGCGGTCTCGGCACGCGGGGTCACCGGCGGCGCGGTCTCGGCACGCGGGGTCACCGGGGCCGCCGTCTCGGCGGGCCGGGTGACCGGCGGCGCAGTGTCCGCGGGAGCGCTCTCCCGCACCTCGGTGGCCGGCGGGGCCTCCGTCGCCGCCCGGTCCTCGACCGTCGGCGGGGCCGTGTCACGTGCAGGAGCAGGCGCGGGCGCGGGCGCGGGGGCAGGCGGCGTCTGGGCCCCGGTGGAGAAGTTGAACCCGCCGCCGGCCTGGTACGTGCCTCCGCGCGGTGGCGGCTTGATCTCCGGGCCGGTCGGGCGCTCGAGCTCGTCGGATTCGCGCAGGCTGATCCGCCGCCGCCGGCCGATCACCAGCCCGAGGATGAGAGCGATCAGCAGGACCGCCGCGATGACCGCTACGACGATCCACAGGGTCTCCGTGGTCACCCGTCAAGCCTGTCATGCCGGGCGTCCCGAGGCCGCCCGGCACCCATGATCGTCGACGCTAGGACGCCGGACGCAGCCGCTGCGAGATCACCGTGGTAATGCCGTCGCCGCGCATCGACACGCCGTAGAGCGCGTCGGCGACCTCCATGGTGGGCTTCTGGTGCGTGATGACGATGAGCTGGCTCGTCGACCGCAGCTCCTCCATCAGGCTGATCAGCCGCCGCAGGTTGACGTCGTCGAGGGCGGCCTCGATCTCGTCGAGGATGTAGAACGGCGACGGCCGGGCCCGGAAGATCGCGACCAGCAGCGCCATCGCGGTCAGCGAACGCTCCCCGCCGGACAGCAGCGACAGCCGCTTGACCTTCTTGCCCGGCGGCCGCGCCTCCACCTCGATGCCGGTCGTGAGCATGTCGTCGGGGTCGGTGAGCACGAGCCGGCCCTCGCCGCCGGGGAACAGCGTGGAGAACACGATCTCGAACTCGCGGGCCACGTCGGCGTAGGCGGACGTGAACACCTCGAGGATCTTGTCGTCGACCTCGCGGACCACGGTGAGCAGGTCGCGCCGGGTGTTCTTGAGGTCCTCGAGCTGGGTGGACAGGAACCGGTAGCGCTCCTCCAGCGCGGCGAACTCCTCCAGCGCCAGCGGGTTGACCTTGCCCAGCAACGAGAGGTCCTTCTCCGCGCGCTTGACCCGGCGCTCCTGCGCGGCCCGGTCGAACGGCATCGCCGGCGGGGCGACGACGTCCTCCCCGCGCTCCTTGGCCGCCTCGTACTCGGCCAGCTCCGCCGGGCTCGGCGGCACGGCCACGTTCGGCCCGTACTCGGCGACCAGGTCCTCCACGCCGATGCCGTGATCGGCGAGCACCTTCTCGGTGAGCTGCTCGAGCCGCAGCCGCGACTGCGCGCGCATCACCTCGTCGCGATGCACGGCGTCGGTGAGCTTCTCCAGCAGCGCGGTCAGCCGCATCGACGTGCTGCGCGCCGCGGTCAGCGCGGTCTCCCGCTCGGCCCGGGCGGCCGCGGCCGCGTCCCGCTCGGTGGCCGCCTCGGCCAGCGACACCTCCATGCGCTCCAGCGCGGCCTCACCCGCGGAGACCACGAGGGCCGCGACCGCCGCCCCGCGCTCGCGCTCGGCGCGCGCCGCTGCGGCCCGCGCCCGCGCCTGCCGTTCCGACGCGGCCTGCCGGCGCAGCGACTCCGCCCGGCCGGCGATCGCGCGAGCCCGCTCCTCGGCGGTGCGCAGCGTCAGCCGCGACTCGACCTCCTCCGAGCGCGCCGCGGCCAACGCGTCGGCGGCCGCGTCCCGGATCTCGGTGTCCGGTTCGTCGTCGAGCGGCTCGCCCTCGGCCACCAGGAGCTGTTCCTCGGCGGCCTCCAGCGCGAGGAGCGCGTCGGAGCGGCGGGCCTCGACGGCGTCGCGGCGTTCGAGCAGCCGCTGCGCCTCCGCCTCCGCCGACCGGACGACCTGCTCCAGCCGCCCGAGCTGGTTGCTCGCCGCGGACCGGCGGGACTCGGCGGCCTTCTGCGTCTGCCGGGCGGCCTCCAGGTCGGTCTGCCGGGCGGCCTCCTCGGCGCGTGCCCCGTCCAGCGCCGGGCGCAGCCGGGCCAGCTCCTGCTCGACCTTCTCCCGGGCCTCCAGCGCCTCGTTCACCGCGGCCTGCACGTCCAGCGCACTCGACGCCGCGCCGGAGCCGCCGCGGGCCCGGCCGGCGGCGAGCACGTCGCCGTCCCGGGTCACCGCGGTGAGCTCCGGGCGGGCGTCCACCAGCGCGCGGGCGGCGTCCAGGTCGTCGACCACGACGACGTCGCGCAGCACCCGGCGCACCGCGCCTGCGAGCGGCTCCGCCGCCGTGACCAGCGCCGACGCCCATCGCCCGGCCGGGGGCTCGCCGGCCGCGGCCGCCTCGCCCGGGGCGCCGACGAGCAGCGTCGCGCTCCCCGCGTCGGTGGAGCGCAGCCTGCGCAGCGCCGCGACCGCGGCGTCCGGTGAGTCGACGGCGACGCCCTCGGCGAGCTCGCCCAGCGCGGCGGCGAGTGCGGTGCGGGCCGCCGGGTCGACGCTGAGCAGCCCGGACACCGCGCCGAGCACTCCGTCGAGGTCGCCGGACAACAACGCCCCGCTGCCGTCCTTGCGAGCCAGGCCCACCGACAGCGCGTCGACCCGGGCCCGCCAGTGCGCCCGCTGCTGCTCGACCTCGCGCTCCCGCTTCACCAACTCGGCGACACGTTCGCGGGCGCTCTGGTGCACCTCGGCCGCGGCGGCCACGCGATCGCCGAGGTCGGAGTCGCCGTCGTCGAGCACGCCCAACTCGTCGCGGGCGGCCTCCAGCTCGGCCACGGCCTGCTCGGTACGGGCCTGCGCCTCACCGAGGGCGTCGGAGAGCCGCTCGATCTCCTCGGCGGTGGCCGCCGCGCCGCTGCGCAGCGCCTCGGCCTTCCCGGCCAGCGTCGCCAGCCCGGCCTTGCGGTCGGCGATGGCCCGCACCGCGGCCAGGTGGGCCCGCTCGGCCGCGGCCAGGGTGCGCTCGTGCTCGGCGCGTTCCTCCAGCACCTCCGCCAGCCGGCGGCGGGCCTCCGCGACGACGGCGACCAGCTCCTCCTCCTGCTCGGCGACCGCGTCGGCCTCGCGCTCCAGCTCGTCGGGATCGCGGCCCGGGGCCCGTTCCGCGGCGGCGTCGGCCAGGTGCCGGGCGCGCTCCTGGGCCAGCCGCACGGTGCCGCGCAACCGCTCGGCCAGCGCCGAGAGCCGGTACCAGACGTCCTGGGCGGCGGCCAGCCGCGGCGCGTCCGCCGCCAGCGCCTCCTCCAACGACTCCTGCGCTTCGCGGGCCACGACGAGTTCTTCCTCGACCTCCGCGCGCCGGGCCCGGGCCGCGGCCTCGTCGGCCTCCTCCCGGGCGAGGGAGTCGCGCAGCGTGACCAGGTCGTCGGCGGCGATCCGCAGCCGGGCGTCCCGCAGTTCGGCCTGCACGGCCTGAGCGCGCCGGGCGATCTCGGCCTGCCGGCCCAGCGGCTTGAGCTGGCGGCGCAGCTCGGCGGTGAGGTCGGTGAGCCGGGTCAGGTTGGCCTGCATCGCGTCGAGCTTCCGCAGCGCCTTCTCCTTGCGCTTGCGGTGCTTGAGGACGCCCGCGGCCTCCTCGATGTAGGCGCGACGGTCCTCGGGCTTGGACTGCAGCACCGAGTCGAGCTGGCCCTGCCCGACGATGACGTGCATCTCGCGGCCGATGCCGGAGTCGCTGAGCAGCTCCTGGATGTCGAGGAGCCGGCAGCTCGAGCCGTTGATCTCGTACTCGCCCGCGCCGTCGCGGAACATCCGGCGGGTGATCGAGACCTCGGAGTACTCGATGGGCAGCGCGCCGTCGGAGTTGTCGATGGTCAGGGTGACCTCGGCGCGGCCCAGCGGCGCCCGGCCGGCCGTGCCGGCGAAGATCACGTCCTCCATCTTGCCGCCGCGCAGCGCCTTGGCACCCTGCTCGCCGAGCACCCAGCTGATCGCGTCGACGACGTTGGACTTGCCCGAGCCGTTCGGCCCGACCACGCAGGTGATGCCCGGTTCCAGGCGCAGCGTCGTGGCCGAGGCGAAGGACTTGAAGCCCTTCAACGTCAGGCTCTTGAGGTACACGGTGCGTGGTCTCCCGGGGGGCAGGTGGCCACGAAGGCTACCGGGCGGCGTCCGGACGCCGAGTAGCGCGCCGTTCTCGGCTCGGTGTCAGGCCTCGACGAATCCGGAGAACCCCCCGCGCGCCCGCGTCCACTGCTCCACGACCTGGTCCACCCGGCCCGGGGTGTGGCCGCTGCGCAGCGCCTCGAGCAGCCGCTCGCACGCCGCCCGATCACCCTCCGCAACCACCGCGACCCGCCCGTCGGGGAGGTTCCGGGCCTGTCCGACGAGGCCGATCTCGAGCGCGCGGGAGCGGGTCCACCAGCGGAAACCCACTCCCTGTACCTTCCCGTGGACCCATGCGGTGAGCCGAACGGCGGAATCCGAGTTGATACTCACAGTGCTGCTACGTTACCGCGCCGTGACTCGATCATGGATGCGCGGCGGGGTGCTGTTGGTCGGGCTCACCATGGGCGCCCTCCTCGCGGGACTCGGCGCCACCGTCGGGGCCTCGGCGCTCCCGGGGTCCTGGACCGCCGCGCTCGGCGGGCCGGCCGGCGCCGAGACGCCGGCACCCACGTTCACCCCCGCCGCCCGGGTCACCGCGGCCCCGGCTCCGCCGCCGGCGCTCGCCGCGCCACCGCCGGCCACGACCACGCCGGCGGCCACGCCTACCGCGCCGCCGACGACGACGGCGCCGGTAGGTACCACCACCCCGGTCCCGGCCACGACGACCCGGGCCGCGGTGCGGACCACCGCGCAGCGGCCCGCTCCGGCCCCGGCCGCCGCACCGGCGGGCACCCCGGCCGCCCAGGTCGTCGCGCTGACCAACGCGCAGCGCGCCCGGGCCGGCTGCGGCGCACTGCAGGTCGACGCCCGCGTCACCGCCGCGGCCCAGCAACACAGCGCCGACATGGCGTCGAACAACTACTTCTCGCACACCGGGAGCGACGGCAGCTCGTTCGGCGACCGACTGCAGGCCGAGGGCTATCCCGCGCCCGGCGCGGAGAACATCGCCCAGGGCCAGCCCGACGCCGCCGCCGTCGTCGACGCCTGGATGAACTCGCCCGGCCACCGCGCGAACATCCTGGACTGCTCACTGACCACCATCGGCGTCGGCTACGACTCCCGCGGCGACTACTGGACCCAGGACTTCGGCCGCTGAAGCCCGCCAAGATCGCCTTTTGCGGGACGTTCCGGCCATCCCTGGCCGGGAGGTCCCGGGAACGCCGATCATGGGCGGCGATTTCACCGAATCGGGCCCGCCCGAAGCCGGGTCACCCGATCCTGGCCGCATGTCCATCGATCATCTGCTGAGACGCCAGGCCGGTGTGCTGAGCCTCGGGCAGGCGCTTGAGCACGGCATGTCGGGCCGCACAGTGCGACGCCGCGTCGCCTCCGGCCGGTGGCGGGCCCTGCACACCGGCGTTTACCTGCTCGGTGGGCACCGGCTGACCGACGAGGTGCGGGTCCGCGCGGCAGGCCTGTGGGCAGGTGAGAACGCCGCGGTGTCCGGGCCGGCCGCAGCGTACTGGCACGGGATGCTGCCGAAGGCGCCCGCGGTGATCGAGGTGACGGTCCCGGCGCGGGCCAAGCCCCGTCCCCAACCCGGGATCCGGATCCGGCGGCGCGACCTGCCGCCGCCGGATCTGATCGGGCTCCGGGACGTCTGGCTCACCGACGCCCCGCTGACCGCCCTGGAGACGGCCGTCGCACTGTCCCGCAGCGGATCGATATTCCTGGACCGCGCGCTGCAGCGTCACGTCCGGTTCCCCGCGGTCTACCGGGCGTTCTGCCGCAACATGGGCCGCCGGGGCTCATGCGCGGCCGGTGACCTGCTGATCGCCGCGGCGGACCGGGCCGACTCTGCCGCCGAGCGGCTGCTCGTCACGATCCTGCGCAACGCCGGAATCACCGGCTGGACCACGGGTCACCCCTTCGGGGCCTACCGCATCGACCTGGCCTTTCCCGCCGTGCGGGTCGCCGTCGAGGTCGACGGCTGGGCCTGGCACGTCGACGCCGAGCGCTTCCGCACCGACCGCCGTAAGGGCAACGCGCTGGTCCGGGCCGGCTGGGACCTGTTGCGCTTCACCTGGCACGACCTCGCGAACGAACCCGCGAGAGTCCTCGACGAGGTCCGCGCCACGCTCACGGCCGCCGCATGATCAGCACATCCGGGACATTGCGGCCGCCCATGGCCGCGCATGTCCCGAAACCGGCGATCATGAGGCGTCACCCGTCGAACCGGTACCCCATCCCCGGCTCGGTGATCAGGTACCGCGGCCGGGACGGCTCCGGTTCGAGCTTGCGGCGCAGCTGGGCGAGGTAGACGCGCAGGTAGTTGGTCTCCTTGCCGTAGGTGGGGCCCCATACCTCGCGGAGCAGCTCGCGCTGGCCGACCAGCTTGCCGCGGTGGCGCACGAGCATCTCGAGGATGCCCCACTCGGTCGGCGTCAGGTGCACCTCCTGGTCACCGCGGGCCACCCGTTTGGCGGCCAGGTCGACCCGGAACGCCCCGACGTCCACCACCGCGTCGCCGTCGACCGAGCCCGCGGACGCACGCCGCACCGCCGCCCGCAGCCGCGCCAGCAGCTCGGCCATCCCGAACGGCTTGGTCACGTAGTCGTCGGCACCGGCGTCGAGGGCACGCACCTTGTCGGAGGAGTCGGTGCGTGCCGACAGCACGATGATCGGGACCGCGGTCCAGCCGCGCAGCCCCTCGATGACGTCGATGCCGTCGAGGTCGGGCAGACCGAGGTCCAGCACGACGACGTCGGGATGCCCGTCGGCGGCCACCCGCAGCGCCGCGGCACCGTCGGCGGCGACGAGCACGTGGTAGCCGTGCGCGGTCAGGTTGATCCGCAGGGCGCGCAGGATCTGCGGATCGTCGTCGACGACGAGCACCCGCACCCCGGTCCCCGCCGCATCGCTGGTCACCGCAGCGGCCCCGCGGCGTCCGCCGGTACGGCCGGGGCGGCGGCGATCGGCAATGACACCACGACGGTCAGCCCGCCACCCGGGGTGTCCTCCGCGCACAGGGTGCCGCCCATGGCCTCGGTGAACCCGCGGGCCACGGCGAGGCCGAGCCCGACGCCGGTCGTCGGGTCCCGGTCGCCGAGCCGCTGGAACGCCACGAACAGCCCGTCGCGGGACCCCCGCGGCACCCCCGGCCCGCTGTCGACGATCCGCAGCTCGACCCGATCGCCGTAGGCGCTCGCGCGCAGCGCGACGGGCGCCCCGTCACCGTGCCGCAGCGCGTTGTCCACCACGTTGGCCACCACTCTCTCCAGCAGCCCGGCGTCGGCCACGACGTCGGGCAGGTCCTCGGGGATCTCCACGCTCACCCGGGCCGCACCGTCCACCCCGACCAGCGCCCGCGCGGCCACCTCGTCGTAGCCGACGGGGGCCAGCAGCGGCGTGACCGCGCCGGCGGCCAGCCGCGACGAGTCCAGCAGGTTGTCCACCAACCCGGTGAGCCGGTCGGCGGACTCCTCCACGGTGGCCAGCAGGTCCGCGCGGTCGTCCTCGGAGAGCAGCAGGTTCGGGTCGCGGAGGCTGCCGGCGGCGGCCTTGATCGACGTGAGCGGGCTGCGCAGGTCGTGCCCGACCGCGGACAACAGGGCGCTGCGCGTCTCGGTGGCCTCGGCGCGGCGCCGGGCGCTCTCCGCCTCCGCGGCGGAGCGCTGGCTGCGCAACGCCAGCAGCGCCTGACCACCGACGGTCTCCAGCAGCCGCGTGTACGACGCGGGCAGGGACCGGCCGGTGCCGATCAGGTGCAGGTCGGGTTCCACCTCGACGTCGACGTCGGCCTCGTCGGGCCGTCCGCAGTCGGGCGGGCCGGACACCGCCACCCGGGTCCAGCCGGGCCCGCCGCCGGCGGTCCTCTCGATCAGCGCGACCGACCGCAGCCCGAAGGCCTCGCGGACCTTCTCCAGCAGCCGTGGCAGCGGGTCGGTGCGGGTGAGCACGCTGCGCGCGAACGACGCCAGCAGGGCGGCCTCCGCGCGGGCCCGGGCGGCCTGTTCGGCGCGCCGGGCGGCCCGGTCGACGAGCAGCGCCACGAGCACGGCGACGACCAGCATCGCGGCGACCGTGATCACGTTCGCGCTCTGCCCGATGGTGAACGAGTACAGCGGCGGGGTCAGGAAGAAGTTGAGCAGCAGCCCGCCCAGCAGCGCGGCGAGCAGCGCCGGGCCGAGCCCGCCGACCACGGCGACGAGCACCGTGGCCAGGAAGAACAGCACGACGTCGGTGGACAGCCCGATGACGCCGTCGAGCAGGGTGCCCAGTCCGGTGGCCAGCGCCGGCGCCAGCACGGCGAGCACCCAGCCGACCCAGATCCGCCCGGGCGCCAGCCCGCTGCGCCACGCCGGCAGATGCAGGCCGCCACCGGCGGCGTCGTGGGTCACCATGTGCACGTCGATCGGTCCGGACTCCTGCACGACACGCGCGCCGATGCCCTGGTCGAACAACCGGGCCAGCCGGGAGCGCCGCGACGTACCGAGCACGAGCTGGGTGGCGTTGACCCCGCGGGCGAAGTCGAGCAACGCGGCCGGGACATCGTCGCCGACGACGGTGTGGAAGGTCGCGCCGACCCCGTCGGCCAGCCGGCGCAGCCCGGACACCGCCCCGACCGGCGGGCCGGCCAGCCCGTCGCCGCGCAGCACGTGCACGGCGAGCAGATCGGCCTGCCCGGCACGCTTGGCGATCCGGGCGGCCCTGCGCAGCACCGTCTCGCTCTCCGGCCCGCCGGTGAGGGCGACCACCACCCGCTCCCGGGTCTCCCACACATCGGTGATCCGCTTGTCGGTGCGGTAGCGCTGCAGCGCCTCGTCCACCTCGTCGGCCACCCACAGCAGCGCGAGCTCACGCAACGCGATGAGGTTGCCGGGCTGGAAGTAGTTGGCCAGCGCGGCGTCGACCTTCTCCGCGGCGTAGATGTTGCCGTGCGCCATCCGGCGGCGCAGCGCCTCCGGGGTGATGTCGACGAGCTCGAGCTGCCCGGCGCGGCGCACCACCTCGTCGGGCACCGTCTCGCGCTGGCGGACCCCGGTGATGCGTTCCACGACGTCGTTGAGCGATTCCAGATGCTGCACGTTGACCGTGCTCAGCACGTCGATGCCGGCCTCGAGCAGCTCCTCGACGTCCTGCCAGCGCTTGGGGTTACGCGAGCCCGGGGCATTGGTGTGGGCGAGCTCGTCGACCAGGACGACCGTCGGGTGGCGGGCCAGCACCGCGTCGACGTCCATCTCCTCGAGCTGCGTGCCGCGGTGCGCGAACGTGCGCCGCGGCACCGTCTCCAGGCCCTCCAGCATCGCCACCGTCTTGGCCCGGCCGTACGTCTCGACCAGGCCGACGACGACGTCGGTGCCGCGTTCGGCCCGCCGCCGTCCCTCGCCGAGCATGGCGTAGGTCTTCCCCACCCCGGGGGCGGCCCCGAGGTAGATGCGCAGCTCACCGCGCCGTGTCACGATGCCATTCTCCGTCGCGCAACGCCCTTGTCGAGCGTCGTTCCCGTCACGCGCGATGCCCCGTCACCCGGTGAGGGGCAGGGGGTGCGTCCACGGAGAACGCGCACGGGCTGCAGGTGGCCGATCCGGGCGACGCGGGGCGGACGACGTGGAGGAGGTCCGGCTGTCGGCGCCCACGGAGGCCGGGACCGAGTGATCGTCGTGCCCGGCCGCGCACCCGGCCGTAGGCTCGGGAACGATCATGCCCGGCATCCGTGTCGCAGGAGGAATCATGAGTGAACCGCAGGGCGAGCCGGTCGACAGCCCGGTCGGCTGGGTCAACGAACACATCAAGCAGTACGACGAGTCGGGCGGCACCGAGGGGCACGAGTGGAACGGCGTCCCGACGCTGCTGCTCACCGTGACCGGCCGCAGGACCGGCACGCCGCGGCGCACCGCGCTGATCTACGGCGAGGACGACGGCAACTACGTCATCGTCGCCTCCAAGGGCGGCGCTCCGGACCACCCCGTCTGGTACCTCAACCTTCAGGCCGACCCCGACGTCGAGATCCAGGTCGGGCCGCAGAAGCTGGCCGCGAAGGCGCGCACCGCCGACGCCGACGAGAAGGCCCGGCTCTGGCCGAAGATGGCCGAGATCTGGCCCGCCTACGACGAGTACGCCACGAAGACCGACCGGGACATCCCGGTGGTGATCCTCGAGCCGCAGCGCTGACGCGCCCGTGAGCGGTAGGTGGTGCCGGAGCACTACTTACCGCTCACGGCATGCTGCACCGCGAGGTTCAGCTCGGTGACGTTCACCGTCGGTTCGCCGAGGAACCCGAGGGCCCGGCCGTCGGTGGCCTCCGCGACCAGGGCCTGCACCCGCCCCACCGGCAGCCCGTTGACCCGCGCGACCCGCGGCACCTGCAGCGCGGCGTACGCCGGGCTGATGTCCGGGTCGAGCCCGGAGGCCGAGGCCGTGACGGCGTCCGGCGGCACCTGCTCGGGAGCCACGCCCTCGCGGGCCGCGATCGCCGCCCGGCGTTGCGCGACCTGCTGGAGCAGCTTGGTCGAGTCACCGGCCAGGTTCGACCCGCCCGAGGTCGTGGTGTCCCCGGGCCCGAGCACGTCCTGCGCGGTGGCGGACGGGCGGGTGTGGAAGAACGGGTCGTTGTTCGGGTCGGCGGCCACCGGGTCCACCCCGATCAGCGACGAGCCGGCCGGGGCGCCGCCCGCGGTGACGACCGACCCCTCGGCCCGCCCGGACAGGCCCGGCAGGTGCGCCACGCCCCACACCGCCAGCGGGTAGACCACCCCGCACAGCACCGTCAGCAGGATCAGCAGCCGCAGCCCGGTGGCGGTCTGCCGCCATAGCGTCGTGAGCATCGTCAGATCCCCGGGATGTGTCGGACCAGCAGGTCGAGGAGGAAGATCCCGACGAAGGGCGACACCACGCCGCCCAGCCCGTAGATCAGCAGGTTGCGGCGCAGCAGCGATGCGGCGTTCGAGGGCCGGTAGCGGACCCCGCGCAGGGCCAGCGGGATGAGCGCCACGATGATCAGCGCGTTGAAGATGACCGCGGACAGGATCGCGGACCTCGGCGTGGCCAGGTGCATGACGTTCAGCGTGGCGAGCCCCGGGTAGATCACGGCGAACATGGCCGGCAGGATCGCGAAGTACTTGGCCAGGTCGTTGGCCACCGAGAACGTGGTGAGCGCCCCGCGGGTGATCAGCAGCTGCTTGCCGATCTCGACGATCTCGATGAGCTTCGTCGGGTCGGAGTCCAGGTCGACCATGTTGCCGGCCTCCTTGGCCGCGGCCGTCCCGGTGTTCATCGCGACGCCGACGTCGGCCTGGGCCAGAGCGGGCGCGTCGTTGGTGCCGTCGCCGGTCATCGCGACCAGCCGCCCGCCCTCCTGCTCCTTGCGGATCAGCGCCATCTTGTCCTCGGGCGTGGCCTCCGCGAGGTAGTCGTCCACGCCCGCCTCGACCGCGATCGCGCGGGCGGTGAGCGGGTTGTCGCCGGTGATCATCACCGTGCGGATGCCCATCACCCGCAGCTCCGCGAAGCGCTGCGCGATACCGGGCTTGACCACGTCGGAGAGCCGGATGACGCCGAGCAGCCGGGCACCGTCCCCGCCGGCGGCGGTGCCGGCCTCGGCGACGACGAGCGGGGTCGCGCCCTGCTCGGCGATCTCGTCGACGAGCCGGGTGACCTCCGGTGAACTCGTGGCGCGGGCTCCGTTGCCCGACGCCCAGGCCGCGACCGCGCTGGCCGCACCCTTGCGGATCGAGCGGCCGTCGACGTCCAGCCCGGACATCCGGGTCTGTGCGGAGAACGGCACGAACTCCGCGACCGCCTCATCGGCGGTCGCCTCGGCCGGGAGGCCGTGCTCGCGCGCGCAGAGCTCGACGATGCTGCGGCCCTCCGGGGTCTGGTCGGCCAGGCTGGACAACCGGGCCGCCGCCGCCAGCCGGGCGATCGACACCCCGTCGAGCGGGATCAGCTCGGTGGCCTGCCGGTTGCCGAAGGTGATGGTGCCGGTCTTGTCCATCAGCAGGGTGTCGACGTCGCCGGCGGCTTCGACGGCCCGCCCGGACGTGGCCAGCACGTTGCGCTGCACGAGCCGGTCCATGCCCGCGATGCCGATCGCGGAGAGCAGCGCGCCGATCGTCGTCGGGATCAGGCAGACGAGCAGGGCGGTGAGCACGATCAGCGACTGCTGCGCACCGGCGTAGCCGGCCATCGGCTGCAGCGCGACGACCGTGAGCAAGAAGATGATCGTCAGCGCGGCGAGCAGGATCGTCAGTGCGATCTCGTTGGGTGTCTTCTGCCGGGAAGCCCCCTCGACCAGCGCGATCATCCGGTCGACGAACGACTCCCCGGGCTTGGTCGTGATCTCCACGATGATCCGGTCGGAGAGCACCGTCGTGCCGCCGGTGACCGAGCTGCGGTCGCCGCCGGACTCCCGGATGACGGGCGCCGACTCGCCGGTGATGGCCGACTCGTCGACGGTCGCGATGCCCTCGATGATGTCGCCGTCGCCCGGGATCGTCTCGCCGGCCTCGACCACGACCCGGTCACCGATCGTGAGTTCGGTGCCGGGCACCTGCTCCTCCGAACCGTCCGGGCGCAGCCGCCGCGCGACGGTCTCCTTCCGGGTCCGCCGCAGCGACTCGGCCTGCGCCTTGCCCCGGCCCTCGGCCACCGCCTCGGCCAGGTTGGCGAACAGCACGGTGAACCACAGCCACACCGCGATCCACCACGCGAAGGTGGACGGCTGGACGATGGCCTGCACCGTGACCAGCGCGGATCCGACCCAGACGACGAACATGACCGGGTTGCGCAGCTGGGCGCGCGGGTTGAGCTTGCGCAGCGCGTCCGGGGTCGAGGCCAGCATCTGTCGAACGCTGAAGGCCCCGGCGGACACCGCGGCCCGCGACGACCGCTCCACGGCGGTCTGCTCCGGCCGCTTCGGGGCGACGGTCGTGTCGGTGTTCATGAGAGAGCCTCTGCGATCGGGCCCAGCGCCAGGGCCGGGAAGAAGACCAGTGCCCCGACCAGCAGGATCGTCCCGCCGACGAGTACACCGAACAGCGGACCGTCGGTGGGCAGGCTGCCCGCCCCCGGCTCGAGCCGCTTCTGGGTGGCGAGCGAACCGGCCAGGGCGAGTGCCGCCATGATCGGGATCAGCCGGCCGAACAGCATCGCGATGCCGAGCGTGGACTGGAAGAAGTCGCTGGTCACGGTGATGCCGGCGAAAGCGCTGCCGTTGTTGTTCGACGCCGAGGCGTAGGCGTAGAGGGCCTCGGAGAAGCCGTGCGCACCGCTGTTGTTCAGCGCGTTGAGTGTGCTCGGCAGTGCGATGGCGAGGCCCGCGCCGAGCAGCACCAGGGTCGGCATGGCGAGGATCGACACGGCGGCCGTGGTGACCTGCACCCGGCCCAGCTTCTTGCCCAGGTACTCCGGAGTGCGCCCCACCATCAGCCCGGCCAGGAACACCGCGATCACGGCGAAGATCAGGATGGCGTACATCCCGGTGCCGACCCCGCCCGGAGCGATCTCCCCGAGCAGCAGGTTGAGCAGCGCCGCGCCGCCCCCTGCGCCGGTGAAGCTGTCGTGCATCGAGTTCACCGCACCCGTCGAGGTGCCGGTGGTGGAGATCTCGAACAGCGACGAGGCCGGTATCCCGAAGCGGACCTCCTTGCCCTCCAGGGCCGATCCGGCGGCCCGGGTGGCCACCGCACCGGGGTTCGGATGGGTCTCCGCCCACCAGGAGATGGCGAGCAGCGAGCCCCAGAGCACGCCCATCACCGCGACGAGCACGGTGCCCTGCCGGGCGTTGCCGACCATCTTGCCGAACGTGCGGGTCAGCGACACCGGGATGCACAGCAGCAGGAAGATCTCCAGCAGGTTGGTGAGAGCGCCGGGGTTCTCGAACGGGTGCGCGGAGTTGGCGTTGAAGATCCCGCCGCCGTTCGTGCCGAGCTCCTTGATCGCCTCCTGGGACGCCGCCGGCGCCAGGGCCAGGGTGTGCCGGCTGCCGTCGACGGTGGTGACCGTGACACCCGAGCGCAGCGACATGACCACGCCGGATGCCACCAGCACGATCGCGGCGACGAACGCGATCGGCAGCAGCACCCGCACGGTGCCGCGTACGAGGTCGACCCAGAAGTTGCCGAGCCGATCGGTGCCCGAGCGCGCGAACCCGCGGAACAGTGCCACCGCGACCGCCATGCCCACCGCCGCCGACACGAAGTTCTGCACGGTGAAGCCGAGCATCTGGATGCTGTGGCCCGCGACCTGCTCCGGGGTGTAGGACTGCCAGTTCGTGTTGGTCATGAACGAGACGGCGTTGTTGAACGCCATCGCCGGCGGGATCGTGTCGCCGTCGAACCCGCGGCCGAACGCGAACGGCAGGAACGGCTGCAACCGCTGCAGCAGGTAGAGCAGCACGATCGAGACGAACGAGAAGCCGAGCACGCCGCTGGCGTAGGTGGTCCAGCGCTGCTCGGCGTCCGGGTTGACCCGGGCCAAGCGGTACAGCGCCTTCTCCACCCGCCAGTGCTTCGCACCGGTGTAGACCCGCGCGAGGTAGTTGCCGAACGGCACGTAGACCACTGCGAGCAGCACCAGCAGCGCCGCCACCTGCAACAGGCCGGCCGCGGTGTCGGACATCAGAAGCGCTCCGGACGGATCAGGGCGATGAACAGGTAGATGAGCAGCCCGAGGGCGACGACGCCCCCGACCACGTTGGCCAGGTTGTTCACAGCCGCTCCAACCCGCGCAGGATCAGGACCAGCACCGCGAAACCCCCGATCAGCAGCAGCGCGAACAGCAGGTCGGCCACAGTGCACTCCTCGCAACCGTCCGCCGGTACCTCCGGCGGGTCGAGGCAGCGTGCGCCCACCCACGCGCGGTGGGCGCGGTCGAGACGCCCGCTTGACGCCCGAGATGCCCGATCTTGACGTGCTGTTAGCGGCGGGCACGGAGGGTGTGATGCCGGTGACACGGTGCCGGTGGCGTCACGTGGCGCCGGGTCCGGCGGGCGCGCGCCCGCCCGTCGCCCCTCGGTCGCGTGCGACGAAGACGAGCCCCAGCCCCGGGTGCGAGATGAGGTAGCGGGGGTGGGCCGGATCGGGTTCGAGCTTGCGCCGCAGGCTGCACAGGCACGCCCGCAGGCATCTGCCCCCGCCGACGACGTCGCCACCGCTGATCTCCCGCAGCAGCTGGTCGGGGGCGATCACCTGCCCCGCGCGATGCACGAGGGCGCCGAGCAGACGCCACTCCTTGGCGGTCAGCCGGATCTCGGCGCCGCCGGTGAGCCGGACCCGGCGGGCGGCCGTGTTGATGACGAAGTCGTCGGTGACCACCGGTGGCGGCTGGTCGCGGTAAGCGGTCCGCCGCAATGCCGCCCGCAGCCGGGCCAGGAACTCCGCCACGTCGACGGGCTCGACCAGGACGTCGTCGGCGCCGGCATCGAGGATGGCGATCGTCTCGGCGGCAGCGTCGTGTGCGGCCGGCACCAGCACCAGCACCGGGACGGAGGTGTGCAGCCGCAGGCGCGCGACGGCGGTGGCTGCGCCGGTGACACCGGTATCGAGGACGGCCGCGTGCACCGCCCGGCGCCGTAGCACGAGGGTGGCCTCGGGCAGGGTGCGGACGGTCTCGACGGCGAAGCCGCCGCGGCGCAGCACCCTGACAGCGAGCGAGGGTGCGAGCCCCTCGGAGTCCACCACCAGGATCGGGATCACGGGTCGGCCCACCGCGGGCCGGGCACGGCGAGGCCGGTTCCGCGCGGGTGGCGCCCGGGCAGGATCACCGCAGCCTCCGACGTTCTCTGGCGCCCGCTCCCGGACGCCGACAGGACAGATATGGCCCCTCGACGCCCGTGATGCCACGCCCGGTGACCGATGTTGACGCGACCCAGATGCGGCGCGGGCCGACACTGACGCCGCCGCAGCGGCGGTCACGCCACCCGGCGGTCCCACCTCCCACCGACCATCGCCACGGCGCATTCGCCCATTTCCGGCAGAAGGTGCTGCGGCCGGCAGGTGATGATTCCGCGGTCGCGCGCGATCGCCCCGAATTCACGCCCCGCAAGCGGTCACCCGGGCCGCGACATGCGCTGTGGCGCACAGATCACCTGGTAGGGTGAGCCCTCGGTGAGCCGGGAAGCCTGGTCGGCATCCTGAGCGATCTCTGCGAGGTTCACCTTGTTCGGTACCGCTGATCGGGTCGCATCCAGCCGTCGGCGTGGACGCCCAGTCACGAGATCCCGCCGGTGACCCGCCGGTTCCCCGTCACGTCGGCGCGGCGCCGAGAGGCGCTGCGGACGAACCTGTGGTTCGAGTCGGAGTGGCGCCGGGAGGCGCTGCGGACGAACCTGTGGTTCGTCCCGACCCTCGAGGTCCTCGCCGCGACCGCCCTGTTCGCCGCGACCGTGGAGCTGGACCGCGCCGTGTACGACGGGATCCTGACCTCGCCGAGCTGGATGGTCAACGGGACGGCCGACGCAGCCCGGCAGATCTTGACGACGATCGCCGCGGCCGTCATCACCGTCGTGGGCATCGTCTTCTCGATCACCATCGTCACGCTGACGCTCGCCTCGACCCAGTTCGGGCCCCGAATGCTGCGCAACTTCATCCGGGACCGTGGCACCCAGGTCACGCTCGGCACTTTCGTGGCGACCTTCGTCTACGCCATCCTGGTGCTGGTGTCGATCAGCCCGGGCCGGCACGGGGACTTCGTCCCGCACATTTCGATCCTCGTGTCGTTCGTGCTGGCGGTCGCCGATCTCGCGGTTCTCATCTATTTCATCAACCACATCGCGAACCAGATCCAATTGCCGCACGTGATCGCGGGCATCGCCAAGGACCTGTCCACGGCGCTCGAGGCACAGAGTGCCGACAGCATCGAATCAACCGTCCCGGAGCAGGAGAGCGGACCGTCCGTCGACGATCTGATCCGCGCGATGGATCGGTTCGGCGGGGTCATCGCGACACCGGCGAGTGGTTACCTGCAGTTCATCCGCCACCGGACGCTCGTGGGTATCGCGGCGGAGGTCGACGCGGTGATCCACCTGCCCTATCGGCCCGGGCACTTCATGGTGCGGGGACACCCGCTGGCCGTCGTGCTGCCGGCGGCGGCGGCCGCGCACGTGGGCCACCATCTGGAACGCGCTCAGGTCATCGGGCCGTACCGCATGCTCACCCAGGATGTGTCGTTCGGCCTCGACCAGCTCGTCGAGATCGCCCTGCGGGCACTGTCTTCCGCAGTCAATGACACGTTCACCGCTTTGACCTGCATCGATTGGCTGGGCGACTGCCTGTGCAAGATCGCGAACGTATGGCGCCCGAACGGTGTGCACCGCGATCGGCACGGCTTCGTCAGGGTCATCTCGGACCAGGCGAGCTACGACCGCCTCGTAGAGCGCTCGTTCGAGAAGATCCGGCAGGCCGGGCACGGGATGCCGGCGGTGATGATCAGGCAGCTCGATGCGCTCGCCAAGATCATGGAGCAGACCTCGCACGCCGGGCAGAAGCAGGTTCTGCTCGACCAGGCGACGAAGATCCGCCGGGCGTGCCTGTCCTCGGTCTCCGACGAATCCGACCGGGCGGACGTGGACCGCCGGTACGAGGCACTCGTGGCACTCGATGCTCACCTCGTGCACGGCGCGGCCGCCTCCGATCGCGAAGGCGATGCGGTGCCGCCACCCTGGCCCGCATCGTCGCGGGCCGGGAACACCGGTCGATGACGGTCGGTGACGGTCGGTCCTGCTCGCACCCCGGCTCGACCACGCCACCGCCCCGTCAACACCCGGCCGACCGGCGCCAGGATCGCGTCAGGAATCACCGTCAGCCGTCCGGCCGGGGGCAGTGTGTATCCCGTGCTGGTCCCCCGTCCCGTACCCCACGGCCGGCGTCCCGGCGATCCCGGACGGCGGCCGTGGTACCAGCCCGCGGTCATCAGCGGCCCGGCCGGCGGCGCGCTCGGGCTGCCCGTCGGCGTGGTGGCCGCCGTGGTCGCGTCGACGTTGGGCGACACCCGTGTCACCGGTCTGGTTTTCGCGGCCGCCGCCGCGGCAGGTGTCGCCCTGCTGACCACCGCACCCGGCGCGCTCGCGGCCGCCGCGCAGTGCTGGGCGGTCTACGACGGGTTCGAGGTCAATCGGTTCGGCCAACTCGGCGGCACCCGACCGGAGCTCGTCGTTCTGGGCGCCGTATGCCTCGTTGCGCTGATCGCCCGGTTCGCCGTGGCGCTCCGGACAGCACAGCGCCCCTCCCGCCGGCGGCGCAGCTACCCTGCTCCCGGCGGACCCCCTGGTCCGGGCACCGGCCCGGCGCCTCCGAGCAGGAGGGTTCCCGCCGCCGACTGAGCGAGGAGCCCGCCGTGACCGTTGTCGACAACGCGGTCTACGTCGACGGGCGCCGCGCCGTGGAGCCGGCATCGCTCGACCAGGCCTACGCCGAGCTGCGCCGCTGCCCCGGCGACGGTCGCAGCTTCGGCTGGATCGGGTTGCTGCGGCCGAGCGTCGACGAGATCAACTCGGTGGCGAAGGAGTTCCACCTCCACGAGCTGGCCGTCGAGGACACGATCAGCGCCCACCAGCGGCCCAAGTTCGAGCGCTACGGCCAGATCCAGTTCGCCGTGCTGCGCCCGGCCCGCTACGTCGACCCGGTCGAGGTCATCGAGATCGGCGAGGTGCACCTGTTCCTGGGCCCCGACTTCGTCGTCACCGTCCGGCACGCCGAGGAACCCGACCTCGCGGAGGTCCGGCACCGCCTCGAGAACAATCCCGAACTGCTCGCCCACGGCCCGTTCGCGGTGCTCTACGCGGTCCTCGACAAGGTCGTCGACGACTACGCGCCGGTGCTCGACGGCCTGCAGAACGACATCGACGAGATCGAGGTGCAGGTCTTCGACGGCGACCCCAACGCCTCCCGGCGGATCTACCAGCTCACCCGTGAGGTCATCGAGTTCCAGCGGGCCGTCGAGCCGCTCACCGAGATCTTCACGGAGCTGCGCGGACGCCTCGGCAAGGATGGCGACGCCACCGATCCGGAGCTGCGCCGCGCCTTCCGCGACGTCGCCGACCACGCGACCCGCGTACGCGAGCGCACCGAGGCTTTCCGGCAGTTGCTGACCAACATCCTCACCGTCAACACCGCGCTGGTCGCCCAGCGTCAGAATGACGAGATCACCCGGCTCACCGAGGCGGGCTACGACCAGAACGAGCAGGTCAAGCGGATCTCGTCGTGGGCGGCGATCCTCTTCGCACCCACCACGGTCGCCTCGATCTACGGGATGAACTTCCATGACATGCCGGAGCTGAACTGGCCCGCGGGCTACCCCTATGCCATCGGCCTGATGGTCGTACTCGGGTTCCTGCTGTGGCTGGTGTTCAAGCGGCGCGGCTGGCTGTAGGCCTCACCACGGGCCGAGCCGCGGGTCGTCGGCGCCGCGGGGCAGCACGAGCACCCGGGAACGCCGCGGGCCCATCGCCGTCCCGGTCGTGCGGGGCAGCAACCGGAAGCGGAACCGGCACACCACCGCCCTGCTGTTGCGCCCCGCGTGCCGGGCCACCGCACCACCGCGCCGGTTGAACAGGACCGCCTGCCACCAGTGGTCCGGGGTGACCTCCCCGATCAGCAGGATGACCCGCTCCCGGCCGCTCGCGGTCAGCTTCCGCAGGTAGGCCGAAACGGCCGGGGCCACCACCCGGCTGGGCCGCCCCGCGTCGTCGGTGGCGCTGAGCAGCACGAGCGTGACGTCGGGTGCCCACTCCCGCCACCGGCGTTCCAGCTCGGCCGTCGCGGCGAGGTCGTCGGCCTCCAGCCCGAGCACGACGTGCACCGCGACCACCCGGTCACCCATCGACAGCGCCGTCGACAGGCTCTCCTCGGCGAGCCGGCTGATGCTGACCACCGGCACCACGACGACCGAGGCGGCCGGCCGCGGCCGCGGCGGGCACGCGCCCACCTCGAGCACGGCCCCGATGCGCCGGTAGGCCCGGCGCACCAACAGGAACATGGTGTACAGCAGCGGGATGACCAGCACGATGATCCACGCCCCCGCGTGGAACTTCTCCGCCCCGACGATCAGCGCAGCGGCCCCGGTCAGCAGCGCGCCGAGCACGTTGAGCGCCGCCCGGTTGCGCCACCGCGGGCCCCGCACGGTCCACCAGTGCCGGAACATGCCGGCCTGGCACAGCGCGAAGCCGATGAACACCCCGATGGCGAACAGCGGCACGAGCACCTGCACCACGCCCGCGGAGAACACGAGCAGCGCCGCGGCCAGCACCGTCAGCACGAGGATCGATGCCCGGTAGACCTGCCGGTCGCCGCGCAGCCCGAACACGTGCGGCAGCGCGTTGTCCTGAGCCACCCGCGCGGCCAGCACCGGCAGGCCGCCGTAGGAGGTGTTCGCGGCCAGGCACAGCAGCACCATCGTCGAGAGCTGGACGACCAGGTACAGCCAGCCCGTCCCGACCGAGCCCTGGGCCAGCAGCGAGAGCAGAGTGCGGCCGGACACCGGGCCGGCGTGGAAGTGCTGGACCAGCACGGCCAGCCCGATGAGCAGTGAGCCCAGCACGACACCGAGCCCGGCCTCGGCCCGGCGGGCCCGGGTCCGGCGCGGTCGCCGGAAGGCCGGGGTGGCGTTCGCGATGGCCTCGACACCGGTCAGCGCCGCGCACCCGTTGGCGAAGGCCGCGAGCAGCAGCAGCACCCCGACCGTCTCCGGCGCGACGATCGGATCGATGGGCGGCAACGGCTCCACCGGGGCACCGCGCAGCAACCCGACGACGATCACGACGACCAGGGCGGCGACGAACACGGCGGCGGGGGCCGCGAAGAGCCGCCCGCCGGCCACCACGCCACGCAGGTTCACCACGGCGACCAGCAGCAGCACGAGCAGGCACAGCTCGACGGTCCAGGGCAACAGCATGGGGAACGCCGAGGTCAGCGCGGCCACCCCGGCGGCCACCGAGACCGCGACGTTGAGCACGTAGTCCACGATCAACGACGCCGCCGCGACCAGGCCGACGCGCATGCCGAGGTTGTCCCGGGACACCGTGTAGGCACCGCCGCCGTCGGGGTAGGCGGCGATCACCTGCCGGTAGCAGACCACCAGCACCGCCAGCAGCCCGACGATCACCAGCGTCACCGGCAGCGCGTAGCCGATGGCGGCGAGCCCGCCCGCGGAGAGCGCCAGCACGATCGCCTCCGGGCCGTACGCGCAGGACGCCAGCGCATCCAGCCCCAGCGCGGCCAGGCCGGTGACGGCCGTCAACCGGTGCTTGTCCTCGCCGGATCGGACATCCTCGGCCGGCGCCGTACCGGCCCGGCCCCTGCCGGCCACCTTCGCCGCCATCGCTGCCCCCGCCGATCCGCGTACCGAACCGGCCGACCGTGTCCCCGCGGGCGCACCGCCCCCCGGATCTTGACGCGTTCCTGATGGGCAGCGCGGGAATCGATACGCGAGTCAGGAGTGCGCGCGGCGCGGGCGCGGCTGGCAGCGCGGGCAGCTGAACGACGACCGGTTCATGAACGGGTCCCGGCGGATCGGGGTGCCGCACCGCCGGCACGCGCGGTCGGCCTGGCCGTAGACGTCGAGCGACCGGTCGAAGTAGCCCGAGGCGCCGTTGACGTTGACGTAGAGCGTGTCGAACGACGTCCCGCCCTGCTCGAGGGCCTCGTTCATGACCTCGGCCGCGGCGGACAGCACCCTGCGGCCCTGCGCCCGGGTCAGTGTCTCGGTGGGCCGCGCCCAGTGCAGCCTGGCCCGCCACAGTGCCTCGTCGGCGTAGATGTTGCCGATACCGGAGACCACGGTCTGGTCCAGCAGGGCGCGTTTGAGGCCGGTGCGCCGGCGGCGGATGCCGGCCACGGCGTCGTCCAGGGAGAACACCGGATCCATCGGGTCCCGCGCGATGTGCGCCACCGGCTCGGGCAGCAGACCGCCGCCGGCGGCCGGGGCGAGCGGGTGCACGCTCAGCCCGCCGAACGTGCGCTGATCGACGAACCGCAGCTCGGGCCCGCCGTCGGCGAAGTCGAACCGGATCCGCAGGTGCTTCTCCCGCGGCCGGCCGGCGTCGGCGACCAGCATCTGCCCGCTCATCCCGAGATGAGCGAGGATCGCATCGTCACCGGCCCCGGCCGAGTCGAGCTCCAGCCAGAGGTACTTGCCGCGGCGGCGGGCGGCGGTGATCGTGCGACCGGTCAACCGGGCCGCGAAGTCGTCCGAGCCGGCGAGGTGGCGGCGCACGGCGCGGGGATGCTCGACGGACACCGAGGCGATGCGCCGGTCGAGTACGTGATCGGCCAGGCCGCGACGGACGACCTCGACCTCGGGAAGTTCGGGCATGGGCGGCGCGGACCGGCTAGGAGTGCGCGGCGCCGGAGCCTCTGCCGGGGATGACGGAGCCCCCGGGGCCCGAGCCGTTGGCCGACCCGTCGGCCTCGGCGGTCAGGGTGCGCCAGGCCAGCTCGGCGGCCTTCTGCTCGGCTTCCTTCTTCGTGCGCCCGTCGCCCGAACCCAGCTCGCGCCCGCCGACGACGGCGGTCGCGGTGAACACCTTGAGGTGGTCGGGGCCGTCCTCGGCGATCCGGTACTCGGGGACGCCGAGCTCGGCCGAGGCGGTGAGCTCCTGGAGGCTGGTCTTCCAGTCCAGACCGGCGCCGAGCAGCGGGGCGCTGCGCAGCAACCCGTCGAAGAGGTGGTGCACGACCTGGCGGGCGGTCTCCAGGCCGTGCTGCAGGTACACGGCGCCGATCAGGGCCTCGGTGGCGTCGGCCAGGATGCTCGCCTTCGTCCGCCCACCGGTGAGCTCCTCACCGCGTCCGAGGTACAGGTACGCCCCGAGGCCCAGGTCCTCCTCGGCGCTCAGCTCGGCGGCCACCCCGGCCAGCGCGTGCATGTTCACGACGCTGGCCCGCAGCTTGGCCAGCTGCCCCTCGGGCAGATCCGGGTGGTCCCGGTAGAGCCGCTCGGTGACGATCACGCCGAGCACCGAGTCGCCCAGGAACTCCAGACGCTCGTTCGTGGGCAACCCACCGTGCTCGTAGGCGTAGGACCGGTGCGTCAGCGCAAGCGTGAGCAACTCGGCGTCGATATCGACGCCGAGTGCACGCAACAGGGGCCCGCGGTCCTCCACGGGCCCTCGAACGCCACGCTCCGCCACGCGGTCGAGATCAGGCCGGACGGACGACCTGGCGGCCGTCGTAGGTGCCGCAGGTCGGGCACGCGACGTGCGGCGGCTTGGGCTCGCGGCAGGCGCGGTTCGAGCAGGCGACCAGGGTCGGCGCAGCGGCCTTCCACTGCGCCCGGCGCGAGCGCGTGTTGGACCGCGACATCCTGCGCTTGGGTACGGCCACGGCGAATCTCCTGAAATGCTTGGGGGCTAATCGGCAGACGGCAGCCGCTCACGCAGAGCGGCCCATCGGGGATCCAGTGTCTCATGCCCGTGCCCGGGGCCGAGATCGGCCCGTCGGCCGCCGCATTCCGGGCACAGCCCGGGGCAGTCGGGATCGCACAGCGGGGCCAGCGGGAGGGCCAGCACGACGGCGTCGCGGACCACCTGCTCGACGTCCAGATACTCGTCGACCAGCCGCGGGATCTCGTCGGCGTCCGTGGTCTCGTCGGTGACGCTGTCCGGGTAGGCGAACAGCTCGGCGATCTCGACCTCGACGGTGTCGGTCAGCCCGTCGAGGCAGCGCGAGCATTCACCGGTGAGCCCGGCCGATGCGCGCCCCGAGACGTAGACGCCCTCGGTCACCGACTCCAACTGCAGGTCGAGCTCGACCGGCGACCCGGCGGGCACGACGATGACGTTCTCCAGCCCGATCTGCGCGGGCGCGTCGGGTGCGGCGACGGTACGGGCGACGGTGCGCATGTTCCCGGGCCGACGGCCCAGTTCGCGGGTGCTGAAGACCCACGGGCTGGCCGTGTCGGGGCGGGGCTGCTGAGCAGCAGGGGTGCGGTGCGTGTTCATGACCTCATCCAGGATAGGCCTGGGCGTGCGGTTTGCCGTCAACGACCGGCGAACCCGCCCGGAACCCCCGCAACGGCGGGACCCCCGCGTCCCCGCGGATGCCCGGGGACCGGGCACCCGCAGGACCGCAGCGGCGTCCACCGCGACGAGGTGCGGCCGCGCTCGCCCTACGTGGTGGCGCCGACCGGCTGACGGTCCGTGTCACCGGCCCGCTCGGCCGCCCTGCGCCGGGCCGCGTCGAGCCAGCGGATGATCGGCGGCACGGCGAGGCAGACGACGAACAGCCGCAGGCCCTGCACCGTCGACACCAGCGGCACGTTCGTCCCGGTCGACTCCGCCGTCGCGAGCACCGCGTTGATCCCGCCCGGGGTGGTGGCGAGATAGGCCTCGATGAACGGGATGCCGACGAGCGCGCCGAGCAGCCAGGCGAGCCCGGCGCACGCGAGGCAGACCACCGCGATGGCGGCGAGGATGTGGTGCAGTACTCCGGCGGCGTGCCGTACCGACCTCCGGGTGAACCGCAGGCCGACCTCGAGCCCCACGACGACGAACACGATGTCCTTGAGCGGGCCGTCCGGGATGAAGCCGCTGGACGCGTCGGTGACGGCGAACAGCGCGGTGACCACCATCGGCCCGAGCAGCAGCGGGGCCGGCAGCCGCAGGTGACGCCCGACGCTCACCCCGACCATGCAGACCGCGACGAGGACGACGAGCCGCCCGGCCTGGTTGGCCGGCTCCGTGACCAGCCGGTCCAGCATCGGCAGCAGCGACTGAACGGCGGCGTCGTCGGGCTGCCGGGTGCCGATCGCGGCGAAACCCATGACCACGGCCGGGGCGGTCGTGGCGACCAGCCCCACCCGCGCGTACTGCGCGAACGCGACGAGTCTGCTGTCGGCACCGAGATCGTCCGAGCAGGAGATGATCGCGGCCGAGCCGCCGGGGACCATGCCCAGCGTCGCGTCGGTCATGCCGAGCTTGCCGATCCGGGCCAGCACCGCGGCGGCCCCGAGGCTGAGCAGGATGGTGGCCGCGGTGATCGCGACGAGGGGCAGCGCCGCCCCGACCGGGATCGCGCTGCCCGTGTCGAGGTAGCTGCCCATGATCACACCCACGAGGGCCTGGGAGGCGCGGGTGGCGGCCCGCGGGAACGAGCGGTTGACCAGCCCGGACAGCGCCAGGACCAGACCGGCGAGCAACCCGGCCAGCAGGTCGGGGGCGGGAGCACCGAGCGCCTCGCCGAATTCGGACAGTTCGTAGCAGACGACGACGAGCAGGATCCATCCCGCGCCGCGCGCTGCGGTCCGTAGGTGCTCGGGCCGGGTCAGGTGGGCCGGCCGGAACGGCTCTGGGTCGGTCCGGGTGGGGGTGGGCGGCGGTCCGATCGTGGTCGGCGCAGACACGGCTTCCTCACGGGTTGCGGGCACGGAGCGCCCCGGACGTTGCACGCGGGCATCGACGACGAATCACCCTCCGGGTGATGAAGCGGTGTCGATGAGGCAAACCGGCTGGCCAGGCTCGCGGAGATGATTCTCACGTTGTGCACTTGCCGACAGCACGTTCGGTCACCAGGGTCAACGGCCCGTCCCGCCCGACGAGGTGGCGGCCCCGCACGAGGGCGACGTCGCCGACGGCGAGGTGCTGGA
This sequence comes from Pseudonocardia acidicola, assembly GCF_012911935.1. Taxonomy (GTDB): domain Bacteria; phylum Actinomycetota; class Actinomycetes; order Mycobacteriales; family Pseudonocardiaceae; genus Pseudonocardia; species Pseudonocardia acidicola. The sequence goes on along the minus strand of NZ_JAAXLA010000028.1, from coordinate 11,798 downwards.
CCCAGGCCCCGGGGAAGCGACACGCCCCTCGAGGATTGCGAGAACCACGGCGCGCCGATCGCCGGCATCGTCGCCGCCCGGCCGACCGACGACGACCGCATCGTCGGCGTGGCCCCGGGCGCGGTCGTCGTGCCGGTGCGCTACGCCGGGGACGTCACAACCGCACCACTCGACCGGATCGCCCGGGCGATCCGTGACCGAGCCGACCGCGCTCCCGGCGGGGTCATGAACCTCTCGTTCTCCGTCTCCGGAACCGACTCACGCATTGCCGCAGCCATCGAGTACGCCGTATCCCGGGACGTCGTGGTGGTCGCGGCTGCCGGCAACGAGAACGAGACCGCACCCGGCCGGACGTGGTGGCCGGCCGCCTACCCCTCGGTCCTCGCCGTCGCGTCCCTGGACGAGAACGGGCAACCCGCCAAGGAGTCCAGCCGGGGCGGCAGGCCCGACGACATCGCCGGCGCCGGCGTCGTCGACCCCCTTCGCGCATTGACCGCCGTCGACGTGGCCACGCCGCCCACCGAGCCTGCACCGGACCGTGGCGAGCGGATCGCGCTCGCGCCTCTCGCCGGTAGCGCGGACCTGCTCGGCCGGACCGGTCGACTGGCGGCCGGGTCCGCCGGGATCGTCGTGCTGCTGGCGGCGATCGTGATGCTCGGTGGCGCCGCGCGACGGCGCATCGCGGCCCTGCGCGGCGACCCGGCGGCCGTCGAACGCGTCGCGGACGTGCACCTGCCGCTGCAGCCCGTGCCCGGGCACCGGCCCGACGGCGGGTGAGCGACGCTCACCCGCCCGGCATCAGCACCGTGCTGAAGATCCGCCGGACCCGGCCGCCGGCCGGCTTGTTGGCCAGCCGCGGCGCCAGCACCGCGCCGAGTTCGGTGATCAGCTCACGCAGTTCGTCGTCGGAGAGGTACAGGGCGGCCTGCCGGTAGCCGACCAGGTCGCGGCCGAGGTCGACGTCGCCGCGCTCGAGATAGCGGTCGAAGTCGGCGAGCAGGCCGGCGACGAAGGCGAAGAAGCCCTGCCGGTGCTCCTCGACGCTCAGCGTCGCCGCCTCCTCCGGGCCGACCGACCCGGCACCAACCGGCAACCGGTAGGTGCGCTCGACGCTGCCGCGGACCCGGCGCTCGGAGACCACCTGCAGCACGTCCCCGGCGACCAGGGCCGCGACGTGCCGGTAGAGCGTCGCCACCGGCACGTCCGGCAACTGTTCCCGCAGGTCGGAGGTGGTGAGCAACCGGTCACCGAGGAACGCCTGCACGATCCGCAGCCGGACCGGGTGCAGCAGCACGTCGGCTGACCCCACGACGGACTCCCATCATTCTCACTATTGACATCGTTCTCGTCTCTGAGAACGATAGTGCCATGACCACCGCACAGGTGACCAGTGACGCGCTCGAAGTGACCTTCACTCCCGGGGAGAAGCTCGCCGGACTGGTCCGGGACATCCGCATCCCACTGTCCGCCGTCCGCGGCGCCGAGGTCGTCGCGGACGGCCTCGGCGCGACCCACGGCCTGCGCGCCCCCGGGCTGAGTCTGCCCGGCGTCCGCAAGATCGGCACCTGGCGGCGCCCCGGCGAGAAGGCCCTCGTCAGCGTCCGGCGCGACCGCCCGGCCGTGCGCGTGTCGCTGACCGGGCAGCACTACGACACGCTCCTGCTCGACGTCGCCGACCCCGCCGGGCTCGTCGACCGGCTGACCGCGGCGAGCCGCTGATGCATGAGACGTCGCTGCGCTTCGACTCCGCGGGCCACACACTGGCCGGCACGCTGGCCCTCCCCGAGGGCGACGGACCGTTCCCCGCGGTACTGCTGGTCTCCGGGTCGGGCCCGCTGGACCGGAACTCCGACCACCGCACGATGCGCTTCGAGGTCTCCCGCCAGCTCGCGCACGCCCTGGCGGCGGCGGGCCTGGCATCGCTGCGCTACGACAAGCGGGGCGTGGGCGAGAGCCCGGGCGACTGGCGCGAGGCGGGCCTGTTCGACAACGTCGACGACGCCGGCGCCGCGCTGGCCGCCCTCGCCGCCCGCCCGGAGGTGGACGCCGGACGGGTGCTCGCCGCCGGGCACAGCGAGGGCGCGCTGCTGGTCACCGCGATGGCCGGGCGCGGCGCGCCGGTCGCCGGGCTGGTCCTGCTCAGCGGGAGCGCCACGCCCGGAGAGCAACTGCTGCTCTGGCAGGCCGACCGGATCGGAGCGACCCTCCCCGGCCCGGTGCGCGGCCTGCTGCGTCTGCTGCACATCGACGTGCGCGCCAAGGTCGCGAAGAACCATGCGAAGATCAAGGCGACCACCACCGACGTGGCCCGGCTGGGCCTGGCGCGGCTGAACGCGCGCTGGCTGCGGGAGTTCCTCGCCTACGATCCCCGCACCGACCTGGCCCGGGTCCGGGTCCCGGTCCTGGCGCTCACCGGGAGCAACGACCTGCAGGTCGATCCCGCCGATCTCGACGAGATCGCCCGGCAGGTACCGGGCCCGGTCCAGATCCACCTCGCCCGGGGCGTCAGCCACACCCTGCGGGTCCAGCCCGGCGCCCCGTCACTGAGGAAGTACAAGGCCGAACTGCGCGACCCGATCGCCCCGCAGGTCGTCCGCGCCGTGGTCGACTGGTGCCGGGCCCGGACGGCGGTGACGCCGGCCCGCAAGGATCAGGGGTAGCTGGGCACCGTGGCGCGGGAGACCTCCACGGGCCGCTGCCCGGCACCGAACTCGTCGGCCAGGTGCGCGGCCAGTTCCAGGAATGCGTCGTGCGTGGCCGGCTTCAGCCGGGAGAGCTCGATCCGTCCGCCGGTGGCCAGGTGCGGGTCGTGCGGCACCTCGACGACCGCGCGACAGCGGGCCTCGAAGTGCTCCCGGACCCGGGCCCGGTCGACCTCGCGGCTGACCCGGTCGCAGGACAGCACCACGACCGCGTTGGCCACCCGGGCGGCGTGCCCGTGCGCGATCAGCCAGTCCAGCGTCTTGCTGGCCCGGCTCGCGCCGTCGACCGTCGGCGCGCCGACCACGACGAGGCTGTCGGCCAGGGCCAGGGTGCCCTCCATCGCCGAGTGCACCAGCCCGGTCCCGGAGTCGGTGATCACGATGTTGTAGAACCGGGTCAGCACCTCACAGACCCGCTCGTACTCCTCGCGATTGAAGGCCTCGCTCATCGCGGGGTCCTGCTCGGAGGCCAGCACCTGCAGCCGCCCGGCCAGGCTCGTGTAGCGGGCGACGTCGGTCAGCGAGTGGGTGGCCTCGATGTTGTCGAGCAGGTGCCGGACGGTCACCGAGACCTCCGACGTGAGCCGGTCGGCCAGGGTGCCCGCGTCCGGGTTCGCGTCGAGCGCGATCACCCGGTCGCCGCGGTTCTCCGCCAGCACGAGCCCCAGGCAGGCCGCGACGCTGGTCTTGCCCACCCCGCCCTTGATCGAGCTGACCGCGATCTGGTGCGAGCCGGGCAGCGGTCGGCGGATCCGGCGCAGCTGCTCCTGCCGGGCCCGCTCGACGGGGCCGATGCCGGGATTGATCAGGCCCCCGGTCAGACCGTAGAGCGTGCCGCGCCAGCCCTGAGTCGGCCGGTCGCCCCGGAACCGGACGATCGCGTCCTCGGTCAGCTCGGCCGCGGTCGCCGCGTCGGGCCGGGGCCGCGGCCGGCTCGGGGCCGGCGTGGGCCGGCTCTCCCGAGCCGGTGCGGGTGTGGGCTCGCCCGACAGCGCGGTCGGCGTCGTCCCGGCGGCCGCCCCCGCCGCGGCAGCGTGCCGCGCGATCACCGGCTCGGCAGCGACCGGCGGGACGTCCACATCGGTGTCGCCGTCGGCTGTGCGGTCGGCCTTGCCGTCGGCATCGTTGTCGACGGCGCTGTCGGTCGCGTCTGCCTCGGCGTCGACGGCGGCGTCGACGGCGGCGTCGGGCGCGAGGTCACCAGCCGTGGCGTCGTCCGCGGTCTCGCCGATCGTGGACTCCCCGGGCTCGGACGCGGCGTCCGCGCCCCGCGGGGCGGCGACCGGCGTCTCGTCGTCCTCCGGCTCGGGGTCGGGCCCGACCGTGGTGGCCGAGACCCAGCCCTCGGCCGACCACGCGCCGGCGATCCAGCCGTCGCCGGCGTCACCGCCTGCGCCCGGCTCGCGCTCGCCCGGGCCGGCGTCGGTCACCGGCTCACTTTCCTTGCCGCTCACCGGCAATCTCCCCCTGTAGTGGAACGTGATCGATTCGAAAGCCGGGTGACCGGCCTATCAGTCTCCCGGCGTGAAGCCGTCCGCAATCAGCGCCGCGAGTTCGTAGAAGGCGTCCCGGGTGGCCGGTCGCAGGCGGCCCAACGTCACCCGGCCGCCGGTTGCCAGATGCGGATCGTGCGGCACCTCGACGACGGCCCGGCAGCGCGACTCGAAATGCTCCCGGATACGGGTCCGGTCGATCTCGGCGCTGCTGCGGTCGCAGGAGAGCACCACGACCGCGTCGGCGACCAGATCGCCGTAGGAGTGCGCCAGCAGCCAGTCGAGGGTCTTGCTCGCCCGGCTGGCCCCGTCGACCGTCGGCGCGCCCACCACGATCAGGCTGTCCGCGAGCTCGAGCGTCCCCTTCATGGCCGAGTGCACCAGCCCGGTCCCGGAGTCCGTGATGACGATGGTGAAGAAGCGGACCAGCACCTCGCAGACCCGCTCGTACTCGTCGCGGTTGAACGCCTCGCTGGCCGCCGGGTCCTGCTCGGACGCGAGTACCTGCAACCGCCCCGCCAGGCTGGTGTAGCGCGAGACGTCGGTCCAGGAGCCGACGTGGTCGAGGTCGTCGAGCAGGTCGCGCACGGTGACCGCGGACTCGCCGGTGAGCCGGTCGGCCAACGTGCCGGCGTCCGGGTTCGCATCCAGCGCGATCACCCGGTCGCCGCGGTGCTCCGCCAGCACCAGCCCCAGGCAGCTGGCGACGGTCGTCTTGCCCACGCCGCCCTTGATCGAGCTGACCGCGATCCGGCGCGGGGACTCCAGGGGGCTGCGGATCCGTTCGAGCAGCGCGCGCAGCTCCTGCTCCCCCGGCCCGGGGCCGGGGTTGACGACCCCGCGGCTGGCCGCGTGCACGAGCCGGCGCCAGCCCTGCGACGGCACATCGGCACGCGCCCGCAGGATCGCGTCGTCCCGCAGTTGCGCCGCCGTCGCCAGCTCGGCCTCGTTCCGGACCTGCGACGGCTCCACCGTTCCCCCTGGCTGCGCTGGTGAGGTGGCGTCCGGCCCCGGATCCACAGCGGTCTCCGGGCGGGCGGAGAGCCGGTGGCCGTACCTCTCCCACCACGTCAGCGGATCGGGTTCGACGCGGCGCGCCACGTGCGCAGAGTAGCGCGACGAGCACGCTGGGTCAGAACGATGGTGATCGAAAAGTGATGACCCGGACGATCCGCCGGGTCAGTCGATCAGATCCATCCCCGTCCCGGACCGCCCGTTCGGCGCCCCGCTCGACATCCCGCCGGGCGAGCCGCCACGCCACAACTGGCTGCGGCCGCGGCTCACGGTGCGCAGCGCCTTGGTCAGCGCGTCCTCGAACTCGGCGAGCTTGGCATCGACATAGCTGTCGCACTCGCGGCGCAGCCGGTCGGCCTCGGCGTCGGCGGCGTCGACGATCCGGGCGGCCTCGCTGTTCGCGGCGTGCACCACGTCGGTCTGCGAGACCAGCCGGGCCTGCTCGGCCTGCCCGTCGGCGACGTAGCGGTCGTGGGCCGCCCGCCCGGCGTGGGCCAGCCGGTCGGCCTCGTCGCGGGCCCGGTCGGTGAGCTCGGCGTACTGCCGGCGGCCCTCGGCAATCGCACGCTCGGCCTCGTGCCGGGCCTGCGCCACCATCTGTTCGGCCTCCTCGCGGGCCGCGGAGATGGTCCGTTCCGCCTCCGCGCGGGCATCGGCGAGCATCTGCTCGGCATCGGCCTCCGCCGACGAGCGGGCCTCCTCGGCCTCGCGCTCCGCCTCGGAGAGGACCTCGTCGCGGCGATCGAGCACGTCCTGGGCGTCGTCCAGCTCGCCCGGCAACGCCTCCCGGACGTCGTCGAGCAACTCGAGGACGTCACCGCGGGGAACCACGCAGTTGGCCGTCATGGGGACGCCGCGCGCCTCCTCGACGACCGTGACCAGCGCGTCCAGCGACTCGAAGACCCGGTACACGCGACGGATCCTGCCACCGGTACGCACCGATTGGCCGTATTCGGCGTGGCGCCCGCGTGTCAAGTTCCGACCGGGTGATCGACGTTCTGGGGCCTGACCCCCCGGGTAAGGGCGCCCGTCCGGGGCTCAGGCCCGTTCGGCGATGCGCTCCAGCAGCTGGCGGTGCACCGTCGCGGGCAGCAGGTGCGCGACGTCACCACCGTAGGTCGCGACCTCCTTGACCAGCGAGCTGGACAGGAAGCTGAACTCCGGGTTCGTCGACATGAACAGCGTGTCGACCCCGGAGAGACGCTGGTTCATCTGCGCCATCTGCAGCTCGTAGTCGAAGTCGGTGACCGCGCGCAGACCCTTCACGATCGCCCGCACGTCGTGCGCCTTGCAGTAGTCGACGAGCAGGCCGTGGAAGGAGTCGACGCTGACGTTCGGCATGTCGGCGGTGGTCTCGGCCAGCATCGCGATCCGTTCGTCCACCGAGAACAGGCTCTTCTTGTTCTTGTTGACCAGGACCGCGACCACGACCTCGTCGAACAGGCCCGCGGCACGCCCGATGATGTCGAGGTGGCCGAGGGTCACCGGGTCGAAGGAACCGGGACAGACCGCACGCCTCATCACGCCACCACCAGGGAGTAGCTCACGAACCCGGACCGTAACAAAGCCCGACGTGCAGGGTGGTGTCGCCGTAACGTCTTTCACGGACCGCGCGGATCGGCTCCGGCCAGTCGAACGGTCCGCTGCGCGCCGCACGCTCGACGACGACCGTGGCGTCCGGGGCCAGCCAGCCGTGCGCGTACGCAGCGGCGAGCCAACCGGCGACCTCGGCATCGGTGACGGCGTAGGGCGGGTCGACGAGCACGAGGTCGTAGGCGCGGTCGGCGGGCCCGGCCAGCACGGTGCCGGCCGGGGCGGCCCGCACCTCGCCGCCGAGCCCCAGGTCCGCGACGTTGCGCTTGAGCACGGCGGCGGCCCGCCGGTCGGACTCCACGAACAGGGCGTGCCCGGCGCCCCGGGACAGGGCCTCCAGCCCGAGCGCACCCGAGCCCGCGCACAGGTCGAGCACTGCGGCGTCGTCGAGCCCGGGGTCGTTCTCCAGCGCGCTGAACAACGCCTCCCGCACCCGGTCCGACGTGGGCCGGGTGCCCTTGGGCGGGACGGCGAGCCGTCGCCCGCCGACCCGCCCGGCGATTATGCGCATGCGCCTGTGCGCGGATAACGCTGTTCAGGCGACGATTTCCGCGCACGACCTGTCATTCGAGCTCCAAGAGCAGGTCGCCGCCCTCGACCTGCTGCACCTTCCCGATCGCCAGCCGGCCCACCGTGCCACCCTGCTGCGCGGTGATCGACGCCTCCATCTTCATCGCCTCGATGGTCGCCACGGTCTGCCCCGCCTCCACCGTGTCGCCCTCGGCGACCTGCAGGGTCACCACCCCGGCGAACGGCGCCGCGACGTGGCGGTCGTTGCCGCGTTCGGCCTTCTCCGCAGCCTTGACGTCGGTCGCCACCGATTCGTCGCGCACCGACACCGGCCGCAGCTGCCCGTTCAGCGTCGTCAGCACGCTGCGGTAGCCGCGCTCGTCGGCCTCGGAGATCGCCTCCAGTTCGATGAGCAGCCGCACCCCGGGCTCGAGGTCGACGGTGTGCTCGATCTCGGGCTCCAGCCCGTAGAAGAAGTCCTTGCTCGACAGCACCGAGGTGTCCCCGTAGCTCTCCCGGTGCGCGTCGAACTCCTTGGTCGGCGCGGGGAACAGCAGCCGGTTGAGGGTCGCGCGCCGCTCGTCGCGCAGCCCGCGGCGGTCGTCGATGGACAGCTCGGCGGTCTCCTTCTCCGGCGAGCGGCCCTCCAGCGCGCGGGTGCGGAAGGGCTCCGGCCAGCCACCCGGCGGGTCGCCCAGCTCGCCGCGCAGGAACCCGATCACCGAGTCCGGTACGTCGAACCTGCCGGGCTCGGCCTCGAAGTCCTTGGGCTCCACACCGGCCCCGACCAGATGCAGCGCGAGGTCGCCGACGACCTTCGACGACGGCGTCACCTTGACCAGCCGGCCGAGCATCCGGTCGGCGGCGGCGTAGCAGTCCTCGATCAGCTCGAAGCGGTCGCCGAGGCCCAGCGCGATGGCCTGCTGGCGCAGATTCGACAGCTGCCCACCCGGGATCTCGTGGTGGTAGACCCGCCCCGTCGGCGAGGCCAGCCCGGACTCGAACGGCGCGTAGACCTTGCGGACGGCCTCCCAGTAGGGCTCCAGGTCCGACACCGCCTGCAGGTCCAGCCCGGTCGCGCGCTCCGTGTGGTCGGTTGCCGCGACGAGCGCGGACAGCGACGGCTGCGAGGTCGTCCCGGCCATGCTCGCGACGGCAGCGTCGACGGCGTCGACCCCGGCGTCGATCGCCGCGACGAGCGTCGCGAGCTGGCCACCCGCGGTGTCGTGGGTGTGCAGGTGCACCGGCAGGTCGAACCGCTCCCGCAGCGCGGTGACGAGCGCGCGCGCGGCGGGCGGGCGCAGCAGCCCGGCCATGTCCTTGATCGCCAGGACGTGCGCGCCGGCCTCCACGATCTGCTCGGCCAGCCGCAGGTAGTAGTCCAGCGTGTAGAGCGGCTCGGACGGGTCGGCGAGGTCGGCGGTGTAGCACAGCGCGACCTCGGCGACGGCCGTCCCGGTGTTGCGGACGGCCTCGATCGCCGGACGCATCTGCTCGACGTCGTTGAGCGCGTCGAAGATCCGGAAGATGTCCATCCCGGTCTGCGCGGCCTCCTCGACGAAGGCGTCGGTGACCTCCACCGGGTACGGCGTGTAGCCGACGGTGTTGCGCCCGCGCAGCAGCATCTGGGTGCAGATGTTCGGCAGGGCCTCGCGCAGCGCGGCGAGCCGCTCCCACGGGTCCTCGGCGAGGAACCGCAGCGCCACGTCGTAGGTCGCGCCGCCCCAGCACTCCAGGGAGAACAGCTGCGGCGTCGTCTGCGCAACGTACGGGGCGACGGCGAGCAGGTCCCGCGTCCGGACCCGGGTCGCCAGCAGTGACTGGTGGGCGTCGCGGAACGTGGTGTCGGTGACCGCGACCGCCGACTGCTCGCGCAGCCGCGCGGCGAAGCCCTCCGGGCCGAGCTCACGCAGCAGCTGCCGGGACCCGTCCGGCGCCTTCGCCTCCAGGTCGCACGCCGGCAGCTTGTCCACCGGCTCGACGACCTTGGGCCGCGCCCCGTTGGGTTTGTTGACCGTGGTCTCGGCGAGGTAGGTGAGCAGCCGGGTGCCGCGGTCGGCGGGCTGGCGCGCGCGCAGCAGCTCCGGGCGTTCGTCGATGAAGCTCGTCGTCACGTGGCCGGCCTGGAAATCGGGGTCGTCCAGCACGGCGGCGAGGAACGGCAGGTTGCTCGCGACACCGCGGATGCGGAACTCCGCGATCGCCCGGCGGGCGCGGCGCACGGCGTTGCTGAAGTCATGGCCGTGGCAGGTCAGTTTGACCAGCATCGAGTCGAAGTGGGCGCTGACCTCGGCACCGGTGTGCGTGGTACCGCCGTCGAGACGCACCCCGGGCCCGCCCGGGGAGCGGTAGGCGCTGATCGTCCCGGTGTCGGGACGGAACCCGTTGGACGGGTCCTCGGTCGTGATCCGGCACTGCAACGCCGCCCCGGACAGCGTGACGTCGGACTGGTTGAGCCGCAGCTCGGGCAGGGTCTTGCCGGACGCGATGCGCAGCTGCGCGATCACGAGGTCACGGTCGGTGACCTGCTCGGTGACGGTGTGCTCGACCTGGATGCGCGGGTTCATCTCGATGAACACGTGATGGCCGTTCTCGTCGAGCAGGAACTCGACGGTGCCGGCGTTGACGTAGCCGATGTGCGTGGCGAAGGCGACGGCGTCGGCGCAGATCCGGTCGCGCAGCTCCGGGTCCAGATTCGGCGCGGGCGCGATCTCGATGACCTTCTGGTGGCGGCGCTGCACCGAGCAGTCCCGCTCGTAGAGGTGCACGACGTTGCCCTCGGCGTCGGCGAGGATCTGCACCTCGATGTGCCGCGGGTTGACCACGGCCTGCTCCAGGAACACGGTCGCGTCGCCGAAGGCCGACTCGGCTTCGCGCATCGCCGCCTCGACGGCCTCGCGCAGCTCGCCGGCCTCGGTGACCCGGCGCATCCCGCGCCCACCACCACCGGCGACAGCCTTGACGAAGATCGGGAAGCCGACCTCGTCGGCCGCCGCGAGCAGGGTGTCGACGTCGTCGGAGGGTTCGGTCGACCGCAGCACGTTCACTCCGGCCTCGCGGGCGGCGGCCACGGCGCGCGACTTGTTGCCCGTCAGGTGCAGCACCCGCGCCGGCGGACCGACGAAGGTGATACCGGCCTCCTCGCACGCCTCGGCCAGGTCCGGGTTCTCCGACAGGAAGCCGTAACCGGGGTAGATCGCGTCCGCACCCGCCTTGCGTGCTGCCTTGATCACCTCGTCCACCGAGAGGTACGCGCGGACCGGGTGGCCCTCCTCGCCGATCTGGTACGACTCGTCGGCCTTCGCGCGGTGCAGGGAGTTGCGGTCCTCGTAGGGGAAGACCGCGACCGTGGAGACACCCAACTCGAACGCCGCCCGGAACGCCCGGATGGCGATCTCGCCACGATTCGCCACGAGCACCTTGCGGAACACTCCCGACCCCTCTCGTCCTGCCGGCATGCGATTCGCCATCCGGCGATCCGCGGCGAACGCTACATGCGACGCACTCGATCGGCCCCGTGCGCGCCCCGACCGGGTTCGGGTACCAAGGAGTCATGACACGCGGGTGGGGACGTCCACCGGGACGCCGTGGCATGCCCGGACGCCGTGGGACGGCCCATCACCACCACCCGGACGGGCCGTTCGGCGGCCCCTGGCCCGGAGTCCTCGGGCCGGGGCGACGGAGCGCGCCGTGGGACGGCCGATCGTGGGGCGGGGCGCCGCGGGCCACCCCGGGGGACGTCCCGGTGGCGTGGTTCCTGGTGCCGGCCGCCCTCGTGATCGGAGGCTCCGCGATGGCGTTCATCATGATCCTGGCCGTCATCGCGATCTTGGCCTGGGTCGCGGTACCCGTCCTGGTGGCGGGCACGACCGCCGGGTTGATCGCCCATAATCGGCGCCGGCATGCGGCGCTGCGCCGTTCGGGTGCGGCCGGCATGGCGCCGCTGGGGCGGCGTTACCCGCCGCCACCGCCGCGGCCCGTCCCCCCGCCCTGGCCGCAGGCGCGCGCCCGGTTCGACCGGTTGCGTCAGGAATACGCGGCCTACGAGTGCGACCCGATGCAGGTGCTGCGGCTGCCCGCGCTCGCCGACGTGACCGTGCCGAGCACCGGCCGGTTCGTCGAGGCGTTCGCCGAGGCGCAGGCGCTGGAGACCGACGCCCGCCCCGCCCAGGCGCACGCGGCCGCGTTCGTCGCTGCCGTCGACCGCGCCGAGCGGGCCTGGCGCGCCGCGCGCGACGCCGCTGAGCGGATCCGGCTCTCCGGGCTGTCGCCGGCCGAGCGGGGCACCGTGGAGCGGGTGATCAAGCTGCTGACCACGGCACGGGACTCCGACAGCGACGCCGAGCGGCTGACCGCGTACTCGATGGCCCGCTCCGAGCTCGCCAAACTGGAGCGCGCCGGGGTGATCCACATGCCCCGCACCGCCCAAGCCGCCCTGGACGCCGCCGGCCGCGGCGAACTCCCCGCCTAACCCTCCCCCGCACCC
>NZ_JAAXLA010000027.1 GCF_012911935.1 Pseudonocardia acidicola | reverse complement strand
TGTGTATAAGAGACAGGGGTGGTGGCCACCGTCGATCTGCGTTCGCTCCCCGTCCGGCACGCACCCGTCCGGCGCCTCGTCCAGCTGTTCGCCGGGCTGGCGTTGTACGGCACCAGCATGGCGATGCAGGTCCGCGGCACCCTCGGGCTCAACCCATGGGACGTGCTGCACGACGGCCTGACCCGGAACATCCCGCTCAGCTTCGGTGCGATCACCGCGGTGGTCGGCGCCTTCGTGCTGTTGCTGTGGATCCCGCTGCGCCAGCGGCCCGGTCTCGGCACCGTCGCCAACGTCGTGGTCATCGCGTTCGCGGTCGACGCCGCGCTCGCCCTGCTGCCGGCACCGGCGGGGGTCGCCGGGAGGATCGGGCTGATGGTCGGCGGCGTGGTGCTCAACGGCGTCGCGTCGGCCGCCTACATCGGGGCCCGGCTCGGCCCCGGACCGCGCGACGGGCTGATGACGGGCCTGGCCGCCCGCACCGGGCGGTCGTTGCGGCTGGTCCGCACCGGGATCGAGCTGACCGTGCTGAGCTGCGGCTGGCTGCTCGGCGGCACGGTCGGTGCCGGCACCGTGCTCTACGCGCTGGCCATCGGCCCGCTCACCCAGGCGTTCCTGCCGTTCCTGGTGGTCAGGGAAAGGCCGGTCGCCCCTTGACCCCGTCACCACGCCGGGCACGCTGACCTGAATGGATCGGCACCTCGCCTTCGTCAACGTGCCCGGCCACGGCCACGTCAACCCGACGCTGCCGGTGGTGGCGGAGCTCGTGCGCCGCGGCTGGCGCGTCAGCTACGCCACCCACGAGCGGTTCACCCGGGCCGTCGAGGATGCCGGCGCGACGCTGATCCCGACGCAGACCGACATGCCGGTGCCGCCCCGGCTCACCGACTTCGACCCGGACCGCTTCGCCGGGCTGCTCGAGCAGTTCGTCAGCGACGCCCGCGTCGACGTGCCGCGGCTGGAGGCGCATTTCCGGCAGGATCCGCCGCAGGCGGTCTGCTACGGCCGGATGAGCCTCACCGGACGGGTCCTGGCCGGCCGGCTGGGCCTGGCCGACGTCGCGCTCGTGCCCGTCCTGGCGAGCAACGAGCAGTTCTCGCCGTTCGGCGGCTTCGCCTCGTCGATCTTCGGACCGGACCAGCCGGCACTGCGGCGGGCCCGGCAGGCGATGCAGGACTTCGCCGCCGAACAGGGCCTCGGCCCGCAGGCGCACCCGATGACGGGCCCGCCCGCGTCGCTGAACATCGTGTTCGTACCGCGCGAGTTCCAGCCCGCCGCGGACACCTTCGACGAGCGGTTCCGCTTCGTCGGCCCCGCCCCGGGCCGTCGCGAGGACGACCCCGGCTGGCGACCGCCCCCGGGTGGCGCGCCGGTGCTGTTCATCTCGCTCGGGACGGCGTTCAACAATCGTCCCGACTTCTTCCGGATGTGCCTGGACGCGTTCGGCGACGGCCCGTGGCAGGTGGCGATGGCCGTCGGCGAGCGGGTCGATCCCGGTGAGCTCGGGCCGGTACCGCCCAACGTCGAGGTGCGTCCGTACTTCCCGCAGCCCACCGTGCTGCGCCACGCCGGTGCGTTCGTCTCCCACGCAGGCATGAACTCGACGATGGAGTCGCTGTACTACGCCGTGCCGCTGGTGACCGCGCCGCAGATGCCCGAGCAGGAGGCCAACGCCCGCCGGGTGGAGGAGCTCGGGCTCGGCCGCCGGCTCGTCCCGGACGACCTCACCCCGCAGCGGCTGCGCGCGGCGGTCGACGAGGTCGCGGCCGACGAGCGGATCCGCGCCAACCTCGCCGCGATGCGCACGAGCATCCGCGAGGCCGGCGGGGCCGTCGCCGCCGCGGACGCGATCGAGGAGCGGCTGGCAGCCGACCCCTGACCGGCTCCGCGGCGGCACCGGCTCACGCGGCCCGGGGCCTGGCCTGGCGCTCGGCCCACCTCGTGTACCAGCCGGTCCAGGCGATCAGCCCGGCGAACGCGGCGATCATCAGCGCGGTGGACAGCCCGACCATGACGTCGATCGGCAGCAGGTAGATCAGCGGGATCCGCACGACGGCCTCGGTGAGCAGCCCGGCACCCCACACCGTCGAGGCGAGCAGATGGCCATGACGGAACTCGGGGACCGTCCGGAACCTCGTCGTCAGCTCCGCTGCCTCGGCCGGCTGCCACACCGTCATGGCGGCCAGGGTCAGCGGGCGGCCCAGCGCGGCGGTGACCAGGAAGGTGATCCCCACCGCGCCCGTCGTGATCGAGTCCTTGAGCAGCAGGAACCGGGCGTCACCGCTGAGGAACGCCATGGCCAGGCCGAGCCCGAACACCACCAGCATCAGCGTGGCGAACAGGTTCGCGCTGCGGCTGCGGACGGCCACCCACACGATCCGCACGCCGGCGACCAGCGTGGCCGCGAGCAGCGCCACCCAGTCGCTCGCGCCCAGCAGGTGCAGCGCGTAGTAGGTGACCAGCGGCAGACCGACGTCCCACGCCAGCCCGCGCACCAGGGTGAGCAGGCGCGGCCGCGAGGCGCCGGTGGCGGCCCCCGCATCGGTGGTGGTGTCCGGGGTCATCGTGTCCGCCTTTCGCTGCAGTCCGTCGCTGTCCGGGGTGTCCACCTAGAGGCCCATCTCGGCGTCGTCGATCCAGGAACCGTGGAAGCCGGACGGCACCCCGCGCGGCAGGGCCACCGCGGCGACCGGCGCTCCGCCCACGTCGGTCGCGTCCAGCACCAGTAGTTGCGAGGCACTGCCGTCGCGCCGGGTGGTGATCGTGAGCAGCCAGCCGTCGTCCTCGGCGCGGCCGGGGGCGTCGGCGGGCACGAAGACGGCCTCGCCCGCGACGGTGTCGGCGCCGAGGGAGTGCTCGACCGCGGTGCCGTGTTCGGTGTCGAACTTGACGATCGCGGCGGCCGATCGGGAGTCGGCCACGGCGTAGCGATAACGGCTGACCCGGCCGACGCGGTCGCCGTCGAGGGTCGGGAACTCGACGCCCCGGTCGTCCAGCGGCTGTTCGCCGACCGCGCCGGTCGCCGGGTCCAGGACCCAGCGGTGCATCCGGGCCGCGCCGCCGGCCGCGGCGGCCGCCATCCGGTCGGTGGCGGCGCGGCCGATCGAGGCCCACATGACGCGGGTGTCGGCCGGCGAGTACCGCGCGCCGTCGACCACGATCCGGCCCTCGGCGTCCTCATGGGCGTTGCCCACGTGGAAGACGTAGCAGGGGTCGACGTCGAACCAGCGCACGACGCCGGGCCGGTCGAGTGCCATGACACCGAGCCGGGCGCCGTACTGCTCGTCCCAGCCGAACGGCATCCCGGTCCCGAGCAGGTCCAGCTGGAACGTCATCGGCAGGTCCAGGAACACGGCGTGGTGGGCGGTGATCGCGAAGTCGTGCGCCATCGTCGGGCCGGGAACCTCGATCTCGGTGCTCTGCACGAGCTCACCGCCGGCGGAGAGCCGATGGTAGGTGAGGTAGGGCGGGAGCACGCCGTAACCGAAGAAGTGCAGCTCGCCGGTGACCGGGTCGCACTTGGGGTGCGCGGTCATGGCGGTGGTGAGCCGGCCGTCGAAGTCGATCGGCCCGACGGTCTCCAGCTCCGGGGTCATCAGGCACGGAAAGCTGCTCTCCACCAGCGCCAGGATGCGTCCGGCGTGGGCGAGCACGTGGGTGTTCGCCGTGCCGACGGTGCGGTCGAACGTCCCGTCGGGCCCGACCATGCTGCGCCCGGCCAGAGCGCCGGTGCGGACCCAGCGATTGCGGTACCACTCGGCACGGCCCTCGCGCAGCCGCACGCCGTGCACCATGCCGTGCCCGGTGAACCAGTGCGACGGGGGATCGCCGGGCAGCGGGTTGGGGCCGTTGCGCAGGTAGCGGCCGTTGAGCTCGGCCGGCAGCGCGCCCGTCACGGGCAGGTCGATCGCGTCGATCTCGTCGGGGACCGGGGCGAGGTGCCCGGCGAGGTGCAGCGGGGCGGTGGAAGCGCTCATCGGGATCTCCTCGTGGGTGATGCCGAGAGCGTGCTCCATCTGACTTCAACATGTCAATAGCGACATGTCGATCCTGGACGGTAGGGTGCGGGTCATGTCGCTGTCGCACGCGCTGCTGGGACTGCTCGCCGTCGAGCCGGCCAGTGGCTACGAGCTGACCAAGGTCTTCGAGGCCGACCTCGGCCGCTACGCCTGGCAGGCCGGGCACACGAGCATCTATCCGGAGCTGAACCGGCTGGCCGAGCGCGGCCTGGCGGAGGTCGTCCACTCCGGTGCCCGCGGCAGCCGCACCTATGCGATCACCGCCGCCGGCCGCGAGGAACTGCGCTCGTGGCTGCTCGCGCCGCCGCGCCGGGGCGCGAAAGTGCGCAACGAGCAGGTGCTGCGGATGTTCCTGCTCTCCGCGCTCGAGCCCGCGGACGCGCGCGTCGTGCTGCGGCGCATCGCCGAGAACACGGCGCACGAGGCGGCCGAGCTACGGCGGATCCGGGAGGAGCACGGGTCGGTCCAGGTCGGCCGGGCCGGTTTCGGGCAGCTCGCCGCGGAGTTCGGGCTGCGTCAGTACGACGCGGTGCACGACTGGGCGGTGTGGGCGATCGACCAGCTCGACGCGGCGGAACAGGTGGCAGAGCGGGCGGCGGAGACCGGCGCCGCCGAGGCGTCGGCCTGAGGCCTCAGTGCGCGGTGGCCGCCGCCGCGGTCCGGTCCTCGTCGAGGTCCTCGAGCTGCCAGGGGCGCACCACGACGACCAGCACGACCAGTGCCAGCAGCATCGCGCAGGCCACCACGGCGCCCATCGCGACGGCGTCGTTGCCGAGCACGCCGACCATCGGTGAGATGGCCGCACCCACCCCGAACTGCACCGCACCGAGCAGCGCGGCAGCGGTGCCGGCAGCCTCGCCGTGGCGGGACAGCGCGAGCGCAGGTGCGTTGGGCAGGGCGAGCCCCGCTGCGAACAGCACCGCCCACAGCGGGACGAGCAGGCCGGCCAGGCCGCTGGGCTCGGTCGAGGCGATCGCGAACAGCGCGATCCCGGCCAGGGTTCCGGCGCTCACCGCGGCGACCAGGATCTGCCGCGGCTCGAACCGGCGCAGCAGGACGGGGTTCAGCTGGGTGGCGGCGATCAGCCACACGGCGCCGGCGCCGAAGGTCAGCCCGAACTCCTGCTGGTCGAGGCCGAACTGCTCCTGGAACACGAACGAGGAGCCGGAGACGTAGCCGAACAGCGCGGCCATGGCCAGCCCGGCGACGAGCACGAGCCCGACGAACGTACGGTCGCGCAGCAGGCCGCGGTAGGTGCGCAGGGTGTTCCGGGCGCCGGCGGGGCGACGGCGCTGCGGCGGTAGCGTCTCGCGCAGACCCCACGCGGTGACCGGGAGGAGGGCCAGACCGTACAGCGCGAGCGCGGCGAAGACCCCGCGCCAGTCGGTCAGTCGCAGCAGTTCCCCGCCGATCGTCGGTGCGAGTACCGGCGCCGCGCCCATGACCAGGATCAGCCGGGACAGCAGGGTGGCTGCGGCCCGGCCGGTGAACAGGTCGCGGACGATCGCCATCGCGACGACGGCCCCGGCCGCGGCGCCCACGCCCTGCAGCACGCGCAACCCGCCGAGCACGGCGACGTTCGGCGCGATGATGATCAGTGCCGACGCCAGCACGTGGATCGCGGTCCCGATCAGCAGCGGACGCCGCCGGCCGACCGCGTCGGACAGCGGGCCGACGATCAGCTGGCCGAGGGCGAGGCCGACCAGCGTCCCGGTGAGGGTCAGCTGGATCGTCGACGAGGTGGTCAGCAGGTCGGCGGTGATGCTCGGCAGCGCCGGCAGGTACATGTCGATGGTCAGCGGGCCCAGGGCGATCAGTGCGCCCAGGATCAGGGTCAGTCGCAGTCGGTGCCTCCGGCCAGGTACCGCCTCCGGCTCGGTCGTGCGGTCCTGCGTCGTCACGTGTCGGCCTCCCCCTCGTCGCCCGGCCCGGGAGGTGCAACACGCCGGTTCGGGCGATGTTTCCCCTTTCGAGCGGATGTGAGGCCGGACACCCGCCACTGTTGACACGTTTTCTAACATGACGGTATGTCTCACACGTCGTCGACGACGGTCACCACCCCCGACGGTCTCCGGCTCGCCGTGCAGGAGCACGGTGACCCGGCCGCGCCCACCGTCGTCGCGGTGCACGGATACCCCGACGACCACACGGTGTGGGACGGCGTCGTCGCCGCGCTGCGCGACACCCACCACGTCGTCACCTACGACGTCCGCGGTGCCGGCGCCTCCGACGCGCCGCGCAACCGGGCCGGCTACCACGTCGACCGGCTCGCCGACGACCTCGCCGCGGTCCTCGACGCGGTCGGCCCGGACCGCCCGGTGCACCTGCTCGCGCACGACTGGGGCGCCATCCAGACCTGGCACGCGGTCACCGACCCCCGGCTGCGCCGGCGCGTCGCGTCCTACACGTCGATCTCCGGGCCGTGCCTGGACCACGTCGGCGCCTGGCTGCGGGGCCGCGGCGAGGTGCGCGCCAAGCTGCGCCAGTCGCTGGCGTCCTGGTACATCGGGTTCTTCCGTACGCCGGTGCTGCCCGAGCTGGCGTGGCGGTCGGGGCTGTTCGGCCGGGTGCTCGCCCGGCTGGCGGGCATCCCGCGCCCCGCGGTGTCCGACGGCGTTCGCGGGCTCGAGCTCTACCGGTGCAACATCGCGGCCCGGCTGGCGAACCCGGAGGTCCGCCGCACGGACGTCCCGGTGCAGGTCCTCGCGCCGACCGGGGACTCCTACGTGACCACGCCGATGCAGACCCGGATCGAGCCCTTCGTCGACGACCTGCGGATCCGCCGGCTCCCGGCCGGGCACTGGGTGCCGCGCACCCACCCCGAGATCGTCGCCCGCTGCGTGCGGGAGCTCGTGGCGCACGTCGAGGGCGGCCCCGAGGCCCCGTCGCTGCGCCGGGCCCGGGTGGGCAACGGGCGCTGGACCGACCGGCTCGTCGTCGTCACCGGGGCGGGCAGCGGCATCGGCCGGGCCACCGCGCTGGCGTTCGCCGGCCGGGGCGCCGAGGTGGTCGTCGCCGACCGCGACCTCGACAGCGCGCGGCAGACCGCCGAACTCGCCGAGCGGCTCGGCGCCCGCGCGAGCGCCCGCCAGGTCGACGTGTCCGACGGCGAGGCGATGGACGCCTTCGCCAAGCAGGTCGCCGCCGAGCACGGCGTGCCCGACGTGGTGGTCAACAACGCCGGCATCGGGATGGCCGGCCCGTTCGCCGACACCACCGTCGCCGACTGGCAGAAGATCATCGACGTCAACCTGTGGGGCGTCATCCACGGCTGCCGGCTGTTCGGCGCGCAGCTGCGCGAGCACGGCGAGGGCGGGCACATCGTCAACGTCGCGTCCGCCGCGGCCTACCTGCCGCAGCGCACGCTGTCGGCCTACGCCACCACCAAGTCGGCCGTGCTCACCCTGTCGGAGTGCCTGCGCGCGGAACTCGCCGACCACGGCATCGGGGTCACCGCGCTGTGCCCCGGGTTCGTGCACACCAACATCACGGCCACCACCCGGTTCGTCGGGGTCGACGCCGCGACCGAGCACCACCGGCAGCAGGCCACCACGGCGCTGTACAAGAAGCGCAACTACACCCCGGAGCGGGTCGCGGCCGAGGTGGTGCGGGCCGTCGAACGCGACGTGGCCCTCGCCCCGGTGACGCCGGAGGCCCACCTGGGGCTGCTCGCGTCCCGGCTCACCCCGGGGCTGCTGCGGGCGATGGCGCGCCGCGAGATCGGACCGCGCTGATGAGCACCGAGCAGCCGGCCGCCGATCCCCGGCGCGTCGCCCTGCACGCCCGCGACGTGCAGTTCGACTGGTCCGGGCTGCCCGTGCACTGGATCCCCGGCGAGCCCTTCGCCACCCACGTGCTCGACGTGCTGCACCTGCTGCTGCCCGAGGGGGAGCGCTGGTTCGTCCGGCTGTTCTCCGAAGCGCTGCCGCTGATCCGCGACCCCCGGCTGGCCGAGGACGTACGCGGGTTCATCGGTCAGGAGGCGATGCACGCCGCGTCGCACCAGGGGGTGCTCGACCACTTCGCCGCCCGGGGGCTGGACACGAGCCCGTACGTCGATCAGGTCGAGTGGATGTTCCGCCGGGCCCTCGACGACCGCGGGCTCACCGGCCGGCGCGCCCAGGAGTGGCTGGTGGAGCGGATCGCGCTGACCGCCGCGGTCGAGCACATCACCGCGTACCTGGGCCAGTGGGTGCTCGACGCCCGCGCGCTCGACGCCGCCGGCACGCACCCGACGATGCTCGACCTGCTGCGCTGGCACGGCGCCGAGGAGGTCGAGCACCGCGCGGTGGCCCACGACCTGTTCGCCCACCTCGACGGCCGCTACCTGCGGCGGGTCCGGGCGATGCTGCCGGCCGCGCCGATCCTGTTCGGGCTCTGGGTGCGCGGGGTGCGGTTCCTGCTCGCCCGCGACCCGGTGCCCGGCACGCCCCGGTGGCGGGACTGGGTGCGCGCCGGGCGCCGCGGGCTGGTCCCCGGCATCGGCGGGCTGGCGCGCGCGCTGCTGACCTATCTGCGGCCGGGCTACCACCCGTCGCAGTACGGGTCGACCGGCGCGGCCGTCACCTACCTGGCGACCTCGCCGGCCGCCCGGACCGCCGACGCGCGAGCCGCAGGGTGAACGGGTCACGTGACGCGGACGGGGTCCGCCCGGACCCGCTGATGCGCCGCATCAACGCGGTGGTCGCGCTCTCCGCGCGGCTGGCCCAGCGCAGCGGCCGGCGCCGGCCGCCGATCGCGGCGGTGGACCGCGACCTCCCGCTCGTCGTCGCCGAGGTGCGCCGCGAGGCCCCCGACGTGGTCGGGCTGCGGCTCAGCCGGGCCGGCGGGGGCGTCCTGCCGGGGTGGCATCCCGGCGCGCACCTGGACCTGGTGCTGCCGTCGGGGCGGGTGCGGCAGTACTCGCTGTGTGGCGACCCCGCCGATCGAACCGCCTACCGGATCGCGGTGCGGCGCATCGTCGACGGCGCGGGCGGCTCCCGCGAGGTGCACGACCTGCGTCCCGGGGCCGCGCTCACCGCCCGCGGCCCACGGAACGCGTTTCCGTTGGTCACCGCGTCGGCGTACCTGTTCCTGGCCGGTGGTATCGGGATCACCCCGATCGTCCCGATGGTCCGCGCGGCGGCCGCTCGCGGCGCGGACTGGCGGCTGGTGCACGCCGGCCGCACCCGGGAGTCGCTGCCGTTGAGCTCCGGCCTCGACCTGGCCCGGGTCCGGCTGCGCCCCGACGACGAGCACGCCGGCCCGCCGACCGCCGCCGAACTGCTTGACGGGCTGCCCGCCGGCGCCGCGGTGTACTGCTGCGGCCCACCCCCGATGATCGATGCGGTGCGCCGCGGGCTGCCGGCGGGCGTGCCGTTGCACGCCGAGCGGTTCTCCGCGCCCCCGGTCGCCGGCGGCCGCCCCTTCACCGTCGAGTTGGCCCGCCGCGGGATCCGCGTCGACGTCCCGGCCGACCGGTCGGCGCTGGCCGCGGTACACGAGGTCGTGCCCGACGTCGCGTTTTCCTGCCGGCAGGGGTTCTGCGGCACCTGCCACGTCCGGGTTCTGGCCGGCGAGGTGCCGGGACCGCCCGGTGAGATGGCGCTGTGTGTCGGGCGTGCCGCGGGCGATCGGGTGGTCGTGGACCTCTAGTGCGACGATGAGCGTTCAGCCAGACCCGACGAGAGGGCCGCTGATGCCACCCCGCCCCGCCGTCGCGCCGGCCCCGGCCGGTGAGCCGCGCGCGCCGCGGCGCATGACCCCGCAGCGGCGCCGCGAGCACCTCATCCGGACCGCCCTGGAGCTGTACGGCAGGCTCCCGCCCGACCAGCTGTCGGCCGACGACGTCGCCCGCGCCGCCGACGTCTCCCGCGCGTTGTTCTACCGCTACTTCGGCAACGTCGCCGAGCTGCACGTCGCCGCGCTCGGAACCGTGGTCGACGAGCTGATCAGCCGGATCGCGCTGCCGGCCGACGGCACCCTGGTCGATCAGCTGCGGGCCGCGCTCGGCGAGTTCCTGTCCGTCGTCGAGCGGCACGCCAACGCCTACGTGGCCCTGCTGCGCAGCGGCTCGGTGATCTCCACGAGCGAGACCGACGCGCTGGTCGACGGCGTGCGCGACCACATCGTGGCGATGATCGTCGAGCGGATGGGCGTGGCCGCGCCGTCCCCGCTGCTGCTGCTGACCATCCGCAGCTGGGTCTCCGTGGTCGAGGGCGCGAGCCTGAGCTGGCTGCAGGAGCGCGAGTTGCCCCGGGAGCGGCTGGAGGCCTGGCTGGTCGATCAACTGCTCGCGATGCTGCTGACCACCGCCGAGCACGACGACACCATCGCCCCGATCCGGGCTCAGTAGCGCCAGCGCAACCCGGCCAGCACGTCGTCGGTTTCGCGGTCGACGGCGGCCTCGGCGTCCGAGCGGCGCACGGCGAGGAACGCCCCGAGCAGCTCCTTGCCGAGCACCTCGGCGATCCGCAGGTTGCCCGTCAGCGCCGCCTCCTGCTCGGAGGGGGTCTTGGGCAGCGCGGCGATCCCGCGCTCGGCGCGGTCGGCCTCCGACCAGGTGCCGGGATCGGTCTGCACGGGCGGCCCGAGGGGGAGCTTCTCGGCCACGCCGGCGGCTCCCGCGGCGAGCAGCGCCGCCAGCGCCAGGTACGGGTTGGCCGAGGCGTCGGAGGTCTTGAGCTCCACGTTGGCGTGGTCGGCGCCCAGCAGCGCGGAACCGGGCACGTACCGCAGCGGCGCCTCCCGGTTCTCCACCCCCCAGAATCGGTAGGCGCCCGCGAAGTACCCCGGCCGCAGCCGGGCCAGCGACCCGAGGCTGGGTGCGGTGACCGCGGCGACCGCGGGCAGGTCGCGCAGCAGCCCGGCGATGTAGGCGGCGCCCTCGGGGCCCGGGCCCTGCGGCCCGCCGGCGAGCAGGTTCGACCCGTCCCGCCACAGCGAGGTGTGCAGGTGCCAGCCGTTGCCGGCCGAGGAGGTGGACGGCAGCGGGGCGAAGCTGAGCCGCAGCCCGTGCACGTGGGCGGCGGCCCGCAGTGTCTGGCGGGCGAGCAGCTGGTTGTCCGCGGCGGTCAGCGGGTCGGTCGCGGTGAGCGAGAGCTCGACCTGCGCCGGGCCGTACTCGGCGTGCAGCTGCCCGATGTGCAGCCCGTTCGCGGCGAAGTCGCGCAGTACCGACTCCACGAACCCGTCGATCTCGGTGAGTGCCGCGGGGCTGTAGGCGGGGCCGTGGTGCGCCGGGATCAACTCGCCGTCCTCGGTGTCGCGGTAGACGCCGAACTCCAGCTCGTAGCCGATCAGGGCGGACAGGCCGGCGTCGGCCAGCCGCGCGAGCTGGCGGATCAGCACGCTGCGCTGGTCGTAGGGCCAGGGCTCGCCGTCGGCGTCGACCTGACGACCGGGTGCCCAGGCCAGCGCGGGCTGTCCGGCGAGGCGGACCAGCCCGTCGAGCTCGGCCACCAGCCGGATGTCACCGGACGGGGTGGCCAGTCCCTCGTACGCGTAGGTGATCGTGTCGGCGCTGTCGAACACCGCGAACAACGAGGTCACCCCGATGCCGGTGGTGGCCGCGTCGGGCAGCGCGGCGATCGGCACCGTCCGCGACCGCGGGATCCCGTTGTTGTCCGCCCAGCCGACCGTCACCCCGGCGACGCCGGCGGCGGCCAGCTCCCGGGCCTGCACCTCCGCCCGGGCTCGCAGGTCCCGCGGGTCGGCTGCGGTCGCCATGCCATCCTCCCGGTGCAGCTCGCAGTGCGGCGCCCAGAATGGGCGCGATCGCGCGGCCGGTCCAGGGCCCGCCGTGGGCGGCGGAACGTCCTCGGCCGGGTGGTCTCCCGTGGCGTCGGCCGGGCGGCGTCATTACCGTTCGACGGATGCAGGTCGACGAGCTGCCGACGCCCGCGCTGCTGGTCGAGCGCAGCGCGTTGCGTGCGAACCTCGACACGATGTCCGCGGCGCTGCCCGGTGAGCGGCTGCGGCCGCACGTCAAGGCGCACAAGTGCACGTCGCTGGCCCGCTGGCAGCGCGACAACGGCCACCCCGGTTTCACCTGCGCGACGATCCGCGAGGCCGAGGCGCTGGCCGCGGCCGGGCTCGGCGGCGACCTGCTGCTGGCCAACGAGGTGCTGGACGCGAGCCGGCTGGGCAGGCTCGTCGCCGGCGGCGCCAGGGTGACCGTCGCGGTGGACTCGCGGGAGACGATCGCGGCCGCGGTCACCGGGGGCGTCCGTGAGGTGCTGATCGACGTCGACGTCGGGCTGCCGCGGTGCGGCTGCCCGCCGGAGAAGGCCGGTGAGCTGGCCGACCTGGCCCGGCGCAGCGGCCTGGAGGTCCGCGGCGTGATGGGGTACGAGGGGCACCTCATGCTCGTCCAGCCCGCGGAGGACCGGGCCCGGATGACCCGGGAGGCGATGGCGCTGCTGACCGGCGCCGCGGCCCGGGTCGGCGGGGACGTGATCAGCGCCGGCGGCACCGGCACCTACCGCGACAACACCTGGGCCACCGAGATCCAGGCCGGCTCGTACGCGCTGATGGACACCGCCTACACCGCGCTCGGGCACCCGTTCGAGCAGGCGGTGTGGCTGCTCGGCACGGTGATCTCGATGTCCCCCGGCGACAACGGTGGGCATGCGGTGGTCGACGTCGGGCTCAAGGCCCTCGGCATGGACCACGGCCCGCCCACCATCCCCGGCGCGCAGGTCTGGTTCTGCTCCGACGAGCACACGACCTTCGCCCCCGGCGAGCTGGGTCTGCGGGTCGGGGACCGGATCCGGCTTGCGCCTGCGCACGTCGACCCCACCGTCGTGCTGCACGAGGCGATCTACCTGGTCGACGGGGACCGCGTCGCCGAGCGCTGGCCGGTGGACATGCGGGGCTGGTGACGGGGTGCTGACGGCCGCTGAGCGAGCGCCCGCCGAGGCGGTAGGCCGGTTGGCGGTATTGCGCGAGACCCGGACCTGAGAGAACACTGCCGCGTTCACCGGGCGATAACCCGATCGTGGTTACCGTCGAGCCCGGTGCCGCACGGCGACGCCGAAGTGCAGGACGGGTGGTAGGAGGGCCGGCATGCTTCCCGGATACGGACCCGATTTCGGCGAGCACCACCACTACCACCACCACCACTGGGGGCCGGGCCCCGGGCCCGGCTGGCACGATCTGTTCCAGTGGATGCCGCTGCTGCCCGGGGTGCTGGTGACGCTGCTGGTCGTCTGGGCGCTGGTGCGGGCGAGCGGGTTCGCTCCGTCGAGCACGGGCGCCGGCGCCCGTTCGGCCCCGCACCCGGCAGCGGCGGACTCGGCCCGGGAGCGCTGGCATGACGCGGTGCGCCGGCAGGCGGTGACCGCCCGGGAGTTCGCGGCGTACGAGTGCGACCCCGGTGCGGTGCTACGCCGGCCCGAGCTGGCCGACGTCGCCCAGCCTGCGACGGCCCGGTTCGTCGACGCGTTCGCCGAGGCGAGTGCCCTGGCCACCGAGGAGTGGCCCGGCGAGACACACGCGGACGGGTTCGTGCGGGCCGCCGAGCGGGCCGAACGGGCCTGGCAGGCCGCGGTGCAGGCCGCCGAGCGGATCCGCGCCGCGCGGTTCGCGCCGGGGGAGCGGGCCCTGCTCGACCAGGTCCTCAAGCTGCTCGCGGTCGCCGGGGACAGCCCCCACGAAGAGGAGCGGCGCACCGCCTACCAGCGGGCCCGCCGCCGGCTGGCCGAGCTCGAGCGGCGCACCGGGTGGACGCTGCCCCGGCCGGCCGCGAACGTGCTCGAGCACCGCGCGCGCGGCATGCTGCCGCCCGCGACCCCCGCCTCCGCCGCGTAGCGCGGGATCAGTCCCGGGACTGCCCGGCCCGCTCCAGCCGCACGATGACCCACTTCGAGGTCGGGGTGTTGCTCTGCAGGGCGACCGAGTCCAGCGGGACGAGCGGGTTCGTCTCCGGGTAGTACGCGGCCACGCATCCCTTGGGCGTGGAGTAGGTGACGAGCCGGAAGTCGTTCGCCCGGCGGACGACACCGTCGGACCACTCGCCGACCAGGTCGACCATGTCGCCGTCGGCGAAGCCCAGCTCGGCCAGGTCGGCCGAGTTGATGAACACCACCCGGCGCCCGGAGTGGATGCCGCGGTAGCGGTCGTCCAGGCCGTAGATCGTGGTGTTGAACTGGTCGTGGCTGCGGATGGTCTGCAGCACGAGCTTGCCCGCCGGCACCCGCACGGCGGCCAGCGGGCTGACCGAGAACACGGCCTTGCCGGCCGTGGTCGGGAAGCTGCGGGAGTCGCGCGGCGGGTGCGGCAGTGTGAAGCCGCCTCGCTTCTTGATCTTCTCGGCGTAGCCCTCGGCGCCCGGGACGACCCGGCCGATGCGCTCGCGGATCTCGTCGTAGTCCTTGGCGAAGGCGTGCCACGGGATTCCGTACCGGTCGCCCAGGGTGGCCCGGGCGACGCCGCAGATGATGTCGACCTCGGAGCGCAGCAGCTCGCCGGCCGGCTTGTTGCGCCCGCGCGAGGCGTGCACGGCCGACATCGAGTCCTCGACGGTGACCCGCTGCTCGGTGCCGCCGGTGAGGTCGCGCTCGGTGCGGCCCAGGGTGGGCAGGATCAGCGCGGTCTTCCCGCACACCACGTGCGAGCGGTTCAGCTTGGTCGAGACCTGCACGGTCAGCTCGGCCGAGCGCAGCGCGGCCTCGGTGAGCTCGGTGTCGGACATGGCGGCGACGAAGTTGCCGCCCATGCCGATGAACACCTTGGCCTTGCCGTCGCGCAGCCCGCGGACGGCGGCGACGGCGTCCATGCCGTGTTCCCGGGGCGGCTCGAAGCCGAACTCTGCGCCCAGGGCGTCGAGGAAGGAGTCGGGGGAGCGCTCCCAGATCCCCATCGTGCGGTCGCCCTGCACGTTGGAGTGCCCGCGCACCGGGCACAGCCCCGCGCCCGGCTTACCGATCATGCCCTGGAGCAGCGCGACGTTGACGAACTCCTTGATCGTCGCGACCGCGTTGTGGTGCTGGGTGAT
The DNA here is from genome assembly GCF_012911935.1 of Pseudonocardia acidicola. GTDB lineage: Bacteria > Actinomycetota > Actinomycetes > Mycobacteriales > Pseudonocardiaceae > Pseudonocardia > Pseudonocardia acidicola. Next base: position 64,908 of record NZ_JAAXLA010000027.1, on the reverse strand, counting down.
GCCCATGGCCCAGCAGTTCACGATCCGCTTCGCGTCGGCGAACATCTGCGCGGCGGTCTCGATCTCCGGGCGGGTCAGGCCGGTCGCGGCCAGCACCTCGTCCCAGTCGAGGTCGCGGACGTGCGCGGCGTAGGCCTCGTAGCCCACCGTGTGCTGGTCGATGAACTCCCGGTCGACGACGCTGCCCGGCCGCTCCTCCTCGGCCTTGAGCAACAGGTGCCCGATGGCCTGGAACAGCGCCAGGTCGCCGCCCGAGCGGATCTGCAGGAAGCAGTCGGCGAGTTCGGTGCCCCGGCCGGCCAGCCCGAGCGGCTTCTGCGGGTTGTCGAACCGGAGCAGCCCCGCCTCGCGCAGCGGGTTGATCGCGAGGATCTTCGCGCCGTTGTGCTTGGCGATCTCCAGCGCCGACAGCATCCGCGGGTGGTTGGTGCCCGGGTTCTGCCCGGAGACGACGATCAGGTCGGCCTTGTGGATGTCGGCGAGCGAGACCGAGCCCTTTCCGATGCCGATCGTCTCCGCGAGGCCCACCGAGGTCGACTCGTGGCACATGTTGGAGCAGTCCGGCAGGTTGTTCGTGCCGAAGGCGCGGGCGAAGAGCTGGTAGAGGAACGCGGCCTCGTTGGAGGTGCGGCCCGAGGTGTAGAACAGCGCCTCGTCCGGGCTCGTCAGCGCGTTGAGGTGCTCACCGACCAGGGTGAACGCGTCGTCCCAGCTGATCGGCTCGTAGTGCTCGGCGCCCTCGCGGCGGACCATCGGGTGGGTCAGCCGGCCCCGCTTGCCCAGCCAGTACTCGGTGCGGTTCGCCAGGTCGGAGAGGCTGTGCTCGGCGAAGAACTCGGGGCCGACGCGCTCCTTGGTGCCCTCCTCGGAGACGGCCTTGGCCCCGTTCTCGCAGAACTCGGCCGTGTGCCGCTCGCCCGGCGCCGGGTCGGGCCAGGCGCAGCTCATGCAGTCGAAGCCGTCGACCTGGTTGAGTCGCAGCAGGCTCGACGCGGTGCGCGCGGGCCCCATCTGCTGCAGCGCCATCTTCATGCTGACCGCGACGGCGGGCAGCCCGGCGGCGGCGGTCTTCGGCGGGGTGACCACCAGATCGGGCTCGGCCGTGTCGTGGGCTTGCGTGGTCACGGAACCTCCGGGCGGGACGGGTACGGCGCGCGCGTCGTCGAAACGATCACGCGGGGGTGAGTTTAGGGAGTCCGTCCGGGGGATTGCGCCCCCGACCGGTCCAGGTGTGATGGAGCAGTCGTTCGGCCCTTCAGGCGGCCGGAGCGGGCCGGCCGGGCGTAGCGTCCGGCCCGGTGGCCGCGACGAGCACGTCCAGTGACAGGCCGAGGGCGCCGGCCAGCGCGGACACGGTGAAGAACGCCGGCGTGGGGATGCGACCGGTCTCGATCTTGCGCAGGGTCTCGGCGGAGATGCCGGCGGCGCCGGCCACGTCGATGAGGCTGCGGTCGGCGCGGGCCTCGCGCAGCAGGCGGCCCAGTCGCTCACCACGTTCGCGGTCGGCTGGGGTCAGCGGCACGCGCACCATGACCGTGATAGTAATACCGGTATTGTTATCGCGGTACGAAAGGTGCGGGCAGTGATCGAGTTGAAGACGGCCGGCGAGGTGGACGCCATCGCGGCGGCCGGTGCCGTGGTGGCGCGGGTGCTGGGTGCGCTGCGCGAGCACGCCCGCGCCGGGATGCAGGTGCAGGAACTCGACGACGTGGCTGCGGGCCTGATCGCCGCCGCCGGCGCGAAGCCGACGTTCCTGGACTACCACCCGCGGTTCGCGCCCACCCCGTACCCGGCGGTGATCTGCGCGAGCGTCAACGACGCCGTGGTGCACGGCATCCCCGGCCCGCAGGTGCTCGCCGACGGCGACCTGGTCAGCATCGACCTCGCCGTGCACCTCGACGGCTGGTGCGCCGACGCCGCGGTCAGCTTCGTCGTCGGGCAGGCCGACCCGGCCGATCTCGCGCTGATCGACGCCACCGGGCGGGCCCTGCACGCCGGGATCGCCGCCGCCGGGCCCGGCCGGCGGCTCGGTGACGTCGGGCACGCCATCTCCTCGGTCGGCCGCGGGGCCGGCTACGGGATGCTCGCCGACCACGGTGGGCACGGCGTCGGGCGGTCCATGCACGAGATGCCGCACGTGCCCAACGAGGGCCGCCCCGGCTGCGGGCTGACGCTGCGCCCCGGGCTCGTGCTGGCCATCGAGCCGATGCTCATCGCGGGCGGGGGCGACGACTACCGCCGCGACGCGGACGGCTGGACGCTGCGCACCGCGGACGGCAGCCGGGCCGCGCACGTCGAGCACACCATCGCGGTGACCGAGGACGGTCCGCGGATCCTCACGGCGGCCTGAGGGGCTGCGGCGCATGCGCCGCAGCCTATTTGAAAATCGTTGTCACTAACGCTCTACTGGCCGGCATGCCCACCGATCAGCGCATCCCGGTCACCGTGCTCACCGGCTTCCTCGGGTCCGGCAAGACCACCCTGCTCAACCGCATCCTCACCGACCGTCACGGCCTGCGGATCGCCGTGATCGAGAACGAGTTCGGTGAGGTGGGGGTGGACGACGCCCTGGTGCTCGACGCCGAGGAGGAGGTGTTCGAGATGAACAACGGCTGCATCTGCTGCACCGTGCGCGGGGATCTCATCCGGATCCTCGGCGCGCTGCTGCGTCGCAAGGACCGCTTCGACGCGATCCTGGTCGAGACCACCGGTCTGGCCGACCCGGCACCGGTCGCGCAGACCTTCTTCGTCGACGACACCCTGCGGGCACAGCTGCGGCTCGACGCCATCGTCACGGTCGTCGACGCCAAGCACGTGCTCGCCCACCTCGACGAGGTCAAACCCGACGGGGTGGAGAACGAGGCCGTGGAGCAGATCGCGTTCGCCGATCGGATCGTGCTCAACAAGACCGACCTGGTCGGGCCGGGCGAGATCGCCGAGGTGACCGGTCGCATCCGGGCCGTCAACGCCAGCGCCGCCGTGCTGCCCGCCGTCCGCGCCGACGTCGATCTGCGGCAGATCCTCGACGTCCGCGCGTTCGACCTCGACACCGTCCTCGCCGATGAGCCCGACTTCCTCGACCCCGACGCCGAGCACCAGCACGACCAGAGCGTCACCAGCGTCGGCATCGAGGCCGACGGTGCGGTCGACGTGCCGCGGCTGAACGACTGGCTCGGCACCCTGCTGGGCCGGCGCGGCCCGGACCTGTTCCGCAGCAAGGGCGTGCTCAACCTGGCCGGCGACGACCGACGCTACGTCTTCCAGGGCGTACACATGCTGCACGACGGCGAGCTCGGGGCGCCGTGGCGCGAGACGGAGTCCCGGCGCAACCGGATGGTGTTCATCGGCCGCAACCTCGACCGCGCCGAGCTCGAGGCAGGCTTCCGGGCCTGCCTGGTCGGGGCCGGGGCATGACCGCCGCGACCAGCACGGCACCGCGGTGGCGGGCCGATCTCGAGGAGCCGGTGGTCGCGCTCGCCGCCTCGGCCGGCGGGGTCGTGGTCGGTGGTTCGGAGGGGGCCGTCGTCGTGCTCGACGCGGACGGCGCGCCGCGTCACCGGCTCACCCTGGGCGACGCCCTGCTCGCCCTCGCCGTCAGCCCCGACGGCACCCGGCTGGCCGCCGGTGGCTCGGAGTGCTGCGCGATGTGGGACCTCGGCGCCGACGGCCGGCTGCTGCGCCACGCCGCGACGGGCTGGTGTGCGGCGCTCGCCTGGTCCGACCGGTCCGACCGGCTGGCCGTCGCGGAAGGCCGCCAGGTCCGGGTCGTCGACCGGGACAGCTCGCGGTGCTGGACGTCGCCCCTGCTCACCAGCACCTGCACCGGGCTGGCGTGGGTCCGTGGCGAGCGCCGGGTCGCGGCCGCGGCCTACCAGGGCGTCACGGTGTTCGAGCCGTCCGCCGACAAGATCGTCGAACGCCTGCCCGCCCCTGGGGCGATCGCCGGGCTGGCCGTGGCCCCGAACGGGCGCTGGGTGGTCGGCGGCAGCCAGGACGCCACCCTGCACGGCTGGCGGCTGCCCGGCGGGTCCGACTTCCGGATGAGCGGGTTCCCGACCACGGTGGCGAATCTCGCGTTCGAGTCGAGCGGTCGCTGGCTGGCGTGCGACGGCGGTGCGGACATCGCCTGCTGGGACTTCTCCGGGGCGGGGCCGACCGGGCGGGAGGCGCTGCTGGCCGTGGGCGGGCACGCCGACCGGGTCAGCGCGCTGGCCTGGATCCCGGGCACCCGAACCCTCGCCTCCGGCGATGTCGGGGGCGGGTTCGCGTTGTGGCGGATCGAGCCGGGGGACCGCCGCGGCGGCCGCATCCGCCCGATCCGGACCGCAGCGACGGGCGACCCGGTCACGGCGCTCGCCGCGGCCCCCGGCGTGACCGTCTCCGGTCATCGGTCCGGCGCGGTGATCTGCCGCCCGGCCTGACCGCCCCGCATCCGGGCCCACCGCGCCGCGGCCGTGCGGCCCAACCTCGCGCCGCCCGCGGAGTCGGAGCGGCCGGGCGCAGCGGAGCCCGCCGCCGCGGCGCTAGCGTCGTTCCCGTGGTGGCGGTACGGCGCCTCCGGCCGATCAGGATCGCCGGCGGCGGCCGGAACCTCGAACTGTTCGCCGTCGCGGGTATCGCGACCGTGCTGGTGACCCGCGGCTACCTCGCGCTGGCCCACTACCCGCAGATCGGCGGCGGGGCCCTGCACATCGCGCACGTGGTGTGGGGCGGCCTGTTGATGCTGTGCGCCTTGCTGCTGGCGCTGCTCTACATGGGCAGCGGAGTACGCACCTGGGCGGCGCTGATCGGCGGGATCGGGTTCGGCCTGTTCGTCGACGAGGTGGGCAAGTTCGTCACCAGCAGGACGGACTACTTCTACCGCCCGGCCGCGGCGATCATCTATCTGGTCTTCGCGCTGCTGGTGATCCTGGCGCGGCGCACCAGGTCGCACCGGCCGCTACAGGCCGCGGAGCGCTACGCGAACGCCGCCTACGCGGCCGTCGGGGGCCTGACCACCGGGCTCACCGCGGAGGAGCGCCGGTCCGCGCTGGAGCTCGTGCAGCGCGACGACCCGGCGGAGTCACCCGCCATCGCCGCGGCGCTCACCAGGCTGCTGCGGGCCCTCCCCGAACGCGAGATGCGGCGACGACCCGCCCACCGCATCGTCGCCGATCGGTTGTCGGCCGCGGCGGAGTGGCTGCTGCGGCGCCGGTGGATGGTCGTCACGATGATCACGATGTTCGTGCTGCTGGCGCTGCTGCGGCTGCTCGCGGGCATCGCGGTCGGCCTCGCGCTGGCGGTCGGGGGCACGCTCGACTTCGGTCCCGAGCAGGGCGCCGTGATGGCGTCACTGCTGTCCGGGGCGGCCTCGGCCGTGCTCGCCGTCGTGGGGGCGGTCCGGCTGCGGCGGCACCGGCTGCAGGCGTTCGAGCTGTTCCGGGTCGCGATCCTGGTCGACATCCTGTTCACCCAGGTCTTCGCGTTCACCAGCGACCAGTTCGGTGCCCTGGTGGGGCTCACGTTCGACCTGCTGGTGCTGGCCGTCGTCACCTACGAGCTGGACCGCCTCCGGATGCAACGGACATCGGTGGAGCCGGTCCCCGGAACGTGACCGATCGGGCAGGATGCGGCCCATGGCCCACGTCGCGCAGTTCACACCCGAGACCACCGGGGCGGTCGCCCGCGCCCGCCAGCACTCGATCGGCGACCTGTTGCGCCGCACCGCGCTGCGCTGCCCGGACAAGCTCGGCGTGGTGGCCGGCGAGCGCAGGGCCACGTTCGCCGAGTTCGACGCATGCGTGAACCGGGCCGCGCACGCGCTGGCCGAGCGAGGGCTGGTCAAGGGCGACCGGCTCGCGCTGCTGTCGCACAACTCCTGGCAGTACGCGGTGCTGGTGTTCGCCACGGCCAAGCTGGGCGTGGTGCTGGTGCCGGTCAACTTCATGCTGGGCGCGGAGGAGATCGCGTTCATCCTGTCCCACTCCGGGGCGTCCGGGCTGGTCACCGAGGACGCGCTCGCGCCCACCGCGGAGAAGGCGCTGGCGAGCGCCGGGCTCTCCGGCGGGGTCCGTGGCTGGATCTCCCTCGCCGGCACCGACCCGGCTGAGGGCTGGGAGGACGTCGACGGCTGGATCGACGGGGACCGCGACCCGGGCGAGCCCGGCGTGCCGATCGCCGACGACGACCCGCTGCGGCTGATGTACACCTCCGGCACCGAGTCCCGCCCCAAGGGCGTGATGCTGCCGAGCCGGTCGCTGATCGCGCAGTACGTGAGCTGCATCGTCGACGGCGGGATGGCGGTCGACGACGTCGAGGTGCACGCGCTGCCGATGTACCACTGCGCGCAGCTGGACTGTTTCTTCTCCGTCGATGTCTACCTGGGCGCGACCAGCATCATCCTGCCCGGACCGGACCCGGCCACCCTGCTCGCGACGATCGAGCGGGAGAGGGTGACCAAGCTGTTCTGCCCGCCGACGGTGTGGATCTCGCTGCTGCGCCACCCCGAGTTCGACACGACCGACCTGTCGTCGCTGCGCAAGGGCTACTACGGCGCCTCCCCGATGCCGGTGGAGGTGCTGCGGGAGCTGCAGCGCCGGTTGCCCGACGTGCAGTTGTGGAACTTCTACGGGCAGACCGAGATGTCGCCGCTGGCCACGATCCTGCGCCCGCACGAGCAGATGCCGAAGGCGGGCACCGCGGGCCGGGCGTCGCTGAACGTGGAGACCCGGCTCGTCGACGACGACGACAACCCGGTGCCACCCGGGCAGATCGGTGAGATCGTGCACCGCAGCCCGCACGCCGCGCTGGGCTACCACAACGACGAGGAGAAGACCGCGGCGGCGTTCCGGGGCGGCTGGTTCCACTCCGGTGACCTCGGCATCCTGTCCGAGGACGGCTACCTGTCGGTGGTCGACCGCAAGAAGGACATGATCAAGACCGGTGGGGAGAACGTCGCCAGCCGCGAGGTCGAGGAGGCCATCTACCTGCTCGAGGGCGTCGCCGAGGTCGCCGTGTTCGGCATCAGCCACCCGCGCTGGATCGAGGCGGTCACCGCGGTCGTGGTGCCCAAGGCCGGTGTCGAGCTGACCGTCGAGCAGGTCACCGCGCACGTCCGCGAACACCTCGCCGGGTACAAGCGGCCCAAGTACGTCGTGTTCGCCGATGCGCTCCCGAAGAATCCCAGCGGGAAGATCCTCAAGCGCGACCTGCGCGCCGCGCACGCGAACCTGGCCGAACGGGGGGTCTGATCGGCTGCCGGTCACGCGGCGAGCAGTGCCGGTTGCCGCGCCCGGGCCCGACTAGGCCGGGCGGACCCCGTCGATGTCGACGAGCAGGTGGCGCGGTCCGCGCAGTACCGAGTTCGGCCGGTACGGCGGCGGGTCGGTGACCAGGCGTGGGTTGTCCAACCGGCGGGCGAGCTCGGTCAGCGCGAGGTAGGTCTCCACCCGGGCCAGCGGCGCCCCGAAGCAGTAGTGGACGCCACCGCCGAAGCCGAAGTGCTCGTTCTGCTCGCGGCCGGGGTCGAACCGTTCCGGCTCGTGTACCCGCGCCGGGTCGCGGCTACCGGCCGCGAGCATCAGCCGCACCTGGGAGCCCTTCGGGATGTGGGTGCCGGCGATCTCGATGTCGTCGAGGGCGGCCCGGCTGGGGAGGTACTGCACCGGCGGTTCGTAGCGCAGCAGCTCCTCGACCAGCCGGATCACCATGGTGGGCTCGCCGCGCAGCCGGACGAGCAGGTCCGGGTGGCGCAGCAGCGTGAGCATCCCGTTGGCGATCAGATTGACGGTGGTCTCGTGGCCGGCGATGAGCAGCAGGACGGCCGTGCTGAGCAGGTCCGGCAGCGACATCGGCCCCTCCGGGGCGTGGTCGGTGGCCAGCCCGGAGAGCAGGTCGTCGCCCGGTTGCCGGCGGCGCGCCTCGATCAGGGTGGCGAGGTACCCGGCGAGTTCCGCTCGCGCCCGGTTGTCCTTGCGCCGCCGCTCGGCCAGGTCCCCGGCGGCCGGGTCGATCGCCTCGACGATCGCGTCGGCCCAGGTGTGGAACCGCGGCTCGTCCTCCCGGGGCACACCGAGCAGCGCGCAGATCGCCGTGACCGGGAACGGGTAGGCGAAGTCGTCGACCAGGTCGACCCGGCTCCGGTCGGCGAACCCGTCGATCAGCCGGTCGGTGATCTCGCGCAACTGCGGCTGCATGCCGTCGATCCGGTCCGGGGTGTGCGGCGGCCCGAAGTGCCGCATGGCCAGCCGGCGGAGCTGGTCGTGGTCGGGCGGGTCCAGCCGGATGAAGCTCGGCGGCAGGCCCGTGGGCGCCTCGCCGGTGCCGTCGGGCAGGTTGGCCGGATCGGAGCTGATCCGCGGGTCGTGCAGCAGCGCGGTGATCTCCCGGTAGGTGCTGACGACGTACGTGCCGTCCCGCAGCCGCGCCACCGGCGTGCGCCGCAGGTCGGCGTAGAGCGGGTAGGGGTTCGCCCGGTTGCGGTGGTCCAGGATCCGGTCGAACGCCTCGTCCACGGTCATCCCGGCGCTCATCGAACGTGCCCCGGCCGCACCAGCGTCGCCCGGCGTTCGGACGGGTCGTGCCCGGTGACCACCACTGTCGCGCCATGGACGGGCACCACCCGCTCCGGGAAGCCGGCCTCCACCGGCGCGGTGTCCGCCGGCGGCTGGTCGACGTGGGTGAAGGCGGGCGGGAACGGAGCCGCCTGCTCGATCTGCCGCTCGTAGAACTCCATCCACTTCGCCTGGTCGATCCCGACCGCGGCGGTGATCCGGCCCCGGTAGCCGTAGGCGGCGACGAAGCGCCGCTGCGCCACCGACCCCTGCGCGACGACGACCTCGTCGGCGAAGCTCGGCACGCCCACGGACTTGATCTCGACCCCGAACTGGGAGGACCAGAACACCGGCAGGGTCAGGTGCGGCCAGCGGTCGGTCTCCCCGCTGACCATGTTGTGCGCGGCGATCTCCGCCTGGGTGACCGCGTTGCCCCAGTGCTCCAGGGCCAGGAACTGGTACGCGTAGACCGGGTGCGGCAGCCGGGCCACGTCACCGGCGGCGAAGACGTCGTCGCTGACCAGGCCGTTGACGTCGAAGACGCGGCAGCCCGCGTCGCACCCCACACCCCAGGCGCCGGCTGCGACCCCGGAGCCCTCCAGCCACTCGACGTTGCGGATCCCGCCGAGCGCGGCCACCGCGACGTCGACGTCGAGCACGGTGCCGTCGGAGAGCCGGGCGCGCCGCAGCCGCCCGCTGCCGTCGCCCTCCAGGGCGGTGACCGTCACCCCGCACCGCAGGTCGACGCCGTGCTCGCGCTGCAGGTCCGCCGTGACCGCACCGATCACCCCGCCCATCGCGCCGACCAGCGGCGCCGGCCCGGCCTCCACGACGGTCACCGCGAGCCCGAGGTCCCGGCACGCCGACGCGACCTCGGAACCGGTGAACCCGGCCCCGACCACCAGCACCCGACCCGGCCCGGCGCCCAGCCGGGCGGCGAGCGCGTGCCCGTCGTCGCGGGTGCGCAGCACGAACACCCCGTCCAGCGCGGCCTCGTCCGGGTTCGGCCAGGGGCGCGCCCGCACCCCGGTGGTGATCAGCAACTTGTCGTAGGGAACCCAGTCGCCGTCGGCCAGCCCCACCCGCTTGCCGGTCAGGTCCAGCCGGGTGGCGGGTGTCCCGAGACGCCACTGCGCGTCGAGGTCACGCGGCCGGGGCAGCGCGGTGTCCGCGGCCGGCACCCAGCCGGTCAAGACCTGCTTGGACAGCGGCGGCCGGTCGTAGGGGTCGCGCCGCTCGTCCCCGATCAGGGTCAGCGACCCGCGGAAACCCTCCCGGCGCAGCACGGCCGCGGCCCGCAGACCGGCCAGCGCGGCGCCGACGATCACCACCCGGCCGGTGCGCCGCAACGCCGCGGCGCCGCCCGATGGCTCGGCTCCTGCCGCACCGGCCGTCGTCGATCGCACCGCCGTGGAGTGCACGGCCGGCGACGGCTCCGCAGGGGTGTCCACCCGGTCGATCCGCATCGCCTGGACAGGACAGGCCGCGGCGGCGCGCAGCACGCGTTCCCGCTGGTCCTCGTCCGGGCCGGGGTCGTAGAGCAGCGCCTCCTCGCCGGCCATCCGGAACACCTGCGGTGCGAGGAAGGCGTACTGCGCGTAGCCCTGGCAGCGGGTCAGGTCGACGACGAGCCTCATGGGCAGGGTCCCTCCTGGCCGAGGGTTGTCCGTGCCGGGGCCCGGGCGGCTAGCGTCCGGGGTGAGCACACGACGAGGGGGTCAGGTGTACCCGGGAACGCACGCGCGCACAACGCCCGACAAGCCGGCGATCATCATGTCGGCCAACGGACGGACCGTGACCTACGCCCAACTGGACGACCGCTCGGCCCGGCTGGCCCGGGTGCTGCGCGCGGCCGGCCTCACCCGGGGCGATCACGTCGCCGTCGTCACCGACAACGCCCCGGAGGCCTTCGAGGTCTACTGGGCCGCGGTCCGTTCCGGGCTCTACATCACCGCGGTGAACCACCACCTGTCGGCGCCGGAGATCGGCTACATCGTCGACGACTGCGAGGCGCGGGTGCTGGTGGTCTCCGCGGGCCTGCGAGAGGCGGCCGAGGCGATCGTCCCGCTCACCCCGCGGGTGCAGCGGCGGCTGGCCTTCGGTACCGATGCCCGGGCCGGCGAGCGGCCCTTCGGTACCGATGCTCGGGCCCGCGAGCGGCCCTTCGGTGGGCCGGTCGACGGGTACGACGACTACACCGCGGCGCTCGCCGGCCAGCCCGGCGGGCCGCTGGACGATCAGCCCTGCGGCGTGGACATGCTCTACTCCTCGGGGACCACCGGCCGGCCCAAGGGCATCCGCCCGGAGCTCCCCGACCGGCAGGTGGACGAGCCGGGCAACAGCGTCGTCGCCGCGTTCGGCCCCCTCTACGGCTTCGACGCCGACACCGTCTACTACTCCCCGGCGCCGGTCTACCACGCCGCGCCGCTGCGCTTCAGCGCGATGACGCACGCGCTGGGCGGGACCCTGGTGATGGCCGACCGGTTCGACGCCGAGACCGCGCTGCGCGACATCGAGCGGTACCGGATCACGCACAGCCAGTGGGTGCCGACGATGTTCGTCCGGATGCTGCAGTTGGATCCGGCGGTACGCGCCCGCTACGACGTGTCGTCGCAACGGGCCGCGATCCACGCCGCGGCCCCGTGCCCGGTGGAGGTCAAGCAGCGGATGCTCGACTGGTGGGGCCCGATCCTGCACGAGTACTACGGCGCCACCGAGGGCTCCGGGATCACCGTGATCGGACCGCACGACTGGCTCGCCAAGCCCGGCTCGGTCGGTCGCGCGGCGCTGGGCACCCTGCGGATCTGCGACGACGACGGCAGGGAACTGCCGGTCGGCGGCATCGGCACCGTCTACTTCGAGCGCGACGAGGTGCCGTTCCGCTACCACAACGACGACGAGAAGACCCGCTCCGCGCAGCACCCCGAGCACGAGACCTGGTCGACCACCGGCGACATCGGCTACCTCGACCACGACGGCTACCTGTTCCTCACCGACCGCCGCGCCTTCACGATCATCTCCGGCGGGGTGAACATCTACCCGCAGGAGACCGAGGACTGCCTCGCGCTGCACCCGTCGGTCTACGACGTCGCCGTGATCGGGGTGCCGGACGACGAGATGGGCGAGCAGGTCAAGGCGGTGGTGGTGCCGGCGCAGGGTGCCGAGCCGGGCCCAGCCCTGGAGAAGGAGCTGCTGGACTTCGTCCGGGAGCGGATCGCCCGGTACAAGGCGCCGCGCAGTGTGGACTTCGTCGACGAGCTGCCGCGCACCCCGACCGGGAAGCTGGTCAAGCGGGTCCTGGTCGACCGGTACCGGGCGGCTCGCTGAGGCCATGCCCGGTACCGGGACGACTCAGCCCGCGAGCAGCGCCTTGACGGCCTCGCGGATGCCGGTGGCCGGGCGCCCGAGCAGTTTCGGCAGGTCGTCGGTCGACCCGGCGAAGAAGCCGTCGCGCACGAGCTGGAAGACGAAGGCCATCTCCCCGGCCTCCTCGATCGGGATCTCCCGGTATGCCACCGGCTTGCCCGACAGCTCGGAGATGGCGTCGGCGAGCTGCGGGTAGGTCCACAGTGGTCCGCACAGCTCGTAGACCCGGTTCTCGTGGCCCGAACCGGTCAGCACCGCCGAGGCCGCGAGGCCGAGATCGCGGATGGTCGCGGTGTTGAGCGGCTTGCCGCCGTCGGCGGCGCGCAGCTCACCGGACTGCACGGCCGCCTGCACCGAGGGTGGGTTGACGAAGACCTCGGTGTAGAAGGTGTTGCGCAGGAACGTGTAGGTGATCGCGGTCTCGCGGATGAGGTGCTCGGTGACGGCGTGGTCCTCGAGGAACCCGACGCCCTGGTCGGCCTTGATCGCGCTGGTGTAGGCGATGTGCCCGACCGCGGCCCGCACCGCGGCGTCCACGACGTGCATGTGCTGGCGGGTCCGCACACCCGGCCGCACGTCGGGTGAGGACACGAACAGCAGGTGGTCGGCATCGGTGAAGGCGGCGACCAGGCTGTCCGGGTCGTCGTAGTCGCCGTGGCGCACCTGGACCCCGCGCTCGGCCAGGTCACGCGCCTTCTCGGGGTTGCGGACAATGGCGACGAGCTGGTCGGCCGGGACCTTGGTCAACAGGTCCTCGATGACGACGCGGCCCAGGCGACCGGTCACTCCTGTCACGGCGATCATGTGTCGCTCCCTGGTCGGTGTTCCCTCGTTGACGCAGTCGACCGTAGAGTTGGGCACTCACCATCGGTAAGTACGTACCCACAGGTAAGTACTGGAGGTCGACGTGAGCACGCAGGTCGGACAGGCCGGGTACCCGTCTGCGGGTGATGCATTCGACTCCGCCTGCCCGGCGCGCAGCGTCCTCGACCACGTGACGAGCAAGTGGGCGGTGCTGGTGCTGGTCGCGCTGCGTACCGAACCGATGCGGTTCAGCCGGCTGCGCCGTGCCATCGGCGGAGTGAGCGAGAAGATGCTGGCCCAGACCCTGCGCACGCTGGAGGGTGACGGGTTCATCGACCGGGAGGTCGTCCCCACCACCCCGCCGCAGGTGTCCTACAGCCTCACCGAGCTCGGCCGCGGGATCACCGAGCACCTCACCGGCCTGATCGACTGGATCAACCTGCAGGTGCCGGAGGTGCTGGCGGCTCGTGCGCGATAACTGGTGCGTCAGCACCAGTAACCGCGCACGACGACTTCAGCGGAGCAGCGCCAGCAATTCCTGCGCGGCCGGCGCGGAGGAGGCCGGGTTCTGGCCGGTCACCAGCCGGCCGTCGACCTCCACGTGCGGCGCCCAGTCCTCGGCGCGGCCGTACCCGCCGCCGCGTTCGATCAGCCGGTCCTGCAGCAGGAACGGCACGACGTCGGTCAGCCCGACGCCTGCCTCCTCGCTGTTGCTGAACCCGGTGACGCGCTTGCCCGCGACGAAGGACGCACCGTCCTGGGTGCGGACGTTCACCAGCGCCGCCGGGGCGTGGCAGACCGCGCCGATCGGTTTGCCGGCGGCGAGGAACTTCTCGATCAGCGCGATCGACGTCTCGTTGTCGGGCAGGTCCCACATCGGGCCGTGCCCGCCCGGGTAGAAGACGGCGTCGAAGTCCTCGGCGGAGACGTCGGCCAGCTTCACGGTGTTGGCGAGCAGGGCCTCGGCGGCCTCGTCGGCCTGGAACCGCTTCGTCGCTTCGGTCTGGGCATCGGGCTCGTCGCTCTTCGGGTCCAGCGGCGGCTGCCCGCCGGCGGGCGAGGCGAGGGTGATCTCGGCGCCCGCGTCGGCGAAGACGTAGTACGGCGCGGCGAACTCCTCCAGCCAGAACCCGGTGGGGTTGCCGGTGTCGCCGAGCCGGTCGTGCGAGGTGAGGACCATCAAGATCTTCATGCTCATCGGCTACCCGACCCCTGGAGACCGGAAACGACGGCGGTCCGATCAGGTGGGTGAGACCTCCAGTACGACCTTCGTCGTCTCCCGCCGGTCGAGCCGGGCGTAGGCGTCCACGGCACCCTCCAGCGGGATCTTCTCGGTGATCACGGCCGCCGGGTCGAGCCGGCCCGCACCGATCAGCGCGGCGAGCCGCTCCCGGTAGCGGATCGGCTGGCCGTTGACCGGGATCACCGACAGGCCGCGCAGCCAGGTCTGTCCGGCGGTCTGCGGGAACGCCTCGTCGGTCAGCACCCCGACCAGCGCGATCCGCCCGCCGGCGTCGGTGATCCGCCACGCGGTCTCCAGTGCACCCGCGTTGCCGACCGCCTCGATCACCACGGTCGCCCGCCGTCCGCCGGTCCGTTCCCGCAGCAGCATGAGCGGGTCGCCCGCGGAGGCGTCGATCGGGACCGCGCCGAACGCCCGGGCCTGCTCCAGCCGGCCCGGCACCAGGTCGATCGCGTACACCGCGGCCGGGGCGAACAGTTGCGCGCACTGCACCGCGAGCAGCCCCACCGGCCCCGCACCCAGCACCGCGACGACGTCGCCGTGCTCGATGCGCGCCTCCACGCAGCCGGTGTAGGCGGTGGCCAGGATGTCCCCGGTGAACAGCACGTCGGTATCGGGGACGCCGTCCGGGACCGGCCAGAGCGTGGTGTCGGCCGACGGCACCCGGACGTACTCGGCCTGCCCGCCGTCGAGCCCGCCGAACAGGTCGCCGTAGCCGAACGTGCGGTTCTGCCGGCAGCGGGCGTGCCGCCCGGCCAGGCACGCGTCGCAGCGCCCGCATGCGGCGAACATGGCCGAGACGACCCGTTGCCCTGGCCGGAACGCGCTCACCCCGGGCCCGACGGCGTCGACCACGCCGGCGAACTCATGGCCGACGATCATGCCCTTCGGCACCTTCGGGATCTTGCCGTGCAGCACGTGCAGATCGGAGCCGCAGATCGCGGCCGTGGTGACCCGCAGGATCGCGTCGGGCTCCTCCTGCAGCACCGGGGCCTCGACCTCGTCGAGCCGGACGTCGCCGACCCCGTGCCAGCGGACCGCGCGCATCGTCAGCTCCCGTCCGGCGCCCGCAGCGCCTGCCGGCTCGCGGGTTCGGCGAACCGGGCCCGCAGCACCTTCTTGTCCGACTTGCCGACGCCGGTCTTGGGGATCTCGGGCACGATCAGGAACTCGTCGGGCAGCTGCCAGCTGGCGAACCGCCCGGCCAGGTGCGCGCGCAGGCCGGTGGTGGTCACCGGCTCGCGGACGACCACGCACGCCAGCGGCCGCTCCAGCCAGCGCTCGTCGGTGACCGCGACCACCGCCGCCTCGACGACCGCCGGGTGCGACATCAGCGCGTTCTCCAGCTCCACCGACGAGATCCACTCCCCGCCGCTCTTGATCAGGTCCTTGGCCCGGTCGGTGAGCTGCAGGTAGCCGTCCGGGTCGATGACGCCCACGTCGCCGGTGCGGAACCAGCCGTCGACGAAGCTCGCGGCGGTGCGCGGGTCGTCGTGGTAGGCCGCGGTCACCGTCGGCCCGCGCAGCAGGAACTCCCCGACGCTCTCGCCGTCCCAGGGCAGCGGCGCGCCGGACTCGTCGGCCAGCCGCACCTCGATGCCGGGCATCGGCAGGCCCTGCTTGACCAGCGTGCGGTCCACCGCCTCCTGGCCCGCGTCCCGGATCCGCTTCTTGACCGCGGTGAATGTGGCCAGCGGGGACGCCTCGGTCATCCCCCAGCCCTGCGGGACCTCGACGCCGTAGCGGTCCCGGAACCAGTGGATGAGCCCGAGCGGCGGGGCCTGCCCGCCCAGCCAGAGCACCTCGAGCCGGGACAGGTCGCGGTTGCGGCGCTCCAGCGCGTCGCGCATCAGCACCCCGACGGACACGGCGGCGACCGCGTGTGTGACTCCCTCGCGCTCGATCGCGTCGAGGTAGTCGTCGGCCACGGGGTGCGGTCCGGGCAGCACCAGCGTGGTGCCCTGCATGGCTGCGGCGTGCGGGATGCCCCACGAGTTGGCGTGGAACATCGGTGAGATCGGCAGGAACGTGGCCTCCTCGCGAACCCCGATGGAGCCGTGCAGCGCGAGGTTGAGCGAGTGCAGCACGACGCTGCGGTGCGAGTAGACGACACCCTTCGGGTCGCCGGTGGTCGCGGAGGTGTAGCACATCGCCGCAGCGGTGTTCTCGTCGAACTCGGGCCAGGCGAGGTCGCCGTCCTCGGCGGCGAGCAGTTCCTCGTACCCGAACACGGGCGCCAGCGACGTCTCGGGTACCGGGCCGTCGCCGAGCACCACGTAGGCCCGGACCGTGTGCAGGTCCTTGGCGATCTTCTCCAGCGCCGGGAGCTGGTCGGGCTCGACGAGCAGCACGGAGTCGCCGGCGTGGTTGATCACGTAGGCGATCTGCTCGGTGAACAGCCGCAGGTTGATCGTGTGCAGCACGGCGCCCATGCAGGGCACCCCGAAGTAGGACTCGTAGTGCTGGTGGGTGTTCCAGGCCAGCGTGCCGACCCGGTCGCCGGGGCCGACGCCGAGCCGGGCCAGCGCCTGGGCGAGCCGGCGGGCCCGCACGCCGAACTCGGCGTAGGTGTACCGGTGGTAGGCGCCCGGGAGCCGGGTGACGATCTCCTTCTCGCCGAAGACGTGCTCACCACGCCACAGCAGCTGGCTGATGAGCAACGGGCGGTCCATCATCTGTGCGCGCACGATGCCTCCCGGGGGTCCTCACCGAGGATGGCGGCGCACCCGGCCCGCCCGCTGTCCCAATTTGCGGCAGGCCGCCTGTGCGCGGATAACGCTGTTCGAACAGCGTTATCCGCGCACGAGCATGTCAGTGCCCAGCAGGGGGCAGGCCAGCCAGTCCTCCGGGATGCCGAAGCCGTCGACCAGGGCCCGGGCGTGCGGGCGCAGGGCCGCGCACAGCTCGTTGACCGCGGTGGTGACCGCGCGGCTGCGCGCCGCGGTGAACCGGCCGTGCTCGACGAACCAGGCCCGCTCGGACTCGATCACCGACAGTGCGTACAGGTGACAGACCTGGTCGAGCAGCCGCTTCACCGCAGCGTCTCCGGTCCGCTCCACCGCCGCGGCGAACGCGTCGAACACGATCCGGTCGACGTGCGCCCGCGCGGCCCGCAGCAGGTGGTCCTGGGCGGCGTTGAAGATCCCGAACTGGTCGGCACCGGGGGTCAGGGCCTTGCGCAGTCGCCGCGCGAGCGCGGCCAGCAGGTGGTCCTCGCGGTCGACGAGCAGCGCCCGATGATAGCCGCGGTCGAGCAGGTCGCGGTGCCGGACCTGGCCGATCATCGCCGGCGCCCCGGTGCGCTCGACCACGGAGCCGGCGACCTGCTCGCCCACGAACCGCGCCATCCCGAGTGGACCGAGCTTCTTCACCCGGGCCCCGTACTCCGACAGCAGGCCCTTGGCCACCAACTGCAGCAGCACCGTGTTGTCGCCCTCGAACGTGGTGAACACGTCGGTGTCGGCCTTGAGCTGCGGCAGCAGGTTCTCCGCGAGGTAACCGGCGCCGCCGCACGCCTCCCGGCAGGCCTGGATCGTCGCGGTCGCATGCCAGGTCCCGACGGCTTTGATCCCGGCGGCCTTCGTCTCCAGGGTGCGCTGCGCGGCCTCGTCGGGTTCGGCGCCGAACGCCTGCACGGCGTGCATCGCCGAGACGAGCTCCTCCTGGGCGAAGTGCAGCGCGTACGTCGTGGCCAGCGCGGGCAGCAGCTTGCGCTGATGGGCGAGGTAGTCGAGGACGACCACCTCCTCGCCGGTGGCCGGGTCGCTGAACTGCCGGCGGGTCTCGCCGTAGCGGATCGCGATCGCCAGCGCCTTCTGGGTCGCGCTGCCGGCTCCGCCGGCCACGCTGATCCGCCCGCGTACCAGGGTGCCGAGCATGGTGAAGAAGCGGCGCGTCTCGTTCTCGATCGGGCTGGTGTAGGTGCCGTCGGGGGCCACCTCGGCGTAGCGGTTGAGCAGCGCCTCGCGCGGGACCCGGACCCGGTCGAAGATGAGCCGGCCGTTGTCCACGCCGTTGAGCCCGGCCTTGCGCCCGCAGTCGGAGATCGTGACGCCGGGCAGCGCCGAGCCCTCCTCGGAGCGGATCGGGACGAGCAGCGCGTGCACCCCGTGCGAGGCGCCGCCGGTGATCAGTTGCGCGAACACGACGGCCATCCGGCCGTCGCGGGCGGCGTTGCCGATGTAGTCCTTGCGTGCGGCGGCGTCCGGGGTGTGGATCTCGAACTCTTCGGTCGCCGGGTCGTAGGTGGCGGTCGTGCCGAGGTTCTGCACGTCCGACCCGTGACCGGTCTCGGTCATCGCGAAGCAGCCCGGCAGGTCCCCGTCCATGATCTGCTTCAGGTACTTGTCATGGTGACGAGAAGTGCCCAGCACCTGCACCGCGCCGCCGAACAGGCCCCACTGCACCCCGGCCTTGACCAGCAGCGACAGGTCGCCGTAGCCGAGCATCTGGAACGCGGTCACGACACCGCCGACGTCCCCCTCGCCGCCGTACGCCGGGTCGAACCCGGTGTGCGGGCGGCGGCTCTCGGCGAGCCGGCGCATCCAGTCGGCCACCAGGTCGCGGTGCTCCGAGGTGCCCAGGTCGGGGTCGGGATGCAGCCGGATCCCCCCCATCTGCGCGCGGACGTCGTCGCGTACGGCGGCCCAGCGGCCGTCCAGCACGCGCTGCAGGGCTGCGGGGCCGATCGCGTTCACGCGTTCGACGGTCATGCGTCCTCCTCTGTGTCGCTCCCCGGAGCGGGCACCACGCCGGACAGGCCGGCCCAGGCCAGATCGGTGAGATGGGCGGCCAGCGCCTCGCGGGTCATCCCCGAGGGGCGGGCCAGCCAGTTGTCCGCCGCCGCGTGCACCATGCCGACGACGCCGTGCCCCCACGGGACGGCGGCGGCGACGTCGGCCCGGGTGCGCTCGAGCCGTCCGGCGATGACCGCTGCGGCGTGGTCGCCGATCAACGAGACGAGATCGCGCACGGGGTCGGCGGGGATGTCACTGCCGTCGCGGCCGCTGAGCAGCGGCCGGTGTACCACGAACCGGTAGACCTCGGGGTCGGCCTCGATGAGCTGCAGGTAGGCCTCGATCCCGGCGGCCGCCGTCGCGCGCGGGCCGGACGCGGCGTCCATGGCCCGGCGGACCTGCGCGACCAGTGCCTCGGCGATCCGGGCGCAGACCGCCACGTACAGCTCCGCGCGGTCGGCGAAGTGCCGGTACACGACGGTCTTGCTGGTGCCGGCCCGGGCGGCCACGTCCTCCATGCCGACACCGGCGCCGTGCGCGCGGATGGCGGCGATCGCGGCGTCGACGAGCTCGGCGCGGCGGGCCTGCCGGTGGGCGTCCCACCGGCTGCTGCGTCGATCACGGGCGACCTTCACGGAACTCACAGTACCGTGTACTTTCAGTACCGGCTACTGGTGGGTAATGGAATCTCACCCGACGAAGGGAAGGCCCCATGGCGACCAACGCCCGGCGCGCCGCGGTGATCGGCGGCAACCGCATCCCGTTCGCCCGCGCGAACGGCGCCTACGCCCGCGCGTCCAACTCCGACATGCTGACCGCGACCCTCGACGGCCTGGTCGCCCGCTTCGGCCTGGCCGGCGAGCGGATCGGCGAGGTCGTGGCGGGCGCCGTGCTCAAGCACAGCCGCGACTTCAACCTCACCCGCGAGGCGGTGCTCGGCAGCCGGCTGTCCCCGGCCACGCCCGCCTACGACGTCCAGCAGGCCTGCGGCACCGGCTTGGAGGCCGCCGTCCTGGTCGCGAACAAGATCGCCCTCGGGCAGATCGAGAGCGGCATCGCCGGCGGCGTCGACACCGCCAGCGACGCACCGATCGCCGTCAACGAGGACCTGCGCCGGGTGCTCATCGCGCTCAACGGGGCGCGCAGCCTCGGCGCCCGGTTGAAGATCCTCGGTGGCCTGCGGCCCGGACAGATCGTCCCGGAGATCCCGCGCAACGCCGAGCCGCGCACCGGGCTGTCGATGGGCGAGCACGCCGCGATCACCGCCGCCGAGTGGGGCGTCGGGCGCGCCGAGCAGGACGAACTCGCCGCCGCGAGCCACCGCAACCTCGCCGCCGCCTACGACCGCGGCTTCTTCGACGACCTGCTCACCCCGTACCTCGGCCTGACCCGCGACAACAACCTGCGCCCCGACTCCTCGGCCGAGAAGCTCGCGAAGCTGCGGCCCGTCTTCGGCCGCGGTCCGGACGCGACCATGACCGCCGGCAACTCCACCCCGCTCACCGACGGCGCCGCGCTGGTGCTGCTCGGCTCCGACGAGTGGGCCGCGGAACACAAGCTGCCGGTGCTGGCGCACATCGTCGACGCCGAGACCGCCGCGGTCGACTACGTGCACGGCCGCGACGGCCTGCTCACCGCGCCGGTCTGGGCCGTTCCGCGGCTGCTCGAGCGCAACGGCCTCACGCTGCAGGACTTCGACTTCTACGAGATCCACGAGGCGTTCGCCTCCACCGTGCTGGCCACCCTCAAGGCCTGGGAGGACCCGGCCTTCGCCAAGGAACGGCTCGGCCTCGACGCCCCGCTCGGGCCGATCGACCGCTCGAAGCTCAACGTCGCCGGCTCCTCGCTCGCCGCCGGTCACCCGTTCGCGGCCACCGGCGGGCGGATCGTCGCCACGCTGGCGAAACTGCTGCACGAGAAGGGATCAGGGCGTGGCCTGATCTCCATCTGCGCCGCCGGCGGCCAGGGTGTCGTCGCGATCCTGGAGGCTGCCGAGTGAGTGCCCCGAGCTCGATCCCGACCGACTGGTACCGCAATCTGACCAACTCCGGCGTCGGCGGGGCGATCACTGCCCGGGCCGGGCTGCCCCGGGTCCCGGTGCTGCGCCGCTACGAGCCCGGGCAGCCGCTGCTTGCCGGCCCCGCGCTGGTCGGGGCCGTGGGCAAGGGGGCGCTCGTGGACGCGACCCGGGCGCTGCTCACCGAGTCCGGGGCCACCGTGGTCGATGCGGCGGGGGAGGAGAAGCTCGCCGCGGTCGTGCTCGACGCGACGGGCGCCCGCACCATCGCCGACCTGGCCGCCGCGCAGGCGATCCTGACCCCGGCCGTCCGCGAGCTCGGCCCGTCGGGGCGGCTGCTGCTGCTCGGCCCCGAGCCGGACGAGACCGACGCCGAGGCGGCCGCGGTCGCGCAGGCCCTGGAGGGGCTGGTCCGGTCCGCGGGCAAGGAGGTCCGGGCGGGCGCGACGGCGAACCTGCTGGTCGTGGCGTCCGAGGCCGTCCCGGCGGCCGTCGACTCGTCGGTGCGGTTCTTCCTCTCCGCCCGCTCGGCCTACGTCGACGGGCAGGTCGTCCACGTCGGCGTGCCGGTCGGCCCGCCGGTGGATCCGGCCGGGATGGACGCCCCCGTCGACCGGGTGCGGCCGCTGGCCGGGCGGATCGCCGTCGTCACCGGAGCCGCCCGCGGCATCGGTGCCGCCATCGTCGACACCCTCGCCCGCGACGGCGCGTCGATCGTCGCCGTGGACATCCCGGCGGCGGGGGAGGCACTGGCGACGGTCGCGAACCGCACCGGCGGCACCGCACTGCAGCTCGACATCACCTCCGACGACGCCCCGCGCCGGCTGCTCGACCACCTCCGCGAGCGGCACGGCGGCGTGGACATCGTGGTGCACAACGCCGGCATCACCCGCGACAAGCTGCTGGCCAACATGGACGCCGACCGCTGGAACGCGGTGCTCGCGGTCAACCTGGCCGCGCAGCTGCGGATCAACGACGCGCTGCTCACCGGCACCGGCGTGCTGCGCGACACCGGCCGGATCATCTGCGTGGCCTCCACCAGCGGCATCGCCGGCAACCGCGGCCAGACCAACTACGCGGCCAGCAAGGCCGGCGTGATCGGGATGGTCCGCGCGCTCGCCCCGCGGTTCGCCGAGCGCGGCGCGACGATCAACGCGATCGCCCCCGGCTTCATCGAGACCGAGATGACCGCGAAGATGCCTCTGGGTACCCGCGAGGCCGGTCGCCGGATCAACAGCCTGCGCCAGGGCGGGTTGCCGGTCGACGTCGCCGAGACGGTCGGCTGGCTCGGACAGGCCGAATCCGGCGGCGTGAACGGCCAGGCCGTGCGGGTGTGCGGCCAGAGCATCCTGGGGGCCTGATGGCGTCGGTGACCCTGCTGGACGGCGCACCCGCGCTGGGCCCGCTGTACGCCAAGGCCGCGATCGGCGCCGCGCTCCCGGGCGGTCGCGCCGGGACGCTGCCCGACACCGAACTGGTCCGAGAGGACGTCACCGTCGACCTCGGGCACCTCGCCGAGTACGCCCGGGTCTGCGGGTTCGCGCTGGACGGCGCGCTGCCGCTGACCTACCCGCACGTGCTGGCGTTCGGTCTGCAGATCGCGCTGATGGCCGACCGGTCGTTCCCGCTGGCGTTGCCCGGGCTGGTGCACGTGGGCAACCGGATCACCGCGGCCCGCGCGATCGACCCGGGGGAGCGGCTGCGGATCGCGGTGCACGCGGAGAACCTGGCGGCGCACCCGAAGGGCGCCCGGGTCGACCTCGTCGCGCACGTAGAGGCGGGCGGCGAGCCGGTGTGGCGCGGGCGCAGCACCTACCTGGCCCGCGGCGCCCGCGCGCCGGAGGGCGAGCCGGCCGAGCCCGAGCCGCCCGCCGTCGAGGGCGGCCCGCCGTCGGCGGTCTGGCGGGTGCCCGGTGACACCGGGCGCCGCTACGCCCGGGCCAGCGGCGACGTGAACCCGATCCACCTGCACCCGCTCACCGCGCGGGCGTTCGGCTTCCCGCGGGCCATCGCGCACGGCATGTGGACGGCCGCGCGTGCCGTCGCCGCGCTGCAGGGCCGGCTGTCGGCCGCAGCGCAGTTCGACGTCGCGTTCCGCAAGCCGCTGCTGCTGCCGTCCACCGTGGAACTGCGGACCCGGCAGGCCGGGCCGGGTGGCTGGGACCTCGCGGTCGCGTCGCGGTCGGGGCACGAGCACCTGCGCGCGGCGGTCCGCACCACCTCGCCCGGCCGGTTGCGCCGATCGGCCTAAACTCCCAGGTCATGGTCGAGTCGGAGCAGGCGCAGCGGTCGGTGATCGGCTGGCCGATCCGGCTGCTGCTCGCGGCCGTCATCGTGGTGGCCAACCTGTTCGGGGCCGCCATCGTGATGATGCTGGCCGCGTGGGTGCTGCCGACCGGCTCGATCGCCGACCCCGGCCGCGTCCGGCTGCTCAACCTCCTGCTCTTCGGCGGGTACCTGCTCGCCGCGCTGCCGCTCGGGCTGTACTGGGGCGGGCGGCGGTTCCGGCTGCGCGCGGGCGACCCACGGCGCCGGGAGCGCAAGCTCGTGCTCTACGGCCCGCTGCGGCTGGCCACCGTGCAGACCGTGCTGTGGCTGACCGCGACCGCCGTGTTCGCGGCGTTCAACGCGACGTTCTCCTGGCGGCTGGCGCTGTCGGTCGGCGAGACGGTGCTGCTCGGCGGGCTCACCACGGTCGCGCTCGCCTACCTGCTCAGCGAGCGCATCCTGCGTCCCGCGGCCGCGCGTGTGCTGACCACCGACCCGCCGCGGCGCCGCATCAGGTTCGGGGTGATCGTCCGATCGGTGCTGTTCTGGGCCCTGGGCACGGGGGTACCGGTGTTCGGCCTGCTGCTGTCGGCCGTCTCCGCGCTGGTCTTCCGCGACGTCGGGGTCACCCGGCTCGCGGTCATCGTGCTGGCCATCGGCGGCACCGCGCTCGTGGTCGGGTTCCTCACGACGGTCGGTGCGGCGCGCGCGGTGGCCGACCCGGTCCTCGCGGTGCGCAGCGCCATGGGCCGCGTCGAGGAGGGCGACCTGCAGGCCCGGGTGCCGGTCTACGACGGCACCGAGCTCGGCCAGCTGCAGGCCGGGTTCAACACGATGGCCGCCGGGCTGCGCGAACGCGAACGGATCCGGGACCTGTTCGGGCGCCAGGTCGGCCACGAGGTCGCGGCGGCCGCGCTGCGCTCGGACGTGCAGCTCGGCGGGGAGGTGCGCCGAGTCGCCGTGCTGTTCATCGATCTGGTCGGCTCCACGGCGCTGGCCGCGCAGCGCCCGCCGACCGAGGTGGTGGCCCTGCTCAACCGGTTCTTCCACGTCGTCGTCGAGGTCGTCGAGTCCTGCGGTGGCTGGATCAACAAGTTCGAGGGCGACGCCGCGCTGGCCGTGTTCGGCGCCCCCACCGACTCCGACGACCCGGCCGGTGCGGCGCTGGCGGCCGGCCGGCTGCTCGCCGAACGGCTGACCGCGCAGCTGTGCGAGGTGACCGCAGGAATCGGCGTCTCGGCCGGCGACGCCGTCGCGGGCAACGTCGGCGACGTCCGCCGCTACGAGTACACCGTGATCGGCGACCCGGTGAACGAGGCGGCCCGGCTCACCGAGCTGGCCAAGTCGGTGCCGGGTGGGGTGCTCGCCGCCGGGGCGGCGGTGCAGCTGGCCCGTCCCGAGGAGGCGGCGAACTGGGAGCTCGGCGACGCCGTCACGCTGCGCGGGCGCTGCGAGCCGACCCAGCTGGCCACCCCGCGACCGGCAGCGGCCCGGGCCGGTGCGGAGCGCTCCGCGGCCGATCAGGCCCCGACGAGATAGGCGTCGTCGCGCGCGTCGGTGACCAGCATGTAGCCCGGCGCGTGCGCGATGGCCAGCGACGGGCGGGACTCCACCACGGCGGCCTGCGGGGTCACCCCGCACGCCCAGAACACCGGCACCTCGCCGTCACGTACGGTCACCGCGTCGCCGTAGTCGGGCGCGTCGAGGTCGGCGATGCCCAGCTCGCGCGGATCCCCGACGTGTACCGGTGCACCGTGCACCGACGGGTACCGGCCGGTCACCCGCACCGCGTCGGCCACCTGGTCGGCGGGGACCGGGCGCATCGACACCACCAGCGGCCCGCCCACGGCCCCGGCCCCGCGACAGCGCCACGAGGTGCGGTACATCGGCACGTTGACCCCCTCCTCGACGTGCCGCACCGGGACGCCCGCCTCGCCGAGCGCGCGCTCGAAGGTGAAGCTGCAGCCGATCAGGAAGCTGACCAGGTCCTCGCGCCACCAGCCGGTGACGTCCGGGGTCTCGGCGGCCAGGTCGCCGTCGACGTAGACCCGGTAGAGCGGCAGGTCGGTGCGGATGTCCCCGTCGAGCAGCGGCCCGCTGACGGTGCCGGCGTCGAGCACGTCGAGTACCGGGCACGGCTGTGGGTTGCGCTGGGTGAACAGCAGGAAGTCCCAGGCCAGCGCGGCCGGGACGGTGATCAGGTTGGCCTGGGTCCAGCCGTCGCACCACCCGGCGGTCGGGGTGACGAGCCCGTCGCGGAACCGGGCACGGGCGTCGGCGGGGCTCAGGTCGCGAGGGTTCACGGGCGGTCCTTCCACGGTGGCGGGACGAGGGCGAAGCGGACGGGCTGACCGGGGCGCACCTGCGCGGCCCGGTCGACGTCGGCGTCGAGCACGACGGCGATCACCGGATAGCCGCCGGTGACCGGATGGTCGGCGAGGAAGAGCACCGGGCCGCCACCGGGCGGCACCTGGATCGCGCCGCGGACCATCCCCTCGCTGGGCAGCTCGTCGGCCCCAGGCAGCCGGCGCAGAGGTTCCCCGTCGAGCCGCATGCCGATGCGGTCGCTGCGGCTCGACGCCGTCCAGACGGTGCCGGTGAGCCCGGCCGCGTCGGCGGCCCAGTCCGCGCGCGGGCCGGCCACGGCGCGCAGGGTCACGGTGCCGTCCGGCGGGACGGCCACCGGCGCCACGTCGACCAGCGGGAACCGCGCCGGTTCTGGGCCGGTGGGCAGTTCGTCGCCCTCGCGCAGCGGCGGCGGCCCGATCCCGGACAGCACGTCGGTGCTGCGCGAACCCAGTACCGGCGCCACGTCCACGCCGCCGCGCACGGCGAGATAGGTGCGCAGCCCGGTCGGCGGGACGCCCAGGGTGAGTACCTGCCCGGCGCGCAGCACCACCACCGCGTGGTGCCCGACCGGTGTGCCGTCGACGGTCGCGGGGGCCGGGGCGCCGGTCAGCGCGACGGTCAACCGGCGTCCGGCCCGCACCGAGAGCCCGCCGAACACGACCTCGATCCCGGCGGCGTCCTCGGGGTTGGCCATGAGCCGGTTCGCCAGCCGCAGCGCCGCCCGGTCGGCCGCGCCGGAACGGCCCACCCCGGAGCCGGCGAGCCCGGGCCGCCCCAGGTCCTGCAGCAGCGCGAGCGGGCCGGTGGCCAGCACCTCGATCACGGCCGCACCTGCCTGAACCGCACCCGGCCGCCCGGTCGCAGCAGCGCCGGGGGATCGCGGTCGAGGTCCCACAGCACGGCCTCGGTGCGCCCGATCAGCTGCCACCCGCCGGGCGACGAGCGTGGGTACACGCCGCTGAACTCCCCGGCCAGGCCCACCGACCCGGCGGGCACGGTGGTGCGGGGCTCGTCGCGGCGCGGCACGTTCAGCCGCGGGTCACCGTCGGACAGGTAGCCGAACCCGGGCGCGAACCCGCCGAAGGCCACCCGCCAGGGTCGCGCGGTGTGCGCCTCGATCACGCCGGCCTCGCCGAGCCCGGTGAGCCTGCCGACCTCGGCCAGGTCCGGTCCGTCGTAGGTCACCTCGATCTCGACGGTGTCCCCGTCGGAGGCGGCCGGCGCGGCGTCGACGGGCAGCGCCAGCACGGTGCGCCGCACCGCGGCCAGGTCGGTCCCGGGCGCGGTGCTGAGCAGGACGGTGCGGGCCGCGGGCACCACGTCCAGCACCTCGGGCAGCGCGGCGGCCCGCACGGCGTCGGCGAGCGCCAGTACGCCGGGCAGCCCGCCGACCTCGATCAGCAGGGCGGCGTCGCCGCAGGGGAGCACCTTCATCCGCCCGGCCCTCGGACGAACGGCCGCAGCGTCACGCCGGCCTCGATCAGGCCGGCGCGCACCGCGGCGGCCATCGCGACCGCGCCCCGCGAGTCGCCGTGCACGCAGACCGACTCGGCGGTGACGCGCACGTCGCTGCCGTCGACGGCCCGGACGACGCCGTCGGTGACCATCCGCAGCACCCGCTCGGTGGCCGCGTCGGCGTCGTGCAGCAGCGCGCCCGGCTCCGAGCGCGGGACCAGCGTGGCCTGCGCGGTGTAGCCGCGGTCGACGAAGAACTCCGGCACCGCGCGCAGCCCGGCGTCCTCGGCGGCCCGCAGCAGCGCCGAACCGGGCAGGCCGAGCACCGCCAGCGCGGCGTCGTAGTCCCGGACGGCCGCGACGACGGCCCGGGCCTGCGCCTCGTGGTGCACCACCGCGTTGTACAGCGCGCCGTGCGGTTTCACGTAGCGCACCGCGGTGCCGGCGACCCGGCACATGCCCTCCAGCGCGCCGAGTTGGTAGACCACGTCGTCGGCCAGCGCCCCCGGCTCGACGTCGACGAACCGGCGGCCGAATCCGGCCAGGTCGGGGTAGCCGACCTGGGCGCCGACGGCGACGTCGCGCTTCGCGGCCTGCGCGGTCGTGCGGCGCAGCGTCGAGGGGTCACCGGCGTGGAAGCCGCACGCGACGTTGGCCGAGGTGACGAGGTCCAGCATCGCCTCGTCGTCGCCGAGCACCCAGCGGCCGAACGACTCGCCCAGGTCGCTGTTCAGGTCCACCTCGGTGCTCACAGGTTCGCCAGCCCCGTGAGCGCGGAGTAGCCTAGGTACAGGCTGACCAGCCAGGCGAGCACCCCGGCGGCGAGCAGCGGGCGCGGGTAGCGGTAGCCACCCAGCAGGTCGTGGCGGCGCCACGCGATCCACAGCACGACGGTGAAGCCGATCGGCAGGATCAACCCGTTGAACGCGCCCGCGAACACGAGCAGCGTCACGGGCGCGGAGCCCACGAGCAGGTAGCTCACGGCGGACAGCGCGATGAACCCGACGGTGAGCAGGTTGCGGGTGCGTGCGGTGGTGCCGCGCGAGGTCACGAACGACACCGAGGTGTAGGCCGCGCCGATCACCGAGGTGATGCTGGCGGCCCAGAGGATCACGCCGAACACCCGCAGCCCCACCTGGCCCGCGGCGGCGGAGAACGCGCTGGCCGCCGGGTTCTCGCCGGCGAGCGTCACGCCGCCGGCGACGACGCCGAGCACGGCGAGGAACAGCAGCACCCGCATCACGCCGGTCACCACGATGCCGGTGACGGAGCTGCGGGAGATCGCGCCGACGTTGCGCGGACCGGTGAGCCCGGAGTCGAGCAGCCGGTGCGCCCCGGCGTAGGTGATGTAACCGCCGACCGTGCCGCCGATCAGCGTGGTGATGACGAGGAAGTCGACCTGCTCGGGCAGCACCGTGTTGCGCAGTGCCTCGCCCACCGGCGGGCCGGAGGCGAACGCGACGTAGGCGGTCATCGCGATCATCACTGCGCCCAGCACCACGACGATCCGGTCCAGCGCGACCCCGGCCCGGCGGCTGAGGAACACCGCGATGGCGATGGCGGCGGACATCGCGCCGCCCAGCTTCGCGTCGAGGCCGAGCATCGCGTCGGTGCCGAGCCCGGTGCCGCCGACGTTGCCGATGTTGAACACCAGGCCGCCGAGGACGACCAGCCCGGCGAGCACCCAGCCGACGCCGGGCGCGACGAGGTTGCCCAGCTCGTGGGCGCGCCGCTGGGACACCCCGATCACCCGCCACACGTTCAACTGCACCGCGATGTCGATCAGGATCGACACGAGCACCGCGAACGCGAACGCCGCCCCGAGCTGGGCGGTGAACGTGGTCGTCTGCACGATGAAGCCGGGCCCGATGGCGCTGGTGGCCATCAGGAACATGGCGCCGAGCACGGCGCCACGGCTGCTGGCCGACCCGATCGCGGCCGTGGCGGTTCTCGGAGCGTCGCTCACTGGTCCCCCGTCGCAGATGTCCGGTTCGGTGATTGATGAGAGTAAGGATTGTTCAACAATCCTGCAACAGGCGGAGTCCTCCCGGCGGCCGCCGGTCACATACCGTTGTCCTGTGACCCTCGTCGACCCGGCCGGTGACGCGCTGGCCTCACTGGCCCGTGCGCGGTCGCTGGTCGCCCACACCTCGACCGCCGAGCGGGTGGCCGAGGCGGTGCGCGAGGAGGTGGCCGGAGGCCGGCTCCGCCCCGGCGCGCGGCTTCCCGAGCAGGCGGTGTGCGCCGCACTGCGGGTCTCCCGCAACACCGTCCGGGAGGCGCTCAGCCAGCTCGTGGCCGAGCGCGTGCTCGTCCGCGAACCACATCGCGGGGTGTTCGTCGCCGAACCCGACCGCGATGCCGTCCGGGACGTCTACCGGGCCCGCAGGCTGCTCGAACCGGCTGCGGTGCGTGATGGCGAGGCGGGCGGCGACCCTGCCGCGGTGGCCGTGGTCCGGGCCGCGGTGACCGAGGGGCTGGCGGCCGCCGCCGGTGGCCGCTGGGACGACGTGGCGAACGCCAACCAGCACTTCCACCGCGCCCTGGTGGCGCTGGCCGGCAGCCCCCGGCTGGACCAGCAGATGGGGCTGCTGCTGGCTGAGATGCGCCTGGTCTTCCACCGGATGCCGGGCGTGCGGGAGTTCCACGAGCCGTACCTGGTGCGCAACGAGAGGATCTGCCGGCTGCTCGAGGCGGGCGATCGGCCGACCGCCGCGGTCGAGGTCGCGGATTACCTGCAGGTGGCCGAGGCCCAGTTGCTCGACGCCTACGAATCCCTCTGAGCGGGTATCACGGGTCCGGCTGATCGCCGTGCGCCGGCGGATCCTGCTCGTCGTCGGCCAGTGCGTCGTCGATCAGTTGCTCGAGTTCGGCGAGGCTGTGCCGTTTGCCGCGGGTGTTCAGGACCACCACGGCGTCGTCGTCGACACCGGCCTCGGCAAGTGCCTCGGTGATGTCGTGCGCGGCGTGCAGCGCACCCTTGCCGAAGCGGTCGCGGGCGATGTGCTTAGGGTGTGCGGGCGGATCTTCACTCATGGTTGTCTTCGGTTGGGGCGCAACGAAATGACCGGGTTTGGTAGGTCGCCCTGGACCAGGGTATCCGCCCGTAATGCACGGAAGGGAGGCGGCCATGAGCTTCCAGGTCGTTGTGAGTTGGTTCTGCCGGGCGTGTGAGGTCGAGGGGCAGGACCCCGAGAGCGAGCCTAGCTGCTGGAACTGCGGCGGTGCGGTCACCGTGACGGCCCGTCCCGCGGTGTCGATCGAGCGGTGGGCATCCCGGAGAGATCCGGAGTGACCCGCGCGCCGCTGCCACGGCGCGCGGGCCCGACGTCCGTCAGGACGTCATTGCGCACTGTCCACGGTCCTTCTTCACCGGCCCGGTCGCCGACGGCCTGATGTCGTCGTCGAAGATCGCGGTCGGCACATAGAGCGAGCAGCACGCGTTCGGGATGTCGACGATTCCGCTGATCCGGCCCTCGACGGGTGCGGAGCCGAGCAGCAGGTAGGCCTGCTCACCGGAATAGCCGAACTTCTTCAGGTACTCCACCGCGTTCAGGCAGGCACGGCGGTAGGCCACGGTCGCGTCGAGGTAGTAGTTCTCGTCGGACTCCCGGTCCACCGACACCCCGATGAACGTCAGGAACTCCGAGTAGCGGGGCTCCACGTTGCCCGGCATGAAGACCGGGTTGGTGGTGACACCGTAGGTCTCCATACCGCCCTTGATCAGGTCGACGTGGAAGTCGATGTACCCACCCATCTCGATGGCGCCGCAGAACGTGATCTCGCCGTCGCCCTGGCTGAAGTGCAGGTCCCCGCCGGAGAGCTTGGCTTCCGGCACGTGGACCGGGTAGAAGACCCGGGAGCCACGGGTGAAGTTCTTGATGTCGTGGTTGCCTCCGTTCTCCCGAGCGGGCACGGTCCGCGCGCCCTCCTGGGCCACCTTCTTCGCCGCGTCGCCCTGGGCGGTCCCGGCCAGTGTGCTCTGCTCCAGCGGCGGCAGCGCGAGCGGCGGGACCCGGTTCGGGTCGGTGTCGATCAATGCCTGCTCGCGGCGGTTCCAGCGGGCGAGCAGCTCCGCCGACGGTGCCGTCCCGAACAGCCCGGGGTGCGTGATCCCGGTGTAGCGCACCCCCGGGATGTGACGCGACGTCGCCGACTGACCCCGGAAGTCCCAGATCGCCTTGTAGGCGTCCGGGAAGTAGTCGGTCAGGAAGCCGCCACCGTTCACCTTGGCGAAGATGCCGGTGTAGCCCCAGCCCTGGCCGGGTGCGTCGCCGTACTCCTGCGGCGGCGTCACGGGGCCGAGGTCGAGGATGTCGACCACCAGCAGGTCGCCCGGCTCGGCGCCCTCGACGCCGATCGGGCCGCTGAGCATGTGCGCCCGGCTCAGGTCGACGTCGCGGACGTCGTTGGCCGAGTCGTTGTTCAGGATCTGGGCGTCGGTCCACTCCCGGCACTCGACCCGGATCAGCTGCCCGGGGCGCACCATTACAGCGGACGGGACGTCCGGGTGCCACCGGTTGTGCCCGGGCACCGCCTGGTCGCGCATCGACTTCGCCTGATCGACGCTGAACACCACATCTGGCATCGCAACCACATCTCCTTCTGGACAACCTTGTCCTTGTCCCACCCACCCCCCGGCGCGACCGGGTCAGGCCGCGCCGGGAAGCGGAGGTCAGCCCGTCGGTGCCGGGGTCGGGGCGGGTTCGGTGACCGGCGCACCGCGGCGCGGCGCGCGCGGGCGGGTGAGCGGCAGCAGCGCCAGGAAGACCACGACGCCGAAGATGGCGAGGGCGATCGCGATCAGGCTGAGGTTCTTCCATTCACCGATCAGCAGCAGGTAGGACGGGATGGCGGCGGTCACCCAGGCGGTGACGATCGTCACCCAGCCGGTGTAGCGCTCCAGCGATTCCCGCTTGAGCCCGAGCAGCAGGAAGAACAGCGCCCACAGGAATGACCAGTACAGCCAGATCACGCCGAACGAGGGGTCGTGCAGTACCTGGAAGTTGGCGTAGGAGTAGCCCAAGGCCACGATCGCGACGAACAGCGAGAACCACCCGACCCCTGTCGAGTCCAGGCCCGCGAGCAGGTTGATCCCGACATAGAGGTACGTGAAGCCGAACAGGTAGATGCCGGACGCTGCCAAGATCTTCGAGGTGTCACCCCCCGCTGTGAAGATCAGGAAGGTGGGGGTGAGTACCTGCAGCGCTCCGACGAACAGGTTCAAGGGCCCTGCCGCCCGGGGCTCCACCTTCCCGATGAGCATCAGCCCGTTCAAGAAGAGCACTGCCCCCACGTACAGCAGTCCGACGGTGGCCATCTCAATCCTCCTCGCTGTTTCCGCCCTGCCGGGCAGGAAGGCGCCGGTGGCCGGTTACGGCCGCGGTAGCGCGGCCGTGCGAGGGTCGGCGACGACCGGGCGGCGGGCCTTCGGCGGAACCGCCGTGACCACCTCGGGTACGTCGCGGCTGGCCTCCTCACGAAGGCGGGCCCGTGCCTGGGGCGCAGGC
Organism: Pseudonocardia acidicola; assembly: GCF_012911935.1. GTDB lineage: Bacteria > Actinomycetota > Actinomycetes > Mycobacteriales > Pseudonocardiaceae > Pseudonocardia > Pseudonocardia acidicola. The sequence continues at coordinate 32,629 of NZ_JAAXLA010000027.1, read as the reverse complement.
ATGCGGTTCAGCGAGGGCGCGGTGTACCGCCGAGCAGACGTCCGGCCGCAGTCGGGACAATCTCGGGTCGCCTCTGCTGTGCCCATCGCAAGTGCGACGTCCCAGACGCCGCAATCCGGGCACCGATACTGATATCCCGCCATCGCTGCATCACCGCCATCCGGGCCACCGGAGCACGCGAAAGCCTGTCGCGAACGTCCGTATGCAACTAGGGCCATAGGACCCGGCGGTAGCCTTGCTTCTGCTGCGCGGACCGGCCGGGCACCCGCCCGGCCGGTCCAGCGCCCGCGAGCCCGCGGCGAGGGCGGACGGCGGACGGCGGTCGGCGGATGCCTACTTCAGCAGGAACCCGGCGTCCACCGGCAGCGTCACGCCGGTGATCCACTTGGCGTCGTCGGAGCACAGGAACGCCACGACGTCGGACACGTCGCCCGTCGGCATCGCGTCGACCGGCATGAGGTTGAAGCGCATCGCGTCGCCCAGCTCCTTGTTGGCCTCGAGCCAGGCCGGGAAGAAGTCGTTGTTCGACATCGGCGAGTCCACGCCCGTTGGGTGGATCGTGTTGACCCGGATCCGCTCCGGTGCGAGCTCACGGGCCAGCGTGCGCATCAGGCCGACGATGCCGTGCTTGGCCGCGGTGTAGTGGGTGCACCCGGCGACGCCCTTGAGCCCGGCGATCGACGACGTGATGACGATCGACCCGCCGTTGCCGCCGGCGCGGATGTGCGGGACGACCGCCCGGCAGGCCTTGAACACGCCCGTCAGGTTGATGTCGATCATGTCGTCCCACTGCTCGTCGGTCAGCTCCCACGTGGTGTCCGACAGGCTGAGGATGCCGGCGTTGGCCAGCAGGAAGTCGATCCGGCCGAACTCGTTCATCGCGGTGTCGGCCAGCCGCTGCATGTCGGCGGTCCTGCGCACGTCGGCCTCGATCGCGACGCAGCGCCGGTCGAGCTTCTCGACCTGGGCGACGGTCTCGCCCAGGTCACCGGCCTGCCCGGTCGCGAACGGGACCGAGCCGACCTGCTCGGTGATGTCACAGACGACGATGTCCGCGCCCTCCTGCGCGAGCCGCACCGCGTGCGAACGGCCCTGACCGCGGCCGCCGCCGGTGACGACCGCGACCTTGCCGTCCAGCTTCCCCATCTCAGACGTCCTTCCGGTAGGCCGCGGCGGCGCGGCGGTTGTGCTCGGTCATCGGGTCGGTGAGGTCGCGGTAGGGCTCGTCCCACGGGTCCTTGAGCCCCCGGCCGCGGCCGGTGTTCTCGCACCAGTGCCAGCCGGCGAACCACGGCTGGTCGAGGACGGCCTCGAGCGCGGCGCCGTAGTCCTCGGCCCGGGCGGCGTGGCTCTCGCACCCGGTGCGGTGCGGGTCGAGCTCGGTCGGCGTCCAGTTGCCGGTCGGGGATGCCTTTGTTGCGAACCAGTCGAGCGCCTCACCCCAGCCGCCGCTGACGTACTCCTGGGTCCAGTCGAGCGTGTTGAAGCCCCGGTCGTGCAGGTCCGCCGTGACCCCGTCGCGGATCCAGCTCTCCCGGGAGCCGTACTTGCGCCGCCGGATGCCGATGTTGCGCGGGTACTTCAGGTTGGTCTCGTCGGCGTGGTTGACACCGAGGGTGAGGAACGGGTTGCCCCCGGGGTCGACGGGCTTCCCGCCCCGGATCGCGAATCGGCTCATGCGAGCTCCCCGGCGAGGATCCTCATGACGTCCTTCCTGCCGCCCTCAGGCGACGATCAGCGGCCGCAGCGTGCGGTGTGCGACCTGCAGCCCGGTGTGGATCTTGTCTTCGGTGCCGCCCCAGACGGGGTCCTCGTGCTCGACCGAGAGCACCCCGTCGAAACCGCCCTCGTAGAGGGTGTCGACCACGGCGCGCCAGTCCACGTCGCCGAGCCCGGGCACCCGGTAGCGCCACCAGCCCACGTCCCACGGGTCCTCGCGCGCCACGGTCTTGCCCGGCCAGCCGTAGCGGTTGCGCCGGTCCGGGAACAGCTGCACGTCCTTGGCCTGGGCGTGCGGGATCTTGTCGACGTAGGGGCGCAGCGCCTCGACCGGGTCGATGCCCATCCAGACCAGGTGCGACGGGTCGTAGTTCAGGTACAGCCCGATGGAGAACATCCACTCCCACAGCTCCGGGGAGTAGGCGAGGTTGCCCGGATAGCCGTCGGGGTGCCAGCCCTCCATCACGCAGTTCTCGATGATCAGTTTGACCCCGCGCTCGCCGGCCCGGTCGACCAGCGGGGCGAACACCTTCTCCGCCTCGCGGAGATTCTCGACCACCGACCGGCCCGGGTGGCGGCCGACGAACGTGCCGACGGTGGGGCAGCCCAGCAGCGCGGCGGCGTCGATGCAGGCCGCGACGTGGGCGTTGACCGCGGCCCGCTCGTCCGGGTCGGGATGCAGGTTGTTGTCGTAGAAGGCGAGGGAGGACAGCGTCAGGCCGTGGGACTCGAACAGTTCACGGGTCTGCTCGGCCTCGCGGTCGCCGAATCCGGCGACGTCGAGGTGCGTCGCGGTGAACGGCCGGGCGCCGAGGTCGGGCCAGGCGGCCACCTCGAGCGCCTCGTAGCCCTGCGCGACGGCCCACACCGCGATCTCGGGCAGGCTCCGGTCGGGCAGGCACGCGGTCAGGAATCCGAGCTTCACGAGGGCACCTCCACCCAGGTCGACGATTCGGAGGACGTGATCACGGCGTCCACCAGCGCGGCCGCGCGGGCACCGTCGGCGAACGTGGGCAGGCCGTCCGGCGCGGACCCGCCGATCGCCGCATAGGTGTCGGCGACGAACGCGTTGAAGCAGTCCTGGTAGCCCTGCGGGTGGCCCGGCGGCAGCAGCGAGTACCGCCCCGCGGCCCCCGACGTGGCCGGGGAGCCGCGGTGCACCGTGCGGTTCTCCGCGATGCCGCCCACGAGCAGCGTCTCCGGGTGCTCCTGGTCGAAGCCGTAGGCGGCCTCGGCGCCGTCGAGGGAGAACCGCAGCGCGTTGCGCCGCCCGATCGAGGTCTGGCTGATCACGGTCGACCCGGTGGCGCCGGCGTCGGTCTCGAACGCCACCGTGCTCACCGTGCCGCCGCCCGACGTCCGCGCGGACAGCCGGGTGATCCGGTGCCCGGTGGTGAACTCCACCAGGTCGCACCAGTGCACGCCGACGTCGGCGAACGCCCGGTACGCGCCGCCCTCGCCCGCCTCGCCGCGCCAGCCGGCGGACGCCCCACCGGCCTGCCAGTCCTGCAGGTAGGCGCCGTGCAACAGGTGCAGCGGCCCGGCCTGTCCGGCCGCGACCCGGGCCCGGGCCTCCCGGACCGCGGGGTAGAAGCGGTAGACGAACGGGACCGTCGCCACCCGGCCGCCGGCGAGATCGGCCAGCGCCCGTGCGTCGTCCAGCCCGGTGGCCAGCGGCTTCTCGCAGATCACCGGCTTGCCGGCGGCGAGTGCGCGGCGGGCCAGCGGGACGTGCAGGGAGTTGGGGGTGCAGATGTGCACCACGTCGACGTCGTCGGCGTCGATCAGGTCCTCGGCCGTGGCGGCAGGGGCGGAGGCGCCCACCCGGGCGGCCGCCTCCGCCGACCGCTCCGGCGTGGACGCCGCCACCCGCGCCACCACCCCGCCGGCAGCGCGGACGGCGTGTGCGTGCACCGCGCCGATGAACCCGGCGCCGACGATCCCGGCTCGCAACTGGTCTGCCATGACTGCTTCTACTTCTTCCGGGCCAGGGCGACCGCGACGATGATGATCAGGCCGCGGATGATCTGCTGCTGGCTGTTGTCCAGCCCGGCCAGGATGAGCCCGTTGTTGATCAGGCCGATGAGCAGCGAGCCGAAGAGCGCGCCGATCACGCTGCCCGCACCGCCGAACAGGCTCGTCCCGCCCAGGATCACCGCGGCGATCACCGACAGCTCGTCGCCGGTGCCCCACTGGTAGCGGCCCGACTCCAGGCGCCCGGCGTAGAGCATCCCGGCGATGGACGCCACCACCGACGACACCAGCATCACCGTGAAGGTGATCCGCTTGGTGTTGACGCCGCTGTACTCCGCGGCCACCCGGTTGCCGCCGGTGGCGAGCACCTGCCGGCCGTAGCGGGTCTTGGCCAGCACCACCGCGCCGACGGCGACGGCGACCACCGTCCAGATCAGCAGCCCCGGGATCGGGCCGAGGTTGCCGCCGCCGAAGATCGCGTTGAAGGTGTCGTTCAGGATCGGCTGCGGAGCCGAGCTGGTGATGAACTGCGCCAGCCCGAACGCGATACCGAGCATGGCCAGCGTGACCAGGAACGACGGCATCCCGAGGAAGGTGACCAGGCCGCCGTTGATGATCCCGATGGCGAGGCCGACGCCCAGCCCGGCCAGCACGCCGAACAGCGCGTTGCCGGTCCCGGCGATGGCCAGCGCGGCGACGACGCTGGACAGCCCCGCCGTCGAGCCGACGGACAGGTCGATCTGCGCGGCGGCGATCACGAACGTCATCGCGACGGCCATGATCGAGATGATGGCGGTCTGCCGGAAGATGTTGAGCAGGTTCGCGCTGGTCAGGAATCCGTCGCTGCCGAGGAAGATCGCGAACAGCACGAACACGACGACGAAACCGATGTAGATCGCGTACTGGCGCCAGTCGATGGTGGTCCGAGGACGCACCAGGGTCGTGTCGGACATGGTCAGACTCCTTGGACGGCGAGCTGGAGGGATTCCTCGTCGGCGATGTCCCGGCGATCCAGGTCCGCCGTGACGGTGCCGCGGCGCAGCACCAGGACGCGGTCGCTCACGGCGAGCAACTCCGCGAGCTCCGAGGAGATGACGATGACGGCCTTGCCCGCGTCGGCCAGTTCGCGGATCCGCGCGATGATCTCGGTCTTGGTGCCGATGTCGACGCCCGCCGTGGGCTCGTCGAGGATCAGCACGTCGGGCTCCCGGCCGAGCCACTTGCCGATGACGACCTTCTGCTGGTTGCCCCCCGAGAGCAGCCGGACGGGCCGCTTCGGCGAGCTCAGCGTGATCTGCAGCCGCTCGATGAGCCGGGCGGCCAGGTTGTCGCCCCGCTTGTCGTCGACGACCCCGCCGCGGGTGAGCCCGCCGAGCACGGGCAGCAGCAGGTTGTCCCGCACCGCGTGCTCGAGGACCAGTCCCTGACGCCGCCGGTCCTCGGGCACCAGCGCGATGCCCTTCGCGATCGCGATCCGCGGGTTGGTGATCCCGGCCGGCTCGCCACGCAGCAGGATCTCCCCGGACTCCGGCCGGTCGATGCCGAAGACGAGCTTGGCCAGCTCGGTGCGTCCGCTGCCCATCAGCCCCGCCAGCCCGAGGATCTCCCCGGCGTACAGCGAGAACGACATGTCGGTGACGCCGTTGGCGGCGGTCAGGTTGCGCACCTCCAGCACGGGTGTGCCGGTCTCGGCGGGTGCGGGCCGCTCGTGCCATTCCAGGGCGTTCTCCATCCGCCGCCCGACGATCGCCTCGACGATCCGTTCGGGAGTCAGGTCGGCGAGCGCCGCGGTGAGCACGACGCCGCCGTCGCGCAGCACGGTGATCCGGTCGCAGATCTGGTAGATCTCCTCCATCCGGTGGCTGATGTAGACGATCGAGACCCCCTGCCCCTTGAGCCGCTCGATCAGCGCGAACAGCGCCTCGGACTCGCTCTTCGTCAGGCTGGCGGTCGGCTCGTCCATGATCAGGACCTTGGCGTCGAGTGCCAGCGCCTTGGCGATCTCGGTGAGCTGCCAGTAGCCGGTCGAGAGGGTGTGCAGCGACGCCGTCGGGTCGAGGTCGACGCCCATCCCGGCCAGGATCTCGCCGGCTCGCCGGACCATCGCGCGATCGTCGATCAGTCCGAACCGGCGCGGCTCGTGGTTGAGGAAGACGTTGCGCGCCACGGTCAGCGTGGGCACCAGGCTGAACTCTTGGAACACCATGCCGATCCCGGCCGCCTCGGCGTCGGCCGGCGCGCCGAACTCCACCGGGCGTCCCCCGACGCGGATCGTGCCGGCGTCCGGGCGGTGCACCCCCTGCAGGATCTTCATCAAGGTCGACTTGCCGGCGCCGTTGCCGCCGGCGAGCGCGTGCACCTCCCCGTGGGCGAGGGTGAAGTCGACGCCGCGCAGCACCGGGGTGCCCGCGAAAGCCTTCTCGATGCCGGTCATCTCGACGGCCGGCGCCACGGTGGCGGTCATTGCCGGCCTCCCACGAACGACTCGGTGACCTGCGCGGGCGGGTCGGAGTGGTAGACCTCGCGCCAGGCGTCGAGGACGTTTGCGTGGGTCACCGGCAGCGCGTCGAGCGCGACGTAGGGCGGCGCCTGCTTGCCGATCAGCGAGTAGGCGGCGAGCTTGGCCTCGGTGACGCCCTGGTCGAAGGGCCGCTGCGCGCCGAGCCCGGTGACGAATTGGTTCGACGCCAGCGCGATGGCCACGTTCGGCCCGAGGTCCTCGGTGGTGATCGCCAGGTCGTGGCGGTCGATCGCGCGGGCCGCGGCGATGATCCCTTCGGTGGGGACGTCCCAGACGCCCCAGATCCCGGCCAGGTTCTGGTGCTTGACCATCATCGCGGTGGCTGCGGCCTGCGCCTGGCCGGCGAAGTCGGGACCCGTGACGCCCTTGCGGTCGACGATGTGGATGTTCGGGTAGTCCCGCTGGATGGTCTGCTCGAAGCCCTGCAGACGCTGGCGGGTCACCTGGAAGTCGGCCTCGTGGAAGACGACGCCGATGTCACCGCGGCCGCCGAGCGCGTCGGCCATCAGGTGCGCGGCGACGACGCCGTTGCCGACGTTGTCCGCCGACACCGCGGAGACGTAGTCCCGGCCGGCGACCATCCCGGACGGCACGTTGTCCATGAACACGAGCTTCACCCCGGCGGCGGCGGCCTGCTTGTAGGCGCCGGCGGTGGCGACCGGGTCGGCCGGGATGGAGACGATGATGTCGGGCTTGCGGGCGAGCACGGTCTCGATGTCGGATACCTGCTTGTCGGGTTCGAAGTTGGCGTCGGTGACGGCGATGATCCGGATCCCGAGCGCGCCGAACTCCTGGCGCAGCCCGGCGATCTGGGCGTCGGTCCAGCCGTCGCCGGTGTAGTGCATGACGATCGCGGCGGTGGCCTTCTTCGCCTTGACCTGCTCGATCTCGGCGGGCGTGAGGGTCACCGACTCGGCGGAGGCCGGCGGCTCGCCGTTGGGTCCGGTGGCGAGCACCTTCCCGGCCAGCGCGGCGAGCGCCTGCTGGGCCGGCGGGTAGCCCCGCTGCGGCGCGGTGCGGGTCTCGGCGGGGCCGGAACAGCCGGCCAGCACGACGACCAGCGCCAGCCCGAGCGCGGCGACGTACCGGAAGCGCCTCACGACAGGGCCTTGTCCAGGAAGGTCTTGCTGATCCGCGCGGCCTCGGCCGGGTCGCCGTCGTAGGAGTCGAGTTCCACGATCAGCCAGCGGTCGTAGCCGACCTCGCGGACGGCGGCCAGCACGTCGGCGAAGTCGATCTCGCCCTCGCCGAGCGGGAGGAACGTGAACGGGTCGCGGCGCAGGTCCTTGAGGTGTACGTGGCGGATCCGGTCGGGGTGCCGGCGGATCAGCGCCGCCGGGTCGCCGCCGCCCGCGGCCAGGTGCGCGGTGTCCGGGCAGAACCCGATCCGGGACCGGGTGAAGATCTTCTCGACCTCCTCCGGGCTCTCCACGATCGTCGTCAGGTGCGGGTGGTAGCAGGCCGACAGGCCGTGCTCCTCGGCGATGCCGGTAACGGTGTCGAGGGCCTCGGCGAGCCGGTCGTAGTCCGCCTCTCGCGTGCCGGCCGCGCGCCGCGCGCCGCCGCCGACGACGAGCTGCTCGGCGCCGAAGGTCGCGGCCAGCTCGGCCGCGCGGCGCACCCGGTACAGCTCGTCCGGGAGGATCTCGGAGTAGATGAAGTTGGCCCCGGTGTACACGCTGACCAGCGACAACCCGGTCTCCGCGAGCAGGCTGCGCAGCTCGCCGGGGTTGTCGGCGAAGTCGGCGACGTTGCCGTCGAACATCTCCACGCCCTCGTACCCGGCGGCGGCGATGTCGCGCAGGGCGCGGTGCATCGAGCCGGGCACCTTGTAGACGAGGTCCTTGACGCTGGTCACCCCGGTGGCGTCACCGGTGACGCCACCCCAGGTGATCGAGTGATAGCCCAGGCGCATGATCGCCCCTCCTTTGGACCGATGCGCGCACCGTAATGTTTGCTCTGAACATAAGTCAATGCTCTACGCTCGGAACCGGTGCGTTATCCGGAACGGAGTACGAGGCGGTATGGCGGTGACCGACCCGGGGATGCCCCCTGACCAGCTCGACAGCCTGGTCGCGGTGCTCGACATGGTTCGTTTCGGCGAGGCCCGGACCCGCCCGGAGCTGTCCCGGCGGGCCGGGCTCGGCCGCACCGTGATCACTCAGCGGCTCGGCCAACTGATCGGCAGCGGGCTGCTCGAGGAGGGCCAGCTCGGCCGGTCCACCGGCGGGCGCGCCCCTCGTGAACTGCGGTTCCGGGCGGAGGCCGGCGCCGTGCTCGTCGCCGAGCTAGGCGCCACCGGGCTGAGCGCCGGCCTCACCGACCTGGCCGGGAACCTGCTCGTGCACCGCGACGCGACCTGGGACATCGCGGCCGGCCCGGAGGCCACGCTGAGCCTGGTCGAGGAGCTCTTCGACGCCCTGCTCGCGGACGGGCACCCGTCGCCGGTGTGGGGCATCGGGGTCGGCGTGCCCGGGCCGGTCGAGTTCGCCTCCGGCCGCCCGGTGGCCCCGCCGATCATGCCCGGCTGGGACGGCTACCCGGTCCGCGACCGGCTCGCCGCCCGCTACGACGTCCCGGTCTGGGTGGACAACGAGGTCAACACGATGGCCCTCGGCGAGGTCCGCGCCGGCCTGGCCCGCGACGTCGCCGACATGATCTACGTGAAGATCGGTACCGGGATCGGGGCCGGTCTCGTCTCCGGTGGCCGGCTGCACCGCGGGGCCCAGGGCTGTGCGGGCGACATCGGCCACGTCGCGCTGGTGAGCAGCGTGCCCGGGGCGGCCGACGTGGTGTGCCGCTGCGGCAACGTCGGTTGCCTGGAGGCGCTGGCCGGTGGGGCGGCGCTGGCCCGGGACGCGACGGTGGCGGCCGGGGAGGGGCGCAGCCCGGTGCTCGCGCAGCGGCTCGAGCAGGGCCCGCTGCAGGCCCTCGATGTGGTGACGGCGGCCGAGTTCGGCGACCCGGTGGCCGTGGAGTTGCTGCAGCGCGCCGGCAGGCTGGTCGGGGAGACGCTCGCCGCGCTGGTGAACTTCTACAACCCGGCGATGGTGCTGCTCGGCGGCGGGGTCGGGGCCTCGGGCGACCTGCTGCTCGCCTCGATCCGCCACGCCGTGTACCGCCGCTCGCTGCCGCTGGCCACCCGCGACCTGCAGATCGCCCGTTCCCCGTTGAGCGGCCGGGCCGGGCTGCTCGGGGCCGCGTTCATGGTCGTCGACGAGTTGCTCTCCCGGGAGCGGTTGGGCCGCTGGATCGGGCACGGCACCCCCGCCGGGCGGCCCACGCTCGCTGCCGGCTGACCGCACCGCCCCAGGTGGCCAACGTGCCCCCGGGGCGCGGACGATGGACGGGGTGACGAGCCGACAAGGCGATCCGTCCAGCCCGGCGCCGGCCGCCCCCGCGGCGGCCTGGACGCCGGACCCCCGGCGCTGGCGCGCGCTGTTCGTGACGCAGATCGCCGGCTTCATGACCCTGCTCGACGTCAGCATCGTGAACGTCGCGGTGCCCTCCATCGAGCGTGGACTGCACGCCTCACCGCAGCAGGTGCAGTGGGTGGTGTCCGGCTACGCCCTGACCTTCGGGCTGGCGCTGGTCCCGGCCGGCCGGCTCGGCGACCTGATGGGCCGGCGCCGGATGTTCCTCATCGCGCTGGCCGCCTTCGTGCTGACGAGCGCCGGCGCCGGGGCGGCACCGACCGCCGAGCTGCTGGTGGTGGCGCGGCTGCTGCAGGGCGTCGCGGCCGGCACCCTCGCCCCGCAGAACTCCGCGCTGATCCAGGACCTGTTCCGCGGGCCTGAGCGCGGCCGGGCCTTCGGTGTGCTCGGCGCGACCATCGGGCTCGCCACCGCGGTGGGGCCGGTGCTCGGCGGTCTGATCATCACCCTGGGCAACGGCCCGGAGGCCTGGCGCTGGGTGTTCTACGTCAATGTCCCGATCGGGATCGTGGCCCTCGTGCTGGCCGCCCGGTGGGTACCGCGGACCACCCGGCGGGCCGGCCGGGCGCACCTCGACCTGGTGGGAACGGTGCTGCTGGGCGGTGGGGTGGTCGCCGTGCTGCTGCCGCTCGTCGACGGCCAGAGCGGCGGGCTGAGCCGGTGGTGGTGGGCCTACCTCCTCGCGGTGGTCCTGTTCGTGCTCTTCGCCCGCTGGGAGGCGTACACGGTGCGCCGCGGCCACCAGCCGCTGCTCGATCCGAGCCTGGTGCACACCCCCGGCTACCCCGAGGGGCTGCTCATCGGGCTGGTGTACTTCGCGGGGTTCACCGGCATCTGGCTGGTCCTGGCGATGTACTTCCAGTTCGGACTCGGCTACTCCGCGCTGCGGTCGGGCCTGGCGGTGACGCCGTTCGCGCTGGGTGCCGCGCTCTCCTCGATGGTCTCCGGCCGGCTGGTGCCCCGGCTCGGTCGGTGGCTCACGGTGGCCGGGCTTACCGTGGTGGCGGCAGGGCTGCTGGCCACCGCGCTGGTGCTGCGCCATGTCAGCGGCCTCTCGGCGGGGCTCGCCTGCGCCGCGCCGCTGTTCGTGGCCGGGATCGGCGGCGGGATGGTGGTCACGCCCAACATCACCCTCGCCCTGGAGGCGGTTCCGGTGAAGATGGCCGGCGCCGCCGGCGGGGCCCTGCAGACCGGGCAACGGATCGGCGCCGCGATGGGCACCGCGTTGCTGGCCGGGATCTTCTACGCGACGCTGAGCCGCGGTGGCGACTACGGGCGGGCGGTGTCGGACGCGCTGTTCTGCGCAGCGGGGGCCATGCTGGTGGCGCTGGCCCTCGCCGTCGCCGAACTCGTCCGGTGGCGCGCGCGGCACCGACCGCAGCCGCACCCGCGGGTGACGCCGGCGCGCCCGGAGTTCGAACTGCACCGCACCTGAGCGGCGCTCACCCGGTGTTGCGCAGGCCCGCGGCGATGCCGTTGATCGTCAGCAGCAGCGCCCGGTGCAGGTCGGGATCGGGCTCGTCGACCTTGCGGCGCTGGGCCAGCAGTTCCACCTGCAGGTGGTGCAGCGGCTCCAGGTAGGCGGCCCGCACGGCGAGGGTGTTGCGCAGCACCGGATGGCGGGCCAGCAGGGTTCCCGCGCCGGCCAGCCGCAGCACCTCGCGCAGGGTCCGTTCGTGCTCGGCGCGGATGTCGTCGAAGATCGGTTGGTGCGCCGGGTCGACCAGCGCGAAGACGTAGTCGGCGGCGATCCGCAGGTCGGTCTTGGCCAGCGTCATCTCGACGTTGCCGAGCAGGTTGGAGAAGAACGCCCACTCGCGCATCTCGTCGAGCACCGGCCCGTACCCGGCCTCCCGGGCCGCCCGCAGGCCGCTGCCCACCCCGTACCAGCCGGGCACCACCATCCGGGTCTGCGTCCAGCCGAACACCCACGGGATCGCGCGCAGGTCGTCCAGCGTCGGGGTGCCCCGGCCCGGGCGCCGCGACGGTCGCGAGCCCACGTTGAGCCGGCCCAGCTCCTCGACCGGGGTGGCCGTGGTGAAGAACTCCGGCAGTCCCGGCGACTCCACCAGCCGCCGGTAGGCCGACCGGGCCGCGTCGCTGACCGCGGTCATCGCCTCGTCCCAGCGGGCGAGCGTGCCCGCGGGCCAGTGCGAGGCCTGGTGCAGCAGCGTCGCGTCGAGCATCGCGGCCAGCATGATCTCGAGGTTGTCGTGGGCCAGCGCGGGCAGCGAGTACTTGTCCGAGACGACCTCCCCCTGCTCGGTGACCTTCATCGTGGCGTCGACGGTCCCGAACGGGGTCGCCGCGACGGCCTCGCCCGCGGGCCCGCCGCCGCGGCCCACCGAGCCGCCGCGCCCGTGGAACAGCCGCAGCCGCACCCCGTGCTCGGCCGCGACGTCGCGGAGCTGGCGCTGGGCACGGTGGATCTCCCACTGCGAGGTGGTGATGCCGGCGCCCTTGTTGGAGTCGGAGTAGCCGAGCATCACCTCCTGCACGTCGCCGCGCTGGCGCACGTGCCGGCGGTAGCCGGGGTCGGACAACAGCCCGTGGAGCAGCGCGCCGGCCCGGCTGAGCTCCTCGACGGTCTCGAACAGCGGCACCAGGTCCAGCGACGAGCGCCCGGTGGACTCCGACAGGTCCACCATCCCGGCCTCGCGGGCCAGCACCGCGACGGCGAGCAGGTCGTCCACGCCCTTGGCCATCGAGACGATGTAGGTGCTCGCCGCCTCCTCCCCGTAGCGGTGCTGGGCGTCGTGCAGCATGTCGAACGTGGCCATCACCCGGTCGGCGGGTTCAGGCAGGTCACCGTGCCGGGCGGCCAGCGGGCGCCCACCCGCTAGTTCCCGCGACAGCAGCGCGGTCCGGCCTTCCCGATCCAGCTCCTGGTAAGGGGTGTCCGGCTCGCCGAGCCGGGCGTAGAGCGCGGCCAGCGCCTCGTGGTGGGCGTCGCCGTGCTCACGGACGTCGAGGGCGGCCAGGTGCAGCCCGAGCGCGCGGCCGGTGCGGATCGCGCGGGCCAGCGTTGCGTCGGCGATCCGTTCGCCGAGGTGCCGGCGCAGCGACCGGTCCATCACCTCCAGGTCGGCGAGGTAGCCCGCGGCCCCCAGGTAGTCCCGGCCCTCGACGTGCGGGGTGCCGGCGGCCAGCCGGCCCCGGGTGTTCTCCAGCCGGGCCTGGACGTAGGAGGCCTTGAGCCGGTAGGGCTCGTTCGCGTTGAGCCGGATGTAGCGGTCGTGGATCTCGGGCAGCGCCCGGCGGTCGCGGGCCAGCGACGCGCGCAGCTCCTCCGACACCCCGACGACCCGGGTGGAGATGCTCAGCTCGGACACCAGTGTCTCGGCGAGGTCGCGGTGGATGCGCAGCGCACGGTCCGCGTAGAGCCGCATGACCTCGGCGGTGACGGCGGGGGTCACGTTCGGGTTGCCGTCGCGGTCGCCGCCCACCCAGGTGCCGAGTGCCAGCGGCCGCGCGGTGCCGGGCACCTCGAAGCCGGCCGCGCGCGCCTCGGCTTCGAGGGCGGCCAGCAGTTCGGGCACCGCGTGGCTGCCGAGCTGCTCCATGTACCAGCCGATGGCGCGGGCCTCGTCGGCCACGGTCGGCTTGCCCGGGCGGATCTCGTCGGTCTGCCAGAGCAGATCGATCAGCGCGGTGAGCTCCTCGTCGGGGGCGCCGCGATCGAGCGCGTCGGCCACCCGGCGCAGGATGCCCAGCACCGACTGCCGCGTCGACTCGGTGGGGTGCGCGGTGAAGACCGGGCGCAGCTCGGCGCGGGCCAGGACGGCCTGAACCTCGTCGTGGTCGGCGTCGCGGGCCAGGCGCTGCATGACCGTGCGCAGCGGACGGCGATCGGCCGGGCGCAGCGTGCGCAGCTCGTTGCTGCGGTGCAGCTGCTCGGCGACATTGGCCAGCTGGAAGTACTGCGAGAACGCCCGGGCCAGCGCGACGGCGGTGCCCGCGTCCAGCCCGGACAGCAGCCGGGTGATCTCGGTGTCCGCGCTGTCGGTGCCGTTCTCGCCCTCGGTCGCGGCCCGGGACAGCCGGCGCACCTGTTCGATCAGCTCGAGCAGCTCGTCACCGCTCTGCTGGGCGACGGTCCGCCCGAGCATCGTGGAGAGCCGCCGGATGTCGGCGCGCAACGCCTCGTGCTCGGACTCGGAGACGACGCCCGCGTGCGCCGCGACGGAGGCGGCGGCCAGCAGTTGCGGTCTGGGGGAGCGTGCCGCATCGGTCATGGGGTCCTCCGTCGGCGTCCGGGGTGGGCCCGCTCGCGGCACTGGGAACGGAAGTGGTGCTCATCGTGCTGTGGTCCGCCGGGCGCCGCCATCGGGAGACGCCGACGGCGCGGCACCCCCCTCCGGGTGCCGCGCCGTCGTGGGCGTGCGGGATCAGCTGCTGGGCACCGCGTCCAGATCGGTGGCGAGCAGCTCGGCCAGCGCCTCGACCGCGGCCTCGCCGTCGGTGTCGTCCGCGGCGGAGAGCACGACCTCCTCACCGCTGCCCACGCCCAGCCCGAGCACGCTGAGGATGCTGCGGGCGTCCACCGGGCCCCGGTCACCCGCGGCGATGCTCACCTTCGTGGGCTGGGCCGCGGCGGCCTTGCAGAAGATCTGCGCCGGGCGGGCGTGCAGGCCCACCGACGAACCGACCTTCACTCGACGTTGCGCCATGACGGATCTCCTCTTCGACGACGGTGCGGCTCAGACGCGCGCGGCTGCGGTCCGGGCGGTGCTGGACGGGGACGCGGCGGCGACCGCGGTGTCCGTGATCGCGGCGGCCTTGCGCCGGCCCAGCGTTTTCAGGGCGATGACCAGCGCGGTGGACACGAGCGTCCCGGCGATGATCGCGACCAGGTAGCCCCACGGGTTGCCGATCAGCGGGAGCACGAAGATGCCGCCGTGCGGGGCCCGCAGGGTGCTGCCGAAGGCCATCGACAGCGAGCCGGCCACCGCGGACCCGGCCATGATCGACGGGATGACGCGCAACGGGTCGGCCGCGGCGAACGGGATGGCGCCTTCGGTGATGAAGGAGGCGCCCAGCAGCCAGGCGGCCCGGCCGTTCTCCCGCTCGACCTCGCTGAACAGCTTCTTGCGCAGGACCGTGGCCAGCGCCAGGGCCAGCGGCGGGGTCATGCCCGCGGCCATCACCGCGGCCATGATCAGCAGTGCGGTGCCGGAGCCGGTCGACAGCCCGGCGACGGCGAACGCGTAGGCCGCCTTGTTGACCGGCCCGCCCATGTCGAAGGCCATCATCAGGCCGAGGATCGCGCCGAGCAGCAGCGCGTTGCCGCCCGACAGGCTGTTGAGCCAGTTGGTCAGCCCGCTGGTCGCGGCGGCCAGCGGCGCACCGACCACCACGAACATGATCGCGCCGACGATCAGCGTGCCGAACAGCGGCAGCACCAGCACCGGCATGATCCCGGCGACCGCCTTGGGCGCCTTCCACTTCTTCATCGCGTAGACCACGCCACCGGCCAGCAGACCGGCGACCAGGCCGCCGAGGAATCCGGCGCCGACCTTCACCGCGACCATGCCGCCGACGAAACCGGGCACCAGGGCCGGGCGGTCGGCGATCGCGTAGGCGATGAACCCACCCAGCACCGGCACGAGGAAGCCGAACGCGAGCGCACCGAGCTGGAACAGCAGCGCGGCCCAGCTGACCTGCGAGGTCCAGGAGAACTGCTCGGTGACGGGCGGCGCGTCGCTGATCTGGTAGCCGCCCAGGGCGAAGCCGAGCGCGATCAGCAGACCGCCCGCGGCGACGAACGGGATCACGTAGCTGACCCCGGTCATCAGCCAGCCGCGGATCCTGGCCCCGGCGCCCATGCCGGCGGACACCTTCGTCTGCAGCTCGGGCGCCCGCGGCGCCGCAACGGTGCCGGCGGGCGCGGCGGCCCGTTCCTCCGCGGCGGCCACGGCCTGCGCGATGAGGTCGTCGGCGCCGCTGATGGCCTTCTTGACCCCGCTGTGCACGGTGGGCAGGTGCGCGAAGCGCTCCTTGTCCCTCACCTCCACGTCGGCGGCCAGGATGATCGCGTCGGCGGCGGCGAGCGCGTCGGCCGGGAACGGGTCCGAACCCGCGGAACCCTGGGTCTCGACGATCATCTCGTGGCCCGCGTCGGCGGCGGCCTGTTCGAGGGCCTCGGCGGCCATGTAGGTGTGCGCGATACCGGTCGGGCACGCGGTGACGGCGAGCAGCTTCATGTCCTCAACCCCCTACTTCCTGCTGGATGTAGTCGGCGACGTGCCCGGCGTCGGTCGCACCGAGCAACTCGTCCTTGAACGCCTTGCGGACCAACCGGCGGGCCAGCGCGGCCAATACCGTCATGTGGTCGGTGTCGCCGCCCGCGGGGGCGGCGATCAGGAAGACGAGCCGGGCGGGCCCGTCCTCGGCGCCGAAGTCGACGCCCGTGGCGCTGCGGCCGAACCCCAGGGTCGGCGCCGTGACGGCGGCGGAGCGGCAGTGCGGGATGCCGATGCCGCCCTCGAGACCGGTCGGCATCTGCGCCTCCCGGGCCTCGATGTCGGCGAGGAACCGGTCGAGGTCGGTCACCCGCCCGGCCGTGAGCAGACGCTGCGCCAGCGACTCCACCGCGGTGCGGCGGTCGTCCGAGGGCAGGTCGAGGTCCACGAGATCGGCGGTGATCAACGGTTCGGTCATGCTGCTCCTCCGGTCAGGGCGAGTGATGCGTCCGGCGTGCCGACCACCCGGACGTCGTCGATGTGGATGTCGTGCGGGCCGGGCATCGCACTGCCCGGCAGGCGGCAGGCGGCGGCGCCGTAGGCGACCGCGAGCCGCAGGGCCTCCGGCCCGTCCCCGCCGGCGGCGAGGAAACCGGCCAGCGTCGCGTCGCCCGCACCGACCGTGCTGCGCACGGTGATCGGTGGGGTGGCCGCGTGGTACTCGCCGGTCGCGTCGACCAGCACCGCGCCACCCGCGCCCAGGCTGACCAGCACTGCGCCCACCCCTCCGGAGCGCAGTTCACGGGCCGCGGCCAGGACGTCGCCGAGGCTGGACAGCGTGCGGCCGACGAGCTCGGCCAGCTCGTCGTGGTTGGGCTTGACGAGGTCCGGCGCGGCCGCGCACGCCGCCCGCAGCGGGGCGCCGCTGGCGTCGACCGCGACCCGGGTGCCGGCCCGGCGGGCCCGGCGGACCAGGTCGGCGTGGAAGGACTCCGAGATGCCGGCCGGCAGGGAACCACAGCTGACCAGCCACGACGCCCCGGTGCTCAGCTCGGCGGCCTGGTCGGCGAGCTCCACGACCTCGGCCGCGGTGAGGACCGGGCCGGACTCGTTGATCTTGGTGGTGGTGCCGTCCGGCTCCACCAGGGTGATGTTCGTGCGGGTGGCGCCGGAGATGGGGACGGTCACCGCGCGCACGCCGTGCGCGTCGAGCAGTTCGGACAGTCGCCCGCCGGGAGCCCGGCCGGACGGCAGCGCGGCCACCGTCTCGATGCCGGCGGCGTTGAGCGCACGGGCCACGTTGACGCCCTTGCCGCCCGGATCGAGCCGGACCGACCGGGCGCGCAGTACCTGGCCCCGCTGCAGTCGGGCCAGCTCGATCGTGCGGTCCAGGCTGGGGTTGGGCGTGACGGTCACGATCATGCGCGCACCACTCTCGGTCCGGCGGCCTCGAGGTGGGCGGCGTCGTCCACGCCCAGGCCGGTGTCGGTGATCAGCAGGTCGACCTGGTCGAGCCGGCCGAAGCGGACGAACTGGTCGGCGCCGTGCTTGGTCGCGTCGGCAAGCACGACCACCCGCCGGGCGGCGCCGATCATGGCCCGCTTCGCGGCGGCCTCGGCGGGGTCCGGGGTGGTCAGGCCGCGGTCGGCGGAGAAGCCGTTGGTGCCGAGGAAGGCGACGTCGACGGTCAGGGTGGCCAGGGTGTCGACGGTCCAGTCGTCGACGGTGGCCATCGTCGTGCCGCGGACCCGGCCGCCGAGCAGCCGCAGGGTGATGTTGGGCCGGGCGGCCAGCATCGACGCGATCGGCAGCGCGTTGGTGACGACGGTGAGCTCGCGGTCGGTCGGCAGCAGCGTGGCCAGCCGGGCGGTCGTGGTGCCGGCGTCGACCAGCACGGTGTGCCGGCCGTCGAGTTCACCGAGTGCGGCCTTGGCGATGCGCTCCTTCTCCGCGGCGGAGACGGCGTCGCGCTGGCCGACGGCCGGTTCGAAGTCGAGGCGGTCGGCGGGGATGGCGCCGCCGTGCACCCGGCGCACCAGACCCTGGCGCTCCAGGACACCGAGGTCGCGGCGGATGGTCTCCGGCGTGACCTGCAGTTCCTCGGCGGTGGCGGCGACGTCCACCCGGCCGTCATCGCGCGCCCGGTTGAGCAACCACTGCTGACGCTCCGCTGCGTACATGTTTGTTTGCTCCTGCTTCGCTGCTTGCTTCTGTCTGAGTATGTGGGTTTAACTGTGTTTGTCAACGGGGATCTGTCGCAGGAGTGAACTCATGTCGATGCGGACGATGAACGGGATCCCGGCCAGCCCCGGCCGGGCGAGCGGGCGGGTGGTCCGGGTGGGCGGGAACGACACCGCCGCGGGCGAGCCCCCGGCGGGCCCCGCCCCCACCGATCCGGTCGCCGAGGCCGCGCGTATCGAGCCCGCGGTGCAGGCGGTCGCGGGCCGGCTGGAGGCCCGGGCCGCGGCGGTCACCGGCGACGCGCACGACGTCCTGCTCGCGACCGTCGCGATGGTCACCGACCCCGCGCTGCTCGACAACGCCCGCGAACTGGTGCTCGCCGGCGGGCGCCCGGCCGCGCGCGCGGTCCACGAGGCCGCGGGTGCGTTCGCCGACCTGCTCGCCGGGATGGGCGGGTACATGGCCGAGCGGGTCCGCGACATCGAGGACGTGCGCGACCGGATCGTCGCCGAGCTGCTCGGCCTGCCCGCGCCGGGCTGCCCCGACCTGGCCGACCTGGAGTCCCCGGTCGTGCTGGTGGCCGCCGACCTGGCCCCGGCCGACACCGCGGGCCTGCGCCCGGGCGTCGCGCTCGCGCTGGTCACCGAACAGGGCGGCCCGACCAGCCACACCGCCATCCTTGCCCGCTCACTGGGCATCCCGGCCGTCGTCGGCTGCGCGGGCGCCACGTCGCTGGCCGAGGGGGCCGCGGTGCTCGTCGACGGCTCGACGGGTGAGGTCGCCGAGGTCGCCGACGTCACCGGCCCGGCGGCCGCCGTGGCCGAGTGGGACGGCGTGGGCCGCACCGCCGACGGGCACCGCGTCCCGTTGCTGGCCAACGTCGGCGACTCTGCCGGGGCCGCCACCGCAGCCGGGCACCGCGCGCAGGGCGTCGGCCTGCTGCGCACCGAGCTGGCCTTCCTCTCCGCCACCGAGGAGCCCTCGCCGGCCCGCCAGCACGAGATCTACGCCGGCGTGCTGTCGGCGTTCCCGGGCCTGCCGGTCACCGCGCGCACCCTGGACGCGGGCGCGGACAAGCCGCTGCCGTTCCTCGTCCAGGACGGTGAGCCGAACCCCGCGCTGGGCGTGCGCGGACTGCGCGTCGCGCGCGCCCGCGCCGACCTGCTCGACCGTCAACTCGCGGCGCTGGTCGCCGCCGCCGACGGGAGTGGAGCGCAGCTCAAGGTGATGGCCCCGATGGTCGCCACCGCCGAGGAGGCCGCGTGGTTCGTCGCGCGCTGCCGAGCGCACGGCATCACGCAGGCCGGAGTCATGATCGAGGTCCCGGCCGCTGTGCTGACCGCCCGGGAGATCCTCGCCGAGGTCGACTTCGCCAGCGTCGGCACCAACGACCTGGCCCAGTACCTGTTCGCCGCCGACCGGCAGTCCGGCGCGCTGGCCGCCCTCAACGACCCGTGGCAGCCCGCGCTGCTGCGGCTCATCCGGCTGCTCGGCGAGGCCTCCACGGCGACCGGGACGCCGGTGGGGGTGTGCGGCGAGTCCGCCGCCGACCCCGGGCTGGCCCCGGTGCTGGTGGGTCTGGGCATGGCGACGCTGTCGATGGGCTCCGGTGCGCTGGCTGGGGTGGGCGCGGCGCTGGCCGCCGTCACGCTCGACGAGTGCCGGTCCCGGGCCGCTGCGGCGTGCGCCGCGGTCGACCCGGCCGCGGCCCGCGCGGCCGTGGCGGCGCTGGACGCCGAGCACCGCCGGCCGGTCGCGATCGGCTGAGCCCGTCGCCCCCGCGGGGTGATTCGGCGCACTGACACGGCCGGTATACCCCTCGCTGACCCGACGCTTACCTCGCGTTATCGATCGCCCGTGCACTATCGCCCGGCACGGGGCGTGATCCGCTGGAGGCGATGTGACCTGGCTGCTACCGGCGGGAGGTGCCGGAGCAACCGGCGCTCGCGTCACCGCCGGACCGATCCCGGCCGACCGGGTCGCCACCCACCCGTGGGTTCCGCACAGCGAGCCGAGCCGCGGTGGGCGGATCGTCATCCTGTCGGCGAGTGTGGGTGCCGGCCACGACGGGGCGGCGCGCGAGCTGGCCCGCAGGCTCACCGGCCACGGCTGCACCTGCACCGTCCACGACTTCCTGGACCTGCTGCCGGGCTCGCTCGGCCGGGCGTTGCGGGGGGCGTACGCGCTGC
Source organism: Pseudonocardia acidicola (assembly GCF_012911935.1). Lineage (GTDB taxonomy): Bacteria > Actinomycetota > Actinomycetes > Mycobacteriales > Pseudonocardiaceae > Pseudonocardia > Pseudonocardia acidicola. Next base: position 12,429 of record NZ_JAAXLA010000027.1, on the reverse strand, counting down.
AGTTGCGCGCGGTCCCCGGCAGCTGGGGCTGGTTGCACGCCGAGCTGGAGCGGTCCCGGCTGTTGCGCGGCGCGAGCGAGGCCATCAGCCAGCTGGCCGCGTCCCGGATGCTCGCGGTGCTGCCGCCGGACACCCGGGCGGTGGTGTCCGCCTATCCGCTGGCCAGCCAGGCCGCCGGGCGGCTGCGCCGGGCCGGCCGGCTGGGCGTCCCGGTGATCACCTACCTGACGGACATGTCGGTGCATCCGCTGTGGGTCGCACCCGGCGTGGACGCTCACCTCGCCTTGCACGCCGAACCCGCCCGGCAGGCCTCCCGGCTGGGCGCCCACGGCATCGCGGTGGTGCGTCCGGCGGTTCCGCCGGCGTTCGCCCCGGTCGAGGGCGCCGTGGCGCGGGCCCGGCTGCGGCACCGCCTGGGCCTGCCCGTCACCGCCCCGCTCGCGTTGATCGTCGCCGGCTCCTGGGGTGTGGGGGAGATCGACGACACCGTGGCCGAGGTCGCCGCGACCGGGCTGGCCACCCCCGTGGTCGCGTGCGGGCGCAACGACGAGCTGCGCCGGCGGGTGGACGAGGCGGGCCACGGGATCGCGCTCGGCTGGACGGATGCGATGCCCGAACTGCTGGCGGCCTGCGACGTCGTGGTGCAGAACGCGGGCGGCCTGACCTCGCTCGAGGCGATGGCGGTGGGCACGCCGCTGGTGAGCTACCGCTGCGTGCCCGGGCACGGCCTGGCGAACTCGATCGCCCTGGACCGCGCCGGTCTGGTGCCGCTGATCCAGCGGGCCGACGACCTGGCGCCGGTGCTGCAGCGCGTGCTCTCCGGCGCCGCCGAGCCGGCCCTCCCGGCCGGGGACGCCGCCGTCTCCCCGGCCGCGGCGCTGTTCGACGCCCCCGGTGCCGCCGAGACGGTGCTGCGTCTGGCAGGGCTCAGGCGGGGCGCCACGGTGCCGCGGGCCGTCGCCGCGCTGCGGGCGGCCTCGCGCGGGCCGCGGCCGTGAAGCCGGCTGCCCGCTCCGCCCTGCTGGCCGGTGCGGCCGGTGCGGGGCTGCATGCAGCCCCGGCGCTGACCGCGATCGGGCCGCTGCGCCGGCTGACCGCCCCCGCGCTCGCCGGTGCCGGTAGGCCCGGGCACCTCGCACTGACCTTCGACGACGGGCCCGACCCGGCGTCCACCCCGGCGTTCCTGCGGCTGCTCGCCGAGTACGACGTGCGGGCCACGTTCTTCGTGCTCGGCACGATGCTGGAGCGCGCCCCCGGCCTCGGCCGCGAGCTGGCCGCGGCCGGGCACGAGGTGGCGGTGCACGGCTGGGACCACCGCTGTCTGCTGCTGCGCGGGCCGCGGCGCACCGCCGAGCACCTGGTGCGCGCGCGGGACCTCGTCGGTGAGGTCACCGGGCAGCGGCCGCGCTGGTACCGGCCGCCCTACGGGGTGTTCGCCGCGGGCGCGGCCCGGGCCGCCCGGCGCGCCGGACTCGTCCCCGTGTTGTGGACGGCCTGGGGGCGGGACTGGTCGGCGCGGGCCTCGGCGAGCTCGATCGTCGCCGCAGTGGGCCGCAGGCCCGCATCGGGCGGCACCGTCCTGCTGCACGACTCCGACTGCACCTCGACGCCGGGCTCGTGGCGCCGGACGCTGGCCGCGCTGCCGCGGTTGCTCGACGGCTGGCGCGCCGAGGGCCTGCAGGTCGGCCCGCTCGCCGAGCACGGCCTGCGGTCGGCTCAGTCCGCCCAGCGGTAGAGCCGGGCCGCGTTGTCCACCAGCACCTGCCGGCGCTGGTCCGGATCGGGCAGCCAGGTGTCGAGCACCGCGCGGTGATCGGCCGGTGTCGGGACCGTCGGCGGCGCGACGTAAGGCCAGTCGCTGCCCCACACCACCCGGTCGGGGGCGGCCGACAGCACCGCCTCGACCCGTTCCCGCAGCGCCCGCGCCGCCACCGCCTCCGGCTCGCCCGGCGACAGCCGGTAGGCCCCGGACAGCGTCACCCAGCAGTCCCCTGCGGCCAGCAGTTCACGCAGCACCGGGACGGCCTGGTCGGGGTCGCCGGGGGCCGGGGCGGGGATGAGCCCGAGATGGTCGAGCACGATCCGGCCGCGCCGGGCCGCGTCCCGGAGCAGGTCGAGGTGCTCGCGCGGGTCGGTCCAGATCTCGACGTGCCAGCCCAGCGCCCCGACCCGGTCCAGCAGCGCCGGCAGCTCGGTGACCGAGGCGCCTCCGGCGAAGCGGTCCTGCACCCGGCAGGCCCGCACCCCGGCCTCGTGCAGGACGGCCAGTGTGGCGTCGTCGATGTCCGCGCCGATCACGGCGACGCCGCGGAGCCGGTCCGGGTGGGCGCGCAGCGCGTCGACCAGCACCCGGTGGTCGCCGCCGTAGACGCTCGGGTTGACGATCACTCCGCGGGCCAGCCCGAGCTCGTCGAGATGGACCAGGAACTCCTCGGCGGGCGCCTCGAACGGCGCGTACGCCGCGCCGTCCACCCCGGGCGCCGGGCCGGTCATCACGTGCGCGTGCACGTCGACCGCGCCGTCCGGCATCCCTGGCCTCATCGGATCGCTCCCCCCGGCCGCAGCTCCCCGTCGCGCACCGCGACGGCGCTGCCCAGCAGCTCCTCGGTCTCCAGCGCCTTCAGCACATCGGGGGCGGTGCTCGCGGCCCAGGTGCGGCGCCCGTCCGCGAGCAGGCCGGCCGCGAACGCGCGGTCCGGGGCGCCGCCGGGACCGTGCAGCACGGTGTAGGTCTCCAGCGTCACCGGGCCGCGGTAGCCGGTCACGACCTCCCGGCGTGGCCCGGCGTCGACCTCGGCCTGCACGTCGAGGCGGCGGAACGGGGTGGGCGGCGGTTCGCTGCCGTAGAGCCCCAGCGTGTGCTTGGTGAGGAACCAGCCGTTGCCGGTGATCAGCCCGACCGAACCGGGGTCGGCGCGCAGCCGGCCGAGCAACGTGGCCAGCGAGTGGCCGACGTAGTTGCTGCCCGGCCCGCCGCCGAAGGTCAGCCCACCGGTGATCGTCAGGGGCCGGTCCGGGTCGTCCGCGGGCAGCCCGAGCGCCGCCGCGCCGACCTGCACCGCGGACGGGAAGCACGAATACAGGTCGACGTGCGCGATCTCGTCGATCCCGATCCCGGCGGCGCGCAGCGCCGCGCGGCCGTTGGCGGCGATGGACGGCGACGCGCCGAGGTCCCACCGCTGCCCGACGTGCCAGTGGTCGTTCGATTCGGCCGCCGCCCACGGGAACACCCACTGCCGCGCCGGGACCCCGGCGGCCCGCGCGGCCGCCACCGAGCACACGATGACCGCGGCGCCCATGTCGACCAGCGGGTTCGCGTTCATCAGCTTGCGGTACGGGAAGTTCACCAGCCGGTTTCCCGGGGACGCGTCGGCGATCGCCGCGGCCGGCACGGCCTGCTGCCGCCAGGCGTGCGGATTGGCTGCGGCGACGGCGGAGAACCGGCTCCACAGCCCGGCGATCCGGGCCACGTGCGTGTCGATGCTCCGCCCGGCGGTGCCGCGCAGCGCGTTCTCGAACAGCGGGTAGTAGTCCAGCGGGCGGCGCATCCCGATGGCCCGCTCGCCGTCGTGGATCGGGTCCCGGTCGCCGCCGAGGCGCTCCGGCTCGGTGACCTCCGGTCCCTGGATGATCCACGGCGGCGGGGTCCCGGCCCTGTCGGCCGCGCGCCGGCTGCGTCCGGACTCGGCGCCGCAGATCAGCACCGCGTCGTGCTCGCCGCGGGCGACGAGCTCCGCGGCCCGGCCGACGAGCTGCTGGGGGAGCTGGCCGCCGACCGTGGTGCGCACCCGGTGCCGCGGCGCAATACCGAGCCGTTCCGCGACCGGTGCCACCGGGTCGCGGTAGGCCCAGGTCAGCGGGTCCACCACCCACAAACCGGTGGCGCGCCGCAGCAGGCCGGGCGCCCCCGCGTCCGCGGCGGCCGCGCGCAGCGCCGCCGCCATCAGGGCGACCGGCTCGCTGTCCGGGGCGGGGTCGCCGTCGCGGCGCACCACCTGGCCGCCGCCGACCAGCACCGGTGTCCGGTCGTCGAGCGCGGTGCGCAGCGGGCCGCCCATCAGGCCGACCTCGATCGGCGGGCGGAGTGGAACACGCACCCCGGGTCGTCGCAGCCCGCGCCCACCGTGGCCGGCGCCGGGACCCCGATCATGCGGCTGATCTCCGCGAGCAGTTCGGGCACGTCGACGGGCATCTGGGTCTGGGTGAGCACGGTCCCGGTGACGTGCCGGGTGAGGGCCCCGGCGTGCCGGACGGCGTCCGGCGCGACCCGGGCCAGCGCCCCGGCGAACAGGTCGTGCATGGCCCGCTGCATCGCGACCACCCCGTCGAGCCGGCCCGCGCGCAGGCTCGCCACGTAGTACTCGCACCACAGCCCGGCCATGCTCGCGTGCGCGTCCCACGGCGTCACGTAGGAGACGATCGCGTCCCACAGCGCCTGCACCGGGTCGGCGATCGCGGCCGCGTGCTCATCGATGTGCGCGTAGAACGACCGGGCCAGCTGCGCGAAGCCGAGCTCGACGAGCTCGTGCACGTCGGCGAAGTAGTAGTGGATGACGCCCTTGCTCACGCCGGCCTCGTCGGCAATGGTGCGGACGGTGCACGCTGCCACGCCCTGGGTCCGCAACAGCCGGCACGCCGCCTCGACGATCTCACCGCGCCGGAACTCCTGATTGGGCGACAGCAGGCGGTCGCCGTAGCTCCGCGAGGGCATCGGGCTCCTCCTCTGGACGTGTGTCCAACACAACAGTACGTTCGCCCAGTAGTCCAGGTCACCTGCCCCATCGGAGGGAATCAGCGTGTTCACCGGGATCATCACGCGCAACCTGCTGCAACCCGCCCGCGGCGGAGCCGGCGACAGGCCCGCCATCTCGCTGGAGAACGAGCGGACCTGGACCTACGCCGAGCTGGCCGAGCGGACCAACCGCTACGCCAACGGGCTGGCGGCCCAGGGCGTACAGGCCGGCGACCGGGTCGGGATGCTGCTGTCGAACAGCCTCGAGTACTGGGCGATGTACCTGGCCATCACCCGGCTCGGCGCGATCGCGGTCCGGCTGAACTGGCGGCTCACCGGTGCGGAGCTGCGCTACGCGCTGACCGACTCGGGGACCAGCGTGCTGTGCCTGCACGGGCGCTTCGCCGCGACGATCGCCCCGGTGCTCGCCGAGACGCCGGTCCGCACGTCGATCGTGTTCGTGCTCGACACCGACCTCGACGCCGACGGCTCGGCGCTGCCCGGCGCGCTCGGCCAGTCGGTGCTCGAGGACGCCGACGCGAGCGAGCCCGCCGCGGCCGAGCCCTCGCTCACCGACCCCTGCATGATCATGTACACCTCGGGCACCACCGGCTACCCCAAGGGTGCGCTGTGGACGCACGGGCAGACGCTGTGGTTCGGCGCGATGCAGGCGATGTACTGGCGCTACGACGAACGCTCGGTACACCTGGGCACCACCCCGATGTTCCACGTCAGCGGCTTCGAGGACTGCGTGCTGCCGGTGCTGATGAGCGGCGGGCACGCGGTGATGATGCGCTCCACCGGGCTGACCATCGACACGATCGTCGGGGTGCTGCAGCACCACCGCTGCACCGACGTCTTCCTGCTGCCGGCCACGATCTACCAGTGGATGTCCTGGCCGGAGCTCGACCGGGTCGACGTGCCGGAGCTGCGCCGGGTGGTCACCGGCGGCTCGCCGATCCTCGGCTGGGCGGTGGACAAGATCCGCACCCGGTTCCCGCAGGTGCGCATGGAGCAGGCCTACGGGCTCACCGAGGGCGGCGCGATGACCAGCGTCATGGACCCCGAGCGGCTCGACGACCACCGCACCAGCGTCGGCCGCCCGCTGCCGCTGACCGAGGTCAAGATCGTCGACCCGGCGACGCTCGAGGAGCTCCCGGCCGACACCGACGGCGAGCTGTGGACGCGCAGCCCGTCGGTGTGCGGGGTGTACTGGGGCAAACCGGAGGCCACCGCGGAGACGTTCGTCGACGGCTGGTGCCGCACCGGTGACCTGGCCCGGATCACCGCCGACGGCTACATCTACATCATCGGCCGGGTCAAGGACATGATCCTCTCCGGCGGGGAGAACATCTATCCCGCCGAGATCGAGAACATCCTCGCGGACCATCCCGCGATCCAGGAGTCCGCGGTGATCGGTGTGCCGGATGCGAAGTGGGACGAGACGCCGTGCGCGGCGATCGTGCTCAACGACGGGCACAGCCTGACCTCCGACGAGGTCATCGCCTACTGCCGGGAACGCCTGGCCGGGTACAAGCGCCCGCGCTACGTGGTGTTCGTCGACGCGTTGCCGCGCAACGCGAGCGGCAAGATCCTCAAACGTAGGCTGCGCGAGGAGTACGCGCATCTGGGCAGCGCTGCGGCGAGGCAGGCCTGATGGGGGACGGGAAGGCCGCACTGGTCACCGGCGGTGCGAGCGGGATCGGCCGGGCCACCGTCGCGCGGCTGCTGGCCGAGGGCTGGCAGGTCGTGCTCGCCGACCTCAACGCCGAGACCGGGAAGGCGACGGCCGACGAGCTGGGCGCGACCTTCGTGCGGACCGACGTCGCACAGGAGGACGACGTCGCCGCCGCGGTGGCGGCCACCGTCGACGCGTTCGGGCGCATCGACTGCGTGGTGAACAACGCCGGGGTGGGCGGCGCGTTCGGCGCGCTCACCGAGATCGAGGTGCAGGACTGGGACTACACGTTCGCCGTCCTCGTGCGCAGCGTCTTCCTCGGGATCAAACACGGCGCGCTGGCCATGCGGGCGGCCGGCCGCGGCGGCTCGATCGTCAACACCGCGTCGGTCGCGGCGTTCAGCGGTGGTGCCGGACCGCAGGCGTACTCGGCGGCCAAGGCGGCGGTGCTCAACCTGGGCAAGGTGGCCGCGGCCGAGCTCGGCGCCGACCGGATCCGGGTCAACACGGTGTGCCCGGGACTGATCGTCACCCCGCTGATCGGTGACGCCGTCGACGCGGCCCGGTCGGTGATGGACGAGGCGCAGCCGTGGCCGGACCTGGGCCGGCCGGAGGACGTCGCCGAGGTGATCGTGTTCCTGGCCTCGGACGCCTCCCGTTTCGTCACCGGCGAGGAGATCACCGTCGACGGCGGCCTGCGCGCCGCCGGCCCCCGGATGCACGCGGCCTACGGCGGTGACCCGCGGGGCCGCGGCCTGGTCGGGGTGAACCGTGGAACCACCGGCGAACCGCCGGTGATCCGCCGACGAGTGGAGCCGAGCTGAGCATGACCGATCCAGGGCTCACCGCGCTGCTGGACCCCGCATCGATCGCGGTCATCGGGGCGTCCGACGACCCGGACAAGATCGGCGGCAGGCTGCTGCGGTTCCTGTCCGACTACGGCTTCGCCGGCAAGGTGTTGCCGGTCAACCCGACCCGGGACACCGTGCAGGGGCTGCCCGCACTGCGCGCCGCCGACCAGTTGCCCGAGGGGGTCGACCTGGCGGTGGTCGTCACCGCCGCCGGCGCCGCGCCGGACGCGGTGGCCGCGTGCGCGCGCCGCGGGGTGCGCGCCTGCGTGGTGCTGAGCAGCGGGTTCGCCGAGCTCGGCGGCGACGGCGAGCGGGTGCAGCGGGAGATGGTGGCCACGGCCCGCGCCCACGGGATGCGGCTGCTCGGGCCGAACTGCCAGGGCGTGGCCAACCTGGCCAGCGGCGCCGTGACCAGCTTCTCCAGCACCTTCACCAACTTTCCGCTGCGCGACGGTGCGGTCGCGATCGTCAGCCAGAGCGGCGCGGTGGCCGGCATGCTGGCGGCGTTGCAGCACCCGCACGCCACGGGGCTGCGCTACTGGGTGGCGACCGGCAACGAGGCCGACGTGACCGTCGCCGAGCTGATCGACGCGGTGCTCGACGACCCGGGCGTGCGGGTCGTGCAGGCCTACGGCGAACACCTCGCCGACGCGCCGCGGCTGGCCGCGGCCGCGGAGAAGGCCCGCCGGTCGGGCAAGGCGGTGCTGATGGTCAAGGCCGGGGCGACGGAGGCCGGCGCGAAGGCGGCCGGCTCACACACCGGCGCGCTGGCCCAGCCGGAGGTGGTCGTCGAGGCGTTCCTGCGCCGGCACGGGGTGGTCCGCGCGCGCAGCCTCGGCGAGCTGTCCGAGCTGTCGCGGGTCTTCGGGACGTCGGTGCCGGTGCGCGGCAACCGGCTCGCGATCGTCAGCAACTCGGGCGGCCTCGGCGTGATGATGGCCGACGCCGCGGTCGCCGGCGGCCTCGAGCTCGCCGAGCTCACCGAGGGCACCCGGAAGGCGCTGCGCGCGGTGCTGCCGTCGTTCGCCGCGGTGGGCAACCCGGTCGACGTCACCGGGCAGATCGTGCAGCAGCCACGGGTGCTGACCGACGTGCTGCCGTTGCTGGCCGCCGACCCGTGGGTCGACATCGTGCTGGTCGCGCTGGGCATCGTCGGCCCGACCTACGACATCGACGCGATCGTCTCCGACATCGCCGCGCTGCACGCCGAGGCCGCGACCCGCGGGGTGCTGGTGGCCGCCGCGTCCGTGGGCGGGCGCCCCGACCTCGGGGAGCGGCTCACCGCGCGCGGCGTACCCACCTTCGACGACGACGCCGCCTGCGTCCGCGCCGTCGCCCGCTTCGCCGAACACTGCGAGTGGCTGCGCCGGACCCCGCCGCCCGCCGCGGCGCCCCTGGCGGTCCCGCTGCCCGAGGGGGCGCCCCCCGGTTTCCTCAGCGAACACGCGGGCAAGGCGCTGATGGCGGCCTGGGAGCTGCCGGTCGTCCCGGGCCGGCTCGTGCCGAGCCCGGCCGCCGCCGCGCGGGTGGACCTGGGCTACCCGCTGGTGGTCAAGCTGTGCTCGCCGGCCGCCGCGCACAAGACGGAGCTGGGCGCGGTCCGGCTCGGGCTGACCCACGCCGACGCGGTCGAGCGCGCCGCCGCCGAGGTGCTCGCCGCGGGCCGCACCGCGGGGGTGACGCCGATCGAGGGTGTCCTGGTCGAGCGGATGGTCCGCGGCGGGGTGGAGATCTCGCTCGGGGCGACCTGGGATCCGGTGTTCGGGCCGACGGTGCTGGTCGGGTCGGGTGGCGTGCACGTCGAGGTGCTGCGTGACTTCCAGCTGCTGATCCCGCCGCTGGACCGCGCCGGCGTCGCCGACGCGCTCCGGGCGCTGGCGATCCATCCGCTGCTCACCGGGGCGCGGGGGGCCGAGCCGCTCGACGTGGACGCACTGGTGGACCTGGTGCTGCGCTTCTCCACGCACTTTGCCGCGACCGGTGGCGCGCTGCCCGAGATCGACCTGAATCCGGTGTTCGTCCTGCGTGACGGCGTGGTCGTCGCCGACGCGCTGGTCCGGGTGGCCGGGCCGGACCCCGAGGAGGCCTGATGCCGCGTATCGCGCAGGAGTTCGCCGACATCCCGTTCGCGCAGCTGGAGCCGGGGTCGGTGTACCGCACGACGTACCCGCTCACACCGGAGCTCGTCGCGTCCTACGACCGTCTGGTCGACGCGCCACCGGGTGAGCGCGTCGTGGTGCCGCCGTGGGTGTACTGCACGTTCCTGCCGATCTACCGGGCGATGGGCGGGCGGATGGAGCAGGGCAGCGTGCACGCCCGCCAGCAGGTGGAGCAGTTCGGCGCGGCCCGGGTCGGCGACGTGCTGAGCGTCGCGGTGACGGTCACCGAGGCCGCGATGCGCAGGGGCCGGCCGACGGTGGTGCTGGACACCGAGTACGCCAGGGACGGTGACGTGGTCTGCCGGGTGCGGTCGACGCTGCTGTGGGGGTATGCGACGCGATGAGCACGAGGACGTTCAGCCAGCAGGACATGGACGACTTCGGGGTGGCCAGCGGCGGTACCGGCCTGATCCACACCGAACCGGAGTTCGCGGCCACGACGCCGTTCGGGAAGACCCTGGTCCAGGGCGTCTACCTGCTCGCGGTGATCGAGAAGCAGCTGTGCGCGCAGGTCCCGGAGTGGTCCGGGCGGGGCAGCCTCGAGGTGAAGTTCGTGTCGCCGGTGACCGAGGGGACGCCGTTCTCCGTGGAGCTCGCCGAGCGCGACGGCGGCTGGGAGATCCTGGCGAGCACACCGGCCGGCCCGGCGGTGGTGGGGACGGCGCGGCTGCGACCGGCCTGACGGGCGGGATCGCTCAGCGCGCGCCGGCGGTCGCGTGCCCGAGGGCCTCGGTGAGCAGCGCGCGGACGTGGCTGCCCTCGACCGAGTAGTAGACGAAGGTGCCCTCGCGACGGCCCTCGACGAGGCCGGCGAGCCGCAGCTTGGCGAGGTGCTGGCTCACCGCGGTGGGCGCCGCGCCGACGAGCTCGGCCAGGCACGCCACCGACGTCTCGCCCTGCAGCAGGGCCCAGAGGATCTTGATCCGGGTGGGGTCGGCCAGCAGACGCAGCGACTCCGCCGCTCGCCGGACGTCCTCCGGGTGCGGCATCTCGAAGCCGGGAATGCCGTCGTGCACGAGGCGAGTCTAGCTCCGCCTGCTCACCTGAGGGAATGCGCAGGTATGTGGCTTCACGTCTGCGTGGGCAGCTGCCTTCGTATCTGCGTGAGTGCGCAGTTATGCTCCCACGCATGTCATCGCTCTGGTCGGTGCCGGACGTCCGGCGCGCGGCGTTGTCCCTGGCGGCCTTCGGCATCGCCGTGTCCGGCGACCTCGCCGGGGCGCCCGTCGCGCTCGTCGGCGCGGCCTACCTGGTCTGCTACGTCGCGGGCGGCTGGGAGCCGGCCTGGTCCGGGCTGCAGGCCCTGCGCGAGCGCCGGCTCGACGTCGACCTGCTGATGGTCGTGGCCGCGATCGCCGCCGCGGCGATCGGCCAGTACTTCGACGGCGGCCTGCTGATCGTCATCTTCGCCAGTTCGGGGGCGCTCGAGGCGGTGATGACCGCGCGGACCCGCGACAGCATCCATGCCCTGCTCGACCTGGCCCCGGAGACCGCGACCCGGATCGGCCCCGACGGCGAGCGGCAGGTCCCGGCCCGCGACCTCGTCGTCGGCGACGAGGTGCTGGTCCGCCCGGGGGAGAAGATCCCGGCCGACGGCGAGGTGATCGACGGGGCCAGCGAGGTCGACACCGCGAGCCTCACCGGGGAGCCGCTGCCGCGGCGCACCGTCCCAGGCGACACCGTGTACGCGGGCACGATCAACGGCACCGGGACGCTGCGGGTGCGGGTCGACCGCGACCCCGCCGAGACGCTCGTCGCCGGGATCGCCGCGCAGGTCGAGCAGGCCGGCGAGACCAAGGCCCGCCGGCAGTTGCTGATCGAGCGGATCGAGCAGCGCTACTCGGTCCTGGTGGTCGCGGGCGCGGTCGCGCTGCTCGTCGGGCCCCTGCTGTTCGGTGCGGCCTTCGAGCCGACGCTGCTGCGGGCGATGACGTTCATGATCGTCGCCTCGCCGTGCGCCGTCGTGCTGGCCACCATGCCCCCGCTGCTCGCGGCGATCGCCGCCGCCGGGCGCAACGGTGTGCTGGTCAAGGACGCGACGGTGATCGAAGCGCTGGCTGCCGTCGACGCGGTGGCGCTGGACAAGACCGGGACGGTCACCCGCGGCGTCCCGCAGGTGGTGGGCGTCGCGGCGCTGCGGGGCACGCCCGAGGATGTGCTGGCGCTGGCCGCGGCGGCGGAGTCCGGGAGCGAGCACGCTCTGGGCCGGGCGGTCCGCGAGGAGGCGCGCCGCCGCGCCGTCGTCCTGCCGCAGGTGCGCGACTTCGTCGCGCTGCCCGGGCGCGGGGTCCGCGCTGTGGTGGCGGGCACCGAGGTCGCGGTCGGGCACCCCGCGCTGCTGGAGGACGACGATGCCGGGGCCCGCCGGGTGGTCGCGGGCTTCGAGCGGGACGGCCACACCGCGGTCGTCGTGCTCGCCGACGCCCGCCCGGTGGGTGTGCTCGCGCTGGCCGACGAGCTGCGCCCGGAGGCCGGCGCCGCGGTGGCCGCGCTGACGGAGCTGATCGGGCGCGGTCCCGCGCTGCTCACCGGCGACGCCGCGGTGCCGGCCCGCGCGGTCGCCGGCAGGCTGGGCCTGGCCGATGCGCAGGCCGGCCTGCACGCCGAGCTGCTCCCGGCGGACAAGACCGCGGTGGTCGCCGGTTGGCAGCGCGAGGGCCGCACGGTCCTCGCCGCCGGGGACGGCGTCAACGACGCTCCGCTGCTGGCCACGGCCGATGTCGGGCTCGCCGTCGGGGAGGGGGCCAGCGCGCTGAGCGTGCAGGCCGCCGACGGGGTGCTGCTGCGGGACCCGATGGGCAACCTGGCCCCGCTGATCACACTCGCCCGCCGGGCCCGCCGGGTCGCGCAGGCCAACCTGGCGTTCGCCGCCGCGGTGATCGTCTTCCTGGTCGGCTGGGACCTCGTCGGCACGCTGCCGCTCGCGCTCGGGGTGGCCGGCCACGAGCTGTCCACGGTCCTGGTGTGCCTGAACGGCCTGCGCCTGCTGGCCCGCCCCGGCTGGTCCCC
>NZ_JAAXLA010000026.1 GCF_012911935.1 Pseudonocardia acidicola | reverse complement strand
GGTTCTACGCTGTGGCCCGCGGCCACCGCCTGATCTTCAGATGTCCACACAACTGACGATGATCAAGCGGTGGCCGTACCAGTTCCGGGACCGCCACGCGGCAAGATCACGAAGTCCGGCTGGAGTAGTAGGCGCCGGTGAACTGCATCCCGTTGTCGGTCAACACCTGCTCCGGCACCCCGAACTCGGCGAGGGCGCCCAGGAAGGCCCGGCAGACCGCCCGAGACGTGGGATGAGCGACGACGGTGGCGATGACGAGGTAGCGGGAGTGGTCGTCGATGCCGGTGATCAGCTTGACCTCCCGCGTCCCGGTCGCGGTCGTGTCGTCGGAGATCATGACCGAGCCCATGATGTCGAGCTGCCACAGAGCCATCGACTCCGAGCGTTCCCAACGCACGTAGTCCGAACGCGGCCGCTTGCGCGATCTGGGGGTGATCAGGTTGTGCCGCACCAGGGTCCGGTAGATCGACGACCGTGATGGCGCAGGCGAGAGCCCGGCTCGGGCAAGCTCGTGCCCGAGGCGACGTGGGCCCCAGCGGGGGTGGGCGCGTCGCAGTTCGCAGATCCTCGCTTCGACGTCCGCGGCGAGCTGCCACGGATGGTGGTGCGGGCGATGAGACCGGTCCGCCAGCCCGGGCAGGCCGTCGTCGCGGTAGCGACGGACCCAAGAGTGCACGGTCTTGCGCGAGACCCCGTAGCGGGCGGCGACCTCGACCACCGGCGCTCCGGCGGACAGGACCTCCATGACGGCGTGATAGCGCTGCTCCACGACGCTCAACTCCACGAGCATCAGCCCCGGCCCCTCCACACGACGACGAGTCGCACGGAGCAGAACCGAGGGCGGGAGCGTCACCCATCAACTGAAGCCAGCGTGTCACCGATCAAGCGGAGCCCGACAACGTGGCCGCAGCGCGCGTGTTCAGACTTTCTGTTCCTGATCAAGGGCGCCTCCGGCGCCGCGCGGGGCGTGCGGCCTCCGGCCGGTCCCCGCGCGGCCATCATTTGGACGCCGACTTCGGTCGCTGCCGCCGCCCCGGCGTCGACGTTGGTGGGCGCGATCCCGGTATCAGCTGACACTGCGCGGCATCCGTTCGACGGGTGAGAGTGGTCCCGGAGCGGACGCGCAGGCAGCGGGCGGCTGGGACTCGCGTTAGGCTAGACGGAGCAGACTAGCCCACGCTTCGCATCTCGGAGAATGTATCTAACGCTAATGCAAATACAGCTAGTGCTGTACGTACTGGAAGGGCATGTATTTTAACTGACAGAATGAGAGATTGGCCACGCCATTGACAGCTCGAGCTAGAGGGGGAGACGAAAGTGCCGAGCCCGAGAATCTGGGGTCCAGTCATCCTGCAGGCAGCAGCGTCACTTGTCCAGCACCATATCAAGCCAGGCGATCAGGGCGTGGTCGAAACTTACTGGGATATTGTATTCGCCGCTAGTCATCAGCATGCAGTTCAATCGTTCACAGAACGAGCGGATGAGAACCTCGACCAGACGGCTTACGAATTTAGCCAGATCCTCCGCCAAGGATGGCTGAGAGGTGACGGCATCGACTCACCCCAAGCTGTCTTCACAGAGTCGAGCAGCATGCGGCCAATCTGCATTGAGAACCCGGCCAGCAATCTATACGGCGATAAACCCGAGGGGGCGTTTTGGACGTCCTCTTACCTGCCCGATGGCAGCAGCGCATGGACCCGCAGCGAGGACAGTGAGTTTTCGGGACAGAATAGACCACTTCGGAATTTTACATTCGAACCGATTGCTCCTGATGCGGTGTTCCTCATTCGTAGTCTGGAAGACTACCAAGAGCTTGTCACCACCTATCCTCGCGAAATTGGGAACAACCAGGTCGCAGTTGACTGGCCACGGGCGGCCAGCGACTACGTCGCAGTGCGCCTGACGGCCGCTGGACTTGCCCTCGCACACCACTACCGTGTCGCGACTCCAGCGGGGACTGCGCAGCTCACTGGCTGGGATGCCGAGTCCACAGCGTGGCTTCACTTGCCTCGCAACGCACGCCTGAGCGTCTGAGGCTCCATGCTGGACTCAGGACCACCCAGAGTAGGCTCGCCAGCACCTATGACGGGCTGTAACGACAGATAGCTCGATCGAGTGTCCGTCGTGGACAGCTCGATCTTGAATGTGATGCGGTCAGCCTACCGACATACGGAGGCAAGATGCGCATCCTAAGAGTCGTTATCGTTACGCTCGCTGTACCCGCCGTCATCGCTGCATCCGCCCTAATCGGTCCAGCGGAGGCGCACGCCGCAACCAAGACGATCGGCGACTGCGACATTATCATGGAGGTCCCTCATGCATCGGGGCACAATAGGGGCAGCGTTTCGGTTGACCCGCGAATCAAATGCAAGACACCTCAGCGCTACCTTGGCGTCAGCGCGGTTCTGAAGCGCAAGTTCCCGGGATCGCAGTACACATGGGAGATCCCAGCCAAGCGCAAAGGCGAGAATGTCAATTATATGAATGCCACCCCGAACGAGCCGTGCCAAAAGGCTGACTACCACGCAACTGCAGACTTCTTGATTGTCGACAACAACGGTGTGCGACACGAAGAGTTCGGGTACATCTCCGTAACAAAATCTAACCCATGCAGTTTGCCATGACGGGCCGACGGCACTCCGTATGTGGCAGTCTTGATCGGTCCTGACCGATTGTGAAGGCTCGGGTGCGGGTAGCTCCTCGCGCGGATCGGGTGACCTGTCCAGCCGGAGCAAACCCGGAGCGGACTGCCGACGGAGAACACCTGCATGATGGTCTGCGTCTCTCGCGCGGCCTGCCCTCGACTGAAGCTCGACCTGTGAGCGCGCCCGTCCGCTACGAGGTCGGCGAGTACGGCGTCGCGACGCTCAGGCTCGACCGGCCGGAGACCGCAACGCCCTGGGCGACGAGATGCTCGACGCCCTGCTGGCTGCCCTCGAGCGAGCCCGCGCCGAGGACGCAGTCCGGGTGATCGTGCTCGCCTCCTCCCACGACCGGGTGTTCTCCGCGGGCGGCGACCTCAAGGCCTTCGCCTCGGACGTGCCCACGGTCGAGAAGTACGCCGGCCTGGACCGCCTCCCGCGGCTCTACACGGCCCTGGGTGAGCTGGGCAAGCCGGTGATCTGCGCCGCCGGGGGAGACGTGCGTGCCGGCGCCTTCGGTCTGGCCCCGGCCTGCGACCTGGTCATTGCCCGGCGCGGTGTCCGGTTCGGCCGCCCGGCTCGGCTTCGTCAACGTCGTCGTCGAGGCCGAGGCGCGGCGAACACGATGGTCAGGTGGGCTTCGATGCTGTCGCGGGTGCGGTGGAACATCGGCCGGGCCGCCAGGTCGGTCTTGCTCATCCGGAACGACGCCTCAACCTGCCAGAGGTCGTGGTAGGCCGCGATCACCTCGGCCGCGTTCATGACCGGGGCGGGCAGGTTGGTGACGTAGCCCTTGAGCCCGGCCAGGCGCCGGGCGCCGGGCGCGGGTCTTCTCGTCGAGGATCTGGCCGTCGCCGGCGTTCTTGACGAACCGCGGCGTGCGGGCTGTCCTGTCGCCGTTGACGACTTCGCGGGCCCGGGTCTCCTGCGCGTTGAGGGTGCGGTTGTCCCGGGCGAACCGCTTGGCCGAGTAGCCCCAGACCGCCCGCCACGACCCCGGATGCGCCGACGGGTCCCAGACCGGCTCGGCGCGCAGGGCGGTGTCGTTGGCGGTGTTCGCGCCCTGTTTCGGGGTGATGGAGTCGACGTGCTGTCCGTCGGTGAAGGCGTCGCCGTGCCAGTGGAAGTGCGACTCCAGGTCGATCGGGGCCTTCGACTGCCGCGAGCCGACGATGAACTTGAACCCGGCGTCGTCGAGGGTGGTCAGGTTTCCGGCGGACAGCATGCCCGCGTCCGCCACGATGATCATGTTCTCGATGCGGTGCCTCGACTTGAACGCCTCGATGATCGGCACGATCGTCAGTTTCTCGGCCTTGTTGCCCTCGAAACAGCCGATCTCCAGGGGGAAGCCGTTGCGGTCGACCAGCAGCCCGACGACGACTTGTGGGTCGATGCGGCGTTCCTTGGAGAACCCGACCTTGCCCAAGCCGTCCTCCTTCTCCGCCTCGAAGTAGAGCGTGGTCACGTCGTAGAGCACTAGACTGACATCGCCGCAGCTCAGGGCATGCGCGAAGCGCAGATCGGCGATCCGGTCCCGGTAAGAGCCGCGCGCTGGTCCAGTCTCATCTTCCGCCGCGCCGCTGCCGTCCACTCCGGACTCATCGATGTCCTCGACCGCGGCGCTGGAGCCGAGGTCGGGGTCGGGGTCCTCGGTCTGGGCGGCGCGGCGCAGAGTGCGCCACAACGTGGGATATGACGCCGCTTGCCTGCCCATGTCGGCCAGCACCCGACCCACGTCGAGCAGCGATGTGGGCTCCACGACCCGGGCGATCACCAGATCGCGGAAGACCTCGTCGTCCAGCTCGGCGAACCCGAGAGACTCGTAGACCCCGACGAGCAGGTCGAACAACAGCGCCGAAGCGGTCGCAACCACGCTGCCCGCCGCAGTCGCCTCCACTGCCGGGCGCCCGGCCTTCGGCGCTTCCAGCGGCGCGGCGGGTGCGAACAGGGCCGGGTCCGCAGGTGGCGGGGCGAGCCGGGCCCGACGTGTCACCTTCGCCAAGCCCAAGTCCAACTCGCCCTGCGCGGCGTCGTCGAGCATGCCCCGGGCTCGGGCGATCAACAGCCCGAGCTCGACCTCGCTGTGTGCCGAGCCCAGATGCGCCACGATCCGCTGCCGGCGCCCGGACACGTACTCCGCGATCTGCACCGCCGTCGCGCCCGAGCCCGTCCGGACCCGCCTGATGAACGCCACAACCCGGCAGCCTACCCACCGATTAGTGCGTGAATCCCGCACCAACCGCGACAATCACCGCAGGTCACAGCCCTGCCACTCCGCCAAAGCTGTTCCGCTGATCAAACTCGGGTCTCCTTCTGCGCGGAACTGTCTGATCTTGGGCTCTGGCACAGAAGCGGTGGTGGCACGGCGCGTCACGGTCGGGTGATCTACCACGCTCTGTGATCATCTCGCCGGTGCAGTCATGATCTTGCTGCTGTGTTGTTTCCAGGCCTGTCGTCCCTGGTCATCGATGGGGTCACCGACACGGGGACCGTCGTGCGGGTCACTGCGCGTAGCGTCATGGCGTTGGCGGCGTGTCCGCGGTGTGGGACCGAGTCGCGTCGGGTGCATGCGTGGCACCTGCGGCATCTGGCCGACCTGCCGGTAGCGGGACGGTCCGTGATGGTGGACCTGCGGGTCCGGCGTCTGGTCTGTGGCAGCGCGGAGTGCCCCCAGCGCACGTTCCGGGAACAGATCCCGCAGCTCACGCAGCGGTGTGCCCGCCGCACGATGCGCTTGACCAGCACGATCGGGCAGGTCGCGATCACGCTGGCCGGACGAGCCGGAGCCGCCTTGTTGAGCCGGCTCGGAATCGCGGTTTCGCGCTCGACCCTGCTGCGCACGTTGATGGCGCTGCCGTTGCCGCCCGACCCGGTCCCGCCGGTGTTGAGCGTGGATGATGTGGCGCTACGGCGCGGGCACCGCTACATGACCATGGTGATCGACCCGGTCACCCACCGCCGGATCGAGGTCCTGCCCGACCGGCGGGCCGCGACCCTGGCCGCCTGGCTGCGCGACCGGCCCGGGATCGAGGTCGTCTGCCGGGACGGCTCGGCCGCCTATGCCGAGGCGATCGCCCAGGGCGCACCCGAGGCGGTGCAGGTCAGCGACCGATGGCATCTCTGGCACGGACTGGGCGCCGCGGTCGAGAAGATCGTGATCGCGCACGCCACATGCTGGCGTCGCGAGCCTGCGGCCCGCGGGGCAGCCACCACCACTGCACCCCCGACGCGGGCACTCGGGGAGCGGACGCGGGCCCGGCACGCGGCGGTGCACGAGCTGCTCGGCCAGGGGGTGGGCCTGCTCGAGTGCGCGCGTCGGCTCGGATGGGCGCTCAACACCGTCAAGCGCTACGCCCGCGCTGCGACGGCCGAAGAGCTGGTCCGCCCACCGCGCTACGGCACCACATTGGTCCACCCCTACCGCGATCATCTGCGCCGCCGGTTGACCAGCGACCCGACCGTGCCGGTCACCCAGCTGCTGGCCGAGATCCGCGAGCTCGGCTACCCCGGCAGTGCGAACCTGCTCGTGCGCTACCTCAGCCAGGGCCGCGCCCAAGCCGAGCGGGCCGTCCCCGCACCACGGCGGCTGGTGGCCTGGATCATGACCCGCCCCACCGACCTGCCCGACTACGAGCGCGTCCACCTCGACGATCTGCTGGCCTCCTGCCCGCACCTCACGGCGCTGGTCGAGCACGTGCGCGACTTCGCCGGCCTGCTCATCGCACGGCGAGGCTCGCAGGTGAAGACCTGGATGAACGAGGTCGAGAGCAGCGACCTTCCCGCGCTGCACGCCTTCGTCCGCGGCCTGCGCAAGGACCTGCCCGCCGTCATCGCAGGGCTGACTCTGCCCTACAGCAACGGCCCGATCGAGGGCGCCAACACGAAGGTCAAGCTCCTCAAGCGACAGATGTACGGACGTGCGGGCTTCGCCCTGCTCCGGCAACGGATCCTGCTCAGCTGACTCCGTCGCACCACCGCTTTTGTGCCAGAGCCTGATCTTGGGTGTAACTGGTCCTGACACGCGGAGCGCGCTCGGCGGGAAGGACCCGTAGTGACCGAGATGATCGAGTCCGTGCCGGCTCGAGGAGGTCAGCAGCAGCGCGCCCAGGAACTCCCGCAACAGCGCCCGCAGCAAGACGGTGCTGACCGAGGTCGGCCCGGTCGAGATCGACGTGCCGCGGGATCGGGACGGCAGCTCGAACCCGTGAGCGTGCGCACGCGGCAGCGCCGCCTCGACGGGATCGACCAGATCGTGTTGTCGCTGACTGCCCGCGGGCTGACCACCGGCGAGGTCGCCGCGCACGTTGCCGACGTCTACGGGGCATCCGTTTCCAAGGATACGATCTCCCGGATCACCGGCAAGGTCGTCGCAGAGATGACCGAGTGGGCCGACCGGCCACTGGATCGCGTCTACCCGGTCATCTTCATCGACGCGATCGTGGTCACGATCCGCGACGGGCAGGTCACCAACCGGCCCATCTCCGTCGCCATCGGTGTCACCGTCAATGGTGAACGCGACATCCTCGGGCTGTGGGCCGGCGACGGCGGCAAGGGGGCCAAGTTCTGGCTGGGTGTGCCCAGGGCTTGCCCGAGGACCGTGACAGCGTCGCGGTGATCGCGCGCTAGCAGACCCGGGAGCCGGTCGCGCTGACCTTCGGCGAGCTTGCCGATCAGATCGCTCGGGCGCGGGCCGGGCTGCGGCGGCTGGGCGTCGGGAAAGTTCTCAGGTGGACGTTAGAGTGGCGGCCCCGGCTGCAACGGGTCGGTGTTCCGGAGAGCGAGGCGTGGCGGTGGCGGTTCCCGACGGCGCTTTCGTCCGGCCGGTGAAGCCGCAGTCGGTGGTGGAGCAGGTCACCGCCGAGATCCGCCGGTCGATCGTCTTCGGCGAGCTGCAGCCCGGGCAGGAGTTCTCGCTGCGGGAGACCGCCGCGCACCTGGGCGTGAGCACCGCACCGGTCCGCGAGGCACTGCGTGTCCTGCAGGGCGAGGGGCTGATCATCGCCAGGCGTGCGCGCAGCGCCGTGGTCGCGCCGGCGGACCCGGATGATCTTCGGGCGATCTACCAGCTGCGTCGCCTGATCGAACCGGCGATCGCCGGCCGGTCGTGCGCGCGGCTCACCGACGCCGACCTGGCGGGCCTGGAGCAGATGGTGGCCGCGTTCGGGGACGAGAACGCCGGCATCGACGCGATCTACGAGGCGCACCGGCAGTTCCACTTGGCACTGCTGGGCCCTGCGGCCTCCGCGTGGGACCTCCGCATCCTCGAGACGCTGTGGAACGCCGCCGAGCGGTACGTGCGGATCGGGTTCGGCCGGCTCGACCCGGTCCCGGCCGAGCACTCCCGGCGCGGGCTCGCCCACCAGGAGCTGCTCGATGCCTTCCGCAGCCGCGACGTCGACGGGGTCCAGCGCGCGGTCCTGCGCCACCTCGACGACAACGAGCGGATCGCCCGTCGCGCCATCGTCGGCGACGCCTGAGCCCACGCCGGCCCGGAGGCGAACCTGATCGGGTCTTGCTGTGATCACAGATCACAACATACTGTGATCGGGCACACCGATCCGGTGCGCGGAGCCCGCAGCAAGCGCTCCCCGCGCACGTCCTCGCGCACGGATCCGATCGGCCCACCACACATCTACGGGGTGGTCCCGGGCGCGAGGAGGCGCCTCGAACCCACTCACTCACTACTCATCCAGCCCACGACGGATCGCCGGACCGGTCGGCGCGGGCGCTGGAAAGGACGGAACAGTGCGCATCCTCAACCTCGCCGGTCGTCTGGCGCTGGCCGTTGCCGACGGCGCGGTCGACGTCGAGACCGCGAGCGGCGGCCGGTTCGCGGCCGACGTGCAGGCGGTTTACCCGCAGTGGGCGGAGTTCCGCGAGTGGGCGGCGGGATTCCGGGGGCAGCCCACCACGCAGATCGACGAGAACGACCTGGGTGCCCCGGTGCCCCGGCCGCCGCAGGTCTTCGCGATCGGCCTGAACTACCGCGAGCACGCGGAGGAGGCCGGCCTCGACCTGCCCGAGCGGCCGATGGTGTTCACCAAGTTCCCTGCGTCGGTGACCGGCCCGTACGACGACATCACCCTGCCCCCGGGCTCGGTGGACTTCGAGGTCGAGCTGGTCGCAGTGATCGGCCGCCGCGCCGAGCACGTTCGGGTGGACGAGGCGTGGCAGCACGTCGCGGGGCTGACCGTGGGCCAGGACCTCTCCGAGCGCGAGCTGCAGACCGCGGGCCCCGACCCCGCCCAGTTCAACATGGGCAAGTCCTTCGCCGGCTTCGCCCCCATCGGGCCGTGCCTGGTCACGCCCGACGAGTTCCGCGACCCCGACGACCTCGAGCTGGGTTGCCTTCTCACCGGCACCCAGATGCAGAAGGCGCGAACCGGCGACATGATCTTCTCGATCCCGCAGATCATCGCGTTCCTCTCCTCGGTGCTGCCGCTGCTGCCGGGAGACCTGATCTTCACCGGCACCCCGTCGGGCATCGGCTGGGCCCGCGAGCCGAAACGGCTTCTGGGCCCCGCCGACGAGCTCGTGACCTACGTCGAAGGCATCGGCGAGATGCGCCACCACTTCGTCACCACCGCCCGCTGACCACTTCCCAACCATCCGAGAGGAACCCACGTGGCTGACATCGACGTCCCCGTCCTCATCGTCGGCGGAGGCGGCTGCGGCCTGTCCGCGTCGATCTTCCTGTCCGACCTGAGGATCGACCACCTGCTGGTGGAGCGCCACACCGGCACCTCCCACCTGCCCAAGGCGCACTACCTCAATCAGCGGACCATGGAGGTGCTGCGGCAGCACGGTGTGGCCGACTCGGTGTACGAGGTCGGCACGCCGCCGGAGAACATGGTCAAGGTCCGCTGGCGGACCTCGCTGGGCGGGGACGGGGCTCTGGACGCCCGCACGTTCTACGAGATGGATGCGTTCGGTGGCGGCGTCCTCCACGACACCTACTCGCAGGACAGCCCCTGCTTGTCCAGCAACTACCCGCAGATCCGGCTGGAACCGCTGCTGCGCCGGCATGCCGAGCAGCGGGCGCCCGGCCGACTGATGTTCCACCATGAGCTGACGGAGCTGGGCGAGGACGCCGACGGGGTGACGGCGGTCGTACGCGACCGCGACACCGGGCAGGACCGCACGGTGCGCGCCCGCTATGTCATCGGCGCCGACGGCGGCAAGACCGTCGGGCCCATGCTCGGCGTGCAGCTGCAGGGACCGACCGGGCTGCTGGACATGGTCAGCACCCACTTCACCGCCGACCTGTCGCAGTGGTGGGACGACTCCTGCCTGATCACCTGGTTCGTCAATCCCGAGGGCGCCGGCTCCTGGGGCAGCGGCGCGATGGTCCCGATGGGCCCGACCTGGGGCCGCCGCTCCGAGGAATGGGTCCTGCACTTCACCTTCCGGCCCGACGACCCGGCCCGCTTCGACGAGGCGGCGATCGTGCCGCGGATCCGGGAGCTGCTGAAGCTGCCCGACCTCGACATCACCGTGCACAAGGTCAGCCACTGGATTCTGGAGGGCGTCCTCGCCGACCGCTACCGGGCCGGCCGGGTGTTCCTGGCCGGCGACGCCGCGCACCGGCACCCGCCCACCACCGGGCTCGGCCTCAACACGGCGATCCAGGACGCACACAACCTCGCCTGGAAACTTGCCGCGGTGCTCGAGGGCACGGCCGGGGAGGCGCTGCTGGACTCCTACGAACGCGAGCGGCAGCCGGTCGGCATGCGCAACGTGGACTGGGCGATGTTCACCTTCCTCAACCACTTGGTGATCGACGCCGGGTTGGGTCTGATGCCCGGCGGGCCGCCCGAGGCGCAGGTGGCGGCGTTCGAGGCGCTCTTCGCTGACAGCCCGATGGGGGAGACGCGCCGGGCCCGCGCGGCGGAGGTCACCGAGACCCAACGCACCGAGTTCCAGGCGCACGACCTGGAGATCGGCTTCCGGTACGACGCCGGCGCGCTGGTGCCGGACGGGACCGAGCCGCCGCCGCGCGACCCGATGGGCTCGGTCCACCACCCGACGACGCGGCCCGGCCACCGTGTCCCGCACGCGTGGCTCGACCGCGACGGGGAGCGGATCTCCACCCTCGACCTCGCCGGACCGGCCGGCGGATACGTCCTGCTCGCGGGCCCCGACGGCGAGGCGTGGTGCGCCGCCGCGGAGCAGATCGCGGAGAAGCTCGAGATCCGGCTCACGACCGTCCGCGTCGGCGGCACCGGTGACTGCACGGACCCGACGGGCCGATGGGCCGAGGTGCGCCAGATCAGTGATGCTGGAGCGATCCTCGTCCGCCCCGACAACCACGTCGCCTGGCGCAGCAACGGAGCCGCGGACGACCCCGAAGGGGTGCTGACCCGTGTCTTCGACACCGTTACCGGCCGCTGACACCACCTACCGGAACGATCCCACGAGGAGCACGAGCATGACGTCTACTCCCAAGTTTGCCCACGTGGTGCTGCAGACCAGCCGACTCGAGGAAATGCGGAACTGGTACTGCACCGTCCTCGACGGTCACGTCGTGTTCGAAGGGCACGGTCTGTCGTTCGTCACCTTCGACGAGGAGCACCACCGCATCGCGTTCCTGGCCCCGCCCGTCCCATTGCACGACAAGTCACCGGCCGCGGCGGGGATGCACCACACCGCGTACACCTTCGCCTCGCTCGACGATCTGCTCGACCGCTACGCCGAGCTGAAGGAGAAGGGCATCGAGCCGCACGTGCCGATCCAGCACGGCGTCACCACCTCGCTGTACTACCGCGACCCTGACGGCAACTTCGTCGAGCTGCAGGTGGACAACTTCTCGACCCCGGAGGACGCCACCGCCTACATGAACGGGGCCGAGTACGAGCAGGACCCCGTCGGGCCTTCCTTTCTCCCAGAGCTGATGCTGGAGGCGCTCCGGAACGGGACCGCACCGGAGGAGCTGCAGACCAGGAAGTGGGCGGTGTCCACGAGTCCTGACCTGCCCAACCCGCTGGAGGCGTTGACCCGCTGACCCGCTCCCGTGCCTCGTCGAAACCTGGTTCGACGAGGCACGGGCCTC
Organism: Pseudonocardia acidicola; assembly: GCF_012911935.1. GTDB lineage: Bacteria > Actinomycetota > Actinomycetes > Mycobacteriales > Pseudonocardiaceae > Pseudonocardia > Pseudonocardia acidicola. The sequence goes on along the minus strand of NZ_JAAXLA010000026.1, from coordinate 70,302 downwards.
CTCAGCTGAACGGTCGCGCCTGATGCCCCGGGGTGCAGCGGCGAGATCTCGAGGTGCCGAGGATCGAAGTGGGCAGCCAGTTCGCGGACGGCGGGGGAGCGGGTGCGGGTGACCTGGTGGTCCTCAGCAGCAGCCAGGGCTTGCTCGGATCAGGTCATCAGCGCCCGCGTCTCGGTCCGCGATCTCGTCGCCGGTCCCGCCGCCCCCGCCTGCGACCGCCCCGCCGGCTCCACGACGGCGAAGCGGCGGCCGAGCGACTCCCCGACGTGCTTCAACGACCGCGTCAGACGTGCGGGTGCCGTTGCGGGAGTTCCCGCCATTCCGGCCCGCTCGTGGCGGTCGTAGCCGAGGTGCTCGCTCATCTCCGCTTCCGGGCGGTTCCGAGCACCGTCTTGGGCAACCCGGTCAGCAGGCCGCCAGGGCCGACGAGCTCGACACCCTCGGCGCGGGCAGCGTCCACGAGTTTGCTGGGCGAGTTGTTGCTGATCAATCCGATCCGGTACGACCTCGATCGTCTCGGTCATGGCTGGTCCTTCCTCCGAGCTCGGCTCGGCGTGTCGGACCAGCTACATCGAAGAGAGACCTCGTCGCGGACGGCGGCCTGGTCAGCGGCTGGCGGTCGTGCTCAGTCGAGTTCGCGGCGGGCGTACTCGGCGAATGTGGTGGGCTCGCGGCCGAGCAGCCAGCGCAGCACGTTGGGATTGCCGAGAATTCCGTAGCGGTCGTAGTGGTTGATCAGCCGGGTGAAGCCGTCGATGGTGTAGTCGGGCGCGTCCGCGGGACACACCGCCTCGGTGGGGACCTGTTCGGCGCGCACCGGGGCGCCGCCCACGCTGGTGAGCGTTTCAGCGATGTCGTGGCCGGTGAGGGTGTCGGTGCCGCATAGTTCGTAGGTCGCCCAACGGTGCTCGCGCGGGGCGGCCAGGACGGTGGCGGCGACGGCACCCACGTCGGCGAGGTCGACGAACGACAGCGCCCGGTCCAGTGAGTAGGGCTGCCGGAAGCGGCCGCTCTCCACGCAGTCGCGCACGTCCACGTTCTGCATGTAGTGCATGGGCTGCAGGATCGTGAACGGCAGACGCGAGGCGAGGAGGTGGCGCTCGACGGCGAGCTTGGACTGGTGGTTGAGCAGTGGCTCCAGCTGCGGATGGGTCACCGACATCAGCACCACGTGCTCGATGCCGGCGCGCTGAGCGGCGTCGATGACGTTCTGGCCCATGGTGATTTCGCGGGGGTGCATCGGTGGGCCGATGTGGACGATCGCACGGCAGTCGTCGAGCGCGGCGGGCAGCTCGTCCGGGTGTGTCATGTCGGCGACGACGGCCTCGCGGGCGCCCTCGGCGCGGACGGTCTCGGCACTGGCGGGGGAATGCACCAGGGCACGCACGTCGAACCCGGCGGAGCACAGGGCGCGCAGCACATGCCGGCCGGTCGTGCCCGCGGCGGCGGTGATCGCGATCATGGCTTGCCTTTCTGTCGTGGGCGTCTCCGCTCTGTGGGTGTCAGGGCGCGGTGGGCAGGTACTGCTGCGCGAGTTCGGAGCGGTTCCCGTCGATCACCAGGGCGCGTTCGACCTCCTGGAGCTGGTCGAGTGTCGTGATCTCGGGGAGTCCCGGTACGCAGATGGTCTCCCCGCGGTCGACGGCCACCGCGGTCGCGGTTGCGACGTCCTCTGCGGACATGACACCCGGCTGGCCTTGGTTGGCGCCGCCGGACCACTCGGTGGCGACGCGGCCGGGGCAGACCACGGTGGCGCTGACGCCGGTGCCGGTCAGTTCGGTCGCCAGGGTGCGGGTGAACGCGACGGTGGCGGATTTCGCCGCGGCGTAGAGGGTTCGAGGGGGCATCGGCACCGTGTTCAGTGTGGCCAGGCCCGCGCTGAAGGCCAGCAGCGAGGCGACCGTGACGATGCCGCCCTCTCCTTTGTCCAGTAGCGACGGCAGCACGGCATGGGTCAGGGTGACCGGCGCGGTCGCGTTGAGCCGCCACAACCGGTCGAGGTCGGCGGCGGCCACATCCCGCAGCGGTGCGTATCCACCCGCACCGGCGTTGGAGATCAGCAACCGCAGGTCTCCCCTCGCGGCGCGGTCGGCGGCCGCGTCCAGACCTTCCGGTGTGGCCAGGTCGGCGATGAAGATCTCGACCGTCGCGCCGCGGCCCTCGGCCCGCGCGGCGACCTGTTCGAGGCGGTCGCGGCGCCGGGCGAGCAAGACCAGGTCGTAACCCCCGTCGGCGAAGGTGTGAGCCAGCGCGGCACCGATACCGCTGCTGGCGCCGGTGATCAGGGCAAGAGGGCGACGTGACATACCAGCACGGTATCAAGTCCTTGATAACTATCAAGTACTAGATATGATTCAACTGCTGTAAGTTGGGCGCCATGAGCAGTAGCCCGGCGCCCGGTGCGCCACCCTCGGGCGAGGACGTCTTCGCCCGTGTCGCCTGGGCGCTGCGCCGCGCCGACCTGACCCTGCAGACGGTCAAGGAACCCCCACTGCGTGAGGTCGGCGTGCCCGGCTCCCACTACGCGGTGCTGGTCAGCCTGCAGGCCACCCCAGGTCTGACCGGCGCAGAACTGGCCCGCCTCATGGGGATCACGCCGCAGGCGGTGGCACTGCTGGTCGGCAAGCTGGCCGACCGGGGGTTGGTCGAGCGCCGGGCGCATCCACGTCACCGCAGCGTCCAGGAACTGCATCTGACCGACGTGGGCCGCAACGAACTGATCAAGGCCGAGCACATCGTCAGTGACCTTGAGCGGCACATCCGGGAATCCCTGGGCATCCGCCGGTACCGCCAGTTGCGTGCGTTGTTGGGCCAGGTCATGGACGACCTGCCGAACTGGGATCCCCCTCAGGTGGGCTGAGCCCATGTGCGCCGCTGGCAACGGCATGGCTCGTGGTCGGTACAGATGAAGATCAGCTTGGTCGTTGATCCATCTACCGGAGACCTCACCCCTCTCCCCGGCACCGACACACTCCACATCAACCCACCCTGCAGGCCTTCTGAACAGCTCCTGGTACTCCAGCGGTAGATCGTGATCATGCTGCTGTCGGCGGCGGTAGTGGCTGGTTCGGGCGCGGTGGTGGTGGCGGCGTCGCCAGTGGCTCCAGTGCAGGACGCAGGCCAGCGATCGGATCGGGTTGGTGATCAGCCGGTTGATCCGTCGGGCGATCTCGTTGCAGGTCAGCGGGATCAACCCGGCCGGTGAGGGTTGGTGGGCTCGGGTTGCGGCGACCACGGCGGCAGGTAGGGCGTGGGCGAGCATCGCGATCAGGGTCCAGCGTCGCCAAGAACTCCAGCGGCGGACCTGATGTTCGTCGAGCCCGGTCAGGGTCTTGGTGGCTTGAAACGACTCCTCGATGCGCCAGCGGGTCCCGGCGACGCGGACCAGTTCGGTCAGCGCGACGGGGCGGGGCGCGTAGCAGCGGTAGTAGGCCAGTTCGCCGTGCTCGGGGTGGCGGCGGATGAGCAGCCACCGTGCCCGGGCCCGACGCCATCCCTGACAGTTCGATCACTCTGGCGCAGGCCTCGCCGATCACCACGGCCAGGTCAGCGATCTCATTGGGACTCGCGACTGCCCAGCCACTGCTGGGCCGCGGCGCGGATGGGCCCAGGAGACACCGGCACCGCCGGCATCCGAAGGTCGAGCGGGCCTATATCTCCTCGCTGTCCTGTCGCCGCAGCACGAGGACGGCGATGTCGTCGGCGGGCGGTTCGGCGCCGACCAGTTCGAACATCACGGTGGTACACACGGACTCGGGCGGGCCCGTGAACACGGTGCTGCGCAGCCGTTCCAGGCCGGCGTCGAGTGAGCTGTCCCGGCGTTCGACCAGGCCGTCGGTGTAGAAGCACACGTCGGCGCCCGGCGGCAACGCCACCGTGGTCGTGTGGCGGGGGCGCCTGGGATCGACGCCCACCGGAAGATCGGCCGGCAGCTCGAGCAGCGTGGCGGGCTGAGCGCGGCGGGCCAGCACCGGCGGCGGGTGGCCCGCACACGACAGGCGCAGCTGCTCGCGCGACGGGTCCACCGTCGCGCAGAGGATGGTTGCCATCGTGTCGGGCTCGAAGAGCTGCAGTTGCATGTCGACCTTGCGGATCAGCTCGGCCGGGTCGTCGGATTCCAGCGCGTACGCCCGCACCGCGCTGCGCAGCCGGCCCATGTCGATGGCCGCCCGCAAACCGCGCCCCACCACATCACCGACGACGATCCACACCCGGCCGGTGGGGAGGCTGAACACGTCGTACCAATCGCCGCCGACGTCGCCGTCGCCGGCGACGTAGCGGGCGGCGAGTTCAAGACCTGGAACGGCGGGCAGCGCCGTGGGCAACAAGCTGCGTTGCAAGGTCGTGGCTGCCGTTCGCTCGACCTGGGACCGGCGCGCCTCGGTGGCGAGAGCGACCCTGTCGGCCACGAGTTGGAGCAGCATGCTGTCCTCGTCGGTGAAGCGACGGGGGGTCAGCGTCCCGACGTGCAGGACCCCGGTCACCACACCGCCGGCCACCAGCGGAACGCCGAGGAGCGAGCGGACCCCCCTGTCCCGCAGGATCGGGTTGAGCACGTTGGTGTGATCGACGTTCTCGATGATCACTGCTTGTTTCTCGGCTGCGATACGGCCGGCGAACCCCTTACCGAGCGGAATCCGCACGCCCTGCCGGAGCTCTTCCTCCAGACCACGCGCAGCGGTCGCCACGAGGTACTGCGCTGACGGGTCGAGGAGCAGCACAACGGCCGTGTCGACGCAGAGCAGCTCACGTACCCGGTCGAGCAACTCGACGAGGAGCTCCTCGAGATCCAGGTGGGCGAGCCCGGCGTCGGTCACCGCCCCGATGCGATGCAGTCGGTCACCCGCATCGCCGGGATCTCCTTGCCCGGTCGGCATGATCGAAGCCTAGTCGTTGCGGCCCATCACGTTGCTGACGGCCGGGTTCGGCGTGACGGCTTGATCGGGAGGAGGGGGCGCCCGGAGCGGCCTCACCACCTGCGGTGGGGCGTGACTCGCCGGCACGCCGGGCGCGTATTCAGATTCGCTATTTCGCTCCCGGCCGCGGCTCCGGAGTGGTTACAGCCCGGCCGCCACGAGCCGCGTGCCGTGTGGCGCCGGCGTGGCCCGGGTCCGTGACGATCTCGCTGTCGAGCAGGATCCGGGCGGTCCCCAAGCTCCGCTCGCGGTCGTACTTCCCGGAGTGGCTGCTCGAGCGCCGCCGCCGCGCCGAACGTGGGCCGCGATCGGCCCCGTACCGGGGCTCCGGAGCGCCGGGTCCGTTCGAATGGATGCACCCGCAGCTCGCCGAGGAGCACGTCGTGCTGATGGGCGCGACGTCGTATCGGTTGATGTCCGAGATCGTCGCGAACGGCGACGACCCGACGTTCCCCCGGAGGGCGGAGCTTCCCGAGATCGTGTTCTCGAAGACGCTCGAACCGCCGCTGACATGGGCGAACACCACCACATCGACGAACCGGTGGAAACGGCCGTGACCGCGTTGAAGGCCGAGGCCGACGGGCTGTCGATGCGCACCATCGGCAGCCCGTCCCTCGTCCGCAGCCTCTTCCGGCTCGGCCCGGTCGAGCGACTCCAGGTGATGGTCTTCCCGATGATCCACGGTGCGGCCGGCGAGGGACCCGTCCTCGCCGAGCTGCCCGTCCTCGACCTGAGCCTGGTCGGTACGAGCGTGATCGACGACCGCCTCGTCCTGCTCGACCACCGCGTATGCGGCGAGTAGTGGCCCGGTCGAGGGGCTGCGGCCGTGCGGCTCGATTCCGCCCTCCCCGGTTCAGCGTGGTTCGGCCCTGACCGCTGGGCCGCGACGGTAGGGACGTGAGTCGGCGGCGAGCAGGATCCGGATGCGGTAGTCGTCTGACACCTGGTTTCGTCATCTCAGGGCACGCAGCGCCGCCGCGGCCTCCGCGATGCATTCGGCGAGGCCGGGCGGCTCCTCCGCCGAGACCCAGCGCGCGAACGCGACATGGAAGACCGTCACCGCGCTGTGGGCGGCGAGGCTGGCGGCGGGCTCGGTCACGCCGCGCTTGCGGAGTGCCTCGGTCGTCGCGTCGACCATCGCCGCCAGTTTCAGCAGCTCGCGCTCCTGCAGACTCGGGTTGGCCGCGATGATCCGGGAGCGGCGAACGGCGTGGTCGCGAAGGTCCTCCAGCAGGCCGCCGCCCGTGACCATCCCGGCCAGCGCTGCGTCGAGCGGCGAGAGGTGATCCGGCGCGGCCAGGATCGCGTCGTACGCCGTGCGCTCCATGGTCGCGGATCCGTCGAAGAGGACCTCGCGCTTGTCGGCGAAGTGTCGGAAGAAGGTGCGCTCGGTGACGCCGGCGCTCTCGGCGATGTCGCCGGCGGTGGTCTGTTCGAAGCCGCGCTCGGCGAAGAGCTCCATCGCAGCGCGGATCATCCGCCCCCGCGCGTCCGGCTCCCAGCGACCCATGGCGAGAAGTGTAGTGATGACAGTTACTGACATAAGGGGCTAAGGTTGATGTCAGTCACTGTCATCTCTAGGGAAGGTGCCCGTCATGCGCGTCTTCGTCACCGGTGCCTCCGGCTGGATCGGCTCGGCCGTCACCGACGAACTGCTTACCCACGGCCACGAGGTCGTCGGCCTTGCCCGCTCCGACGAGGCGGCCGCCGCGCTCGAGGCGAAGGGTGCCACCGCCCACCGCGGCAGCCTCGACGACCTCGACAGCCTCGCCTCGGCAGCCACGGCTGCCGACGGCGTCATCCACCTCGCCTTCAAACACGACTTCTCCGACTACGCCGGGGCCGGCCGCAGCGAGCACGCCGCGGTCCAGCGGATGCTCGACACGCTCGAGGGCAGCGACCGGCCGTTCCTGCTCGCTTCCGGGCTGGCATCGGGAGCGACCGAGGGGCCGTTGACCGAGGACGACGCCTCGCCGTACTACGGTGCCGACTCGATCCGCGGCGGTAGCGAGAACCTCGCCCTGTCCTACGCCGGACGCGGGGTCCGCCCGGTGGCGCTGCGCTTCTCCCCGACCGTGCACGGCATGGGCGACCACGGCTTCACGGCGACGCTGACGAAGATCGCTGAGGAGCGCGGGGCCGCCGGCTACATCGGCGACGGCTCGACCCGCTGGGCGGCGGTGCACCGCTCCGACGCGGCGCGGATGGTCGCGCTCGCGCTGGAGAAAGCCCCGGCGGGTTCGCGGATGCACGCGGTGGCCGAGGGAGGTCTCCCCTCCCGTGACATCGCCGCCGCCATCGGCGACTACCTGGGCCTGCCGACGGTGTCGGTCGCGCCGGAGGACGCCGAGGCGCACTTCGGCTGGATCGGACGCTTCTTCGGCATGGACCTCACCGCATCCAGCGCCCGCACCCGGGAGATGCTCGGCTGGACGCCGACGGGCCCGACGCTCTTCGAGGACATCGCTTCCGGGGCCTACGCGCTGCCGGGGTGACCGCTCCTCACTGAACAAGCCCGACAACCACGCCGGCCAGCGCCCTGACCGCCAGCGGCGGGGTCAGACCGAGGATCAGCGTCCCGCCCTGCAGCATGTTCGGCTCGATCAGCACCAGCCCGGTGGTCGGCAGAAGGAGCGCGATCCCGAACATCGCCCAGGCGACCCGGTCGGCGACCGTTGGTCGTCGGGCCGCGGTCGAGGTCGACGTCCTGCCCCCGCTCGATGCGGTGGCCATGGTGTTCGGCCTGGACGCGCCGGACCCGCTCCGACTCGACCTGCTGGTCGGTAACGTCGCGGTCATGCTGCCAGCCGTGGACCACCTCGTGGTTCTCGGTGCGTGCGGCGATCTCGGCGCGCAGCGCGGCGAGAATCTCGACCTGGCGGCGGGCCTCGCCGACGGTCACCGGCTGCGGGTCACCGGCCTCGACCTGTGCAGCGCCGCCCGGCCTCTCGCCGGTACGTAGCGGCCGCGACGTCGGTGGGGGAGGGCGCGACCGCAAACAACGCGGTCTGGCTCTCGTCGACGACGATCTCGTTCCCCGCCACCTCGGCCTCGGGCTCGACCGCCGCGCTCTCGGCGGGCGTGCCCACGACCCGCACGGGCTCGTCCCGCTCGTCACCCAGGTCCAGGTCGAGCGACAGCTGGTCGGGGTCCTTGCACACCGCCGCGGTATCGACCGTGGCCTCGTCGGTTATCGACGACCTCGAACAGCTCGACCTGCTCGCCCGCAACCGTCTGGAGATCGCGGGGCAGGCCGCGGCTGCCGCTTCATCCGCGCCCGGGCTTCCGCTGCGGGTCGACCCAGCAGAACGTCTCTACCTTCGCCATGCCGAGCGCGGCGGCCTCGTCGAGCGCCGGGTCGAGGTCGCTGTCGTGCGAGGCCAGGATCACCAGGTCGATGTCGGGCTGGCGGGCCTCGCGGACGAACGTGAGCGCGCAGCGGACGTCGACGCCCTTCTCCCGGGGCGTCCCCTTGACGATGAACCGGCCGTCGCGGACGGCGTTGCCGGTCGGCACAGGGATCCCGACCGTGGCGGCCGGGTGCGCGAGCGTGGTGGCCTCCGTCCGATTCACCACCTCGGCGAGCGCGCCCCAGTGGTCGAAGTGGAAGTGGGTGGGGAGGACCTGGCCGAGCCCACCGGTGCCCACCAGCTCGAGCAGGGTGCCCGACTCTGCAGCGGCGTCGATCATCAGCCGCTCACCGGTGGTGGTGCATTCCAACAGGTAGGTGTTGTTGTATGAGCCCACCGCCACCTTCGTCATCCGGAGCCCGCGCAGCTCGCGGACTGCGGGGGCTCCACCGACGACAACCTCGCCGGTGTAGGCAGGTGCAGCTTTCTGCATCATCTCGTCCTCCCCTGCCGGGCGGCCGTCAGCGTCGCGGCTCGTAGCTGGCCTCACGCTCGGCGAGGTACCAGAGCGTGCGGCCCATCGGGGCGCGCGCCTCCTCTGCCAGATGCCCGACGACGCCCGCTGCCCGGGACACGACGGCCACGCCGCGGAGCACCGCGGTGTCGATGCCGAGGTCGCAGAGCAGCGCACCGCAGGCGCCGCCCGCATTGAGCGGCAGTGGCTTGCCCGACGGGGACGTGGCCTGTGCCTGGACGCGCAGCATCAGCCGCGTGTGCGGTCCGAGGACGTCGAGCTCGCGGGCCATGGCGAGCAGTCGCGCGGTGCGGGGGTCGCCGTTCTTGTGGAACGGATGCCCAAGGCCCGGGATCCGAGCTCCTCGGCTGCGGTGGTTCTCCACGATCCCGGCCGCGAGACGGTCGAGCTCCTCGTCGGATGTCGCCGCGTCGGGAGCGGCGGCGGTGAGCACGCGGCCGGCGTCCTCGAACACCCCGAGGAAGACCGACCCGGCGCCGAGGACGCCGGCTGCGACCGCGCCCTGGATCGAGTCCGGAGCACCGGTGTAGGTGAGCCGCGCGGCCAGGGCCGTGGGTGTGAGCCCGTGGTCGGCCAGCGCCACGAGCACGGCGTTGAAGATCCGCGCCTCGCCGGCGCTGGGCAGCCTGCCCGTGATCAGCAGGTAGAAGACGCTCCCGAAGTCGACCTCGCCCATCAGCTCGTCGGCGAGGTTGTAGCCCTGCACCCAGATGTCGTCAGCCGTGGAGCGCCCGATCGACGTGGCCATCGTGGGGAGGTCGGTCTCGAAGAGGGTCATCGACTCAGCCGACCTGGGTCTCCCGCACAGCGGACACGGGGTCGGCGTCGTCGAACCACGGGTCGGCGTCGAGGTCGCGGGCCGGAACCGAGAACTCGATGGAGATCCCGTTCGGGTCGGTGGCGTAAATCGAACGGAGCAGGCCGTGGTCGACCACCTCGCTGACGTCGGAGCCCCAGTCGCTCAGCCGCTTCCGGAGGTTCTCCAGGTCCTCGTCGGAGTCGACGCTGATCGACACGTGGTCGAACTGGATACCCGAGGCCGGGACCCCGGAGTCCTTCCGACCCGGCAGCTCGACGTCCTTCCACTCGAAGAACGCGATCGACGCGCCGCGCCCGATGCTGAGGAAGTAGTGCCGATGGGGGTAGTTCTCATCGCGGTTGCCGGTGGTGCCGACGAGCGGCATGCCGAGGACGTCGCGGTAGAACCGCACCGTCTTGTCCATGTCGTCGGTGACCAGCGCGAGGTGGTTCAAGCCTGCGTAGTTGATGGCTGCCATCTCGTCCTCCTGCGTCTGCGTTGGGCGGTGAGCGGGCCCAGGCCGCGGACGACCAGGGCGGGACGGGCTCGAAGAACAGCGCGGGGCAAAAAGATCGCGGCCCGGCCGTTTCAGGATCGTATGCGACTTTGCTATAAGGTCACAAGAGGTCGCCTTACGGACAGGGCCAGACTGAGGTCGCTAGAAGCCGAAATGCCATATCAAGCCCCTGACGGGCCTGGATGGAAGCCTCGACCGGCGGACCGCCCAAGCGGTAGCTTGTATCCAATCTTCCTCTCAGTGGGTCACCGACGCGACCGAGTCGGCGTGGCGTCACAGGACGAGGCGGGCGTGACGACGGAGGTCGAAGTGGCGAGATCGGCGAGAGCGGTGGCGTACGAGGCCCTGCAGCGCGGCATCGCGAGCGGTCAGTACCCGCCCGGGAGCTGGCTGCGCGAGGAGGACGTTGCAACCGCGGCGGGTGTGAGCCGCACCCCCGTGCGCGAGGCGCTGCACCGGCTGCAGGCCGAAGGTGTGGTACAGATCCTGCACAACCGTGGGGCCGTAGTCGTCGGCTGGACGGCGCAGGATCTTGACGACATCTACGACCTACGGGTGCTTCTCGAGGGCTACGGAGTGCGCCGTGTCGCGCAGGCCCCGGACAACGTCGACTTTGTCGCGCTACGGGCCATGTGCACGGAGATGGAGCAACTGCTGCCCGAGGCCGACGAGCAGGACCTGCAGCGCATCGGCCAGCTCTGCATCGACTTCCACACCATGCTGGCCCAGGCCTCACAGAATCGGCAGCTGCTCGCGATCATTCCGACGGTGCTCGCCACGCCGTTCGTCCGCGAAGCCTTCCACCACCACACACCGGCCGACCTCGAGCATGCCTTCGCCTCGCATCGCGAGATCCTCGAAGCGCTCGAAATCGGCGACGGCGACTGGGCGGAAGGTGTCATGCGAGCCCACCTGCGTGCCGGCCGGCACTCGTTGCGGGAGATGGAACAGGAGCGCCGGACCGGCGGGATCGACGGCGACCCCAGCCTTGCCTCTGCCTGACCAGGGTGGCGGATCGTACACATTTGCCTGCCTGAAGATCGGGGCAGCGATGGGGACGAAACGGCTGTTCGTACACAGTTCCTCTGAGCTGTCCCGTCGCCAGGAACGCCAGGCCCATCATCGGCTGGCGCGCGGGGTCCGTCCTCGATCGACCCCGGACAGCGTCGCCCCTGGCCTCTCAGGCACCGTCTTGGCAGCTAACTGCCCTCCGGTCTGCGCATGAGAGCGCTGTCCCATGCCGGTGAACGGCGCGACAGAACAGATTCCCCGGGCAACTCTTGACGCGCTGCTGTGACCGCCCTTACAGTCAAGTCGTATACAACATTGCGGGGAGCAGGCGTCCCGCTGTTCCCGGGGAGCAGTGGTAGCCGAGCGCCCGCTGGCACCCCAACTTGGATGGGATCCACCGGCGGCGTCCTGAACGCCGCCTCTTCGCCAACCGACGACGCGGGTTCCCGCCTGGACGGGCCCCGGCCCGGGTGGCGGCCGCCCGACAGCCGCGCTCTGACCTGTACGTCCACAAAGGAGTGGGACATGACAGAACTGGTCGACCGCCGCCCGAGCGCCACCCTCACCGGGGCGGAGCTGGTGCAGCGCGCCACCGACCTGGTGCCGCTGCTACGGGCCAACGCGGCGCAGGCGCACGGCGAGCGCCGCATACCGCGGGAGAACCTCCGGGCACTGGAGGAGTCCGGCATCCTGCGGGCCACCCGCGCCGTGGAGTACGGCGGGTCCGAGATCGACACCCAGTCGAAGATCACCATGTTCGGGGAGCTGGCCCGCGGCTGCGGCTCCACGGCCTGGGTGGCCACGCTCTACTCCGACGCCGACTTCATCGTGTCGCACTTCCCCGACGAGGTGCAGCGGGAGATCTTCAGCGACCCGAACGTGCACTGCACCGCCACGCTGGTCCCGACCGCTCGCGCCGAGCGCGACGGCACCGGATTCCGCGTCAGCGGCAAATGGCCGTTCAACACCGGATGCCTGGACGGCACCTGGGTCGCCGAGCCGGCCGTGGTCGAGCTCGAGGCCGGCAAGCCCGAGGTCTGCCTGTTCCTCCTGCCCTACGCCGAGCTCACGATCCTGGACGACTGGCACGTCAGCGGGCTGCGCGGCACCGGCAGCAACAGCGTCGTCGGCGAGAACGTGTTCGTCCCCGAGGAGCGCATGCTGCGGCTCGAGGAGTTCAAGCTCGGCTTCGGGCGCAGCGAGAACAACAAGGACCGGCCGATCTTCCGGATCCCGGCGGTCCCGTACGTGCTCACCAGCGGGGGCGCCACCTTCCCCGGCCTGGCGAAGGCGGCGATGGAGCTGTTCCTCGAGCGGCTCCCCACCCGCGGCCCGATCGCCTACACCGGCTACGGGCAGCGCAGCGAGGCCCCGATCACGCACCACCACGTGGCGGAGGCGTCGATGAAGATCCGCTCCGGTGACCACCTGATGCGGGGGGCTGCCGACATTGTCAGCCGCCACGCGCAGAGCGGCGATCCCTACGAGCCCGGCGAGATCCCCGAGATCTGGGGCATGGTCTCGTACTCGACCCGGCTCTTCGGCGAGGCCGTCGAGACGCTGCGGCAGGCCAGCGGGGCCAGCGGCATCCACGAGAGCCAGCCCATCCAGCTCGTCTCCCGCGACGCCCAGGCCCTCGCGACGCACGCCGTGATGATGCCGGCCACCGGCATCGAGATCTACGGCCGCTCGCTGTGCGGGCTCGCGCCGAACACCCCGATGCTGTGAGCGCCGCTCCCGTCGGGCAGACCACCGTCGACCCGGCCGACGCGCTGGCTGTGTTCGACCGGTGGTACGACGCCCACGAGTCCGGCGACGTCCCGGCCCTGCGCGAGGTGCTCGCCGACGACGTCGAGGTGCACTCGCTGTTCCGCGCGGAGCCGGCCCGGTCGCGGGACGCGGCGGTGGCGCACTTCCTGCGCACCACCACCGTCACGTTCGCGGGCCTCGCGATGGGGCTCGTGTCGACCCCGGCCGCCGCCGCGAACGGGGCGGTGCTCGCCGAGGTTGTGTTCACCGGCGCGTTCACCGGTCGGCTCACCTGGCGCGACCGCGTGCACCAGGGCGCGGGCCAGCGCTTCTCGCTGCCCGGCGTCGTGGTGCTCCGCACCCGCGACGGCGCGGTCACCTCGGTGAAGACGCTCTACGACCGGGACGACTGGCTCCGTCAGATCGACGTCCCGACCTGCTGATCCCGCACAATGAAGGAGTTCACGATGACGTCCACCCTCCCGACCCGAGTCGACGTGACCCAGTTCGCCGGCAAGGACACGATGATCCGGTTGATCCGGCAGGAGTACCAGAAGTCCTTCGACATGATGGTGGCCGCCAGCGAGGAGGAGTGGCACGCCCAGACCCCGTGCGACATGTGGGAGGTCCGGGACATGGCCGGGCACCTGCTCGACGCCGCCTTCGGCTACCTCGGCTACTTCAAGCAGGGCGAGCACGGCTTCCCGACCGAGGAGCCGCGCGGCATGCGCGCCTACGGCGAGGCGCTGGGCAAGAGCGCGCGGGAGTACCGCAGCGTCTACCGCTGGGAGGTCCTGGGCCGCCTCGACGCCTGCGCCGAGCTGATGTTCAGCTACTTCGACCGGCTCACCGAGGACGAGTGGGCCGGCAAGATCGTGCCGCACAAGTGGGTCGGCCCGGTGCCGGCGTTCATGATGGCCGCGTTCCAGCTCATGGACTACTCGGTGCACAACTGGGACCTGCGCAAGGCCCTGGGCAAGGAGGCGTTCGTCGACAAGGAGGCCTCCGACACCCTCGTCCCGTTCATGTTCGGGCTGATGCAGATCTGCTTCGCCCCGGAGCTGGCCGAGGGTGTGGACCTCACCATCGACGTGCACATCAACACCTCCGGTGACGAGCATTGGACCGTGCAGATCCAGGGCGGCGGCCTCACCTTCGCCCCCGGCGCCCCGGAGAAGGCCGACGCCACGTTCTCCTTCCCCTGCAATGAGTTCTGCCTCGACGTCTACCAGCGCCTGCAGGGCGGCACCGCCACCGGCGACCAGGACGCGATCGACACCTTCCGCAGGCTGTTCTTCACCATCTGACCCACCCTCACGACGGCCCGCAGCTCGGGCCCCGCCTCGCGCGGGGCCCTGAGCCGGCCCGCCGTGCCCGGACGAGGAGGACCCTCCGTGACTTCGACGATCGACGATCCGACCTCGACGGACGTGCCCACCCGCGAGGAGCTCGTCGCCCGCGCGGCCGAGCTGGTCCCGTTCCTGCGCAGCAACTCCGAGCGCTGCGAGCAGGAGGGCAAGTTGCCCGTGGACAACGTCCGGGCACTGGAGGAGGCTGGCCTGCTCCGGCTGACGCTCCCTCGCCGGTACGGCGGCTACGAGGCCGACACCCGCACCAAGGTCGAGGTGTACAGCGAGCTCGGCAAGGGCTGCTCGTCCACCGCGTGGGTGTCCGGGCTGTGGAGCGACGGCACACTGTTCGCCTCGCTCCTGCCCGACCACGTGCAGGACGAGATCTTCGCGGACCCGGACGTGCGGATCACCGTGTCGTTCCCGCTCGGCGGCACGGTCGCGATCTCCGACGGCGAGGGCGGCTACCGGCTGTCCGGCCGCTGGCCGTTCAACACCGGGTGCGCGCACGCGCGCTACGCCATCCGCAGCGCGGTGATCGACCCCGAGTCCGACGCCCCCGGCTTCGGCATGTTCCTCGTGCCCTACGAGGGCATGACCATCGTCGACGACTGGCAGGTCAGCGGGCTGTGCGGCACCGGCAGCAACACGGTGCTCGGCGAGGACATCCATGTTCCCGGCGATCGGATGATGCACTTCGGCGACGCCCAGCAGGGGAGGTTCCGGTCCGAGCTCAACGCCGGCACCCCGCTCTACCGCACCCCGATCATCTCGACGATCCTCACCACCGGTTCGCTCGGCTTCCCCGGCGTGGCCCGCGCGGCGCTGGACCACTTCCTGGGCCGCCTGCAGGGGCGCCCGATCACCTACACCACCTACGGCGACCAGAGCCAGGCGCCGATCCGGCACCACCAGGCCGCCGAGGCCGCGCTGCGGATCCGCGCCGCCGACGCCCTGACGTTCGAGGTGGCCGACATCGTCGACCGCCACGCCGCCGAGGACACCCCGTACGCCGACGGCGAGCACGCCCAGCTCTGGGGTCAGGTCGCCTACGCCACCGAGCTGTACGCCGAGGCCGTCGAGATCCTGCGCGCCGCGTCCGGGGCGTCGGCGATCCACAAGAGCTCCCCGATGCAGCGGCTCGCGCGGGACGCGGCCGCCCTGAAGGTGCACGCGATCATGTCGCCCACCACCGGCCTGGAGTTCCACGGCCGCGCGCTCGCCGGCCTGGCGCCCAACTCCCCCCTGCTCTGAAGGAGTCCCTCATGCATGCGACCGAGAAGAACCAGGCCTGGCTCCGCGACTACTACCGCGCCATCGACGCCGGCGAGACCGACGCGTACATGGCGATGTTCACCGAGGACGCCCGGATGGTCTTCGCCAACGCCGACCCGATCGAGGGCCGCGACGGGATCCGGGAAGCGCTGACCGGGCTGCTCGGCAGCGTCGACGCGATCCGCCACGTCCTGCACCAGGCGTGGCAGCTCGAGGACGACCTGATCGCCTTCGAGTGCGACGTCGTCTACACCCGCAAGGACGGCAAGGAGGTGACCGTCCGCGGCGGCTGCTTCTTCGTCTTCGCCGAGGACGGGCGGTGCCGCGAGCAGCGGATCACCGTCGACACCACCCCCGTCTTCGCAACCTGAGGAGCGCGCCCGTGGCCGACATCCTGACCTTCTCCGAGTTCCTCGCCCAGGGCGCGCAGCGGTGGCCGGACGAGCCGTGGTGCCACACGCCCGACGGCGAGTCGACCCGCGCGGAGATGTACGCCGACGCCCGCCGCTGCGTGGGAGGGCTGCGGGCGCTCGGGGTGGCGCCGGGCGACCACGTGGTGATCGTCCTGCCCAACGGGCTCGACTTCGTCCGGGCCTGGCTGGGGGTGGTGCTGACCGGCGCGGTCAGCGTCGCCGTCAACCCGAAGGCGGCGGCATCCGAGCTCGCCGCGGTCGTCGAGGAGACCGGGGCGCGCCTCGTCGTGGCCCCGGCGGGCACCCCGGTGCCCGCGTCGGTGACCAGGGTGGACGTCGCCGGCATCTGCACCGGCGAGCCGGCCGAGCCCGCGGTGTGCACGCCCGACCAGCCCGCGTCCTACATCCAGAGCTCGGGCAGCACCGGTCGGCCGAAGTTCATCATCGAGACCCACGGCATGTACACGATGGCCGCCGAGGGCTACCCGTACTGGCTCCGCCTCACCGCCGACGACGTGCTGCTCACGACGCTGCCGCTGTCGCACCTCAACGCGCAGGCGTACTCCACGCTCGGGTCCTACGGCTGCGGCGCCCGCCTCGTGCTGCTGCCGCACTTCTCGGCGAGCACCTTCTGGGAGACCGTGCGCGACACCGGCGCCACGGTGTTCAACGCGATCGGCGCCATGGTCGAGATCCTCATGACCCGCGACCCGTCACCGGTCGAACGCGACCACCGGCTGCGCTACTGCTACTCCGCGCCCGCACCGCACCGAGAGCGGCACGAGGAGATCGAGCAGCGCTTCGGCTTCCGGCTGGTGATCGGCTACGCGCTGTCCGAGTCGCCGTACGGGCTGATCTCGCCCGTCGACGAGCCGATCGCGTACGGCTCCATGGGCCGGCCCCGCCAGCACCCGCGGCTCGGGGAGATCAACAGCGCCAGGATCGTCGACCCGGCCACCGGCGACGACGTCGCGACGGGCGAGGCCGGCGAGCTCCTGCTGCGCAACCCCGCCACCACACCGGGCTACTTCGGCATGCCGGAGGAGTCAGCCGCGGTGCTGCGCGACGGCTGGCTGCACACCGGTGACCTGGCCCGCGCCGACGAGGCGGGCAACCTCTACTTCGCCGGCCGGGTCAAGGAGCTGATCCGCCGCCGGGGGGAGAACCTGTCGCCCGCCGACGTCGAGGTCGTCCTCGACGCCCACCCGGCCGTCTCGTCCAGCGCGGTGATCGGCGTGCCATCGCCGCTCACCGAGGAGGACGTGAAGGCGTTCGTCATGGTGCGCCCCGGCGAGCAGGTGAGCGCGGAGGAACTGCGGGACTGGTGCGCGGAGCGGCTGCCGCCCTACAAACGGCCCCGCTTCCTCGAGTTCGTCGAGTCCTGGCCGCTCACCGAGACGCAGAAGATCGCGAAGAAGGAGCTCCCCACGGAGCGCACCGCCGCGGAGTCCGACCTCGAGGCCCCCGCGCGCACCTGACCCGGCACGTCCGAAGCAGCTCCGACGCAGAAGCGAGACGACCATGGCACTCCTCGACGCTGTTCCCACCGTGCACCAGCAGCCGAAAAAGATCGCGCCGGGCACCTTCCTCATCCAGGACGTCCAGCATGCCCTCGGCGCACCGCTGTCGGTGTATCTCAACTCGGCCGTCATCCAGGGCGCCGAGCCGGTCATCGTCGACACCGGCAGCGCGCGCAACCGCGACCAGTGGCTGCAGGACGTGTTCGGCCTGGTGGAGCCCGAGGACGTGCGCTGGGTCTTCCTGACCCACGACGACTCCGACCACACCGGCAACCTCAGCCAGGTGATGGACGCCTGTCCCAACGCTCGGCTGGTGTGCAGCTGGACGCTGGTGGAGCGGTTCGCCAACGCCTACGACTTCCCGCTGGAGCGGTGCCGCTGGGTCAACGACGGCCAGTCCTTCGACGCCGACGACCGCACCCTGGTGGCGCTGCGGCCCCCGGTCTACGACTCCCCCGCCACCCGCGGCCTGTTCGACTCCTCGACCGGCGTCTACTGGGCGGCCGACGCGTTCGCCGCGCCGGTGCCCGGCGGGCCGGGCATCACACCGGTCGACACCATCGCGGACGTCGACCCCGAGGCGTGGTGGGGTGGCATGGTCATGTTCGGCATCCACGCGCTGTCGCCGTGGCTGAGCATGGTCGACGCCACCCGCTACGCGGCGTGCGTGCAGGAGGTGCAGAGCCACGGTATGTCCACGATCATCTCCGGACACAGCCCGGTGATCGACGGACCGCGGGTCGCGCAGGCCTTCGACATGATCGGCCGCCTCGCCGGGGCCGAGCCGCCGCCCTGCCCCGACCAGGCCGTCCTCGACATGATGCTCGCGGCGATGGGCGGGGAATAGGCAACGGCACGGCGGCGACGGCGGACCCTCAGGCGGTCCAGAACTCACGAACCGGGCGGAGAATCGGCACGAGCAACGCCCGTGCCTCTTTGCATGGCCGTACGCCCGGCACGTACGTGCGCGCGCATGACTGCCTCGGCCCACTCCGCATCGCCGGCGGCGATCGCCTCGAGCATCTCCCGATGCTGGGCCAGACTCCGGACGAGCTGATCGTGCGTGCGCTGTTGGTTGGCCGCACGCACCAGCGGGACCCGGTTGAGGCCCGGCAGGATGCTTATCAGCTGCCGGTTGCCGGCCACCTGGTGCAAGTCGCTGTGGAACTGAACGGCGAGCTCACTGATCCGCTTGCAGTTGGCCGGGCCGCCCTCGGCGAGCAGCCGTTCCATCTCCGAGCACAGCGATTCCAGGGCCGGTAGGTCTATGGCGACCCGTGGTGCCTCGACGGCCCGGCGGATCGCGTAGCCCTCGAGCATCATTCGAAGGTCGAAGATGTCGTCCAGGTCCTGGGCCGTCCACCCGATGACCTGCGCGCCGCGGTTGGGAACGAGCTCGACGATGCCCTCGGCGTCGAGCCGACGCAGCGCCTCCCGTACGGGCGTCCTACTGACCCCGGACCGAGCGGCGACCTCGGGTTCGCGGATCCAACTACCGGGCGGAAAGTCCCCCGTGGCGATGCCGTGTTGAATGGCCTGGTAGGCCATATCCGCCGCGCGCGCCATCGGGCCCCTTCACTGATCACTTCTGCCTGGTTCTGAGCACTTTAAGCGGTCGCCTGCGGCCCGGAGCCGCGACGGGATACAGCCCGTGGCAGGGCGGGGCGGCCTGTACCAGCGCGCCCAATCGGGCGCCGAACGCGCCCCCGACGTCGGCCCAATGCCGGTCCCCGAGCACGGCCCCGGCTTGCGGGCGGACCGGACGCACCCGCGCGGCGGCGTGTGCCACCTCGGCGGCCACGGCCGTCGTGCCGGGCATCGTGCGGGCGAACCATCGGCCGAGGTCTCCCCGGGCGAGCTGACTGGTCAGTGACATGGTCTCGTCCCGGGCGCGGCGGTTAGCGCTGGTCGGACCGGGTGTTGGCGTGGCCGGCGCGGCCGGGCCGGGAGCGCCGGTCGGCGAACGCCCACAGCGTGCGCCGGTGCCAGCGCCGTCCCTCGACGTCGTCGGGGTCGGGGAAGTAGCCCACGTTGCGGGCGAGATAGCTGGTGATCGTCCGCGGGCTGGCGTAGCCCAGGATCCGGGCGGCCTCCTCGGCGTCGACCAACTCGTCCGGCTCGGCGCTGCGATCGACCGGGGTGAGCGTGGCCTTCTTCGCCGCCTCCCGCTCCTGCGCCCGGGCCACCGCCTCGTCCTCGTCCTCGTCCTCGTCCCAGTACAGCCGCCGGCCCTCGCGGTGCACCGGCTCGGGGTGGCCGTTCTCGGCCCGCTCCCGGTACCAGCGCTCGGCGGTGGATTCGCCGATCTGCAGCTGCCGCATGAGCTCGGCGCGGTTGATGACCGCGCGGCCCTCGTGGATGCGGCGCTCAGGGGTCGGCATCCGCAACAGCCCAGGGGCCGCACCGGGGCCGATCGACCGGCACCGGCGGGCGCGCCGGGCCGCCCGCGGCCCGGCGCTCGTCACGATGGTCATGCCCCTGCTCCCTCCTGTCGTTCGTTCGGTGGCGGCCGGTGCTGGCCCGGGTCGGGGCGCTCGGTGTCGGCTCCGGGGGCCCAGGCCGTGCAGTGCGTGCGGGTTCGCTGTGGAGATCCGCGCGCACAGCGGCATCCCGTCGGCGTCGCAGAGCAGGTGGTACTTGCTGCTGGCCTTGCCCCGGTCGGTCGGGTTGCGGCCGGTCAGCTTGCCCCCCTTTTCGCCCGCACCGACACCGCGTCGATGCAGGCGCGGGACCAGTCCAGCAGCTCGGCCTCGGGCAGCTCGTCGAGCACCCGCCGGTGCAGCCGGTCCCAGACCCCGGCGGCCTCCCACTCCCGCAGCCGACGCCACGCGGTGTGCCCGGAGCCGCAGCCCAGCTGCGGGGGCAGGTCGCGCCACCGGCAGCCGGTGTGCAGCACGAACAGGATCCCCTCCAGCGCGGCCCGGTCGTCGATGCGCGGGCGCCCACCCGGGCCGCAGGACGGGGTGGGATCAACGGCTCGATCAGCTCCCGGAGCCGATCCCCGATCAACCGCTGCTGCTTGCGTACCGCCACGCCGGATGAAGATCAACGATCAAGGCGTGCAGGTCACGTACCGACACGCCAGGTCATGAGACCAGGTCTTGGGTCGTTCTACTGATTGGTCGTGGCCCTGCGCGTGCCTACGGTGGCGTTACGGCCCGGCGAGCCAGCCTGACGACTGGCGTGTGACGGCCTGTGGTCGCTCCGACGGGCGCGTGAACTGGTTCAGAAGGGGACAACACGATGCCATCGAAGACCACCCGTTCGACGATGACGATCGGGGATTTCCTGCTGCGGCGGTTGCGGGAAGTGGGCACCCCGCACCTGTTCGGAGTCGCCGGCGACTTCAACCTCGAGTTCCTGGTGCAGATGGAGGAGGACAACGAGTTCACGTGGGTGGGCAACTGCAATGAGCTGAACGCTGCCTACGCGGCCGACGGGTACGCACGGATCAGCGGGCTCTCGACACTCGTCGTGACCAACGGCGTCGGGGCGCTGAGCGCCATCAACGGTGTCGCCGGCGCCTACAGCGAGTACGTCCCCATCGTCACCGTCTGCGGGTCGCTTCCGCTGAAGGCGCTGGACCGGAACCTGCTGATGCACCACACGTCCGCCGATACCGACTACGACGCCGTCCTGAAGGCGTACACCCCGTTCACGGTGGCGCAGACCAGGCTGACGCCGCAGAACGCCGTAGCCGAGATCGACCGGCTCATCCTCACCGCCTGGCAGCGCAAGCGGCCGGTCTACATGGAACTGCCTTCCGACATCGCCTACCTCGATGTCGAGGTCCCGGCGGAGCCGCTGGACCTGGTGATGCCACCGAGCGACACCGAACGGCTGAGCACGTGCACCGACGAGATCGTCACCCGGCTGACCAGGGCGCGCTCGCCCGCGATCCTCGTCGACATCGCCGCGGACCGCTACGGCGTGGCCGATGAGCTGCAGGAACTAGCCGGCAAGCTGCAGGTGCCGATCGCCGCCATCAACACCGTCAAGGGGGTCATCGACGAGACCTGCCCGTACTTCCTCGGCCTCTACGTCGGGGCCGGCAGCGCGCCCGAGGTGCGGAAGGCGGTGGAGGACAGCGACTGCTTGCTGGCGATCGGGGTGCGGCGGGTGGACACGACGTCCGGCGGTTTCTCCGACGCGCTTCCCACGGAACGGATCGACGCCCGTGGTGACGCCGTCGACATCGGCCCCGACAATTACCAGGCCGTCTACCTGAAGGAACTGCTTCGCCGGGTCGCCGACAGCGTCTCTTCCAGGGAGCAGCCGGCATCCCCCCGGACGTATTCGGCGGTGCCGGCATCGGAGGTGGCGGTGCCGTCCGGTCCGCTCGAGCAGAACGCATACTGGGACCTGGTCCAGGGCTTCGTCCGCGAGGGCGACGTCATCATCGCCGAGGACGGCACCTCCGAAGCGGGCGGCTGGGGACTGCACCTCCCGCCGGGCTGCACCTTCGTCACGCAGGCCGTCTGGGGCTCGATCGGCTACACGGTGGGATCGGTCCTCGGCACGATGCTGGCCGCGCCGGACCGCCGCCACCTGCTGTTGGTGGGAGACGGGTCCTTCCAGCTCACGGCGCAGGAGGTGTCGACGATGCTGCGGCACGACCTCAAGCCGATCATCTTCCTGATCAACAACGGCGGCTACACGATCGAGCGCACCATCTGCGGCAAGGACGGCAAGTTCAACGACATTGCCAACTGGTCCTACGCCGACTTGCCGAAGGTCCTGCACCCGGGGACGAACGCCCGGACATTCGTCGTGAAGACCGCGGCCGAACTTCAGGCCGCGCTGGCAGTTCCGCACGACGGCATGATCTTCATCGAGGCGATCATGGACAAGTACGACGTCCCGCCGGCCGCCCTCGCCTCCGGCCATAAAATGGCGGAGGTCGACTACGGTCCCCGCGGGCCCCAGCACCGGCCCGGCATCCAGCTCTGAGCGAGGCCGGCCAAGGCCGGCGGGACGCCAGGGGCTGTTGAGAGAGCGGTACGGCATGGATAGGCGCGGTCGGCCCGGGACGAGTAGGCCTTGTCAGCCAGCACCCGGTCCAGCCACACCCGGCCCGCGGCCACCATCGACTCGAACCGCTCCGGGTTCATCTTCGCCGCCTACACCCGCTCTCGTACGGTCCGCGGCTTCTCCACCTGCTGCCCGTCCTCGGCCACGGCTCCCAGCTGACGTCACCACGGGCCGGTGCAGGGGACCGAGGCAGCAGCATGGGCCCTTCCGGCCGGACCTCCCGCCCGTGAGGGCCGGGGCCTCCCGGGTCTCGTCACCTCAGCGACGTGCCCACTCCGCTCCCGCCTTCCCACGTATCCGGGTAGCAAGGGACGACCGTCGCTTGGGAACTGTCTCCCATAGCCCCGAAGCCCGGTCGGGGACCGGCGACACCAACGAAATCCCGTTTTGTTGGCAGTGGCTGAGGCTCCTCTAACTCGGAGGTTTCGGGCTCGGTTGGCCTTGACTGGACCCTCGGTACCGGGACGACAGACCCAGAGAGGTGGCGCTACTGCATCCCATTCGGCGAGCCTTGACGAGATGTGCCACATGACTGTCTGATGTGTCACTAGACTCGACTCATGGCTGGCAACGCAGCAGATGCGCCGAGCGCCGATCTGACCGTCAACGAGCAGGGCCGGGTGACCATCCCGGCGCAGATCCGCCGGGCCGCCGGCATCGAGGCCGGGGTGCCCCTGGTGGTGTACGTGGAGGACGGCCGGGTGGTCCTGGAGACCCGCGAGCAGCTCGCCGAGCGGCTGCGCCGCGACGTCGCCGCCGCCTGGACCGGCGAGGGCTCGGTGGTCGACGAGCTGCTCGCCGACCGGCGCGCCGAGGCGGCCCGCGAGGACCAGGCGTGACCGCCGCCGCCGGGCAGCCGGCGGTGCTGGACGCCTCCGCGGTGCTGGCCTGGCTGCGCGCCGAGCCCGGCGCCGAGGCCGTGCACCCGCTGCTGGGCACCGCGGTGATCTCCGCGGCGAACTGGTCGGAGACCTGGCAGAAACTGGCCCAGCACGGCGTCGACGCCGACCGGGCCACCACCCGGCTGCGCACCCTCGGGCTCCGGGTCGAACCGGTCACCGCGGCCGACGCGGTCACCGCCGCCCAACTCTGGGCCCGCACCCGGGCGGCCGGGCTGTCCCTCGGCGACCGCTGCTGCCTCGCCCTGGGCGCCCGCCTGCAGTGGCCGGCGGTCACCGCGGACACCGCCTGGGCCGGCCTCGACCTGGACGACATCACCGTCCAGGTGATCCGCTGACCGTTACGAGAAGCCGCCTGATCGGCCCACGCCTCTGCCGATCACAGAGTCTGTGAGGCCGTCGAAGGAGCAGGTGGACAGCGCGATGCTGCTGCAGGCCTTCATCGCGGGGCTGGGCCTGGGCTGATCGGAGTCCATGGCAGCGCCGTGCCGGCCGGGGTGTCGCCGAGGACGACAAACTGCGCCGACGGTTCGTAGCGGTAGCCGATGCCGCGCACGGTGGTCAGCGGGGGTGGCATCCAGGGCAGCTTCGCGCGCAGCCGAGAGAGGATCACATCGACGGCCCGCGGGCCGAGCGAGCCGTCGGTGTCGTCGACGGCGTCGCGCAACTCCTCCCGGGAGACTGCAGCGTTGGGTCGTTTGACCAGGTAGGTGAGCACCGCCGACTCGCGTGGGGTCAACCGGGTCGCGGAACCGTCGACCGCAAGTTCCTGGTTGCGCAGGTCGAACACCCCGCGGGCCGGGGCCGCAAGGTGCAGTGCGCCGAGCGCGGTCACCGTAGCGGCGCGGACGTCGGGGATGCTGCCAAGTAGGCCACTCATGGCGGTGTCGACGGCCTCGGCGATGCGGGTCGTGGTGGCCGGGTTGTTGGTGGTGGCCACTTCGACCTCGATCAGGAGCCGGATCTGCAGCGCGGGCGGTGCCGCGGGGGTCGTGGTCGGGTGGGTGTCGTCGATGGGCACAGCGGAATCTCCGGGCGCGGTGGTGTCCTGATACGGCGACGGCCGCCCCGCACCGCGGCTCGCCCTGCTGGTGCGGGATGGGGCCGGGGTGCGGGACGGGTCAGTGACACAGCGCGCTGGCGGAACGATGTAGGTCGACGTGGCGCCGCGATGTCAGGTTCGGCGAGGTCGGGTGGTCGCCGGTGGCCCGCCGCCGAGACGACCGGCGGCCCGGCGCCGGTGCCGAGCCCTGCGTTTCGAGGTGGGGCACGGGTCAGCGCTCGAACGACGAGGTCAAAGAGCCGTCCTCGATGATCTGCTGGATGGCTCGTTCGATCAGCGGTGCGATGGACAGCACTGTCAATCGGGGGGACCACCGGTCGTCGGGCACCTCGAGGGTGTTGGTCACGACGACCTCGCAGGCGCCGCAGCGGAACAGCCGCTCGGCGGCGGGGTCGGAGAGCACCCCGTGCGGCGCGGCGACGACCACGTGGCCGGCGCCTGCGGCGAACAGCTGTTGCACGGCGCCGGTGGTCGTCCCGGCCGTGTCGATCATGTCGTCGACGAGCACACACAGCCTGCCTTCGACGTCGCCGACGACGCGGTGCGCGACGACCTGGTTGGGCAGCACCTTCGGGTCGCGGGCCTTGTGGATGAAGGCCAGCGGCACGCCCCCGAGGTGGTCAGCCCGCTTCTCCGCCGGTCGCACCCGGCCGGCGTCCGGAGAGACGACGGTGACGTCGCGGCCAGAATGGCTCGCCACGATGTGGTCGGCGAGAAGCGACTGGGCCAGCAGGTGGTCCACCGGCCCGTCGAAGAAACCCTGGATCTGGTCGGCGTGCGTGTCGACCATGATCAGCGTCTCGGCCAGGCTCTTGGTCGGTGCCGGACCGACCGACTGCACGACGAACACGTCGGCCCCGCGCACCGGCTCCTCGAAACGGATGACGATCTCGCCGTTGGCGAGGTCGTGCACCGACTGCGGTGTGATCGCGACGTCCAGGTGTTCGGCGACCTGCTCGGGGTAGCTGCGGCCGCCGACAAGCATCACCCGCCGTCGCCTCGAGGGTGTGCCGGCGATCGTCGCGGTGCTCGATCCGGTGCTCATCTCACCCCGCCTCCTCGTCCGAGGTACGGGCCGCCAGCAGCGTCCGGGCCCGACGGTAGGCGGCCCGCAGGTCGGTGCCTTCGTAGGTCACGCGCGCGAGGGCCCGGATCTCCGCGTCGCCGTTGACCGCGACGGTGTGCCGCAGCGCCCGGAACAGCGCGGTGTCCGAGCGCGAGTCGCCGTAGGCCACGCAGTCGTCGGGTGACAGTTCGTAGCGTGCCAGCAGTTCGTGCGCGATGGTCACCTTCGACTGCGTGGTCAGCACCAGCGCCGGGTCCAACGGCCCGCCGACCGTGATGTCGGTGGCGTGCGCCGTACCGACCCCCCAGCCGAGCAGCCGCCGGACGAAGAACAGCGGCGACATCGAGATCACCGCCGAGTATTCGCCGCGGGCGGCGATGTCAGCCCACACCTGCGCCACG
Source organism: Pseudonocardia acidicola (assembly GCF_012911935.1). Classification (GTDB taxonomy): domain Bacteria; phylum Actinomycetota; class Actinomycetes; order Mycobacteriales; family Pseudonocardiaceae; genus Pseudonocardia; species Pseudonocardia acidicola. The sequence continues at coordinate 44,408 of NZ_JAAXLA010000026.1, read as the reverse complement.
CCCTCCATCCAGGGCGCGCCGTGGAACGCCGCGTCGATGTCGGACTCGGTGATCGTCTGCCAGATCGGATGGCACGCCCGCGCGAAACCGAGGTTGTCCATCAAACCGGTCGCCGAGGCGACCTCGAACCCCTCGATCTCGGCGAGCCGCCCGATCCGGCGCCCCAGCTCGAGGCTCGCGCTGCTGCCGCGCAGCAGTGTGCCGTCCATGTCGAACAGGTGCAGCGCCGTCACGCCGGGTCACGGCTCCCGGAGCTGGTCACCCAGCAGGCGCAGGGCCACCTCGACGGCCTGCAGCTTCACCTCGGCGCGGTCGCCGTCGAAGACGTGGCGTTCGGTGACGACCTTGCCGCCGCGGCGCAGCGCGGAGGTGTAGACGGTACCGACCGGGTCACGCTCGTTGCCGCCGGTGGGCCCGGCGTACCCGGTGAGTGCCACTCCGGCGTCGGCGGTGGAATTGTCGATGATCCCGGTGGCCAGGCCCTCGGTCACCGCGGCGCTGACGGCGCCGTGCTCGGCGGAGACCTCCGGATCGACGCCGAGCCCGACGGCCTTGGCGGAGCTGTGGTAGAGGACGAAGCCGCGCTCGAACACCGCGGACGCCCCGGACACAGAGGTCAGCGCGGCCGCGACGAGCCCGCCGGTCACCGTCTCGGCGGTGGCGACGCGTACTCCGAGTTGCGCGGCCCGGCGCAGCACCTCCGCGGCATGCTCCAGCAACTCTCGGTCGAACAGTTCGGACATGGTCTGCTCCTCGGGTCGGTGGCTCAAGGGGTGGCGGCGCTGAACGCGAGCGCTTCGCCGGCCAGCCGGCGGGTGGCCTCGGCGGGATCGGGATCGGCGTAGATCGCGCGCCCGACGATCGCGTGCGCCCGCGGGCCGCGCACCGCTCGGAAGGCCTCCGGAATGGCGCCGCCCAGTGCACCGATCCCGGGCAGGAAGAACGTCAGGTCGGGCTCGCGGTCGGTGAGGGCGGCGGTCACTGCGGCGACCTGCTCCGGGTCGTGGGCGGGAACGATGACGTCGCGAGCGCCCTCGGCAAGCGCCAGTTCCGCGACGCGCGGCAGCACATCGTCAGCGACCCAGCCACCACCGGAGATCGCGAAGTCGGGCAGCGGTAACGAAGCGCCGACGATCGGCCGCACGCCGTGGTTCAGCGCCCCGCCCACGAACCGGCGCACCGCGGTCGGCCCGGCGATCGGAAAGACGATCACCCCGTCGACGCCGGCCGCCGCGACGGCGGCTGCGAACGCGGGCCCGTTCGACGGGACGTCGAGCCCGGCCTTCTGGTGGTCGTAGTACAACGGGTGCGCGGTGACCGTGCGCAGCGCCTTCACCGCGGCGACCAGCCCGATCTCCAGCACCGTGGCTTGGCTGACCTTGTAGCCGACGACGCCGTCGATGCCGGTGGTCGCCTCGACCAGGCGCAGCACGTCGTCGAGGTGAGGGACGTCGAGGGCGGGGATGACCCCATGGGTCGGTTCTGATGTCATGTGTGGATTCCTGTCCCGGTGCGATCGGCTATGCCCCCGCGATCGGCAGCGATGCGGCGGACTGAGGGCGCGGGGCGATGACGGACGCGTAGTACTCCTCAGGGACCGTCCGCTCGCTGCGCTCGACGAGCTCGAGGAAGTCCCAGCGCCTGAGCAGCTTCCCGTTGCGGTAGACCGGCTGGAGCAGGTTCTCCTCGGCCGGGACCGAGTCCTTCGACACCGTCTCGTAGCGGCCGTCGACCTGCCGGACCGCGAGCCGGCCGCGCTTGGACGCCTTGAGGTCGACCCCGTTCGGGCTCTTCCAGATGTCGACCCACTCACCGCTGATCTGCACGGCGTTGGCCTTCTGTGCGAAATGCAGCGAGTCCCGGTTGATGTGCTGCAGCAGGCCGCCACCCATGCCGAAGTAGACGTTGTCGGCGGCAAGCTTGCGGCGATCGAGCTCCTCGTAGATCGCGCGCAGGCTGTCGAGGGTGATGCCGTCGCCCTGGCAGACCCGGATCCGGTCGGGCAGCACCTTGTAGCCCTTGCTGTTCTCGACGTAGCCGTAATGCTCGATCAGCCCCTCGATGGTGTCCGCGACGACCGTCACCGGCTCCCCGGAGTCAGGCCGCACGAACACCGTCCCGGTCTGGTTGTCGACCAGGTCCTTGAGCTCTCGGCCGAAGATGTTGTGCACCGCGTTGTCGAGGTCGTAGGAGTCGGCCACAATGACGATGGCCGGCCAGCCGCGGTACTTGTGGATCGCGTTCGCGTAGGCCTGGGCCTCGTTCTCCCGACCCCACGCCGTCATCGTCGAGTGCTCGGAGTTCGGCCCGGACGCGCCGGGCGCGACCGCGTTGTAGTAGCGCTGCGCGGCGAGCGAACCGGAGATCGTGTCGGTCTGCTCGAAGTTCACCAGGTGCGCGAGCCCACCCAGCGCCGCCGACTGCTGCGAGCTCACCCCGCGGGCGCCGTAGTCGTGCAGCAGGTCGCGGATGATCTCGGGATGGTCGGAGGTCTTGTCCAGGGCCTGCTTGATGATCTGCTTCGACAGCCAGCTCAGCGTGCCGACCGACGTCGGGTACCACACCGACCGCAGCAGCGGGGTCTCGACGAAGCTGGTGAGCCAGAAGTACTTCGGGTCGGTGTTGATGATCTGCACGAGCGCGTTGCGGATCGGCAGCACGGTGCCCTCGGGCACCGCCTCGATCTCCAGCGGCAGATACCCGTCGTAGTCGTTCAGGACGCCCAGCCAGCCGTCCCGGTTGAACGGGAGCCGGTGCTGCCGGGTGACGACCTCGGCCTCGTCGATGTCCTCCAGCGTGATCGGCTTGAGCAGGTACTCCTTGATGAAGGCCTGCAACCCGACGAACAGGTGAGCGGGATAGGGGCCACCGCGGGACTCGATGTAGCTCGACACGTACTCGGTGCCCGGCGGATACAGCACGTGGTGCGAATGCTTGTAGCTGTCGGTGTTGAGGATGATGTTTCCGAATCGGAGAACTTGCTGACCATGGGAGAGCCTTTCGGTTCATCGGAACAGCAGGGCAGCCGAACAGGAATTGTTCGAGAGTTGATATCGCGTGGACCGGAAATGACCTGGACGCGGCCACGGAAATCACGGTCAAGCGCGCAGCCGGAAAAGCGGCGGCAGGGTAACCGGGAGGCGACGGGTGCTACCCGAAGAAGCCTCTCAGGACGAGGCCGACGACACTGGGCGCCACTTGCCGGGTGAGATCAGGGACGACAACAACATCCGCCGAACCTCGAAACCGCAAGGACGAGCGACACTCTTCACACTGTTTCGATCGTATCAATTGTGTCGGTTGTATCGGGGACCCTGGCCGGCGTCTGGCTCGGCTTGACGGCCCCACTTGCGCACCGTCTCCCCGGTGCCGACTCCCAGCTTCTCGGCGACGGCGTTCATCGCCGCCCACAGCGAGTCGTAGTCGTCTCGGATCTCAGCGACCATCCGCACCGCCCGCTCATGCAACTCCGGCGGATACGGCGGCTGGGGACGACGTGTCATGACTCCATCTCCTCAGAGGATCGAGTCTCCGGACACGCCGGGGCAGTTCAGTGCGCCTTGTCGCGCACGAAAGCGGGGTCGATCGAGGCCGTGAGCGAGCGAGCCATCTGACGGCCGAGTTCTTCTGGGGTGGAGGGCCCAGCGGGTCGGAACCACTTGTAGGACCAGTTGACCGCACCGAGGCACATGTTGGCATAGATCGACGGTGTCATCCCGAGGTTCAGGCCCGGGTGTTGCTCAAGGTGCTCCTGCACCGCGGTGAGGAAGAGGTTCTCGAAGGCGCGCCGTCGCGACAGGACCTCGGCCGACAGCTCTGCCGGCAGTTCGTGCTCCTCTTCGAAGCACACCTTGAGCAGGGCTTGGTTGTGGCAGGTGTAGGCCACACGCGAGGAGATGAGGTCGCGGATGGCGTCCAGCGGGGAGGCTGCCGCTGCCACGGTCTCGCGGCCCATCTCCAGACTCTCGTCGAGCACGTCCGAATAGATCCGGACGAGCAGCTCCTCCTTGCTGCGGAAGTAGTGGTAGAGCGTCGGTTTCGACAAGCCCACGGCCGCAGCGATCTCGTTCATCGACGTGGCTCGGAAGCCTCGCCTGCTGAAGATCTCCACCGACTCGGAGACCACGCGCTGCCGTTGAGCGTCCGCCTTGGTGAGCATCGCCCGTCTCGGCGCGGTCTGCGTCATGTGCTCTCCCGTCCGCCGGTCCCGCTCTCCCCACGGTAGCCGGGCCCGGGGGGTTGACATCGGAAGGCTATTCTGCCGAAGATCTCGACCGCCCGGTCGGTCGAGTTTGTGAGGCGGTACACAGCATGTGGGAGATCGATGACGATCACGCGGCGTTCCGGGAGATGTGCCGGGACTTCACCGACCGCGAGGTCCGCCCGCTGGTGGACGCCGCCGAGGCCGCAGGAGCGTTCCCGGCGGAGCTGTGGAAGCCGCTGGGGTCCGCCGGTCTGCTGGGCCTGGTCACCCCGGAGTCGTACGGCGGATCGGAGGGCAGCGCCCTGGCCGTCGCGATCATGGCCGAGGAACTCACCCGCGCCAGCGGCGGCATCGCCGTAACTGCCCTGGTCAGCGCCTACATGGCCGGCCCGCACCTCGTCCGGCACGGCTCCGAGGAGCAGCGGGAGCGGTGGCTGGGCCCGCTCGCAGCGGGGGAGGCCGTGGCCGCCATCGCGGTCACCGAGCCGGCGGCCGGCTCGGACGTCGCGGCCATCGCCACCCGGGCCCGGCGAACGGACGAGGGCTGGGTGCTCGACGGCCGGAAGATGTTCATCACCAACGCGGGCGTGGCCGACGTCCTGGTGGTGGCCGCCCGCTCCGGCGGCCCCCGCCATTCGGGGATCACCCTTTTCGCCGTCGAGCGTGACACGCCCGGGTTGTCGTTCGGGCGGCCGCTGCGCAAGATGGGCTGGCACTCCTCGGACACCCGCGAGGTGGTCCTCGACGGCGTCGTCGTCCCCCGGTCGGCCGTCGTCGGGACCGAGAACCGCGGCTTCTACCAGATCATGGAGGGCTTCCAGCTCGAGCGGATCGCGCTGGCGGGGATGGGGCTCGGTCACGCCGCCGAGTGCCTGGACCTGGTCCGGGCGTACGTGCGCGAGCGGGAGGCGTTCGGCGCGCCGTTGGCGCACCTGCAGTCGATCCGGCACCGGATCGCGGTGATGGAGATCGAGTTGGACGCGGCCCGGCTGGTCACGTACCAGGCTGCTGCGCGGATGGACGCCGGGCATCCCGAGGCGGCTGTGTCGGTGGCCCGTGCGAAGTACCTGGCCGCGGTGGCGGCGAACCGGGTCGTCGACGACGCGGTGCAGCTCTTCGGCGGGGCCGGGTTCGTGGAGGAGACGCCGGTCGCCCGGCACTACCGTGACGCCCGGATCCTGCGGATCGGTGGCGGCACGGACGAGGTCCAGCTGGAGATCCTCTCCAAGGGCATGACTGCGAGCACGACGCCGGGCAGGGCCTCGTGACGGCCGCCACCGACACCGCCCGCCTCGCCGCCTCGACCGCGGGCCTGACGGGAGCGCCGACCGTCGCGGACGTCGCGGCTGCTCGCGACCGTGCCCTGCGTGGCGGCGACCCGACGCGTTGGCCCAACAAGCTGCCCGTTCGGGAGCGGCTGGCCGTGCTGTTCGACCCGGGCACCTTCGTCGAGGACGGTGTCCTGGCCTCGGCGGCCGACGACGCGCTACCCGCGGACGGCGTCATCACCGGCGTTGGCCGCGTCGAGGGCCGACCCGTCGCGGTGATCGCGCACGACTTCACCGTGAAGGCCGGGTCCTGGGGGGAGCTGACCTGCGAGAAGCAGATCCGGATCCTGGAGCGGGCCGACCGCGATCTGCTGCCGGTGGTCTACCTCGTGGACTCCGCGGGCGGGCGGCTCACCGACCAGATGGGCTTCTTCCCCGGCCGCCGTGGCGCATCAGCCATCTTCCACCTGCAGGTGCGGCTGTCCGGCCGGGTGCCGCAGATCTGCTGCCTGCACGGGCCCTCGGCCGCGGGCGGGGCCTACATGCCGGCCTTCTGCGACTGGGTGGGCATGGTCGCCGGCAACGCCTCGATGTACCTCGCCAGCCCGCGGGTGGCGGAGAAGGTCACCGGCGAGCGCACCACCCTGGAGGAGATGGGCGGGGCGATGATGCACGCCACCGTCTCCGGCTGCGGCGACGAGGTCTTCGACACCGACTGGGAGGCCATCGCCGCCGCTCGGCTCCTGCTGTCCTACCTGCCCGACGACTTCCGCTCGGCGCCCGCACGCTCCGAGCCCGCCGAGCCGGAGCGCGTCCTCGGCGACGTGGTCCCCCTCGACCCCAACTCCGCCTACGACGTGCGCGACGTGATCGAGGGTGTCGTCGACGCGGGGTCGTTCTTCGAGATCAAGGCCCGGTGGGCCCAGGAGATCGTTGTCGGATTGGCCCGCCTCGACGGCCAGGTGGTCGGCCTCATCGCCAACCAGCCGAGCGTGCGCAGCGGGGCGATCTTCGTGGACTCCGCGGACAAGGCGGCCCGCTTCATCTCGCTGTGCGACGCGTTCAGCATTCCGATGGTGTTCCTGCAGGACGTCCCCGGCTTCATGGTCGGCGTGGATGTCGAGCGGCAGGGCATCATCCGGCATGGCGCCAAACTGATCGCGGCGATGTCCTCGGCGGACGTGCCGAAGTACACCGTGGTGCTGCGCAAGGCCTACGCGGCCGGCTACTACGCGATGTGCGCACCCGGCTTCGAGCCGCGCGCAACCATCGCGCTGCCCACGGCGACCATCGGCCCGATGTCCGCCGAGGCCTCGGTGAACGCCGTCTACGCCAACAAGATCGCCGCTATCGCCGACGAGGACGAGCGCGCCGCCTACGTCGAGGAGCGCACGGCCGAGCAACGCGCCGACATCAACCTGCTCCGGATGGGCAGCGACCTGGTCGTCGACACCGTCGTCGAGCCGGCCGCCCTGCGCGCGGAGCTGATCGCCCGGATGGTCGACGCCGACCGCTGGACCCGCTCGACGGGTCGGCGACACCACCTCATCAGCCCCGTGTAGCCGACCTGACACCTGGAAGGACGACGATGTCTTCGAGTACGTCGCAGAGCACGCCCGACGCGGACACGAACGATCCTCTCGCCCAGCTCATCGCCAACCCCTTACGACCCCTGCCGCCCCACTGGACCAGGCCCGGCCGGGTGGCCGAGCTGGAGCACGTCCGCTCCCTGTCCGGTGCCGACGAGTACTGGGAATGGGTCGCGAACCAGCAGCGCTGGATGCAGCCCTGGCACACCGTCCGCTCCGGAGGTATCTCCGACTTCCGGTACTTCGAGGGCGGACGGATCAACGTCGCGGACAACTGCGTCGACCGCTGGGCCGAGGACCCGGTCACCGCTGACCGCCGGGCGGTGATCTGGGAGGGCGAGCCCGGTGAGGTCCGGACGCTCACCTACGCCGAACTCGCCGACCAGGTCTCCCGGCTCGCCGCGGGCCTGCTCGAGCTCGGGGTGCGCAAGGGCGACGTCGTCGGCGTCTACATGCCCAATCTCGTCGAGGCGTTCACGACCATCCACGCCTGCAACCGGATCGGCGCGATCTACACCGTGTTGTTCTCCGGGTTCGGCGAGGAGGCGGTGGCGTCGCGGCTGCAGGCCTCGGGAGCGGCCGCGGTGGTCGTGGCCGACTCCAGCTACCGGCGCGGCAAGCGGATCCCATTGTTGGAGACGCTGCGGGCCGCCCGTGACCGGGTCCCGTCCGTGCGGGCCACCGTGGTCGTCGACCGGACCGGCGACGGCGTCACACTGCAGGAGGGTGAGCACGCCTACGCCGCGGTGCTGGAGACCGGCGCGGCCGGCACGCCCGCGGTCCCGCTCGACCCCAACGAGCCGTCGTTCCTGATCTTCACCAGCGGCACCGAGTCCACGCCGAAGGGCGTGGTGCACAGCGTCGGCGGCTTCCTGCTCGGCACGTGGGCCAACGCCCACTGGCAGGTCGGCCACGAGGACGACGACGTGTACTGGGTGGCCGCCGACGTCGGCTGGCTGACCTTCCCCATCCAGGCCGTGGTGGGCGGGCTGGCCTGCGGCATGACGATCGCCTGCTTCGAGGGCGCGCTGGACACCCCGACCACCGCCCGGTTCTACGAGATCTGCGAGCGGCACCGCGTCACCAAGGTGCTCGCCGCACCGACCGTCGCCCGGATGTTGCGCAAGTTCGGCGACGATCTCGCCGCCGCGCACCCGCTGGGCCTGAAGCTGATCACCATGCAGGGCGAGCCGCTGGACGCGGACACCTTCGAGTGGACCACCAGCACCTTCGATGCTCCGGTGGTCAACGCCTACGGCCAGACCGAGACCGGCTCCACCTGGACCTACCCGGTGTACGGGGCGGAGGCGCTGAAGGCGGGCTCGGTCGGCACCCCGGTGCCGGGACACGAGTACGCGATCGTCGACGACGACGGCGAGCCGGTCCCGCCGGGGGTCAAGGGGAACCTGGTGCTCACCACGCCGTTTCCGACGCTGGCCCGTACCGTCTGGAACGACCACGAGCGCTACGTCACCACCTACTTCTCGCGCTTCCCGGGTCATTACGCCACCCACGACGAGGCTGTCCTGGATCATGACGGGCACCTATGGGTGCTCGGCCGCGCCGACGACGTCATCAATGTGGCCGCGCACCGCATCTCCACCATGGAGATCGAGGCCGTCGTCACCGCCCACTCGGCCGTCGTCGAGGCGGCAGTCGTCGGGGTGCCGCACGACACCAAGGGCACCGTGCCGATCGCGTTCGTGACCCTGGCCCATGACGCCCTGGCCGACGACGCGCAGGCCGACGACGTGCTGGCCGACATCAAGCGCCGTGTCGTCGCCGAGCTCGGTGGTTACGCCCAGCTCGACCGCGTCTACGTCACCGCGGCGATGCCGAAGACCCGCACCGGCAAGATCATGCGCCGGCTGCTGCGTGACCTCATCGAGCATGGCGAGCCCACCGGCGACACCAGCGCGATGGAGGACGCGACCGCCCTGGACGTCGTCGCGGCCGCGGTCCAGAAGTGAGAGGCCCGAATGTGAGCACCGCGCGAGCCCGGACCGGCGCGGAGGGCGTGGCCGCCTTCGTCGAGCACCGGGCGCCCGACTTCTCCGCCGACCGATTCCAGCCTCAGGAGACCTGATGACGAGAAACGACGAACGCGCCGTGTCCGGCCGCTGGTTCGAAGAGCTCGAGGCGGGGACGGTGGTCCAGCACGCCACCCGGCGCACCGTCACCGAGACCGACAACGTGCTCTTCACGACGATGACGATGAACCCCGCGCCGCTGCACCTCGACGCGGACTACGCGGCCGGCACCGAGTTCGGCCGGCCCCTGGTGAACAGTATGTTCACCGTCGCGCTGGTCGTCGGGCTCTCGGTCCCCGAGCTCACCTTGGGCACGATCGTCGCCCAGCTCGGGCTCGACGAGGTGAGCTTCCCGAAGCCGGTGTTCCCCGGCGACACCGTGCGCGTTGAGACCGAGGTCGTCGAGGCCCGGGCCTCCCGGTCGCGGCCCGACGCAGGGCTCGTCGTGTTCGAGCACCGCGCCTACAACCAGCGCGACGAGCTGGTCTGCCGCGCCCGGCGGACCGGTCTGATGCACAGGCGGCCGGCCGGCCCCGGGAAGGATGGTTCCGAGAACGGGAGCGCGCCGTGACCGGACTGCTGTCACGGGGCTGTGTGCTGGCGGTGTCGCAACGCGACCTTGCCCGCGGCGGCAGTGACATGAGGGTTGTCACCGGGACGGCAGCGTGATCACGGGCCACCTCGGCGCGATCGCCGTCGGGGGCCGGCAGGTCGGCCGGGCCCGCACGATCATCGAGACCGACCTGACCGCAGCGGCCACACCCGAGGTTGTCGTCGTGCGGGGGAGCGCCACGTGACCGCGAGTCCGGTGCTGGCGCGCAGCCTGCTGTTCGTGCCGGGCGGGCGGCCCGAGATGGTGGCGAAGGTGGCCCGCTGCCGGCCTGATGTCGTCGTCGTTGATCTCGAGGACGCGGTCGCGCCGGGGGAGAAGGAGCGGGCCCGCGCGGGCGCGCTTGCCGCGCTGCGGGCCGAGCGGCCTGGCGCCGGTGTCGTGCTGGTGCGGATCAACCCGCCCGGCACGGCGTGGTACGCGGCCGACCTCGCGGCCGTGGCCGACGCCCCGGTCGACGGGGTGGTGCTGCCGAAGTACGAGCGGGTCGAGCAGCTGCGGCAGGTCCGCGCCGCGCTGCCCGCCGGCTCGCGGGTCGTCGTCGGGGTGGAGAGCGCGCTCGGGGTCGCCGACGCACGGCCGCTGCTCGCCGCCGAGGGCGAGGACCGCCCGGACGCCGTCTACTTCGGAGCCGAGGACCTGATCGCCGACCTGGGCGGGCGCCGCACTCCCGGCGGCCTCGAGGTGCTCCACGCACGCAGCCACGTGTGCCTGGCCGCGCACCTGGCGGGGGTACCTTCGATCGACCAGGCGGTGGTCGCCGTGCGGGACACCGACGTCTTCCGCACCGACGCGGAACAGGGCCGTGACCTGGGCTACCACGGCAAGATCTGCCTGCACCCGCTGCAGGTCGAGGCGGCCCATCTGGTGTTCACGCCGTCGGCGGAGGAGTCCGCGCGCGCCCGCGAGGTGCTCGCCGCCGCCGCGGCCGGCGTCGGCGTCGTGGACGGACAGATGGTCGACGCCGCGCACATCACGATGGCCCGGGGCGTGCTCGCACGGGCGGGAATCGGAAGAGCAGAAGCATGAGGATCGGACTGATGATCCCGCCCCAGATCCCGCTGGACCGGCTGGTCCCGCTCGCACGGCGGGCGGAGGAGCTCGGCTACGACCTGCTGGCCTGCGGTGAGCATGTGTTCTTCCATGTTCCGGCGACCAATGCGTTCGTCGCGCTGGCCGCCGCGGCGGGGGCGACGAGCCGGATCAGGCTGCTCAGCGCCGTCACTCTGCTGCCGACCTATCCCGCGGCGCTGGCGGCGAAGATGGCAGCGACGCTCGACGGCGTCAGCGGTGGCCGGTTCGAGTTCGGCGTCGGTGTGGGCGGGGAGTTCCCGGCCGAGCTGCGCGCGTGCGGAATCGCCCCGGAGGAGCGCGGCCCCCGCACCACCGAGGGGCTCGAGGTCATGGCCCGACTCTTCGCCGGCGAGACGCTCACCCACGAAGGCCGGTTCGCCCGCTACGACGGCGTGCGGCTCGATCCGCTGCCGGTGCAGCGGCCGGGCCCGCCGATGTGGGTCGGTGGGCGGGGCCCGGCGTCGTTGCGTCGGGCTGCCCGGTTCGGCGACGTCTGGCTCCCGTACATGGTCACACCCGCGCAGCTCGCCGACGGCCTGGGAACGGTTCGGGCGCACGCCGCCGAGCTCGGCCGGCCCGGCGCCCGCGGCGCCCTGTTCTGCTGGGGTGCGGTCGGCGCCGACGGGCGGGCGGCCCGGCGCACCGCCCTCGACACCCTCGGCGCGATCTACCGCCAGGACTTCGCCCCGCTCGCCGACCGCTACGTCCCCGCCGGCACCCCGGCCGAGGTCACCGACCGGCTGCGCGAGTACGCCGACGCCGGCGCCGAGACCGTCCTGTTCGCCCCCGCCTGCCCGGCCGACGACCTCGACCGCAGCGCCGAGATCTTCGCCCATGAGGTCGCCCCCGCATTGGTGACCATCCCCGTCCGGAAGGAGACCGGATCCCGGTGCTGACCGATGAGCCCAAAGAGCCTCTGCGCTCGGTCCTGGTGGCCAACCGCGGCGAGATCGCCGTCCGGGTGATCCGCGCCGCGCGCGACGCCGGGTTGCGCAGCGTCGCCGTCCACGCCGCCCCCGACCGCGACGCCCTCCACGTGCGGGAGGCCGACGACGCCGTGGCCCTCGACGGCAGCGACGCCGCGACGACCTACCTCGACGCCGATGTGCTGGTCGCAGCCGCCCTCGCCTCCGGTGTTGATGGTGTCCACCCCGGATATGGCTTCCTCTCCGAGGACGCGGACTTCGCGCAGGCCGTGCTCGATGCCGGTCTGGTGTGGATCGGCCCGCCACCACAGACGATCCGCGAGCTCGGGGACAAAGTCGCCGCGCGTCGGATTGCCCGCGAGGTCGGCGCCCCGCTCGCCCCCGGCACCACCGACCCCGTCGACGACGCAGCCGAGATCGTCGAGTTCGGCCGCCGCCACGGCTTCCCGCTGGTCGTGAAAGCCGCCTTCGGTGGTGGGGGCCGCGGGCTCAAGATCGTGCGCGAGGAGGCGGAGATCCCCGAGGCCTTCGCCGCCGCCACCCGGGAGGCCGTTGCCGCGTTCGGCCGCGGCGAGTGCTTCGTCGAGCGGTTCCTCGACCGCGCCCGGCACGTCGAGGCGCAGGTCCTCGCCGATACCCACGGCACCGTTCTCGTCGTGGGCCTGCGGGACTGCTCCCTGCAACGCCGCAACCAGAAACTGATCGAGGAAGCCCCCGCCCCCTTCCTCACCCCCGACCAGGAGCAGGCCCTCCGCTCCTCGGCCGAGCGGATCTGCCGGGCAGCCGGCTACGTCGGCGCCGGAACCGTCGAGTACCTCCTCGGCGACGACGGCACGCTCTCCTTCCTCGAGGTCAACACCCGACTGCAGGTCGAGCACCCGGTCACCGAGGAGAGCACCGGCGTCGACCTCGTCGCCGAGCAGTTCCGCATCGCGGCAGGCGCCCCGCTCTCCGGCGAGCTTCCCGAGCCGCGGGGACACAGCATCGAGTTCCGGCTGACCGCCGAGGACCCGGCGCGGAACTTCCTGCCCTCACCGGGGACCCTCGCCGGTTACCGGATGCCCTCCGGACCCGGTGTCCGGGTCGACTCGGGGGTCCTCGAGGGCGACACCGTCGACGGCCGGTTCGACTCGATGTTCGCCAAGCTCATCGTCACCGGGCGCGACCGTGACGAAGCGCTGCGGCGGGCCCGCCGAGCGCTGGCCGAGACGCGGATCGAAGGGGTGCCGACCCCGTTGCCGATCTACCGCGAAGTGCTCGATCACCCTGACTTCACCGCTGAGCGGTCGTTCGCGGTACACAACCGCTGGATCGAGCAGAACCTCGACCAGATCCTGCGGGAGCCCGAGCCGACCGGTGACCAGCTGACCGTACGCGTGGGCCGGCGGCTCATGTCGGTCAGCGCTCCCGGATTGGCCAACCTGGGGGACCGGGCCACGACGATCCGCCGTGAATCCGCGGCGCTACAGCGAGCAGAGGACAACGAGATCCTCGGCAACGCCGTCACCGCCCCGATGCAAGGCACTCTCGTCCGGGTCGCCGTCGAGGACGGACAGACCGTCGAGAAGGGGGACCTGATCGCGGTGGTCGAGGCGATGAAGATGGAGAACCCGGTGCTCGCGCACCGAGTAGGCATCGTGCGGTCGCGGTCGATGTCGGTCGGAGCGTCCATCGCGTCCCGCACCGTGCTCTGCGAGATCGTCGACCCCTGAGCAGACGAGCTCCACGTCGGTCGTCACGACCGCCTCGCGCTGGCACAGCACGCCACCTCCGCATCCATTGACGAACTCGTCAGGAGAAGCCCGACATGGACAAGGTGGTCACCGCCGAGGAAGCGATTGACGATGCGGTGGATCTCAACGGGCTCGGTCTCGGTGGCGGCCGGATCTGCGTGCGGTAGATCAGCTCGGTGACCGATGTCGCGCTGTGGCCCACGAGGCGCGAGGTCTGGTCGGTGGAGGCCGGGGTGGAGAAGCTCGACCTGTTCTTGGCTGAGTGTCTGCCCGGCCGGCTGCGCCTGCGCGAACCCCTGCCGTTCGGTGCCGTCGATCCATGGTCGCACCGGCCCAGGGGCTGAAGGATGGCGCCATGGCGCAGGACACGCTGGGCGTGGCCCTCGAGGTAGCCCGGATTGCGGCGTCGCGCGGGTCGGTTGCGCAGCGGGCGCAGGCGCTGCTGGAGCCGTTGCACCGGCTGGTCCCGTTCGAAGCCCACTGGCTGGCGCTGCTCGATCCGGACGTGCAGACGTTCGCCCCGCTGGCCATCGCCGGGCACGACGAGCGGACCCGCCGGCATCTGGAGGGACCGGGGACCGTCGCTGATGTGGAGCTGGTGGGGCTTACTCGGCACCGGCGGGCGATCTGCGTCCGGGATTTCATGGTCCCGGTCCAGGAGGTGGTGACGTGGGCGGATTACCTGTGGCCGGCCGGGTTCCGGGAGGGCGTGGCCGCGGGGTTGTTCTCGCCGGACGGCCGGCATCTGGGTTCTCTTACGCTGACCACCGACACGCCGGCGCATCCAACCGATGCGGCGAGGGACCTGCTCTGTTTGCTGACACCGACGATCGCGGCCGCGCTGGACCCGACCCGCACGCCGGCGGCGGCGGCCCGGGCGGTGCGCGGCGCCCACGGCGGCGGGGTCCTCACGCGGGCCGGCGCGGTGCTGCCGTTGACCGGGCTGCCCGATCACCCGTTGCTGGGCCCGGGCTCGGCGCTGCTGGAGGTGGCCGCCCGGCAGGTCGCGAACGGGGAGCAGTACGCGGCATTCCTGTGCCCCGACCCCACGCGGCAGGCCGGCGGGGGCGGTCTGGTGCTGCGGCGGGTCACGGTGCTGGGCTGCGCCGACGAGCCACCGGACTTCCTGCGCGCGGCGCTCGTGGTGTGCGCGGCCGGGCCGCGACGAGGCCTGACCGATATCGAACTGGAGGTGCTCGGGATGCTGCTGGCCGAATGGCCCGACGCCCGCATCGCCGCCGCGCTGGGCGTCTCCCGCTACCAGCTCGCCGACCACATCGACTCAGTACTGACGCGGCTGGGTACCCGCGACCGCGGGGTTGCCCTGGTCCGGGCCCTCAACCAGGGCCTCCACATCCCGCCCGGGCTTCGCGTCCGGGTCTGAGAGGAGGCGGACGTGGCCGCTCCAGAGCTCGGGTCGAGCGCCGCCGCCGCGATCGTCGCCGAGGTGGCCGGGATCGCCGCGACCCCGGCCAGCACCGCGCAGCGGGCCGAGGCGCTGCTGGGGCCGCTGCACCGGGTGCTGCGGTTCCAGGCCGGTCACCTGGCACTGCTCGACCCCGAACAGCACGAACACCACGAGCTGGTGATCCACGGCCACGAGGACAGGACGCGCCGCTATCTCACGAGTCCGGCCAATCTTGAGGACCTCGAGCGCGTCGGCCTCACTCGGCTGGATCTACCCCTGCGGCTGCGGGATTCCCCGGTCCCGCCCGCAGAGCTGAGGCTCTGGGCCGAACACCTCACTCCCGCTGGGTTCCGGGAGGCGCTGGCCGTCGGCCTCCGCCCCCCGGGTGGCACCCACCTGGGGGTGTTGGCCCTGCACACCGACACCCCGGCGTATGTCACCGATGCGGCGTGTGAGCTTGCCGGCCGGCTGGCCCCGCTGATCGCGCATGCGGTCGACCCGATGCGCGCCGTCACCACCCTCGCCGGAACCGTCCGTGACGCGGTGGCCGGCGCGGTGCTCACCCGGTTCGGGCAGGTGCTGCCGCTCAGCGCGCTGCCCGGGCACCGGCTGCTACAAGCCCGCTCGGCCGTGGCCCTCACCGCCGCCCGCCAGCTCGACGACGGCGCCGACCGGGCCCGGTTCCTGTGCCCGGACCCCGCCGGCCGGTTGCTGCGAGTCACCGCGCTGCGCTGCCCGCCTGAGCCCCCCTTCCACCTGTGGGCGATCGTGCTGCTCTCCCCACCGGGGAGCCTGCACGGGCTGACGCCGTTCGACCTGACCATCCTCGGGTTGCTCATCGACGACTGGCCGGACTGGCGCATCGCCGCCTGGCTGCAGCTGGCCGAGGGCACCGTGACCGGTCGCATCCAGCACATCACCGCCATGCTCGGCGCCCCCGACCGGGCGCTGGCTCTGAGTCGGGCCGCCCGGCTCGGCCTCCACATCCCGCGGATGCTGATCAACCGGCGAGGCTGAGGTCTCCGCATTGAGATCGAGAGTGAGGTCGACGACCGTCGCCGTGGTCGGCGCTGACTGACGTAATGCGCTCAGCTGGCCGACTCGCGGTTCTCCAGCCCGACCGCCGCCCGCAGATCGCGCGCGTCCCTGGGGTGGGTGTCGCCCATCAGGTCCGCGAGGGCATCGGCGATCGCGTTGAGCTTGGCCTGCGCCGCATCGTCGGACCGCTTCTGGGTGTTCTGCAGCAGCGCCGCGAGCAGAACGATCACGATCGTGGTCACCGTGTTGATGATCAACTGCCAGGTGTCGACACTCTGCAGCAGCAGAATCGACGGCGCCCACAACAGCACCAACAGCAGACACAGCACGAAGAACAGCGCCCGCGACGTCCGCTCCGACACCGGGGTGGCATACCGATCGAAGAAGCTCCGCCGGCCGGCCCGGTGCCCTCGACCCGCCGACGCTCGGGGCGCGCGCTCCCTCGCTGCCCTTCTTCCCCGGGTCGCTTCCGCCCCCAGCCCGCCGATGCGCCGCGGCACGCCTCATGAGACCCACCTTCGCACGGCTAGGCGATCGGCAGCCCCGTGACGATCCGGGCGGCCACCTGACCTGCGCGCCGCCAGTCCGGCGGGCCGGCGGCGAGGGAGGTGGTGTGGGCAGGGGCTCGGGGCGGCAGCGTGGCGTGGTGAACCACGATGCGACCGCCCGCGTCGATACCCACCCCGACCTTCAGTTTGGAGTTCAGCGCGGCCGCATGCGCGAGGGCTACGGCGTCGCGATCGTCGCCGTCCCCGACGAGCTCGACGCGGGTCGGCACCCCTTCCTCCTCCGCGCCCGCACACACCTCATGCAGCGCACCGGGCACCGCATCGGCGTGCCGCTGGATGACGATCGACGGGCGCTCCACCTCGCGGCCGTGGGTCACCCCGGCTCCTCGGCGTACGCGTCCACCAGCCCGGACGCCACCGCGTTGCGAGGGCCCTCGCTGCCGTGGATGTTCCCGGTGCCGCAGACGATGCCGTGCGGGGCGAGCGCATCGGCGATCATGTCGGGTATCTCGAAGTCCAGTGCCGAACCGCCGAGCAGCACCACGAAGTCCAGTGCACGCAGGTTGCCGTGCGGCACCACCTGCCGCAGGGCGCGCACAGCGTTCACGCAGAACACCCGCCGCTTGGCCTCCCGCCGCACCCGGCGGACGGCCTCGAGGTTGTGCCGCGTGGGCACCGGGACCAGCCCGTCGGGGGTCATCACCACGACCCGCGCGAACACGTGCGGCGGCAGCGGCTCGTCGACGAACTCCACCGTGCCGTCCTCGTGCCGCAGGTGGTAGAAGCTCTCCACCTTGCCCAGCGGGTAGCGCTTGACGCTCTCGGCGACCTCCCGGTCGTCCAGCGCCAGTTCGGAGTCGATGAGCTTGGTGACGAGCTCCCCGGCCCCCGCCACATGCACCGCGGTGATCTCGCCGGTCGCGGTGAGCAGGGCCGCGTCGGTCGAGCCGCCGCCGAGGTCGATCACCGCGACGGGGCGGTCGACCCCGGGCGTGGTGAGGGCCCCGCGCACGGCCATCGCGCCCTCCACCCCGCCGACCCCCGCCGAGGTGCCCAGCTCGGCGGCGACCTGATCGGCGACGGCCTGCATGCGGCTGCGGTCCGTGCTCACCATCGCCGCGAGCGCGACGGCGTGCTCCAGCGCAACCTCGCCGGCGAGCCCGCCGCGCACCTCGGCGGGCACGATGGTGTCGACGGCCAGCACGTCGTGGATGGCGATCTCGCCCGCCGGCTGGCCGGTGACGTCGGTCATCGTGTCGCGGACCTGCGCCAGCATGCCCCCGACGTGAGTGCCGGGCTCGCCGTGCACGTCCTCGACGGGCTGCGCCCGGGCCAGCGTGTCCATGATCGCGTCGGCGCCGGCGTCGACCTCGACCCGCAGGGTCTTGCCCGCCCCGCGCAGCTCCAGCGCGCCGGCCGGAATCATCCGATCGGTGACGTCCCCGGACGGGGTCCGGATGACGACCGCGGACCGGTTGCCGGTGAGCGCCCTCGCCACCGGGGAGACCTGCCGGGTCTGGGCGGGGTCGAGCGCGAACACGGTCGCCAGGCCGTATGAGTTCGACAGCGTGCGGATCGTCCGCCCGGGCGGGGCCACCTCGACGGCGGCGAGCATCCCCAGCGGCACCTTCTCCACGGCTGCGACCTCGTCGACCACCGGGATCCGCCTCTCGAGCCGGTTCGTCACGAGCACCGCGTCATCGCCGGCCAGCACCGCGGCCACCACGTCCACCCCGCCGCGGACCACGGCGTTCAGCGTGTCCGCGACGTCGTCGAAGTCCCAGCCATGTGGGACGACGACGATCACGGGGCCCTCGACGTCGTGGCGGTCGCGGAGCAGTTCCCCGATCGGCACGGTGACGCCGACACCGAGGCCCTCACCGCCCGGCGTGGCCGGGTTGTGCCCGATCATCGTGGACTCGGTGATGATCGTCTCGGTGATCGTCTCCATGGCCAGTCCGCTGATCACCGGCGTGGCCTCGTTGAGCAGCACCGTGTGCAGCTCGCCGACGCCCGCCCCGGTGCGGGCGAGCACCTCGCGCACCGCGGCCACCGCGCCGACGGCGTTCTCGGGCGTGCCCTTGACCCCGGTGGTGTGCTTCAGGGCGGTGCCGAGGTAGGTCACCGCCCCGTCGGGTCCGACGCGCGCCAGGCAGGCCTCGGTGGTGGAGTTGCCGACGTCGACGCCGACGACGAGCCTCGTGCCCACCTCACCGGCTCACTAGGCGCGGCTCAGCTCGAACACGGGCTTCACCTCGACCGGACCGCGATCGGGCTCGATGCACTCGAACTCCTTGAGATGCAGCAGCGCCGCCTTGGCCTGCCAGCGCGGTCGCGCCATCTGGTCGTTGCGCGTCGGGACAGGCTCGGGCGACTCGCCCTTGGCGTACTGCGCCGCGTTCGAGCCGATCTTGCGGAACACCTCCGCGTCGAGCAACGGCGACTGCGGGAACAGCTCGAGGTTGGACAGCCGCGGCAGGTCCTTCTGGTGGATCATCGTCGTCCCACGGGACAGCACGCCCACCGCGATTCCCGAGCCGGAGAGCTTCGCGCCGAGGTGGGAGATCGCCGCGAGGTCCGCCGTGTCGCGGACCCGGATCACCCGGGCCGTGACGCCCTGCTCCTCGATGCCGGCCAGCAGTTGACGCAGCACCTCGGCATGTGGGAGGTCGACGATCGTCTTCGTGAACTGCCCGGCGAACGCCGGGGACACCGTGATCACGACCTCGTCGGGGCGGGTGCCCCGCTGCGCGGGCCCGGTCTCGCTGAGGCTGACGCTGCGCTGCGTCGCGGGAGTGGTCGATGTGGTCACAGCTCAGCCCACCTCGGTCTCGGGGTTGGTCGCGGACGTGACGTGGCGGAGCTTCTTGAGCTCCTCCCACCGCTCGCCCTGCAGGCGGTAGCCGGTGCCCGGGCCGGCGTAGTCGTTGGCGTCGTTGATCGCCGACAGCGGGACGAAGTCCGGCGTGAGGATGGCCGAGGTCTGGAGCAGGTCGCCGGACACCCGCTGGCGCAGCACGGTCAGCAGGTTCTCCGCGACGTCGGAGAACCCGGTGGCCTCCAGCCCCTTGACCAGGTCGAGACCGGTGACGCCGCGGTCCATGACCGCCTGCGCCCCCTTGAGGTCGGCGAGCACGTCGCGCAGCGGGTAGTCGTTCGAGGAGTTGGCGTAGACGGCCGCCTCCACCTCGGCGTCGGTGATCTGCGGGAGGTCGAGGTACTCGAACAGCGCCTGCAGCGCCCGGGCCGCCTTCTCCCGCACCTGCAGGATCACGTCCTCCCGGACGTGCCGCAGGCCGCCGTCGACCTGCAGGTCGCGCTGGATCGTGTTCCAGTCGTCGTAGTCGTCGGTGTCGAAGTTGGACCCGGCGAACATGTTGTCGGCGTTCGGAACCCCGGAGTAGCCGGAGCAGACGAAGTCCGTGCCCGGCAGCAGCTGGGGCATCAGCCGGGCGGTGCGGCGCATCGCCGAGTGCGAGAACGACTGGTCGTTGCCCGAAGCGCACTCGAGGTCGACCATGCTCGCGACGAGGTTCTCCGCGGCCACCGCCCGGATGCCGCCCGGTACGGCGCCGGGCACGCCGATGCAGCTGATCGAGCCGTTCTGCAGGCCCTGCACCCCCGCGCCCTTGGCCATGAGGATGCAGCGGATCTCCAGGTACAGCATGGACTTGCCCTCGGCGTTGCCCATCTGCACCTCAGAGCCCGTTCCCGAGGTGAACCGCATCTTGATCCCGCGCGAGGCGTAGGCGGAGGCGAGGAAGGTCTTGGACCACGGTGTGTCGTCGCCGTCGACGAACACCGACTCGGTGCCGTAGATCGAGATCGTCTCGGCGTAGGCGGTGATGCCGCGCATGCCGAGCTCCAGCTCGGTGGCCTCCTCCAGCGCGCACTGGGTGAGCACCCCGCCGCGTCCCACCTGCGCGCCGACCTGCAGCGCGATCGCCACCAGCGGTGCGTAGCGCACCACGCCCAGCGTCGTCTCGAGCTCGGCGAACCCGCGCAGGGCGCCCTCGGCTGCGTCCGCGGCGACCTGGATGGGGTTGTCCCGAGCGCTGGTGGAGTGCGCCTGGTTCGCGGGCGTGCGCCGCGCCCGCATCTTCTGCATCCCCTGCATGATCTCGACGACGTTCATCAGCCGGACGACGTCGAGGATCTTGGCCGGGGTGAGCCCGCGGGTCACCGCGAGCACGTCGCGGCGGGAGACGCCGGGGTCGATCAGCATGCGGGCGATCTCGTCGGACGGGACGGCCATCGAGGCCTCCGTCGTCGCGACGTCGATCGCGTGGTCGGCGATGAAGGTGTCCATGAAGTCGAAGTCGGCGCGCGGCGTGCCGTCGAGCTCGACGATCCGGCCGTCCTCGACCCGGACGCTCGGGCGCGGGTCGAACTCGCTCTCCATCGCGACGAGGCCCTTCTCGGGCCACTCCTCGACGAAGCCGTCGAGGTTCACCGGGCGGTTCTCGAGGATCTCGGTCCGGATGGACGTGCGGCGGGACGGCACGGGCTGGGTGGCGGTCATCGTGGGTTCCCCTCTCAGTCCTGCTCGGGCCGCGCCAGCAGGTTCCGGCGCTCGTAGACCTCGGCCGCCTCGCGCACCAGGGCCCCCGACTCCGCGGCGCTGTAGTGCTCCTCCAGCCGCTCGGCGATCTCCAGCAGCCGCTCCTTGCTCGACGCCCGCGGCCGCAGCGCGTTGTAGATCTCGAGCACCTCGGCGTCCGGGATCGCGGTCATCTCCGCCGCGCGCCGGAAGTTGGCCGCGAGCTGTGGCCGGTCGCTCGCGTCGGCGATCTGGGCCTGCAGCAGCAGCGTCTCCGGGGCGATCCGCACGTCGTCGGGGCCGACCTCGCCGGAGACGACGGCGTCCATCGTCAGGTCGGCGAGTGCCTTGCCGGTCGGCGTGCGCAGGAGCTCGGGGCGGTTGATCGACAGCGGGTAGTCCGCGGGGCCGAGCGTGGTCGCCGGGGGGCTCTGGGTCATCGACGGGTCCTCTTCGAGTCATCGGGCCGGGATTGCCGGTCCGTGACACGTACCACGTTCCGGGGGCCGCTGCCTAGGCGTGGCGGCCAGACGGACCCGACCCGACGGAGAGGTGTTGCGGACGCCCGAAACGCGGTTTGCTGTCCGGCATGAGCGCAACGCTGACGTTCGCCGATGCCCAGCGCATTCTCACCGCCGGGCTCGCCAAGGCCGAGGAGATCGGCCAGCCGATGAACATCGCCGTCGTCGACGCCGGAGGGCACCTCCTCGCGTTCGGCCGGCAGGACGGCGCCATCCGAGCCAGCATCGACATCTCCCAGCGCAAGGCGGTCACGTCGATCCTGATGAACGCCCCGACGGCTGCGCTCACCCCGCTGGTGCAGCCCGGCGCCGAGCTCTACGGGCTCGAGCAGACGGCAGGCGGGATGGTCGCCTTCGGCGGGGGCGTGCCCATCTACCGCGAGGGCGAGTTGGTCGGCGCGGTCGGCGTCAGCGCCGGCTCCGTCGAGCAGGACGTCACCGTGGCGGAGGCCGCGGCGGCCGCGGTGAAGGGCTAGCAGAACGGCGGGTTCGTCGTAGCGGCCGGCGAACGCCGGGTGTTGCGTGAGTTGGTGGATGCCCCTTCCCACGGCATCACGCTGCTCGAAGGTCATCGGACAGATCATCGGCGGGTGGAGACCGCTGATCCTCGGCTGGCATCAACGGGATCGACGCGCGAGGCGATGCCCTCGGCCGCGCTGCACGGTTCGGCGTCTCCGCCCCCGTGCATGCCGGGGTTGGCTGCTGCTCTGCAGCGTGCGCTCAGGACGTCATGTACCGCATGAGGTCGAAGGCGAAATGAGGTCGAAGGCGAAGCCGACGTAGTGCTCGCCGACCTGTTCCGGGCTGAGAGGCCGTCGGGCCGCCAGCGGTCGGCAGGGCCGTACGCCTGGTGACGACCGCTCAGGACCGGCCTGGACGCTCAGTACGACGTGCTCGAATTGGAGTTCGGCAGCGCCTCGCCAGCCTGTGGTCACAGCCTCTCGAGGACCGTGTCCGCGGAACTGACGGTCACGCCGAGGGGGTCGGGTTCGACGAGGAGTTCGCGCACCACGCCATCGTCGAGGATCGCGGCGTAGCGCTGGGAGCGGGTCCCGAGACCGAAGCCGCGGCCGTCGAGCTCCAACCCCGCTGCGGCGGTGAACTCGCCGTTGCCGTCCCCGAGCATGAGGATCTTGTCGCCGGTGTCTCGGGCCTGGCCCCAGGCGTCCAGGACGAAGGCGTCGTTGACGGCGATACACGCGATCGTGTCCACGCCCTTGGCCAGCAGCTCGTCGGCCCGCAGGACGTAGCCGGGCAGATGGTGGTCGGAGCAGGTAGGGGTGAAGGCGCCGGGCACGGCGAACAGGACCACGGTGCCCGTGCCGAGCACCTCGTCGCTCTCGACCGGTCTCGGGCCCTCTCCGCTCATGGTCATGAGCGTCACGTTGGGGATGCGATCGCCGACAGATAGTGCCACCGGTCCTCCTGACGGTTTCGGGACAACGAATCATCATGTCCCGGGTCGGCCGGATTTCCCACCCTGCTTTCCCACCCTGAGGCCTTCGACCCGGCCGGCAGCCGGGGAACAGCTCCGTAGCCGATGCCGTGCGGAACCGGTCGCGAGAACGCCGGCTCGTCCGGCTGGACTGCGCCGCGCACCTGGACCGCACTGGCCGCCGCGATCACCCTCGTCGCCGCTGCGCGTCGAAGCTCATCGGCCGGCATGCTGGTCATGACCGCCGGTGCTCCTGCTGGCCGCCAACGCCGGTGGCGCTTCCTGTCTCGCGCCCGGTGGGCCCGCATTCGGGTGCGGGATGTCCCGGATCCGTCGGCGCCTCTGTTGCCGGTGTTCCGAACGCCTCCCGGAACACGGTGTCGCTGACCTGAGGCCCGAAGTCCGGTCCGGTGTCGGACAGCGCGAGGACGTGGACCGGCGCGTCCGGGCGGCAGGCGCGGTGCAGATTGCGCACGTACCGGCCGCGGTCGACAGGGAGGAGTCGCTGCCGCGGACGTCGTAGCCGAGCAAGGTCGATGGTGTGCGGCCGACGCGGCTGGCCCATCAGGAAGGCCCTTCGAGCTGGGTCGCGTCCTGCCGGCGTCGAGGAGCTGCACGCGCTCTTGCGGTAAGCGCTACCCGAGCCTGCCGGCTTGAGCAGCTGTTGCCACGGTCTCCACTCGGAGTCGAGGTGGGCTCGGGCCTGCGTGTGGATCTCGTCTGGCCCAACCGCGGTGCGTGATCTGTAGCGGACAGTGGTCGATGGCGTCGCTTCGTGACGGACGTGGGGTTGCGGCCGAGACCCCTGACAGGCGGAGGTTGCGCTTGCAGTGGTCCCTCTGCGTAGAGGTCGCACCAGTCGGATTGGGCCATGTCGGGATCCGAAGGTCGGATGGGCTGCCCAATTCGGGTGGCTTCTGACAGTGTGCTTCGCGAAGCAACCGAAATGCGGGCGTCAATCGCAGATGGCCACCAATGGGCGATTCTCAGGGTGCGGTTCGGCGTTGCAGGATTTTGTTGCGAGACTTTTCACGGGCCGTGGGACTTTTCATCCGACTCGGTCCCGACCTGCGGCGGAGTAGCACAGAACTGCGTCGACGCGATGTTGCCGAGGCGATAGTTATTTTGTTGTCGGGCGCAGTACCGGCGACTGCTGCCGCCCGCCGTTTCCGACTAGAACAGAAAGGGGAGCGTTTCTATGACGGCGCTGGATGTGGCGCCCGGGGCGCGGTCCGCGGGTGAGGTGTTGGCGTGGAGCCGTGGCGTGGCCGAGCCGGCGTTGCGGGAGGCGGTGGGGTGCTTGCCGGCGTCGATGCGGCGGATCGCCGGATACCACCTGGGGTGGTGGGAGGCCGACGGTACGGCGATCCGCGGCGAGGGTGGCAAGTCGATCCGGGCGGCGCTGGTGTTGTTGTCGGCCGAGGCGGCCGGTGGTGATGCCGGCGCGGCGGTCGCGTCGGCGGTGGCGGTGGAGCTGGTGCACAACTTCTCGCTGCTCCACGACGACATCATGGACGGTGACCCGACTCGACGGCACCGCCCGACGGCATGGCGGGTGTTCGGCGTGGCCGATGCCATGCTGGCCGGCGATGCCATGCTGGCCCTGGCCGGCAAGGTGCTCGCAGGCGTCCCCGCGGCCGCGGAGCGGCTGGCGGAATGTGTCATCGAGTTGTGCGACGGGCAGAGCGCGGATGTCGCGTTCGAGCATCGCGTCGATGTGGGCATCGATGAGTGCACGGCGATGGCCGGTAGCAAGACCGGTGCACTGCTGGGGTGTGCCTGCGCGTTGGGCGGGCTGAGCGCGGGTGCCGAGCCGGGCGCGGTGGCCGACTTCGATGATTTCGGTCGCCAGGTGGGGCTGGCGTTCCAGCTCGTGGACGATCTGCTGGGGATCTGGGGGGATCCGGCCGCGACCGGAAAACCCGTCTATTCGGACCTGGCCAGTCGCAAGAAGTCACTCCCGGTGGTCGCCGCGCTGACGTCAGGCAACGCTGCGGGCCACGAGCTCGCCCGCCGGTACACCGGCGACACGCTGGCGGGCGGCGACGATCTGCCCCGCCTGGCCGCGCTGATCGATGCGGCCGGTGCCCGGGATTGGGCCCGGGAACGGGCCGACCACCACCTGCGCATCGCGACCCGGTCCCTGGAGCGGGCCGCCCGCGCACCGCGCGCCCGGGCGGACCTGCTCACGCTGGCCCGCTTCATCACCCGCCGCGATCACTGACCGAGGAGCGCCCACCATGACGCAGCTACACCCACCATCCGTGGCGACCTTCGCCCCGGCCACTGCGCTGGCAGGCGAGGTCAGTGTGGCCAGCACAGTCCGCCTGCCCGACCAGACGCGATCCGAGTGTCCCGCGGCCCCGCTACTGGTCGGCGCCCTGCGCCGCCGGGGCGTGACGACAGAGGCCACACCGCTTCACGTCCGCGCGGCGGGGCCGGGTGACGAGTCCAGCGCGTTCGTGGCCACGATCTGCGGTGCCGACGGGCAACTGGGCCTGGCCGCCTCGGCCGTCCGCGGTGGAGCTCTCGAGCACGCCGCACGGGATGCGGTGGTGGCGGCACTGGCCGCGTGCCGGCCGCGTACCGTGCTGCTTGCCTCGCCCCGGTCCTTCTGCGCCGGGGTGGAACGCGCGATCGAGATCGTCCAGCGGGCCCTGGACCGGTACGCCGCCCCGGTGTATGTGCGCAAACAGATCGTGCACAACTCCCACGTCGTGGCTGATCTGGAGCGCCGCGGGGCGGTGTTCGTCGACGAGCTGGACCAGGTGCCCGACGGGGTCACCGTGGTGTTCTCGGCTCACGGGGTGTCCCCGGCGGTGCGCGCCGAGGCCGACCGGCGGGGCTTGGACGTGATCGACGCGACCTGCCCGTTGGTGTCCAAGGTGCACGCCGAGGCGCGGCGGTTCGCCGCCCGCGGCGACACCGTGGTGTTCATCGGCCACGCCGGACACGAGGAAGTCGAGGGCACCCTCGGCGAAGCCCCCGACTCCATGATGCTGGTCGAGACCGCCGAGGAAGCCCAACGGCTGCAGGTGGCCGACCCGGAAAAGGTGTCCTACCTGACCCAGACCACCCTCGCCGTCGACGCGACCACCGAGGTGGTCGACGCGCTGCGCGCCCGGTTCCCGGCGCTGGCCGGGCCCGCTTCGGACGACATCTGCTACGCCACCACCAACCGGCAACGGGCGGTGTCCAGTGTGTTGGCCGACGCCGACCTGCTGCTGGTCGTCGGCTCGCCGAATTCCTCGAACTCGGTTCGCCTGGTGGAGCTCGCCCACCGGCGGGGGGTGCCGGCATACCTCATCGATGACGCCACCGACATCGACCTGGCCTGGCTGAGCGACGTCGACACCGTCGGTCTCACCGCCGGCGCTTCCGCACCCCCGCTGCTGGTCGACCAGGTCGTCGCGGCGTTGTCCGGGCTCGGCCCGATCCACGTGGAAGAACGCGCCGTCGCCGAGGAGAACATCCGCTTCGCGGTCCCGGAGAAGGTGGCCCACCCATGAGCACCCTGCTCGAGAAGGTGCACGACCCAGCCGATCTGCGCCGGCTGGCCCCGCACCAGTTGCCGGTGCTGGCGCAGCAGATCCGACGCTTCCTGGTCGAGAAGGTCTGCGCGGCCGGTGGCCACCTGGGCCCGAATCTGGGCATGGTGGAGCTGACCATCGCGCTGCACCGGGTGTTCGACTCCCCGCAGGACACGATCGTGTTCGACACCGGCCACCAGACGTACGTCCACAAGATCCTCACCGGGCGGCGCAAGGGTTTCGATGCGCTGCGGCAGCCTGGCGGCCTGTCCGGCTACCCGAGCCGGGCCGAGTCGGTCCACGACCACATCGAGAACTCCCACGCCTCCGCGGCGCTGGCCTACGCCGACGGCCTGGCGAAGGCCTACCGGCTCACCCGGCAGGCTGATCGGGCGGTGGTCGCCGTGGTCGGGGACGGGGCGCTCACCGGCGGCATGGCCTGGGAGGCGCTGAACAACCTCGGCGGTGCGCCGAACCGGCCCGTCGTCATCGTCGTCAACGACAACGGCCGCTCCTACGCCCCCACGGCAGGCGGCCTCGCCCACCACCTGAGCGCACTCCGCGACAGCGGCCGCGGGGCCCGCAACGTGTTCACCGACCTGGGTCTGGCCTATGTGGGGCCCGTCGACGGCCACGACATCAGCGCGTGCGAACGGGCACTACGGCACGCACGTTCGATGGGCCGGACCGTGGTGGTGCACTGCGTCACCCGCAAGGGCCGCGGCTACGCCCCCGCCGAGGCCGAGACCGCCGAGCTCATGCACGCCGTCGGCGTTCTCGACCCCGCCACCGGCGCGGCCCCACCCGGGCCGCGGACCTGGACGGACGTCTTCGCCGAGGAGATCTGCGCGATCGGGGCCGAACGCGAGGACATCGTGGCGATCACCGCCGCGATGCCCGGCCCCACCGGGCTGGCCCCGTTCGGGCGGCGATTCCCCCGCCGGTTCTTCGATGTCGGCATCGCCGAACAGCACGCCGTCGCCTCCGCCGCGGGGCTGGCCATGGCGGGCCTGCACCCGGTCGTCGCCATCTACGCCACGTTCCTCAACCGCGCCTTCGACCAACTCCTCATGGACCTCGCTCTGCACCGGCTGCCGGTCACCCTGGTACTCGACCGCGCCGGCATCACCGGCCCCGACGGACCGAGCCACCACGGGATGTGGGACCCGGTCATCCTCGGTGCGGTACCGGGTCTGCGCCTGGCCGCCCCCCGCGACCCCGCCACCCTGCGGGAACTGCTGCGCGAGGCGGTGTCGGTCACCGCCGGCCCCACCGTCGTGCGGTACCCCAAGGCCGGCGCGGACGCTGACATCGCAGCGGTCACCCGGATGGACGGCCTCGACGTCCTGCACCGCGGCCGGCGCAGATCGCTGGACGTGCTGATCGTCTCCTACGGCGCACTCGCCCCG
Source organism: Pseudonocardia acidicola (assembly GCF_012911935.1). Lineage (GTDB taxonomy): Bacteria > Actinomycetota > Actinomycetes > Mycobacteriales > Pseudonocardiaceae > Pseudonocardia > Pseudonocardia acidicola. The sequence goes on along the minus strand of NZ_JAAXLA010000026.1, from coordinate 16,584 downwards.
AGCTGCCTGGACGCTGCCCGCCGACTCGACGAGCACGGGATCGGGGTCACCGTGATCGACCCGCGCTGGGCGCTTCCGGTCAATCCGGCGTTGGTGCACCTGGCCGCCCGCCACGAGCTCGCGGTCACCGTCGAGGACGGCGTCCGCACCGGCGGACTGGGTGCCGCTCTCGCCACGGCCTGCACGGACACCGACGTCGACACGCCCGTGCACACCCTCGGTCTGCCGCCGGCGTTCCTCGATGCCGGCCGTCGCGCCGATCTGCTCGCCGCGCACGGCCTGACCGGCACAGCGATCGCCGACACGATCCTGAAAGTCCTCACGACGACCAGACCCTCAGATCTGCTCACGACGAACGGAGCCGTGTGATGACCGCCGTAACGTTGGGCGAGCCCACGGTGCCCCGGGCCCGGCGCCGCTCCCGTCGGATCGACGTCGGTGGCGTGCCGGTCGGCGGCGGCGCCCCGGTCAGCGTGCAATCCATGACCACCACCCCCACCGCGAACGTCGACGCCACCCTGCAACAGATCGCCGAACTCACCGCGGCCGGCTGCCAGATCGTCCGGGTCGCCGTCCCCAGCCAGGACGACGCCGACGCCCTCCCCACCATCGCCCGCAAATCACCGATCCCGGTCATCGCCGACATCCACTTCCAACCCAAATACGTCTTCCAGGCCATCGGTGCCGGCTGCGCCGCCGTCCGCGTGAACCCCGGCAACATCAAGAAATTCGACGACAAGGTTCGCGAGATCGCCACAGCCGCCGCGGCCGCAAGCGTCCCCATCCGCATCGGAGTCAACGCCGGGTCCCTGGACAAGCGCCTCCTCGACAAATACGGCAAGGCCACCCCCGAAGCCCTCGTCGAGTCCGCGCTGTGGGAATGCTCCCTGTTCGAAGAACACGGCTTCACCGACATCAAAATCTCCGTCAAACACCATGACCCCCTCGTCATGGTCGACGCCTACCGGCGGCTCGCCGAACGCTGTGACTACCCGCTCCATCTCGGCGTCACCGAAGCCGGCCCCCCGCCGCAAGGCACGATCAAATCCGCCGTCGCCTTCGCCATCCTCCTGAACGAGGGCATCGGCGACACCATCCGCGTCTCCCTCTCCGCACCCCCCGTGGAGGAGGTCACGACCGGCGCCCAGATCCTCGAATCCCTCGGCCTGCGCCCCCGCCGGCTCGAGATCGTCTCCTGCCCCAGCTGCGGCCGCGCCCAGGTCGACGTCTACGCACTCACCCGGCAAGTCCAAGCCGCCTTCGCGGACTTCCCCCACCCCCTCCGTGTCGCGGTCATGGGCTGCGTGGTCAACGGCCCCGGCGAGGCCCGCGAAGCCGACCTCGGCGTCTCCAGCGGCAACGGCAAGGGGCAGATCTTCGTCAAAGGCGCCATCGTGAAAACCGTCCCCGAACACCGCATCGTCGAGACCCTGATCGAGGAGGCTCTCCGCCTCACCGACCACGTGAACTCGGATTCACGGTGAACTCTGACTACCCGCCGACAGTGGTGACCGCCTGACCGCGGTTACCGACTCAGGCCTGCGCAGCACGTCGAGCGAGCAGGACACAGCGCAGGTCTCCGCAGCGAGAGAACCTGCGCCTCACGATGAGATATGGCCGCTCGCCCTCGATTGGTAATCATTCCTTCCCGCTCACTGTCTGGAGTAAGACGTGCCCAATGGTGTCCAGCTTCCCATTCCGTTCCCGCCGCGCATCAGCCCGGATTTCGAGAGAGCGGAATCGGTCCATCTCGAGTGGCCGCGTTCGTTTGGTCTGATCTGCACCGAGAAGGCTGCCCAGCGTCATGCTCGAGCCCGATTCGTTGAGCTCGCCGCGCGATTCCACCCCACGGCGCAGGGACCTGACCTCGACCTGGCCGTGGACCAGTTGAGCTGGTTTTTCATCTACGATGACACATTCGATGCACTGCCAGGGCAAGATCCCGATCGGGCGCGTAAGTACAATGATGCCCTCATCGAGTTGCTCGACCCTACCGTGGTGCCGCCGTCGGAACCGATCCTCGCGGCGTTCGCCGATATGTGGAGACGCACGTGCGAGGGAATGTCGGCAGCCTGGCGTGCCCGCGCGTCCGATAGCTGGAGAGTCTTGATGAACAGCTTTCTCGCCGAAGTCGTCCATCGGCGGTCCGGGACGATACTCACCTCTGACGAGTACATGCAGCTGCGACGCGATTCGATCGGCGTTCACCCGATACTTGACCTTGCCGAACGCGTGGGTCACTTCGAGGTGCCCGAGGCCGCTTTCAAGAGTGACCACCTGACGGCCATGCGAGCCCTTGCCCGTGATGCTGTCATCTTCCACAACGACATCTGCTCCGTCGAAAAGGAGGAATCGTGGGGGGATCCGCACAATCTTGTGCTCATCCTCGAACGTGAACAGCGGTGCAGTCGTCCTGCGGTCATCGAGTTCATGCGCGAGATGGTCCGCGAACGCCTTGAACGCTTCTGCGGTCTCGAGGCTTCTCTGGTATCACTGTACGAGTCACTGGGACTGAATGACCGGGAACGGGAGAGCGTGCGCCGATACGTGGGCGACGCACTCCGTAGCGTCGTACGCGGAGACTACGACTGGGCCGAGCAGTCCGGACGCTACGCGGCCTCGGAGGCAAAGGGAGAATCTCGGATTCCGCAGGGCGAGAACCAGTGTGAAGTCGGCCAGGTCCTGATCTAGGGCGCTCAGTACTGGCACGACAGTTCGGCATCGTTGCGACGTGCCGAGAGCGATTCGGCATGTCGGGAGCGATGCGGGGCAGCGGGTCGACGTCCAGCGGCATCGCATGCTCGCGCCAGCCAGGACTCGTACCCGACGTGCCGGCGCGGCCGACTCGAACGCCGTCCTCGCGCATGTCTCGAGCGGCTCGCTGCGCTCTACGCCACCTTCGTCGAGGAAGCCCGGCATCCCGACCGGATCATCGCCTCTGACGGTTCGGCGAGGCTGGGCCGCATCCGACGAATGTGGGACCCAGGACGTGTGCCGCAGGCCGCGTCGACACCGCGCCGTCCGCGGGACCTGAGCGGGGCCGGCTGTGCGGCACCTGCGACTCCTGGCTGGCGCCGGACAGCGCCTCCCGTAGTTGGCGTAGCCGGCCAGGACCGGGGACAGCCAGCTGGTGCGCCGGGCAAAGGCGTTGACCGCACCGAAGGTCTGCCGGTTGATCCACCAGCGGAAGTCTTCGTTGTCGTCGATCACGAGATCTCGCCTTCCGAGGCGGGGCGCCCAGCAGTTCGGGGCGCGTCGGGGTTGGGGAAACCCCGGGGGAGGGGAGTCACCGGCTCTTGCCCGCAGGAGCGCGGGCTGGCCTACGCCCTACCCGTGCTCCCGCCCAGCTTCACCATCATGGCCATCGCCGCCGCCGAGTACGCGATCGCCGCCCTCACCGCCGGCCCGACCCGCGCCCGGCGCCGCCCCGGACCCGACAGCATCGCCCCCATCCCCGCCCAGGCCCGTCCGAGGGCCGGGTGGACAGCAGCCCCGTGGAGGTGATCATGTCCGGCCCCCGGCCACGACCAGACCCGGCGCCCCGGCGCGGACCTGAGTCGGTGAGCCCGCCCCTGCCCGGGGCCGCCCCCCGCATCACCGCCCAACGCCGGGTCATCCTGGCCGCACTGGCCGAAAACCCCGGCTTCATCGACGCTCAAGCCCTGCACGCCCAGCTGACGTCGGACAACCACGAGATCGGGTTGTCCACCGTTTACCGAGCCCTGCACGCCTACACCGGCACCGGCGACATCGACACCACCCGCGGCGAGGACGGCACCGAATTGTTCCGCTACCACCGCGAACCCGGGCACCACCACTACCTGCGCTGCCGGGCCTGCGGCTACAGCATCCCCATCCATTCCGACACCGTCGAAGCCTGGGCAGCCGCTGTCGGCCCCCGCCACGACTTCACCGACACCACCCACACCCTCGAGGTCCTCGGCGTCTGCCGTACCTGTCGACCGCCCACCGGCGATCTCCCGAGCCATCCAGGCGGTCGGTGATCCGGGTCTCGGGCGCGACCCGTTCATCACACGGGCTTGCGCAGATTGGACCAGGGTTCCCGGGTGCCGAACGCCTCGCACTGTTCCTCGGCGAACCGGATCGCCTCGGCCGCCGGGCAGCCGACGTGCCGGGGATGTCCCCGGCACGTCGGTCGGGGACATCCCCGCGGCATGTCCGTCACGAAGCGCCGCTCTACCTGTGGTCCTGCCTGCTGCGCTGCGTGCGAATCTGGCCGTCCGGGTCGTCGATCTCGACGTGCTCCTTGCGAACCTGACCGGACACGGTCTCCTGATCGCGGACGGTGTCGGTCTGAAGCCGGACCCGCTCGACCGCCTCGGTCTCCTTGGTGACGATCGGGCGTTCGGCGTGCAGGGTCACCGACTGCTCCTCCTCGCCGATGTCGCTGCCCTGGCGGGCGTTGCCGTCGCGGATCGGCTCGCGCTCGACGCGGACCTCTTCACGGCTGACCGGAACGGTGACCTGCTGTTCCTCGGTGACGACATACTTGCGCAGTCGCACCTGACCGGTCTCGACGGTCTCGGTGCCGGCCCGCAAGCGCTCCTCGGAGCGGGTGACCGAGTCGCCCTCGGCGCGGGCATGCTTGGTGGTGTCACTCGCAGTGTCGTGGCCGCGGGCAGCGCCGGCGCCGGGCGCGGCATCGGGGTGGGAGTGGCCGTAATGGGCGTAGATCTGCTGTTCCTCGGCCCGGGACAGGCGACCGTCGTTGCCGCCCGCCTGGGGGGCGTTCTTGATCGTGTCCTTCGAGGTGTTCACGTGGAGGTCGCGGCCGGCGCGGGTCGCTCCCGCCAGCGGCACGAAGGACTCCTTGGTCCCGAACAGGCCGGTCTTCACCGTGGCCCACACCGGTGCGCTGGTCTGACTGTCGAGGTATACCTGCCCGACCTTGCCGACCTTGTCGCCGTGGGCGTCGTAGACCTCGCGGCCCAGCAGGTCTCGCACGTCGTCTGTCTTGATCGTCACGTGTCAGCCTTCCGTCATCGCGTCTAGCCGGACAGGCCTTGGGTGCCCGCGCATCGGCGCTCGACTAACACCGAGATCACGGTCTTCATGCGATCGAGTGGAGCGCATGTGGTGTTGGGGCACTCGCCGACGCGGTTGCATAACCCCAGTTCAGGACCTGTGTCAGTCCGTTCTTCAGCGATACGGGCGGCGCCGACGGCATCATCCATGCGGGCCCGGTCGGCAGGTGGTGCACCGATGTGTGGGCGGCGCTCGATCGAGGGCCAGGTGGGCGAAAGCCACCTGATCAGAGGCTGAACATCCAGGCCGCGGTGGCAGACGTGATGACAAGTGCAGGGCCGGGTGCGACGCGGGAGGGCCGGGGGTGCGCCTGGACCGCGCGGCCGGGTCAGCGGAGCTCGGCCTGCAGCTGCCCTTCGGTCGGGGTCTGAACCGGCAGGAAGGCGGCCTCGCGGTAGCGCCGCGCGGTGGGGCTTCCGGCGGCGAACCCGGCCCCGCCGGCGATCCGTAGCTCCAGTTCGACGGCGGCCTGCGCCAGCCGCCCGGCCTGCAGCCGGGTCTGCACCACCTCGCGCACCGGCGCGAGGGCCTCCACCAACGCGGCCGCGCGCTGGTCAAGGTCGGCGAACTGCTGCGCCAGGGCTGCGTGATCGTCGTGGTAGCCGGCCATCGTCCGCGCCGGCCACGCCTCGGCGGCGGTCAGCGCCTCGGCGGCCAGCCCGAGGCAGAACGCGGTCTGCAGGATGAGCAGGCGCGGCTTCATCGCCTTCAGGTAGCCGACGAAATCGGTGCTGATCACCGCCTGCGGCTCGACGCGGGCCCCGCGCAGGACGAGGTCGGAGGAGGCGGTGGCGCTCATCGCCAGCAGGTCCTGCGGGCCGCCCAGCGACAGCCCGGGATTCTCGCCGGTCACCGCGAGCACCAGCCGCTCGCCATCCTCCCCCCTGGCCGCCAGCGCCACGACCAGGTCGCGGCCGAACAGGTTCGACGCCCACGGGATCCGACCGTCCAGGACGAGGATGTCGCCGTCGCGGCGGAACGTCACCGGCAGCTCACCCAGCCCGGCCATGTGTTTGATCGCCGGTGCCATCGCCGTCGAGCCCCACACCGTCGCGCGCCGCAGCTGATCGGCCGTCGCCCGCATCCGCGGTGACGGCGAGGCCGCCACGCACTGCACCACCATCGTGTGCGCCCACAAGCTGAACGCCGACGCCAGATCCGAGCGGGCCACCAGTCTGATCAGCTCGAAGCTGACCCGCAGCTCGGGATGCCCGAGCAGGCCGCGTTCGGCCAGAAAGCGCAGCCCGTCGCGGACGTCGACCTCGCAGCGGTCCACCGCGGCTGCGCGAGGGCCGAAGAAGCCTCGAATCTCGGCAACCGGCAGTTCAGCGGCAACCAGCGACATCCACCCTTCTCCGTTCCCGAGTCCGGCCCCGCACTGGCCAGGGGCCGAGGTCGACCTCACCCCGGTCGGTGCCGTCGGCTGCCGACCAGCCACACCACCGCGGGTGCAGATAATGCCCGAGCCGTTCAACCCCGGTGGCACGGTGCCTGGCCATGGCCGGCCGCCGAGACGGCCGACACGCCGTCCCGCCGCCACGGCCGGGGGCCAGCCTGCACCGACCGTGGACGGGAGCAGCGCACAGCGGTGTACCTGCCGAACACGCCGAGCTGGGCCCGGCCGGCGTCGAAGCTGTCCCGCGACAGGGGAAACGGCGGGGCAGATGCTGGGGACTCGCATCAACGTACGTCGACCAGGTCACGGCGCCGATCCTCGTGCTCGCAGGACGCAACGACCCCCGCTGCCCGGCCCGGCAGATCGACAACTACCTGCAGGCACTCGAGCGCGCTGGTGGTGAGCCTGAGGTGCTGCGCTACGACGCCGGCCACGGCTCCTCTGTGTCGAGCACCGTGGAGACCCGCATTCTCGCCGCAGTGGCCTTCGCGCGGTCCATAACGCGTGCAGGCGGACCCGGAGACGAGGCTGCAGACGCGGCATCAGCGCGGAGACCGGCGACGATCAGGTGGAGGAGGTAGATCGCCGAGGCCCTGCCCGGGCCCATCGTGCGGCCCCGGCCACGAGGAAGGGTTGTAGAGCGCAAAGGGGTTCTACGTCGTCCCCGAGGGACTCGCGGCGCCCTACGCCGCAGCCCACGGCGGGGGACCGGTGGCCGTCGCCGCCCTGATGGCCTCCATGCCCGCCGGCGGTGTCGTCGGTGCCTGGGCGTTCACACGGTTCGTCTCCGATGAGCGAAGGCCGCGCTTGATCAGGCCGCCGGCGGCCATGTCCGGCGTCCCACTCGTCGCCTGCCTGCTGGCCCCCGGCCTCGCCACATCGGTCGCCCTCTGGGCCCTCACCGGAGCCGGCTCGACGGCCTACCGGCTGCAGACCCAGGCCAGCTTCGTGCGCGCGACCCCGACCGAGGTCCGAGGTCAAGCCCTCGGCGTTGCTACCGCAAGCCTCGTAGCCTCCCAGGGCCTCGCCCTGCTCATCGCGGCACCAGTGGCGGAGGCACTCGGCGCTCCGACGACCGTCGCGCTCAGCGGCGCGGCCGGGGCGTTGATCGCCATCATCACCACGTTCGGGACTACCGCGAGGACTCACACCCGCCAAGGCTGTGCTCCGTCCACTCATGACTGATTCACCAGGTCCAGTTGCGCATGGGTGTTGCTCCTCTCGGGTCGGGTCGGGTCGATCGGGTGGGTCGGCTGGGGTTCACCAGGTCCAGTTGCGCATGGGTGTTCCTCTCGAGTCGGGTCGATTGGGCAATTCAGCCGCTGTTCACCAAGTCCAGTTGCGCACGGCTAACCCTCCTCAGGGGTCGAAATCCACGATCATGCTCGGAACGAGTCAGATCTCGCTCAGTTCCAAATCCAGTTCCGCATGAATGTCTCCTCTCGGTGAATGTGTCGCCCGCTCAATCGCGCGGCGGATTCGCTCAGTTCCAAACCCAATTACGCACCGGTACCTCCTTCCCGGAGCACCTGTCGGCCGCCATCGCCTGGCAGCTCGGCCGTCGTGTGGAGAGTCACAAGCCCCTACAGGGTCTCAGTCGGGAGAGTGATCACGGCAGCAGGTGGGTGGCTGAGGGTCTGCTCGACGTGCAAGCCGGTAGTCCGGTCCGAGATCACTCAGCGTCACGGCCACCCGTGTCATCCTGACCTTTCGTCGCTGCCAGGCGCCGCCTCCCCGTCGGACCTGTGACAGCTGGTCGTCTCCCGGCTACGATCCGTCTAGTTGGGGGTACCTATGAGGATGAACGCGGCGGGGACGGGGGAGGTATCAAATGATGCCGCCGTCACCGCGTAGTCAGAACTGGATCACCCGTTGGGCGGTGTGGTCCCTACCCTCGCGGCTGCTGACTGCGGTCCTTTCGGTTGAACTGCTCACGGCGGGCGTTCTGGTCGCCGACCTGTTCGCGATCCACGATGTCGATCAATATTTATGGATCTTGGGCGTGCTGGCCGCGGCCGGAGTCGTGCACACCGAGGTCTCACTCGGAGTCGAGCGGATCCGACGCCGAGTGACAGAGACCCGCCACATCGACCTCAGCTCGGTGTGGACCTTCGCTGCGGCGCTACTGCTGCCCCCGCTACTGGCAAGTGCAGTAGTGCTGATCATCTACGGGCATCTGTACTTCCGAGTCCTGCGCCCGGCGAAGACACCGACGTACCGGCAGGTGTTCAGTGCGTCGACGATCCTGCTCGCCGTTCACGCAGCATCAGCCGTTCTCGGCTACCTCGGCCGCGACGAGCTGTTCAGCAGCAACAGAGGCTTCTTCACCATCGTCCTGGCGTTGCTCGCCTACACCGTCATCAACACGTCGTTGATCGTGGGGGTGATCGTGCTCAGCTCCGACGCGAAGTTCCTGCACGTTCTCGGTCGGGGTGACGAGGTCATGCTCGAGGTGGCCACGCTCTCGATGGGTGCACTGGCCGCTGGAATGCTGCTGTCCGGAAATCCCTTCCACGCTGCGCTGGTTCTTCCGCCACTCCTCGTCCTGCACCGGGCGATCCTCGTTCGCCAGCTGGAAGAGCAGGCGAATACCGATAGCAAGACGGGATTGCTCAACGCGGCGGCCTGGCACAACCAGGCGGCGCGAGCTCTGCGACGTGCGCAGCGCACCGCCGCGAGCGCCGCGGTCCTCATCATCGATCTCGACCACTTCAAGGCCATCAACGATCGGCACGGACATCTCGCCGGCGACCAGGTGCTCTCTGCCATCGCGGGAGCGTTGCGAGCCGAGGTCCGCGATAACGATCTCGTCGGTCGATTCGGCGGCGAGGAGTTCGTCGTCCTGCTACCCGGGCTCGGGCTGGGCGACCGACCTAACGGGGAGCGCTCTGAGCTGCACTTCGTAGCCGAACGGATCCGTCAACGGATCGACCACCTCGCCGTTGAGATCCCGACGCCTGACGGGCCCCTGACCGTCAACGACATCAGCGTCTCGGTCGGCGGAGCAACCTTCCCGCAGGACGGCGCCGAGCTTCGACAGCTGCTCGAGGTCGCTGACTCAGCCCTCTACGCAGCCAAGCGTGCCGGACGCAACGCCGTCCGGATGGGGTCGCACCTGGACGCTTCCCCGCCCACCCAGCGCACCAAGTCCGGCGAACGACGCCCCCGCCGTACACCCCGCGCCCTTCCCGACCGATTGGACTAGCCAGGACCCGTGAGCGGGGTAGCCTTGGTGGCCATCCGGCAGCAGGAGGGCAGACAAAATGGTCTCCACCTCACGACGTCCCAGCCACTGGCCGACGTCCCGCGGGATCCTGGCGCGCGTTGCCGCGACATTCACGGCCGCCGCCGTCTGCGCGGGCCTGGCCGGACTCGCCGCAGTCCCCGCGCTGGTGTCAACCGCCACGACCCAGGCCGCCGAGCAGAACATGCAGACGAACTGGAACTGGGGCGTCTGATAACCCGCACCCGAAGAGGGGTCTCGCCGGGCCGCGGCCATCGCCGCCGCCGGGCTCCTCGGGCATGACGGTATGCACGGGTCGTACCTTCCCGACCGGCGTTGCAGTGCCGGTCTTGCGTGAGAGCCTCAAGAGCACCGGGAGGGTACGACCCCCTTCCACCTGATCCACAGATGTCAAGCATCGCTCGCCGGGGGCCCGGCGCGGACATGAGACATTGGCATGGTGAACAAGGTCGACTTCTACTTCGATCCGGTTTGTCCCTTCGCCTGGATCGCGTTCGGCTGGATCAAAGAGGTTGAAGCGCAGCGCGACATCGACCTGAACGTGCGGATCATGAGCCTGGCGGTCCTCAACGACGGCCGCGAGGGGCACACGCCCGAGTCGGCGAAAGGCCTGGACAGCGCCTGGCGGCCGGTACGGGTCGCGGGCGCGGTAGAGGAACGGCTCGGCCAGCCCGGACTCAGACGTTATTACGAGACTTTCGGGCGGCTTTTCCACGTCGAACGAGTCCGCGGCAGAGACAAGGTGATCCGCGAGACGCTCGCGCGGTTGGACGTTGACGACCTCATCGCGGCCGCGGACACCACGGATTACGACGAGGCTGTCAGAAAGAGTCACGATGCCGGCATGGAGCCGGTCGGCCTGGACGTCGGGACGCCCACTATCCACGTGGACGGCGTCGCGTTCTTCGGACCCGTCCTGAGTGCCATCCCCAGAGGTCAGGACGCTCTCGACATGTTCGACGGAACGCTGCTGATCGCACGCAATCCGCACTTCTCCGAGCTCAAGCGGACCCGGTCCAGGGAGCTCCGTTACGACTGAGAGGTGCTGACGCGACGAGTTGTTGTCGAGTCGGCGCCAGCAGATGATGCTGCAGGCCAGACCGAGGCTGCGGGCCGAGCGTGTCGCGGTGCTCGGCGAAGGTCTGCCGCGCGGTGGACGGGTCGATGGCGGGTGCGCCGACCTCCGGCTGCGCCGTCGGCGGTGTCCACCGCCGTCGGCGCGGGATCGCACCAAGCCCCTCCGACCGTCACGGCTACCAGCTGTCGGAGGTGCTGCGCCGAGCGCCTCTAGGGTGTCGGGGTGTCGATGACCGCGAAGTACGCCACCACCTGCGGCGTCTGCTCGTCCCGTATCCAGCCTGGCGAGGAGATCGCGCGGGCCGGCAGCACCTGGGCGCACCTCGCCTGCGCCGGCAGCGCGGCGGCGTCCACGGCGGCCACGGCGGCCGCGCCCCGCGCCCGTCCGACGCGGTCCGCGCCGCGACCCGACATGCCGGCCGCCGACGGGGCCCTCGAGGTCTGGACCGACGGCGCGTGCTCGGGCAATCCGGGCCCTGGAGGCTGGGCGTGGGCCACGCGGGACGGCCGGCAGCGCAGCGGCGGCGAGCCGGCCACGACCAACCAGCGCATGGAGATCCGGGCCGCGCTGGAGGCGGTCCGGGCGCTGGACGGCCCGCTGGTGGTCGTCAGCGACTCGACGTACGTAGTGAATTGCTTTCGCGACGGCTGGTGGAAGGGCTGGCTCGCCCGCGGCTGGGTCACCAGCGCGCGCAAGCCGGTCGTCAGCCGGGACCTGTGGGAACCGCTGATCACGCTGGTCAGCGACCGCGGCAACGTGTCGTTCCGCTGGGTGAAGGGCCACTCGGGCGACCCGATGAACGACCTGGTCGACGCCCTCGCGGTGGAGCAGGCCCGCGCGGTGGCCTGAGGCGGCTGCGCTGGGTCAGGCCCACGTGCGGGGTGCCCGGGAGCGAGCGTGATCGCGGTCAGAAGCCGTGGCCGCCGCCGAAGCCGCCGTGGTGGCTGCCTCCGTGGTGACCACCGGCGTGGCCGCTGTGACCGTGGTGGCTGGTGCCGCCGGCGACGGATCCGGTGGACGCACCGGGGTAGAGGTCGGCGCCGTGGGGCTGGTGGCGGCCGCCGGTTCCGGGGCGGTCGCGGTCGGGTCCGACGGGTCCGATGACGCCCTTGACGAGCACGACGAACGTCAGCGCGCAGAAGACGAGCAAGATGATCTTGATGGGGTCCATCTTCGGTGCCCTCCTGCGATCGCGCCCCTCGGCGTCCCCCCGGACGCTGTGCGCGATCTCGTCTCCCAGTGTTGGCCCGGTATCCGGGTCAGGACCAGCAACTTGAGGAAGACTTGATCAGAGCACGTCCCTCCCGGCGCGCGTGCGACCGTTCCGCGTCGGGCGTCCCGCACCGCGAGGGAGTGACAGTGGACCCTGGCGGGTACGCCGTGTTGTCGCGATCCTGACGAGCCGCCGAGGTTGGCGTCCGGGCCTTCGTGCGGCCGGCGGGTCCGGCCGGATCGGAGCGTGAGCCGGACGCCATGGCCAGCAGGCCGGCACCGTCACGATGACCTGAACGGACCGGCTCACTGCGGGCCGATGTGGCTGAACGAGCGGACCTCGAGTCCGGGACAGGGAGGGAACAGTTCGATGACGACGCCCAGCAACCAGTTCGCCGATATCGCCAAGCGCAGCCAGGAGGCGCTCACCGCGGCCGCCCGCACCTGGGCGGAGACCCTTCAGGGCTTTGCGAGCAGTGTGACCGGCGGCCAGCGCTCACTGCCGGACGCGCACGCCGTCGTGGACAACACGTTCAATTTCCTCGAGCAGATGCTGGAGAACCAGCGCCGGCTCATGCACTCCCTGTTGTCCTCAGGGGCTCAGGCTGCCGAGGCGGTCACCGAGCAAGCCGCTCGCGCGGCCGACTCGGGTACCGCGCACACGGTGAGCGCGGCCGAGGCCGTTGCGGACAAGGCCGCTGAGGCCTCCGAGGATGTCGGCGCGAAGGCTTCGAGCACCGCGCGTTCCGCGCGCGACGCTGCGAAGAAATGAGGAGGCCGCGCGAGCGGCGTCCTCAGTGGCAGATCAGTAGCTGCGGGCCATCCCGCCGTCGACGCGCAGCTGGCTGCCGGTGATGTAACCGGCTGCTGCCGAGCACAGGAACGCAGCAGCCTGGCCGAACTCCTGCGGAGTGCCGTAACGCCCGGCCGGGATGGTGGCGCGCGAGGCCGCCGCGACCTCCTCGGCCGAGGAACCGGTGTGCTCGGCTCTCGCACGGTCGATGAGCCGCACGCGGTCGGTGTCGATGCGTCCGGGAAGCAGCATGTTGCACGTGACGCCTCGGGATGCGACCTCGGCGGACAAGGTCTTGAGATAGGCGGCCAGCGCAGCTCGACCGACGTTGGATGCGGCCAGGTTGGCCAACGGCTCGACGACGCCGGAGGAGCCCACGGCCAGGATGCGACCCCAGTTGCGGGCGAGCATCGCCGGCAGCGCGGCGCCGACCAGCTGCCGCTGTGCGCGGGCCAGCGCGTCGATCGCGGCCGTGAAGTCCTCGTCGCTCAACGCCTCCGCGGTGCCGGGCGGCGGGCCACCGCTGTTCAGCACCAGGATGTCGACGGCGCCGAGTACGTGCTCGACTCGTGGGAGCAGCCCGGTGACTGCGGTCAGGTCGGCGAGGTCGACGACGAAACCGGCGGCACCGGGCAACTCGGCGGCGCGCTGCTCGACCACGTCCCCACGGCGTCCGGTGATCGCCACCCTGACGCCTTCGGCGGCCAGCGCTGCGGCGACCGCATAGCCCAGACCGCCGGTCGAGGCACAGACCAGGGCGGTGCGGCCGGTGATGCCCAGATCCATCAGGGCAGCACCGGATGGCCGGGTACGGGTGCGGACGCCATGGTCATGTCCTTCCGTTGCGGGGTTGCGGTGCGGCAGTCACCTCCTCACATTCTGCGATCATCGCCGCCAACTCACGTGGCCGGGACAGGAACGGCGAGTGTCCGGCGTCGATGTGGGCCACGCGGTCGGCCCGACCGGTCGTCATCCCCTCCTGGACGACCGGGGGAAGCCCCGGGTCGCTGTCGGCGACCACATACGTCGCAGGGATGGTCTCCCACGCCGCTGCCCGCAGCGGCTGCCGGCACGAGCTCAACGACTGCGGCTGAAGCCGGGCCACCGCCGCGGCCCGTGGGCCTCCAGCGCCGGGACGAGCTCGTCCCAGCACCAGGAGCCGTGCCAGGCGCCGTGCACGAGGACGACGGTGGCGCTCACCCGACACTCCCGCGGTGCGGGTCGGTGACGTATGTACGGGCCACACCGGAGCCGAACTCGGCGTAGCCCTCCGGGGCGTCGGTCAGGCTGATCACGGTGGCGTCGAACTCCCTGTCGATGTGTCGTTGCTGCGGTGCGACGGACCGGCCGGCGCAGCGCAGCCCATCGGGATGCGGAGTGGGTCAGGCGGGGAAGCCGACCGAGTGGGTGTCCATGAACTCGCGGATGCCCTCGATGCCCATCTCGCGGCCCATGCCGCTGTGGTTGAAGCCGCCGAACGGGGCCCGCTCGTCGAGGTGGGCGGCGCCGTGGGCGTTGACGAAGGTGTAGCCGGTCCGCAGCCGGGCGGCCAGCACGGCGGCCCGGTCGAGGTCGGTGGTCCAGACCGAGGAGCACAACCCCGACCAGGTGTCGTTGGCGCGGGCGATGGCGTCGTCCTCGTCGTCGAAGGGCAGGATCGGCAGGGTCGGGCCGAACTGTTCCTCGACCACGACGCGCGCGTCGTCGGCCGGGTCGAGCACCAGGGACGGCCGGAGGAAGTTGCCGCGGGAGATGTCGGCGCCCTCGGCGGCCTCCCCGAACTCGCGGACCTCGGCACCGGACCGGCGCGCCTGCGCGGTGAGCTCCTGCACGTACTCAAGCTGCCGCCGGCTGTGCAGCGGGCCCATGGTCACGCCCTCGTCCAGGCCGTGACCCAGCCGGGTGGCGGCGAGGATCGCGGACAGACCCTCGACCACCTCCTCATAGCGCGACCGGTGAACGTAGAGGCGCTTGGTCGCCATGCAGATCTGACCGGTGGAGTCGAAGGTCCCGGTGAACAGGCGCTGCAGCGCATCGGGGCCGAGGTCGGCGTCGGCCAGCACGATCGCCGGGTCGTTGCCGCCCAGCTCCAGCGCCACGCGGGTCAGCGACTCGGCGGCCATGGACATGATCCGCTTGCCGCCGTCCGGACTACCGGTGAAGCAGACCTTCTTGACCCGGGCGTCCTGGATCAGCGCCGCGCCGATCTCCGCGTCGGCGCCGGTGACGACGTTGAGCACACCCGGGGGCAGCGACCGGGCCACGAGCTGGACGGTGCGGACGGTGGCCAGCGGGGCGGTGGGCGGCGGCTTCACCACGACGGTGTTGCCGGCCAGCAGCGCCTGCGGCAGCGAGGCGGCCAGGATCGCCAGCGGCCAGTTGAACGGCACGATGATCGTCACGACGCCCAGCGGCAGGTAGGAGATCTCGGTCCGGTAGGGCGGTGCCGGCAGGCGCGTCACGTGCCCGAGCTCGTCGGTCAGGCCGGTGGCCAGGTCGAAGCGGTGGGCGAACACGACGGAGTCGACGAACGACTCCATCCGGATCTTGCCGTTCTCCCGGGTGAGCACCTCCGCCGTCGTCGGGCGGTCGGCCTCCAGGGGAGCGAGAGCCGCGGTCAGCAGCGCGGCCCGCTCCTGCGGGGGGCGGGCGGCCCAGGCCGGGAAGGCGCGGTGCGCCGCGGCCACGGCGGACTCGGCCTGCTTGGCGGTCGCGGCCGCGGCGTAGCCGACCACGGAGACCCCGTCGGCCGGGTCGATCACCTGCAGTGCGTCGTCGGCGCCGCGCACCTCACCGTCGATGAAGAGATCGGTTCTGATCTCGGGTAGCTGGTCCAAAGACACCATCGTCTGTTCCTCGGGATCGTCGCAGGGGGCTGCGGAACCGGTCGTACGGGGCGTGCCCGGTGACGGTAGGTCGCACGGCGGTCCGGCTCGCAGGGCATCGGACCCGATGCGCCTGGTGCGATCCGGCAGGCCGGACCGAGACATCTGACGTAGATGTCGCCGTTGTGCTGCGACCCTGTTCAGACCATGTGTCGGCGCGGCTACCGTCCGTTTCCGTCGCCCCGGCCGGGTTCGCCGCCGGGTTCGCCGATGCCTGGAGGAGACCGCCGTGCCCACGGTTCGCGAGACCACCTACGACCTGCTCCGCGCTTGGGGACTCACCACCGTCTTCGGCAACCCCGGCTCGAACGAGCTGCCCTTCCTCGACGGTTTCCCGGCGGACTTCCGGTACGTCCTCGGGCTGCACGAGGGCGCGGTCCTGGCCATGGCCGACGGCTACGCCCAGGCCACCGGCCGCCCGGCGCTGGTCAACCTGCACTCCGCGGCCGGGTTGGGCAACGCGATGGGCAACCTGGCGAACGCTCGCGCCTCGCACACGCCGCTCGTGGTGACCGCAGGGCAGCAGGCCCGCGCGATGATCGGCCTGGGGTCCGTCCTGGCCGAGCCGGCGATGACCCGGCTGCCCGAGCCGCAGGTGAAATGGGCGTTCGAGCCGGCCCGGGCCCAGGACGTACCGCGGGCGTTGTCGGAGGCCTTCCACCTGGCCACGCTGCCGCCGGCCGGTCCGGTGTTCGTGTCCCTGCCGCTGGACGACTGGGCGCGGGACGTGGATGCCGACGAGGTGGCCCACCTGGCCCGGCGGCGGGTGCGCGCGGCCGGCGCGGCCACCCCCGAGCTCGTCGCCGAGCTGGCCGACCGGCTGCAGGGCGCCTCGGCCCCGGCGCTGGTGGTGGGGCCGGAGGCCGACGACGAGCGCGCCTTCGACCTCGTCGTCGAGCTTGCCGAACGGCTGCAGACTCCGGTGTGGAC
>NZ_JAAXLA010000025.1 GCF_012911935.1 Pseudonocardia acidicola | reverse complement strand
GGACATCGTGGTTCTCCTTCTCTTCATCGGGTGCTGCATCGGAATGCGGCAGGTGTCACCACTGCGCGACGGCGTCGCCGGCCAGGCCGATCACGACGGGGGCGATGCCGAGGGCGAGGAATGCGGGCAGGAAGCAGAGCCCGAGCGGACCGGTGATCTGAACGGCAGCCCGCTGAGCCCGGGCCTGGGCGGTGTCGACCAGCTCGGCCCGCAGCCGCACGGCCTCGGACCGGGCGACCTGCGCGAGCGCGGCGCCGGTCACGGCCGACCGGCGGGCCGCACGGCCGAACGGGCGCAGCGCGGGAAGGCTGTCGACCCCCCGCCATGCCTCTGCCGGGTCGGCGCCCAGCTCGAGCAGTCCCGCGACCCGCCGCAGCTCGACCCCCGCCCGCCCGGCGAGTCGCTCGGCCGCGGCCTGCACGGCCACCGGCACCGGGAGCCCGGCCTCGAGGCACACGGCGAGGAGCTCCCAGCCCCCGGCCAGCCCGGCACCGTCGCCGTCGTGGCCGCGGGAGCGGGCGACCATCCGGCGGGCCGCGATCCCGGCACCGGAGCCCGCGGTGGCACCCAGCAGCGCGCCACCCGTGCCGCCCACCGCGGCCCAGACCAGCACCGCCACCGCGAGGCCGGCCGTGACGGTCCAGGAGGCACGCAACGGCGCTGCCTCCCCGGTCGGCGCGGGCGCTGCGCCCGCGGTGAGCGTGCGCAGCCGGCCGGATCCGGCGCGGCCACCGCACGCCAGCAGGGCCCCGGCCAGCAGGACCGCTGCCATCGCCGTGAACGGTGCGGACCGGTCGGGGATCATCGGGGCACCGCCGAACGCAGGATGTGTTCGGTCCACAGCACCCCGGCCGCGGCCAGGCCGACCCCGGTGATCAGCAGCAGTTGGCCCAGGACGCCGGCGCGCAGCACCGCCAGCGGGTCCGCGCCGAGCAGGTGACCGAGGCCGAGGCCGAGCATCGGCAGCGCGGTGAGCACCGTTGCGGTGGCCCGCGGACCGGCCAGCTGGGCGCGGACCTGCTTGCCGTAGGCGACGCGCCACCGGATGTCGCTGTGCGCGCCGGCGAGCAGGTCGGCCAGCGGGGCGCCGTGCCGATCGGCCAGCGCCCACGCGCCGGCGACCCGGGCGAGGTCGGCGGCGAGCGCCGGGTGCGTCCCGGACCGGCCCAGGGCGGCCGGGATCTGGTCGCCGAGCCGGGCGGCCGCCGCCGCCGGTCCGAGCGCGGCCCGGGCCAGCGGCCCGTCGCCGTCGATCCCGGCGAGCGCCGCGGACGGATGGGCGCCGGCCCGCAGCTCGTCGGTCATCCGGGCGAGCGCGTCGGCCAGTTCGGCACCGGCGGCAGCCCCGGCCTGCTCCGCGCGGCGGCGGGTGCGCCGGTGCCGCCAGACCCCGATGACGAGGGCGCCGGCCACCGCGCCCCCGGGGCCGCCCAGTAGCAGACCGAGCACCGACCCGAGGCCGATGAGCCAGGCCGTGCCGGGGGAGCGCAGCAGCCCACGCCGGGCCTGCGCGGGCTCGCAGGCGACGGCGTCGAGCCGCGCGCACGCCGGAGCCCCCGGCGCGCACAGCAGGGCGGCGGCCAGCGCCGCCGCGGCGGCCGCGCTCACCACGGCGCCCGCACCCCACGTTCGGCCAGCAGCTCACCGAGCGCCGCTCGGCCCGCTGCCCAACCGTCGGACCGGGTCCAGGCCGCCCGCACGGCGACGTCGGCACCGTCACGGATCAGTACACCGACGCCGTCGAGCACCCGGCCACCGGAACGGCGCCGCCGCATGTGCAGCACCACCTGCACGGCCGCCGCGAGTTGGCTGTGCAGCGCGGCCCGGCTCATCCCGCCGGCGCCGGCCAGCGCCTCCAACCGGGCCGGGACCTCGCGGGCCGAGTTGGCGTGCACCGTGCCCGCCCCGCCGTCGTGCCCGGTGTTGAGGGCGGCCAGCAGGTCGCAGACCTCGGCGCCGCGAACCTCGCCGACCACGAGCCGGTCGGGGCGCATGCGCAGCGCCTGCCGGACGAGGTCGCGCAGCGCGACAGCGCCGGCGCCCTCGATGTTGGCCGGCCGGGACACCAGCCGGACGACGTGCGGGTGCCGCGGCCGCAACTCCTCGGCGTCCTCGACGCAGACGATCCGTTCCCGCGGATCGACGCTGCTCAGCAGGGCGTTGAGGATGGTCGTCTTGCCGGTCCCGGTTCCACCGCAGACCAGCAGGGCCAGCCGGGCGGCGACGACGGCCCGCAGCAGCGCCTCCCCGACGGCGTCGACGGTGCCGAGCCGACGCAGCGTGGTCAGGTCGTGCGCGGCCGGGCGCAACACCCGCAGGGACAGGCACGTTCCGTCGGCCGCGACCGGGGGGAGCACCGCGTGCAACCGGACTCCGGACTCCGACAGCCAGCCGTCGACGTAGGGGCTGGCGTCGTCGAGCCGGCGGCCGGCGGCGAGGGCGAGCCGCTGCGCCAGCCGGCGCACCGACGCCTCGTCGGGGAAGCGGACGTCGGCGGGCTGCAGGCCGGCGCCCCGGTCGACCCACACCGCGTCCGGCCCGCTGACGAGGACGTCGGTGGTGCGGGGGTCGCGCAGCAGTTCGTCGAGCGGGCCGGCGCCGACGAACTCCTGACGCAGCGTGCGTAGCGCGGCCAGCACGTCGAGGTCCGAGGCCACCCCACCGGCTTCGGCGCGCACGGCCGCGGCGACCGCGGCCGGGGTGGGCTCACCGCCGGACTCGGCCAGCCGGGACCGCACCCGGTCGACCAGCGCCGTCATGCCTGGCTCCCGGAGCGCGCGAGGCCGATCGCTGCGTCGAGTTCATCGAGCACCGCGCGGGCCGCTCCGGCCAGCGGTCCCCGGCCCCGGCCCGGGGGCACCCCGCGCTCCAGGGCGCGGGCCAGCCCGGGCTCGGGGCGCATCCCGACGAGCAGCGGCAGCCCGAGCGCCCGGGCGACGTCCTCCGCGGAGACCCCGCCCGGCGCCGGGCCGCGCACCACGACCTGCACCGGCCCGGCCTGCTCGGCGAGCACCGCCGCCACCCGGGCGGCCGCCGCGCAGGACCGCACGTCGGCCGGTACCACCAGCACCGCGAGGTCGGCCGCGGCAAGGGCGACGAGCGCGGTGTCGGTCGGGTAACGGGGCAGGTCGCACACGACGGTCTCCCCGGCCCGGCGACCCGCCTCGATGACGGCCTCCACCGCGGCCGGGGACGGCCCCTGCTCCGACCGGTCGCACGAGAGCACGCCCAGCTCGCCACCGGTCCGCTGCCCGACACCCGGCGCGGGCAGCGCCGCGTGCAGGGCCGTGGCCGGTACCCGGCCGCCGGCGACGGTGAGATCGGGCCAGCGCAGGCCCTGGACATCCTCGGCGCCGAGTACCAGGTCGAGCCCACCGCCCAGCGGGTCGCAGTCGACCAGGAGCGCCCGGCGGCCGTCCTGCACGGCGCCGACCGCCACCGCGGCCGCCAGCACGGACGCCCCGGCTCCGCCACGGCCGCCGACGACGGCCAGGACCGGACCGTTGCCGCGGCTGCCCTCCGCCGCCTCGGCCAACGCCGCGACGAGCCAGGGCTCGGCGTCGGGGAGCGAGACGACGTGCTCGGCACCCACCGCCACCGCCTGTTCCCAGACCGGAGGCGGTGGCTCACCCGGCACCGCGACGACGACCGCGTCGCGGCGGGGTAGCCGGCTGCGGGCACAACGCAGCGCTGCCGGCGGGTCCAGCAGTACCAGCGGAGCTCCCGCCCAGTGCCGGCGGGCGTCGGCCGAATCCAGTGCGCGGTGTACCTCGCAGCCGGCCGCGGCCGCGAGCCGCAGCACGGCGTCCAACAGTTCCGGGTCCTCGACCATCACCAGTGCGCGCCGCTCGTCCATCACCCGGAGCCCTCCTCGCCGGTCCGCCCGGTGCGGACTCACCGGGTTCCAGCGTGGGGTGGGTCGGGCCGAGGCGGCGGAAATCGGTCCGTGGCTGTGGATGGCCGACCGCCGATGTGGACGATTCGCATCGCAGCAGCGGTGGGCTGAACCGGCTTGTCGGGGTCACCCGGCATGCTGGGCGGGGGCCCTGTGGGCCTGGAGAAGTGGACGACCCCCGCCAGGGGGGATTGGCGGGGGTCGTCGTCGGTTCAGCCCCGGGGGGTCGAGCTGAACCATGCCCGGACGCATCCGGGCCGACTCAACTGTAGCCGGAACCGGGCCTCAACGCCCGTCCCTGCGCCGACGCATGTTTCTCCTGCGCCGACCGGCCCGTTCAGGCCGTCCGGCAGCCGGCTCGACGACCCACCCGAGGCACTGCCGGCGCCACATCTGGCAAGCTCCCGCGGCGTGTCCGGTCCGTCCCTGCAGCTGCCCACGGCGGCGGCCTTCTTCGATCTCGACAAGACCATCATCGCCGGGTCGAGCGCGCTGGCCTTCAGCCGTCCGTTCCGCCGGCAGGGGCTGATCAGCCGGCGGGCCGCGCTGCGTAGCGGCTACGCGCAGTTGCTGCTCATGCTGTCGGGTGCGGACGCCGACATGATGGACCTGCTGCGCCGCCGCATCACCGCGCTGTGCACGGGGTGGGAGGTGGCGCAGATCCACGCGATCGTCGCCGAGACGCTGCATGAGGTCGTGGAGCCGCTCGTCTACGCCGAGGCCACCGCGCTCATCGCCGCGCACCAGGCGGCCGGCGAGGAGGTCGTGGTGCTGTCGGCCTCCGGCCTTGAGGTCGTGGAGCCGATCGCGGCGCTGGTCGGTGCCGACCGCTGCCTGGCGACCCGGATGGCCGTCCGGGCCGGGCGGTACACCGGAGACATCGACTTCTACTGCTACGGCGAGCACAAGGCGCAGGCCGCCCGGGAGATCGCCGCCGAGCGCGGCTACCGGCTGGCGGACTGCCGGGCCTACTCGGACTCGATCACGGACCTGCCGCTGCTGGAGGCCGTCGGCCATCCGACGGCGGTGAATCCGGACCGCGCCCTGCGCCGCGAGGCCGAGCAGCGCGGGTGGCCGATCCTCACGTTCGCGGACCCGGTCGCGTTGCGGTCGCGGTTCCGCACGCCGCCCGCGGCGATGCTCGCGGCGGCCGGTCTGGGAGCTGTCGCGCTGGCCGGGGCGGGTTGGTGCGGACACCGTTTCCGACAGCGCCGGCAACGAGGCTGACCCATTCCGGCGCTGGTTCCCTGAGCAGGGCTTTCGCGTCGGCGCCCGTCCCTTCTACGGGATGACCTCACCGTCGGAACAGCGGCCGGTCGGGTCGACTGTGGGGCATCGACGGCTACCCGCGGTGACTGAACCGGTGCACCCGCGTCAAACTCTTGCTGTGGCGCCGGTCACCTACTAGAAATGGGGTTGCGGACTCCTGGTCGGCCAGGGGCGGTACGGCAGAGAAGTGCCCGTCTCCCCCGATGAGGGCTCCGTGTGTGGCCGCCGGGCCCTCCACGCACAGCACGCCGCGGGAGGCATGTCGTCGTGGGCCTGCGTACCGGGACGCCGGACGCCGAGGCCGGAGCACGACACGTAGTGCACGCCTGGATCCCGGAGTTCACACGCAGACGGGCGGCACCCCTCGATGAGGGGTTCCGCCCGTCTCATGTGGCGCCCCGAAGCTCAGGTCCGCGCCTCCGCGATGGACGTCCCTTCCCGGGCCCCGGTCTCCCATTGCGCGCAGCAGTGCAGCAGCCATGCCGTGATGCCCTCGACGCTGCCACCGGCGAAGCCCTCAGCGGCCGCGCGGTACTCGCCCGCCCGGCGCAGGTGCCCGACCTCGGGCACGGCGAGGCCCTTCGGGTCCAGTCCGGAGGCGACCGCGGCGAGCCGTGCGGCGGCTCGCGCCACGACGCCGTTCGCGGTCGGGAACGGCGCCAGCGTCAGCAGCTCCCCGTGGACGACCGCGACCAGCACCGGGGCGGGCACGGACGTCCCCCCGGTGGCCAGATCGGCCAGCAGGGACAGCCGGGCGGCAACGCCCTCGTCGGTCCGCGGCCGGCCGAGCTCCTCGCCGTGCCGGTCGGCAGGCACGAGGTCGGCGGCGGCCACCATGTGCAGCCGGGCCAGTGCCTGCAGCGGAGCCGCGCGCCACACGCCGAGCAGCCGGCTCGCTTCGTCGGCGGCGCGTACGGCCCCGGCCAGCACCGGGTCGGTCACCAGTTCCTCGTTGGTCGGGGTGAGTGGGGCCCCGTCGAGGGCCGCGGACGCGCGGGCCGCGCGCAGGCCCGCCTCGGCAGCGCTCGCCGGCCAGCCGCGCCGGTTGACGGGGTGGTTGTGCACGGCGACCACCGCGTCGCGGGCGCGCGCGACGGCGTCCGCCACGCCCGGAAGGTCGACGAGGGGGGCGAGCGGATCGGACACGCGTGACGCAGGCACGACGCCATGCTGTCACTGGCGCGGCCGCTGCCGTGCGGCGACCATCGGTGAGTCAGGGCGATCCGGGGCGACCCGGTTTCGGAGGAAAGCCCGGAACGTCACGAAATGAGCATCACCGCCGTACTGGCCGGGTATGCCCCTTGGCCGGGGTGCTCAACGCGACGTGACGACGGACGATCCTGCCGACCTTCGCTCTCGGTGTCCGATAACTGCCGACCTGAGCATTCACAGCTTTACGCAGGGTGTTCGATGGCCTGATGGGCCGTCGCGCCTGTCCGTACTGACGGTGCGCGCGCGGTTTAGGAACACTAGCGTCTGACCCCGATGAGCGTGAGCCCGGCCACCGCTGTCCGGCTCACCCGCGCAGGACGAGGAGGGCACGAGGAAATGGCCGAGTCCGGAGCCACGCTGAGCAACCTGTCCACCGAGAGCCGGAGCTTCCCACCCGCCGAGGAGTTCGCGGCGCAGGCCAATGCCACGGAGGGCTGGTACGCCCGCGCCGACGACGACCGTGAGGCGTTCTGGGCGGAGCAGGCAGACCGGCTGAGCTGGGCCCAGAAGTGGGACGAGGTCCTGGAGTGGGACGCCCCGTTCGCCAAGTGGTTCGTCGGCGGCAAGCTCAACGTCGCCTACAACTGCGTCGACCGGCACGTCGAGGCCGGGCACGGCGATCAGGTCGCGTACCACTGGGAGGGCGAGCCGGGCGACACCCGCACCATCACCTACGCCGACCTGCAGCGCGAGGTCTCCAAAACCGCCAACGCGCTCATCGAGCTCGGGGTGGGCAAGGGCGACCGGGTCGCCATCCAGCTGCCGATGATCCCCGAGGCCGTGTTCTCGATGCTGGCCTGCGCCCGGCTGGGTGCGCTGCACAGCGTCGTGTTCGGCGGGTTCTCCCCGGGCGCGCTGCGCTCCCGCATCGAGGACGCCGAGGCCAAGCTGCTGATCACCTCCGACGGGCAGTACCGGCGCGGCAAGCCGGCGCCGATGAAGGAGAACACCGACGAGGCGGTCAAGCACACCCCGTCCATCGAGCACGTGCTCGTGGTCAAGCGGACCGAGACCGACGTGCCGTGGACCGAGGGTCGTGACATCTGGTGGCACGACCTGGTCGACCGCCAGTCCGACCAGCACACCCCCGAGGCGTTCGACTCCGAGCACCCGCTCTACATCCTCTACACCTCGGGCACCACGGGTAAGCCGAAGGGCATCCTGCACACCTCCGGCGGCTACCTCACCCAGGCCGCGTACACGCACAACGTGGTGTTCGACCACAAGCCGGGGGAGAGCGTCTTCTGGTGCACGGCCGACATCGGCTGGGTCACCGGGCACAGCTACATCGTGTACGGGCCGCTGGCCAACCGCGCCACGTCGGTGATGTACGAGGGCACCCCGAACACCCCGCACGAGGGCCGGCACTGGGAGATCATCCAGAAGTACGGCGTCTCGATCTACTACACCGCTCCCACACTGATCCGCACGTTCATGAAGTGGGGCAAGGAGATCCCCGACAAGTACGACCTTTCCTCGCTACGGGTGCTGGGCACGGTGGGTGAGCCGATCAACCCCGAGGCCTGGATGTGGTATCGGGAACACGTCGGCCACGACAACTGCCCGATCGTCGACACCTGGTGGCAAACCGAGACCGGCGCGATCATGATCTCCCCGTTGCCCGGCGTGACGGCGACCAAGCCCGGATCGGCGATGCGGCCACTGCCGGGCATCGCGGCGACTGTGGTCGACGAGTCCGGCACCCCGGTCGGCAACGGCGAGGGCGGATACCTGGTGCTCGACCAGCCGTGGCCGGCGATGCTGCGCGGCATCTGGGGTGACGAGGAGCGCTACCGCGACACCTACTGGTCCCGGTTCGCCGACCAGGGCTACTACTTCGCCGGTGACGGCGCCAAGTACGACGACGACGGCGCGGTCTGGCTGCTCGGCCGCGTCGACGACGTCATGAACGTCTCCGGGCACCGGATCTCGACGACCGAGGTCGAGTCGGCGCTGGTCAGCCACCCGACGGTGGCCGAGGCGGCGGTCGTCGGCGCCTCGGACCCGACCACCGGGCAGGGCATCGTCGCGTTCGTCATCCTGCGCGGCAACGTGGCCCAGGACGAGGCCAAGGGCGAAGAGGCGATCAAGGCGCTGCGCGACCACGTGTCCAAGGAGATCGGGCCGATCGCCAAGCCGCGCCAGATCATGGTCGTCGACGAGCTGCCCAAGACCCGCTCCGGGAAGATCATGCGCCGGCTGCTGCGCGATGTCGCGGAGAACCGCGAGATCGGCGACGTCACGACGCTGGCCGACTCGACGGTCATGGACATGATCTCGTCGGGGCTGCAGGAGGGTAGGTCGGAGGACTGAGGCATGCCCCCTCGGGCATCCTGGCCACATGGCTGCGATGCCCGAGGAGGGACTGCCCGTACGCGGATCGCTGGTGCTGCCCGAACGGGAGCTGCACTGGCGGTTTTCGCGTGCCTCGGGCCCGGGCGGCCAGGGGGTCAACACCACCGACTCGCGGGTCGAGCTCTCGTTCGACCTCGCCGGCTCGCCGTCGGTGCCGGAAGCGTTGCGCGAGCGAGCGCTCGGACGGCTGGCGAATCGGCTCGTCGACGGCGTGCTGACGGTCGTCGCCTCGGAGCACCGCAGCCAGTTGCGCAACCGCGACGCCGCGCGTGATCGGCTGGCGACGACCCTGCGGTCCGCGATGGCGCCGGATCCACCGAAGCGGTGCCCGACCCGGCCGACGGCGGGGTCGCAGCGGCGGCGGCTGGACGCCAAGAACCGCCGGGGGGCGATCAAGAGGCTGCGCGGGCGGCCGGAGGATTAGCGCGCAGACACCGCGACTCGCGCGCCGAAGAACGCCGACTCGCGCGCCGAAGAACGCCGACTCGCGCGCCGAAATGTGACGACTCGCGGGGTGTGGGGGGTCACGTTCCGGTTACGCCGTCCCTCCAGGGCCGTTAAGATCGCGTCAAGGTGAGCCGGGAAGTCTGGTCGGCAGCTTCGTCGCCGACCCTGGAGTCGCCCGTGATCTCTGCACGCCGCCTCGTCGCCCCTGCTTCCGAGTTCGCCCGCTACCTGCGCACCGAGACCGTGGGTGGCGTCGTCCTCCTCATCGCCACCGCGGTCGCCCTGATCTGGGCGAACTCGCCGTGGGCCGGCGTGTACGAGGCGATGCGGGAGATCCGGGTCGGGCCCGCCGCGCTGCATCTCGACCTCACCCTCGCCCAGTGGGCCGCCGACGGGTTGCTGGCGATCTTCTTCTTCGTCGTGGGGCTGGAGCTCAAGCGCGAGCTGGTGGTCGGTGAGCTGTCGACGGTGCGCCAGGCGCTGCTGCCGGTGGCCGCGGCACTCGGCGGGATGATCGTCCCGGCCGGACTCGCGCTGCTGGTCGGGCGCGGCGCGCCGGGGATGGACCAGGCGTGGGCGATCCCGGTGGCCACCGACATCGCGTTCGCCCTCGGGGTGCTCGCGCTGGCCGGTTCCGCGCTGCCCGCGGCCGCCCGGGTGTTCCTGCTCGGGCTCGCCGTCGCCGACGACCTCGGCGCGATCGTCGTCATCGCCGTGCTGTTCAGCTCGGGCTTGCAGGTCGGCGCGCTCGCGGTGGCCGCCGCCGCGGCCGGGCTCTACTGGTGGCTGCAGCGCCGCCGGGTCCGCGCGTGGTGGCTGTACGTCCCGATCGCGCTGGTCACCTGGACCGCGATCCACGAGGCCGGGGTGCACGCCACCATCGCCGGGGTGCTGCTCGGCCTGCTGACCCGGGTGAAGCCCGACCCGGACGAGGACGAGGCCCCTGCCGTGCGGCTGGAGCACCGGCTGCAGCCGTGGTCGGCCGGGCTCTGCGTGCCGGTGTTCGCGCTGTTCGCGGCCGGGGTGCCGGTGGGCGCCGAGGCGCTGCGTGAGGTCGTCACCGAGCCGCTGTCGCTGGGGGTCGTCGTCGGCCTGCTGCTGGGCAAACTACTCGGCATCCTGGGCGCGTCCTGGCTGGCCATTCGCATCACCCCGGCGTGCCGTCCGCGCGGGCTGGGCTGGCGCGACATGGCCGCGGTGTCCATGCTGGGTGGCGTCGGGTTCACGGTCAGCCTGCTCATCGCCGAGCTCGCGCTCGCCGACCAGAGCCCGCAACTGGTGCAGACGGCCAAGGCGGCGGTGCTGCTGGCCTCGGCGGCGGCGGCCCTCATCGCCGCGGCCATGCTGGTCCGGCGCGGCCGGGTGCACGCCGCCCGTGCCGAGACCGTCCCGGACACGCCCACGTCCGGATGACGCTCGCTCCTGACCGGGCACCGGTCCGGGTGGCGTGGCACGATGGCGCCCCGATCATGTCCAGAGCTCGATGGCACACAGGAGGGACCGCGGTGGCCAGCCCGACCAGCTCCAGCGGCACGGATGTTCCACCCGTGCTGCCCTCGATCCCGCTCTCACCCGAACCGGCACCTGCCGACCAGTCGATCGGCGCGCTCGTCAAGGACGTGACCACGCACGTCTCCTCGCTCGTCCGTTCCGAGGTCGAGCTGGCGAAGGCCGAGGTCACCTCGGAGGTGAAGAAGGGGCTGCAGGGCAGCATCTTCTTCGTCGTCGCGCTGACGGTCCTGCTGTTCAGCCTGTTCTTCCTGTTCTTCGCGATCGGGGAGCTGTTGTCGCTGTGGCTGAACCGGGCCGCCGCCTTCGGCATCGTGTTCGGTCTGATGGTGGTCGTCGCCGCGGTGTTCGGTCTCCTCGGCTACCGGCGGGTGCGCAAGATCCAGAAGCCGGAGCGCACGATCAGCAGCCTGAAGGAGACGGCGGAGGTCCTGAGCAGCCGCGGTCGCCACGACGGCCAGGAGCCCGCCGAGCTGAACGGGCGTCGCGCCAGCACCACCGGCTGAGCCGGGCCGGGAGGTGGCGAAACGGGGCGGACCCGACCCGTCATCGGTCCGGCTGCCGGGTCCGTGGACGCACCGTGAGGTGTCGGCCAACGGCATCCGGCTGCACGTCGTGGAGAGCGGCCAGGGCCCGCTGGTCGTCATGCTCCACGGGTTCCCCGAGTTCTGGTGGTCCTGGCGCCACCAGCTGGCCGGTCTGGCCGAGGCCGGGTACCGGGCCGTCGCGGTCGACCTGCGCGGTTACGGCGACTCCGACAAGCCACCCCGCGGCTACGACCTGTGGACGCTCGCCGGTGACGTCGCCGGGCTGATCCGGGCGCTCGGCGAGTCCGAGGCCCGCATCATCGGGCACGACTGGGGTGGGCTCATCGGCTGGACGGCCGCGGCGCTGCATCCGCGGCTGGTGCACTCGCTGGCCGTTGTCGCCGCACCGCACCCCCTGGCCGTGCGCAACGCGGTGGTGCGCGATCCGGGTGGACAGGGCCGCGCCACCCTGGGCTACGCCCTGGGCTTCCAGTTGCCACGGTGGCCGGAGCGCTCGCTGCGAGCCGACGACGGCGCCAGGGTGGAGCGGATCATGCGCAGCTGGGCGGGTCCGGCATGGTCCGCGTCGGACGACTTCGCCGAGGCCGCGGCGCGCAACCGGCAGGCCATTCAGATCCCGGCCGTGGCGCACTGCGCGATGGAGTACTACCGGTGGGCGCTGCGCTCGCAACTGCGGGCCGAAGGGCGCCGGTTCGCCGCCGCGGTGGCCCGGCCCACCGCCATGCCGGTGCTGCAGGTGCACGGCTCGGCGGATCCGTGCCTACTCGAGCGCACGGCGCGCGCATCGACCCGCTGGGTCGGCGACGATCCGGACATGCGGGTACTGCCCGGGATCGGGCACTTCCCGCACCAGGAGTGCCCGGCGACGGTCACGGGGCTGATCGCCGACTTCCTGGCCGGCTGAGGCCCAGGGGCACCCGTCCTCGCCCGCGAGCAGCGTCGCCTCCTCGAAGTCCAGCCGGCGCAACACCCGGCGGAGCATCTCGTCGTCGATCCGGCCCGCACGGCCGCGCTCGCCAGCCGCGGATCGTTCAACCGCAGCCGGAGCCTGTACACCAGCCGGCCGATGGCCAGGACGATCGCGACACCGCCGACCGTGGACCACAGCAGCATCCCGAGCGCGCCGAACACGGTCACCCCGGCGCTGCCGGCGCCCGCGACGAACACCCGGAACAGGGTCAGCGCGGTCGCGTCGTCGAGCAGGCTCTCACCGCCGAGGATCGTCATGATCCGCTCGGGCAGCCCCGGCCGGCGGCCGATCCCGAGCGCGGAGACCGCGTCCGGTGACGCGACCACCGCGCCGAGCACGAGCGGCGCCGGCAACGACAACCCGGGGATCACCCACCAGGCGACGAGACCGACCGCCACCGCTGTGGAGGCCACCAGCCCACAGCGAGCAGCGCGATCGGCCGGATGTTGCCGCCGATGCCGAGGCAGGACGGCTGCAGCGCGGCCGAGTACAGCAGCGGCGTGAGCCCCAGCAGCGGGGCCGCCCGGGGTTGTTCTCGATCTGCGTGACGCCGGGCAGGAACGACGCCGCCAGGCCGACGACCACCGGCACCAGCCGCTGCGACTGCAGCCCGTACCGCCGCGCCACCGCGCACTTCCACCGCACCGAGCACCCGGTGATCCGGTCCGACGAGCCCGGGGAGTCCTGGCGGTGGTGCTACGTCGACGAGCGGATCGTCTAGCGCACGGGTTCGAACAGCGCGGCGCGCGCCGCGACCGCGGTGTCCGGGTTGTCCGCGAACAAGCCGTCGATCCCGGCCCGCAGGAAGGCCTCGTACTCGGCGAACGCGTCGCCGTACTCGGCGTCCCCACCGGCGGAGCGGAACTGGGCGGGCAGGAAGCGGTTCTCGTTGCGGAACGTATAGGGGTGCACGAGAAGGCCCGCCGCGTGTGCGTCGGCCACCAGCGCGGTGGGGGCGCTCAGCACGCCGTCCGTGTCGCGGGTGATGACCATGTCCTTGTCCGGCCCGATGCCGTCGGCGTACGTCGCGATGTCGGCGAGGCCCTCCGGTGTGATGAGGTCGACACCCCGGCGCGGGTCCCCGGCGGAGGCCAGGTCGGCCGGCCCGCAGACCGCGTCGAGCAGCTGGATCAGTCCCACGTGCAGCTGTCCGCGCAGCGCGCGCAGGTTGGCCGTCTCGAACGACTGCACGAACACCGGCGCGCCGGGCTCGTTCAGCCCGGCCCGGTCGAGCGCCGCCACGAGCCCGGGCTCCAGCGGCCGGCCGATCGAGGTGAAGTAGCCGGGGTGCTTGGTCTCCGGGTAGACCCCGATCTCACGGCCCAGCTCGGCGGACAGCGCCGCGCGCAGCGCGAGGATCTCGTCGAAGGTCGGGACGGCGTACCGGCCGTCGTAGATCGTGTTCTCCTGCCGGACGTCCGCGATCCGCTCCCGTGCGCGCAGTGTGCGCAGCTCGGCGAGGGTGAAGTCCTCGGTGAACCAGCCCTCGCAGACGATGCCGTCGATGGTCTTCGTGGTCCGGCGGTCGGCGAACTCCGGGTGCTCGGCCACGTCCGTGGTGCCCCCGATCTCCGGCTCGTGCCGCGCCACGAGGACCCCGTCGGCGGTGCTCACCAGGTCGGGTTCGATGAAGTCGGCGCCCATCCGGGCGGCCAGCTCGTAGGAGGCGAGGGTGTGCTCGGGCCGGTAACCGGAGGCCCCGCGGTGCCCGATCACGACCGGCTGCGCGACCCGGGACGTCGGCGCGGCGTCCGACTCGGGGTACGCCGTCACGGCGGTCTGGGCCATCGTGGTCAGGGCGCCGACGAATAGTCCCTTCAGCGGAGACGGCATGCCGTCACTCTGACGGGCGATCTCGTCGGGGGCTCCACCGGGGGGCGGCCGACCGGTGTCATCCGGGTGAACGCATGATGCGGTGGAGAGGGCCGCGGGGCGAGGATCTACGCTGGCCGACCGTGCGCGTCCTGGTCGTCGGATCCGGTGCTCGTGAGCACGCCATCGTCCTCGCCCTGGCGCAGGACCCCGGGGTGACCGCGCTGTCGTGCGCGCCCGGAAACGCGGGAACCGCCGCGGTCGCGGAACAACGCGGCCTCGACATGCGGGACCCGAAGGCGGTGGCGGCCCGGGCCACCGAGTGGAAGGCCGATCTCGTGGTGATCGGCCCGGAGGTACCGCTCGTCGCCGGTGTCGCCGACGCGGTGCGGGCCGCCGGGATCGCCTGCTTCGGCCCGAGCGCGCAGGCGGCCCGGATCGAGGGCTCCAAGAGCTTCGCCAAGGACGTGATGGCCGCCGCCGGGGTGCGCACGGCCACCGCCGAGGTCGTCGACAACCCGGCGCACCTGGACGCCGCGCTGGACCGGTTCACCCCGCCCTACGTGGTGAAGGACGACGGGCTGGCCGCCGGCAAGGGCGTCGTCGTCAGCCCGGACCTCGAGGTGGCCAGGGCGCACGCGCTCACCCTGCTCGACGGCGGGCACCCGGTGCTGCTGGAGTCGTTCCTGGACGGCCCGGAGGCGTCGCTGTTCTGCCTGGTCGACGGCCACAACGTGGTTCCGCTGCTGCCCGCGCAGGACTTCAAGCGCGTCGGTGACGACGACTCCGGGCCCAACACCGGCGGGATGGGCGCCTACGCGCCGCTGCCGTGGGCCGACCCGGGCCTGGTCGACGAGCTCGTGGCGGACGTCGTGCAGCCGGTGGTGGACGAGATGGCCCGCCGCGGCACCCCGTTCTCCGGGCTGCTCTACGCCGGGCTCGCGCTGACGTCGAGCGGCCCGGCGGTGATCGAGTTCAACTGCCGGTTCGGTGACCCCGAGACCCAGGCGGTGCTGGCGTTGCTGCGCACCCCGCTGGCCGGGCTGCTGCATGCGGCCGCCACCGGCACCCTCGGCGACGTGCCCCCGCTGGAGTGGGCGGACGGCGCCGCGGTGACCGTCGTCGTGGCGGCCGAGGGGTACCCGGGCACGCCCCGGCTCGGTGACGTGATCACCGGCGCGGAGGCCGAGGGTGTGCTGCACGCGGGCACCCGGCGCCGCGACGACGGGGCCGTGGTGTCGGCGGGCGGGCGGGTGCTGTCCGTGGTGGGCACCGGGCCCGACCTCGAGGCGGCCCGGGTGGACGCGTACCGGCGGCTGGCCGGGGTGCGCCTGGCGGGCTCGCACCACCGCACCGACATCGCGCTGAAGGCCTCCCGGGGCGAGGTGGCGGTGCCGGAACGGCACTGAGCCGGGAGCCGGCCGGACCCGCTCCCACCGCCTCTCCCGAGCGAGTGCTTAGTCTCGACCCCGTGACCGGACCTGCACTGCCGACCGCGCGGCTGGGCGTCGCCCGGCGCGCGGCCATCCCTCCCTTCCATGTGATGGATGTCTGGGCGGCCGCGGGGGAGCGCCAGCGCACCCACGGCGACCTGATCAACCTGTCCGCCGGGCAGCCGTCCACCCCGGCGCCGGCCGGCGTCCGCGCCGCGGCCGCTGCTGCGCTCGAGGGTGAGGTGCTGGGCTACACCGTCGCGATGGGCATCCCGCCGCTGCGCGCCGGGATCGCCGAGCACTACGCGCGCACCTACGGGGTCGAGGCCAGCCCCGACGAGGTCGTGGTCACCACCGGCTCCTCCGGCGGGTTCCTGCTCGCGTTCCTCGCCTCCTTCGACGCCGGCGACCGGGTGGCGATGGCCCGGCCCGGCTACCCCTGCTACCGCAACATCCTGTCCGCGCTGGGCTGCGAGGTGGTGGAGCTGCCGTGCGGCCCGGAGACCCGGTTCCAGCCCACGGTGGCGATGCTGGAGGCCCTCGACGAGCCGGTGAAGGGCCTGGTCGTGGCCAGTCCGGCCAACCCGACCGGCACCGTGCTCGACGCCGCCGAGCTGGCCGCGCTCGCGACCTACTGCGAGCAGGGCGGCATCCAGCTGATCAGTGACGAGATCTACCACGGGATCTCCTACCCGGGTTCGCCCGCGACCTCGTGCGCGTGGGAGACCTCCCGGGAGGCGATCGTCGTCAACTCGTTCTCCAAGTACTTCTCGATGACCGGCTGGCGGCTGGGCTGGCTGCTGGTGCCGCCGCGGCTGCTGCGCGCGGTCGACCGCCTGGCCGGCAACTTCACCGTGTGCCCGCCCGCGCTGCCCCAGCACGCCGCGCTCGGGGCGTTCACCCCGGACAGCTACACCGAGGCCGATGGCCACGTCGTCCGCTACGGCGTCAACCGGGCGCTGCTGCTGGACGGGCTGCCGCGACTGGGCATCGACCGGCTCGCCCCCGCCGACGGCGCGTTCTACGTCTACGCCGACGTCTCGCACCTGACCGGCGACTCGATGGAGCTGACCTACCGGCTGCTCGCCGAGACCGGTATCGCGGTGGCCCCCGGGATCGACTTCGACCCCGTCGACGGTGGCCGGTTCATCCGGTTCTCCTGCGCCGGGGCGACGGAGGACATCGCGGAGGCCCTCAAGCGCCTGGAGGCCTGGCTCT
This sequence comes from Pseudonocardia acidicola, assembly GCF_012911935.1. GTDB lineage: Bacteria > Actinomycetota > Actinomycetes > Mycobacteriales > Pseudonocardiaceae > Pseudonocardia > Pseudonocardia acidicola. The sequence continues at coordinate 66,899 of NZ_JAAXLA010000025.1, read as the reverse complement.
GAGGGCGCCGGCGGGGGTCACCGCCCGCCGGGGCGCGCCGGGGCGCGACCGGCGCCCCTCCTGATGGCCCGCGGCCCGGCCGGCGGGGTGCTGCGGGCCGGCTCGACCGGGCCGATCCGGTCAAGCGCCGCGGTGATGTCGGCGTCGGTCAGGTCGGCGTGGGTCATCAGCCGCACCTTGCCGGCCATCGCCGAGGCGCGGACCCCGGACTCCTCGAACTGACGCAGCGTGCCGGCGAGGTCGGCCACCTCGACGAGCACGATGTTGGTCTGCGGGGCCTGCAGTTGCCAGCCGCGCTCGCGCAACCCGTCGGCGAGCCGGGTGGCCCGCTCGTGGTCCTCGGCGAGCCGGTCGATCCGGTCCAGTGCGACGAGCCCGGCCGCGGCCAGCACCCCGCCCTGGCGGACGCCGCCGCCGAGCATCTTGCGCAGCCGCCGGGCCTGCTCGGTGAACTCCGCGGAGCCCGCCACGACCGACCCCACGGGCGCGCCGAGGCCCTTGCTCAGGCACACCTGGACGGTGTCGGCCCCCACGGTCAGCGCCGCGGGCGGCACCCCGAGGGCCACCGCGGCGTGCCAGAGCCGGGCGCCGTCGAGGTGCACGGCGAGCCCTGCGGCCCGGGCCGCGGCCGCGACGGCGGCGTGCTCCTCGGGCGCGGTGACGGTGCCGCCCGCCGCATTGTGTGTGTTCTCCAGGCACAGCAGCGTGGTGCGCAGTGTGTAGTACGGGCCGGTCGTGCCGGCGGCGCGGCGCACCGCGTCGGGGGAGACCTTCCCGGGCCCGGCGTCGTGCTCCAGCGCCCGCGGCATCCCGCCGGCGAGCCACGCGGCGGTGCCGAGCTCGGCCTCGAGGACGTGCGCGCCGGCCGGGGCGAGGAAGGTGTCCCCGCGGGACAGGTGCGCCATCAGCGCGATCAGGTTGCCCATCGAACCGCTGGGCGTCCACATCGCGTCGGCCGCGCCGAGCAGCCCGGCCACCCGGACCTCGAGCTCGCGCATCGTGGGATCGCGGTCGAGGACGTCGTCGCCCACCTCGGCGGCGGCCATCGCCGCGCGCATCTGCTTGGTCGGGACGGTGACGGTGTCCGACCGAAGGTCGATCGGACCGGCACCGGCCTTGGCGCGGCGCGTTCGCGTGGTGGGCCTCACGCTGCGGATTCAATCAGCCGGCGACGGGGAGGTCGCGCCTGGGTCACGGAAAGGTCACGACGGGGCTGCTGCGCAGCACGGTGCGCGGTGAGTGGTGCTGGAGCACCACTCACCGCGCACGGCCCGTAGGCTTTATGCACGTGATCCCCAATGTGCTGGCCGCCCGCTACGCGAGCCCGGAGCTGGTCCGGCTCTGGTCGCCCGAGTACAAGATCGTCCTGGAACGCCGGCTCTGGATCGCGGTGCTCCGCGCGCAGCGTGCCCTCGGCGTCGACGTCCCCGAGCAGGCCATCGCCGACTACGAGCGGGTCGTCGAGCAGGTCGACCTGGACTCCATCGCCGCCCGCGAACGCGTCACCCGCCACGACGTCAAGGCCCGGATCGAGGAGTTCAACGCCCTCGCCGGCCACGAGCACGTGCACAAGGGCCTGACCAGCCGCGACCTCACCGAGAATGTCGAGCAGCTGCAGATCCGGCTCTCCCTCGAACACGTCCGCGACCGCACCGTCGCGATCCTCGCCCGGCTGGCCCGCCGGGCGGCCGAGCACGCCGAGCTGGTGATGGCCGGGCGCAGCCACAACGTCGCCGCGCAGGCCACCACCCTGGGCAAGCGGTTCGCCAGCGCCGCCGACGAGCTGCTCGTCGCCTACCAGCGGCTGGAGGAGCTGCGCGCCCGCTACCCGCTGCGCGGGATCAAGGGCCCGGTCGGCACCGCGCAGGACATGCTCGACCTGCTGGGCGGGGACGCGGCCAAGCTCGCGGACCTGGAGGGCCGGGTCGCCGAGCACCTGGGCTTCTCGGGCGTGCTGACCAGCGTCGGGCAGGTCTACCCGCGCTCGCTCGACCACGACGTGCTCTCGGCGCTGCTGCAGCTCGCCGCCGCCCCGTCGTCGCTGGCGACCACGATCCGGCTGATGGCCGGCGCCGAGCTCGCCACCGAGGGCTTCAAGCCCGGGCAGGTCGGCTCGTCGGCGATGCCGCACAAGATGAACACCCGCTCCGCCGAGCGGATCAACGGCATGATGGTGCTGCTGCGCGGCTACGCCGGGATGGCGTCGGAGCTGGCCGGCGCGCAGTGGAACGAGGGCGACGTGTTCTGCTCGGTGGTGCGCCGGGTCGCGCTGCCGGATGCGTTCTTCGCCCTCGACGGGCTGTTCGAGACCACGCTGACCGTGCTCGACGAGTTCGGTGCCTACCCCGCGGTGATCGCCCGCGAGCTCGACCGCTACCTGCCGTTCCTCGCCACCACCGCTGTGCTGATGGCCGCGGTGCGCGCGGGCGTCGGCCGGGAGACCGCGCACGAGGTCATCAAGGAGCACGCCGTCGGCGTCGCGCTGGCCATGCGGGAGAAGGGCCAGACCGACAACGATCTGATCGCCCGCCTCACCGGCGACGAACGGCTCGGGCTCGGCGAGGGCGTGCTCGACGGCCTGCTCGCCGATCCGCTGTCGTTCACCGGCGCGGCCACCGCGCAGGTCGCGGCCGTCGTGGCGCGGGTCCAGGAGATCGTCGACGCCCATCCCGAGGCCGCCGCCTACACCCCCGGAGCGATCCTGTGACACCGAAGCTGCTGCACTCGGGCAAGGTCCGTGACATCTACCTCGACGGGGACGACCTGCTGCTCGTCGCCTCCGACCGGCTCTCGGTCTACGACGTGGTGCTGCCGACCCCGGTCCCGGACAAGGGCGCGATCCTCACGGCGCTGTCGCTGTGGTGGTTCGACCGGCTCGCCGATCTGGTGCCCCACCACGTGATCTCCGCGACCGACGTGCCCGCCGAGTTCGCCGGTCGGGCGATCCGGTGCCGGCGGTTGGACATGCTGCCGGTCGAGGCCATCGCGCGTGGCTACCTGACCGGGCTGGGGCTGAAGGAGTACCAGAAGCACGGCACCGTCTCCGGGGTCGCGCTGCCGGAGGGGCTGGTCGAGGGCTCCGAACTGCCCGAGCCGATCTTCACGCCGACGACCAAGGCGCCGGTCGGCCAGCACGACGAGTTCATGACCTTCGACGAGGTGGTGGCCGCGGTCGGCGCGGACACCGCAGAGCGGCTGCGGTCGCTGACCCTGGACGTCTACCGGCGTGGCGCCGAGACCGCCGCGGCCAACGGGATCATCGTCGCGGACACCAAGCTGGAGTTCGGCCGCGATGCGAAGGGTGAGCTCGTGCTGGCCGACGAGGTGCTCACCCCGGACTCGTCACGGTTCTGGCCGGCGGACCGGTGGGAACCCGGGCGTCCGCAGTTCTCCTTCGACAAGCAGTTCGTCCGTGACTGGTCGGCCACCCTCGACTGGGACCGCACCGCGCCCGGTCCCGAGGTGCCCGACGACATCGTGGCCGCCACTCGGGACCGCTACATCGAGGTCTACGAGCGGATCACCGGCCGGACCTGGGGCTGATCCTCGGAGTTTCGGCGCCCGTTCGCCGTGGACCACCCCATGAGGGTGCGGGAGTTCACCCGACTGTGGCTCCATGGGGACATGGCTGCACGACTGGTCGTCTCATTGTCCGGTCTGTCCGACGAAGCCCCCGAAGCGCTCGCCCGGGGGAGCGAGCTGACCGCTGAGCTGGACGCCCGCGGGGTCCCGCTCTCGCAGCTGTTCCGGCCCCGGGGCCGGGACGGTGTGGTGGGTCCCGGCTCCCCGCTGGTGCGCTGGTTGCACGAGCGCCGCGCGGCTGGGGACGCGATCGTGCTGCACGGCTACGACCACACCGCCGCGCCGATCGGCTCCTGGCGGTCGGTGCCGCAGCTCGGCCGGCGTGCGGAGTTCGCCGCGCTGCCCCGGCACGAGGCCGCGTTGCGCCTCATGGCGGCCCGGCGCGCGCTGACCGGCGCCGGGCTGGTCACCGATCTGTTCGTGCCGCCGCGCTGGCTCGCCTCACCCGGCACGCTGGAGGCGCTGCGCGAGCAGGGGTTCGTGGTGTGCGCCGACGAATCGGCCGTCCGGCTGCTGCACGGCCCGCAGGCCGGCACGGCGGTGCGCGCCCGGGTGCTCGGTTTCCGGGCGTCGGGGGAGAAGCGGCCGGTCGCGGAGGACCAGCGGGCCGCCGAGGCGTGGCGGTGCCGGGTGCTGGGGGGCGAGGCGCTGCGCACGGCGCGCCGCGGCGGGCTGGTCCGCATCGCGCTGCGCGCGAAGGACCTGAAGCGGCCGGCCCGGGTGCGCGCCGCGCTGGCCGCGGTCGACGCGGTGCTCGCGCTGGGCGCCGTCCCGGCCACCTACGCGCCCGCTGGCGCGACCCGCGCCGCCTGAGGCTCTTCGGCGGGGTCAGAGCGTGGTGGCCTCACCGGGGGTCAGCACCCGCATCGTCGTCTGCTTCGGACCCAGGTTCTCCAACAGCTGGAAGTGGAACTGCTGCCCCGGTGCGGACAGCACCGCCTGATGGATCGGCACCGCGGTGCGCGGGGCGACCGCGCGGAGGTAGTCGATGGCCTCGCCGACCTTGAGCCACGGTGCCCCGGCCGGTACGAACAGCACCTCCACCGGCCCGGACGCCGGGGTGAACGCGTCGCCGGGGTGCAGGTGCGTGCCGTCGACCAGGTAGGCGTTGTTCGGGATCATCGGGATGTCCGGGTGCAGCACCGCGTGGTCCCCGCCCAGCACCTCGACGCGCGTCCCGGCCACGTCCAGCGTCTGCCCGGGGGTGGCCACCTCGTGGTCGAGGCCGCCCAGCTGCGCCGCGCTGCCGGAGTCGACGATCAGCCGCGCGCCCGGGTTGCCGCGCATCAGCGCGGGAAGCCGCTCGGTGTCGAGGTGGTCGAAGTGCTGATGGGTGATCAGGACGGCGTCCAGCCCGGTCACGCCCTCGAACCCCTCGGACAAGGTCCCCGGGTCGAGCAACAGCCGCGTCGAGCCGGTGTCGAGCAGCACGCAGGAGTGGCCGTAGTGTGTGATCTGCACCACGCATACTGTCCTCCGCTGCGGCGCCCGCGTCACCCGGATGTGTCGACTCGCCCTCCCGAAAAGGGCGACTCGCGGGGGTGGTCGGGTTGTCAGGAGCCTCACGGCCCGGTCGCCGCGGCGGCACCCGGGTTCACCGTAGGCTGCAAGGCGTGGCCAGAGTCGTGGTGGACGTGATGCCCAAGCCGGAGATCCTGGACCCGCAGGGTCAGGCGGTTTCCCGCGCGCTCTCCCGGATCGGTGTGGCCGGGGTGGCCGACGTCCGGCAGGGCAAGCACTTCGAACTCGTCGTCGACGACTCCGTCGACGACGAGACCCTGCACCGCATCGCCGGCAGCCTGCTGGCGAACCCGGTGATCGAGGACTGGACGGTGACCCGGGTATGAAGATCGGGGTCATCACTTTCCCCGGCACCCTCGACGACGTCGACGCGGCCCGCGCGGTCCGCCACGCCGGTGCCGACCCGGTCGCGCTCTGGCACGCCGACCACGACCTGCGTGAAGTCGACGCGGTGGTCGTGCCCGGAGGGTTCTCCTACGGCGACTATCTGCGCGCCGGGGCCATCGCGAGCCTTGCGCCGATCATGACCGAGGTCGTCGACGCGGCCCGGCGCGGGATGCCTGTGCTGGGCATCTGCAACGGCTTCCAGATCCTCTGCGAGGCCGGGCTGCTGCCGGGCGCGCTGGTCCGCAACGCCGGGCTGCACTTCGTGTGTCGTGACCAGCGGCTGCGGGTGGAGTCCGCGGCCACCGCATGGACCAGCGGCTACACCGCGGGCGACGAGATCGTGGTGCCGCTGAAGTCCGGTGAGGGCCGCTACGTCGCCGACGCGGCGACGCTGGCCGAGCTGGAGGCGCAGGGCCGGGTGGTGTTCCGCTACGCCGGCGCCAACCCGAACGGCGCGATGTCCGACATCGCCGGGATCGCCTCGGCCGACGGCCGCGTCGTCGGCCTGATGCCGCACCCCGAGCACGCCATCGACCCGCTGACCGGCCCGTCCGCCGACGGTCTCGGTCTCTTCCGCTCGGTGCTGACGGCCGTCGCGAAGGTCTGACTCATCCCGGCCCCGGCCTCATCCGGCAATCGGTGTATCAGTCGCTCTAGGCTGACGCGTCCGCATGCCGCTGCCCGGGAGGAGGACGGCCGACCGTGACTCGACCCCTGCCCGCAGAGGCGAGCCATCGGGTGCTGCTGGTCGAGGACGATCCAGGTGACGTCTTCCTGGTGCAGGAACTGCTCGCCGAGGTGGATCCGGAGATCCGGCTGACCGTCGCCGGTTCCGTCGCGGAGGTCCTCGAGCAGGGCCTGCTGCCCCAGGCCGACTGCGTCCTGCTGGACCTGAACGTCCCCGGCAGCAGCGGACTGGACGGGCTGCGCGACATCCTGCACGTCGACCCGGTCGCCGCGGTCTGCGTGCTCACCGGCCTCGACGACGAGCACCTCGGGATCGCCGCGGTCGCCGTCGGCGCGCAGGACTACCTGGTCAAGGGCAAGGCCGACGGCGCGGTGCTGATCCGGGCCATCCGCTACGCCGTCGAGCGCCGTCGCGCCGAGGCCAGCCTGGTCCGGCTGCGTGAGGAGCAGTTGGCCGCCGCCGAGTCGGTGCGCCTGGAACGCGGGCTGCTGCCCTCGCCGCTGCTGGCCGGCAGCGGTGTCGCGGCCCGGTCCTTCTATCGGTCGGGGCGGACCCGCTCGGTGATCGGCGGCGACTTCTTCGACGCGGTGCTCGGTCCGTCGGGCACGGTGCACGCGATCGTCGGCGACGTCTGCGGGCACGGCCCGGACGAGGCCGCGCTGGGCGCGCTGCTGCGGGTGTCGTGGCGAGCGCTGGTGCTCGCCGGGGTGGACGAGCCCCAGCTGCTGCCCAAGCTGCAGGAGGTCTTCGTCAGCGAGCGGCACGACCGCATGCTGTTCACCACGGTCTGCACGGTCGCGATCGGGCCGGGCCCCGACGGCCCTGATGAGGCGCTGGTCCGGCTGGCCGGGCATCCGGCGCCGGTGTCGCTGCGCCCGCAACCGTGCACCCGGCGCCCGCAGGTCGGGCTGCCGCTGGGTATCGCGGCGCAGGCCGAGTGGGAGCCGACCCGGCTGCGGCTCGACCCCGACTGGGCGCTGCTGCTCTACACCGACGGCCTGATCGAGGGCCGCGGCACCGACCCCGAGGAACCGCTGTGGGAGGAAGGGCTGTTGACCCTGCTGGGCGAGGAGCGCGACACGGCTCTCGAGGACCTTCCCGGGCGGCTGGTCGAACGCGTGCAGGAGATCAACGGCGGCCCGTTGGTGGATGACGTGGCGATCCTGCTGCTCTCCGCGGCCCGGACCCGGCCGGGCGGAACGCCGTGAGCGAATCCGAGGCCGGCGGCCGGCGGCTGGTGCGGCTGCGCGGCGACGGCTCCGGGGACACCGGCCGGCACTGGCCGATACGCCGGGTGTTCGGCATCGTCGCCGGGGCGGCGGCGCTGTTCGGGCTGGTCGCGGTGCTGCTCGGCACGCTCGCGCTGACCAGGCTGGGTCAGGCGCGGACGAATCTGCTGGACCAGATCGGGCCCGCGGTCCGGACCAGCCAGCAGTTGTCGGCCGCACTCCTCGACCAGGAGACCGGGGTGCGCGGGTTCAGCCTGACCGGCAGCGAGGAGTTCCTCACCCCGTACACCAGCGGTCGCGCCGCCGAGGAGCAGACCGTCGCCGCCCTGCGCAGGCTGGAGGCGCAGGGCGGGATCCCCGGTCTGGCCTCCGATGTGGACGCCGTCGAGGCGGCCGCGGCCGCCTGGCGCACCGGATACGCCGAGCCGGCGATCGCAGCCACCCGGGGCGGCGCCGGTACGCCCGTCGCGGCGGCGGACAACGGCAAGACGCTGTTCGACGACGTGCGAGCCGCCAGTGTGAAACTGTCGACCGACCTCGAGCAGCAGCGCGTCGCCGCGCGTGCTCGGCTGGACCGGGCGGCCGCGTTCGTGACCGGCGTGGGCATCGCGGTCGCGGTGGTGATGGCCGCCTTCCTGATCGCGGCGAGCATCGGGCTGCGGTCCGCGGTGCTGCGACCGATCTCCCGGTTGGCCGGCCAGGTCCGCGGGGTGGTCTCCGGCGACGTCCAGCAGACGGTCGAGGGCAGCGGCCCCCGCGAGATCGTCGAGCTCGGCGGGGACGTCGACGCGATGCGGATGCACATCCTGCGTGAGCTGGACCTGCTGCAGGAGACCAACCGGCGCCTCGACGAGCAGACCCGGGATCTGGAGCGGTCGAACCACGATCTGGAGCAGTTCGCCTACGTGGCCAGCCACGACCTGCAGGAGCCGCTGCGCAAGGTCTCCAGCTTCTGCCAGTTGCTGCAACGCCGCTACGGCGACAAGCTCGACGAGCGTGCCGACCAGTACATCGATTTCGCCGTCGACGGCGCGCAGCGCATGCAGCGGCTGATCAACGATCTGCTGGCGTTCTCCCGGGTCGGCCGCACGACGTCGGGGTTCGTCCCGGTGGCGCTGGGCCCGCTGGCCGATGCCGCGGCCGGTCAGCAGGAGACCCTGCGGTCCGAGATCGACGGCGAGGTCGTCGTCGGTGAGTTGCCGGAGGTCTCCGGCGACCCCGGGCTGCTGCGCCAGTTGTTCGCCAATCTCATCGGCAACGCGTTGAAGTTCCACCGGGAGGGGGTGTCCCCGCAGGTCCACGTGACGGCCCGCCCGGTGGATGCCCCGGAGCCCGGCTGGGAGATCACCGTGCGCGACAACGGGATCGGCATCGAACCCGAGTACGCCGAGAAGGTCTTCGTGATCTTCCAGCGACTGCACGCCCGGGACGTCTACGCCGGGACCGGGATCGGCCTCGCGCTGGCCAAGAAGATCGTCGAGTTCCACGGCGGCCGGATCTGGGTGGACACCGATCCGCGCCCGGAGCCCGGCACCACCATCACGTTCACCCTGCCCGCTGCCGCGCCGGCCGGGCCCCCGTCGGCGGACGGTTCCCCGGCTGCCGCCGACGTCGCTTCCGACAAGGAGAGTGTCTCGTGACAGACGACCAGGTACGGGTGATCAACGTGTTGCTCGTCGAGGACGACCCGGGCGACGTGCTGATGACCCGGGAGGCCTTCGACGAGTACCTGCACAACCGGCTCGACGTGGTGACCGACGGCGCCGCCGCGCTCTCCTACCTGCGCAACGAGCCGCCGTACGCCGACGCGCCGCGTCCCGACCTCATCCTGCTCGACCTGAACCTGCCGCGCCGCGACGGCCGCGAGGTGCTCGCCGAGGTCAAGGCCGACCCGGACCTCGCGTACATCCCGGTGATCGTGCTGACCACCTCGCAGGCCGAGGAGGACGTACTGCGCAGCTACCAGTTGCACGCTAACGCCTACGTCACCAAGCCGGTCGACTTCGAGGGGTTCATCGAGGCGATCAAGCAGATCGACCACTTCTTCGTCAGCGTCGTGCAGTTGCCGGGCGGATCCGCGATCAGCTGAGACGCCGGGGTGACCAGTCCATCCGGTGACCCGGGTCTCGGGCCCCGGCCCCGGCCGGCTCGGCCCGTTTAGGCTGGTCATCGTGACCGGTATCGCCCCGCATGTGGACAGCGTCGACCAGGCATTCACCACCCCCGACCAGCCCCAGCCCTACCGTGAGCTGGGTCTCAAGGACGACGAGTACGAGCGCATCCGGGAGATCCTCGGCCGCCGGCCCACCGACGCGGAGCTGGCCATGTACTCGGTCATGTGGAGCGAGCACTGCTCCTACAAGTCCTCCAAGGTGCACCTGAAGTACTTCGGCGAGACCACCACCGACGCGATGCGGGAGAAGATGCTCGCCGGGATCGGCGAGAACGCCGGTGTCGTCGACGTCGGTGACGGCTGGGCGGTCACGTTCAAGGTCGAGTCGCACAACCACCCGTCCTATGTGGAGCCGTACCAGGGTGCGGCGACCGGTGTCGGCGGCATCGTCCGCGACATCATGGCCATGGGGGCCCGCCCGATCGCGGTGGCCGACCCGCTGCGCTTCGGCCCGGCCGACGCCCCCGACACCGCGCGGGTGCTGCCCGGCGTCGTCGCGGGGGTGGGCGGCTACGGCAACTGCCTGGGCCTGCCCAACGTCGGGGGCGAGGTCGTCTTCGACGAGGGCTATGCCGGCAACCCGCTGGTCAACGCGCTGTGCGTGGGCTCCATGCGGGTCGAGGACCTGCACCTGGCGTTCGCGTCCGGGACCGGCAACAAGATCGTTCTGTTCGGGGCGCGGACCGGGCTCGACGGCATCGGCGGCGTGTCGGTGCTGGCCTCGGAGACCTTCGACGGTTCGGGGACCGGGCAGAAGAAGCTGCCCAGCGTGCAGGTGGGCGACCCGTTCACCGAGAAGGTCCTCATCGAGTGCTGCCTCGAGCTGTTCCACGCCGGGCTCGTCGTCGGCATCCAGGACCTCGGCGGCGCCGGCCTGTCCTGCGCGACCTCCGAGCTGGCCAGTGCCGGTGACGGCGGCATGCACATCGACCTCGACGCGGTGCCGCTGCGCGCCACCGGGATGACCCCCGCGGAGATCCTGTCGAGCGAGTCCCAGGAGCGCATGTGTGCGGTGGTGCGCCCCGCGGATGTCGACGCGTTCATGGCCGTGTGCCGCAAGTGGGACGTCCTGGCCACCGTGATCGGCGAGGTCACCGACGGCGACCGGCTGGTGATCACCTGGCACGGCGAGACCGTCGTCGACGTGCCGCCGCGCACCGTCGCCCACGACGGACCGGTCTACCACCGCCCCGTCGAGCGCTCGGCCACGCAGGACGCGCTGATCGCCGACTCGGCCCACCGGCTGCCGCGGCCCGCCGCGCCGTCCGAGCTGAGGGACGAGATCCTGCGGATGGCCGCCTCGCCGAACCTGTGCAGCCGGGCCTGGGTCACCGACCAGTACGACCGCTACGTGCGTGGTAACACCGCGGCCGCCCAGCCCGCCGACTCCGGCGTGGTCCGCATCGACGAGAGCACCGGCCGTGGCGTCGCGGTGGCCACCGACTGCAACGCCCGGTTCGTCGCGCTCGACCCGTACACCGGCGCCCAGCTCGCGCTCGCCGAGGCCTACCGCAACGTGGCCGTCGCCGGCGCTGTGCCGGCCGCGGTGACGAACTGCCTGAACTTCGGCTCGCCGGAGGACCCGCACGTGATGTGGCAGTTCTCCGAGGCGGTGCGTGGGCTGGCCGACGGCTGCGCGGCTCTGGGCATCCCGGTGACCGGCGGCAACGTCAGCTTCTACAACCAGACCGGCGACCGCGCGATCCTGCCCACCCCGGTCATCGGTGTCCTCGGCGTGATCGAGGACGTGGCGAAGCGGGTGCGCTCGGGGTTCACCCGCGACGGAGACGTCGTGGTGCTGCTCGGCACGACGGCCGACGAGCTCGGCGGCAGTGAGTGGGCGAACGTGGTGCACGGCCACCTCGGTGGCCGCCCGCCGGTCGTCGACCTGGCCGCCGAGCAGCGCCTCGCCACGCTGCTGGCGGCGGCCGCCGGCGACGGCCTGCTGAGCGGCGCCCACGACCTGTCCGACGGCGGCTTGGCGCAGGCGCTCGTCGAGGCGTCGCTCGTCGGCGGGCACGGTGCCGCTCTGGAGCTGCCCGCGGACCTCGACCCGTTCGTCGCGCTGTTCTCCGAGTCGTCCGGGCGTGTCCTGGTCAGCGTGGCCGCGGCCGACGCCGACGCGTTCCTCGCCCGGGCCGCCGAGGCCGGGGTGGCGGGCACGCGGCTCGGGACGGTCGGCGGGGGCGCGCTCGACATCGCCGGGCTGCCCACGATGCCGCTCGACGAGCTGCGCGCGGCGTGGGAGGGCACGCTGCCGGCGCTGTTCGGGGCCGGTGCCTGAGCCCGCCGCCATCGCCCCGGCTGTCCCGGCTACCGTCGCCGGCATGACCGAGGACCCGGTGGCCGCGGTGGCCGCCTGGCTGGCCGGCGGCCCCGAACCGGACCGGGCGCTGCTGCGTGCCGCGGTGAAGGAGAGTCTGACGGCGCTGGCGACCGCCGCGCCCGGCCGCAGCGTCGAGGTGCGAGTTCCGCCATACGGGGCGATTCAGTGCATCGAGGGCCCGCGGCACGGCCGGGGCACGCCGCCGAATGTCGTCGAGGCCGATCCGCGCACCTGGCTCGGCCTCGCCATGGGCACCTTGACCTGGGATGATGCGGTCCGCGACGGGGTGCTCGCGGCGTCGGGAACGCGCGCTGCGGATATCGCCCCATTCCTGCCATTGCGTTGACAATCAGCTTTCCTGTGGTCACCGATCGGATGATCCGGGGCACCTGGTAGTGGCGTAATGGCAACAGGGGGTCGAAAATTACGCCGATCGGGAACCGGGCGGACCGAACGGGCGATGGGAGGTGGCAGCGTGGTCGCAGCACGCAGCCTCCCGGACCCGCTGGGCTCGATGACCGCACCGCACGCAGCCGCCGGCGGCGATCCGATCGACGTGCTGGCCGGGCGGTGGGCGGACCAGCTCTGGCCGGACGACCCGGCCGTGCGGGCGCGGCTTCGGCCGCTGCTGCGGCGGTTGTCGGCCGCGCTGCGGGCGGAACCGTTCTGGCCCATCGCGGCGCGTCCGATCGGGGCGGCGCTGCTCGGTTCCGGGTACAACGGCGACGTGCTCGGTGGCCCGGGGCCGACGCCCGAGGACGTGCTGCCGGCCACCCTGGGCCTGTTGCGCCGGGAGGGGCCGGTGGCCCTCGGCGGTCCGGCCGGGTCGGAGGGCATCCGCCGGCTCACCGCCGCGCTCGACGAGCTCGCCGCCGGCTTCGCCGGCGCGGTCCGCGAGCGGGCGCACCGTGAGCAGCAGGATCTGCTCCGCGCCGGACCCTGCCCGGAGGAGCACGTCTCGCGCGCCCTGGCCAACGGCGAGATCCACTACCGGACGCTCTACATGCAGGGGCCGGTCGGCATCGCCATCGGCGGCCTCGAGGGTGAGGTGCTCGACCTCAACCCGGCGCTGTGCCGGCTGTTCGGCCTGCTCGAGCGCCCCGACCTGCCACGGCCGATCACCGACTTCGTGCACCCGGACGACGCCGCCGCGTTCATCGACAGCTACCACCGGCTGCGCGCGGGCGACCCGGACACCCTCAGCGTCGACGTGCGCCTCGTCCGGCCCGACGAACTGGTCGTGTGGACGCACGTCACCGGCTCGCTCGTCCGCGACGACGACGGCAGGCCCAGCCACATCATCGCCGTGGTGCAGGACGTCTCCGAGCGCCACCGGCTGCGCTCCCGGCTCGAACAGGCCTCCTCCCAGGACCGGCTCACCAAGCTGCCGAACCGGGTGCTCACCGAGCAGCGGCTGCGCCAGGCGTTCGCCCCGGACATGGCTGAGCGGGTCGGGCTCTGCGCGCTCGACGTGGACGGCTTCAAGGCCATCAACGACAGTCTCGGCCACCAGGTCGGCGACCAGCTGCTGCTCGCGGTGGCGGGCCGGCTGCAGATGGCCGCCGGCCCGCACCTGGTCACCCGGACCGGCGGCGACGAGTTCGCGGTGCTCGTCGTCGATCCCGAGGGGCTCGACGAGATGTGCCGGCTGGCCGACCGGCTGCTCGCCGCCCTCGCCTCGCCGTTCCTCGTCGCCGGGCACGGGCTGAGCGTGTCGGCCAGCATCGGTGTCACCGAGACCGCGATCGACGGGGCCTGCCCCGAGGAGCTGATGCGGGCCGCCGACGTCGCGCTGTCCTGGGCCAAGGCGCACGGCGGTGGGCGCCGGGTGGTGTTCGATCCCGAGCGCGACGCCGGGGAGGCGGCCCGATTCGCGCTGCTCGCGGGCATGCGCGGCGGTGTCGACCGTGGGGAGTTCCGGCTCGCGTTCCAGCCGCTGGTCGGGCTCTGCGACGGGCGCATCCGTGGGGTGGAGGCGCTGGTCCGCTGGCAGCACCCGCAGCAGGGGCTGCTGGGCCCGGGACGGTTCATCGAGCTCGCCGAACACAGCGGGGCGATCGTCCAGCTCGGGCACTGGGTGCTCGCCGAGGCCTGCCGGTACGCCGCGGCCTGGTGGTCCGAGCTCGGCTCGGACACGCCGTACGTGAGCGTCAACGTCTCCCCGGTGCAGCTCATCGAGCCGGGGTGGGTGCGCCGGGTGATCGGGGTTCTCGGGGAGACCGGGCTCCCCCCGGACCGGCTGCAGCTGGAGATCACCGAGCAGGCCGTGCTCCGCGACGAGCCGGCCGCGCTCGACGCGCTGAGCGCGCTGCGCGCCGCCGGGGTGCGGCTCGCCCTCGACGACTTCGGCACCGGCTACTCCAGCCTGGCCTGGCTGCGCCGGCTGCCGGTGCACGCGCTGAAGATCGACGGCTCGTTCATCGACGGGCTACGGCATCCGGCCGCCGATCCGATGGACGAGAGCATCGTGCGTGCCCTCGTCGAGATGGCACACGCTCTCGGCCTGGAGGTGACGGCCGAATGGGTGGAGACCGTCGTCCAGGCGGACCGGCTCGCCCGGCTCGGCTGCGACCTCGGACAGGGCCGGTGGTTCGGTGATGCCGGTCCCGCTGAGTGGGTCCCGGAGCTCTGGCGGCGTACCATCGAGTAACGAAAAGCGCCGCCGTCTGTTGAGGAGCGTGTGTGCGTTGAGTTCCGCCCGGAACGAGCACCCGACCGACCGCACCCCCGCATCGAGCGGCTTCACCGAACCCGCTGCACCACCCGTCGTACCGCCGTCCGTCCAGCCGATTCCGCTGGAGGAGGCCCCGCGCGAGGAGTGTGGCGTCTTCGGTGTCTGGGCGCCCGGTGAGGACGTCGCCAAGCTGACCTACTACGGCCTGTACGCCCTGCAGCATCGGGGCCAGGAGGCCGCCGGGATCGCGGTGTCCGACGGCCGCCGCATGGTCGTGTTCAAGGACCTCGGACTCGTCAGCCAGGTCTTCGACGAGCAGACGCTGTCGTCGCTGCGTGGGCACCTGGCCGTCGGGCACACCCGATACTCCACCACCGGCTCGACGACCTGGGAGAACGCCCAGCCGACGTTCCGGACCACGGCCACCGGCAGCGGCATCGCGCTCGGCCACAACGGCAACCTGGTGAACACCGCCGAGCTGCGCGACGAGGTCAACGCCCGGGCCGCGAACGGCAACGGCAACGGCAACGGCACCCGGGCCGGCGCCCGCGCCCAGGCCACCACCGACTCCGACCTGATCTGCGAGCTGCTCGCGGCCAACGCCGCCGACACCGGGGTCGAGGAGGCCGCGATGCGGCTGCTGCCCCGGGTGCGCGGCGCGTTCTCGCTCGTCTTCGCCGACGAGGAGACGCTGTACGCCGCGCGCGACCCGAAGGGCGTCCGGCCGCTGGTGCTGGGCCGGCTGGATCGCGGCTGGGTCGTCGCCAGCGAGACCGCGGCGCTGGACATCGTCGGCGCGTCGGTCGTCCGCGAGGTCGAGCCCGGCGAGCTGCTGGCCATCGACGCCGACGGGCTGCGCAGCTCCCGGTTCGCGGCCCCCGATCCCAAGGGCTGCGTGTTCGAGTACGTCTACCTGGCCCGGCCCGACACCACGATCTCCGGCCGCTCGGTGCATGCCACGCGGGTGGAGATCGGCCGCCGGCTGGCGCAGGAGCACCCGGTCGAGGCCGACCTGGTCATCCCGGTTCCCGAGTCCGGCACCCCGGCCGCGATCGGTTACGCGCAGGGCTCCGGGATCCCCTACGGCCAGGGTCTGGTCAAGAACGCCTACGTCGGGCGGACCTTCATCCAGCCGTCCCAGACCATCCGCCAGCTCGGTATCCGGCTCAAGCTGAACCCGCTGCGCGACGTCATCCGCGGCAAGCGGCTGGTGGTCGTCGACGACTCGATCGTCCGCGGCAACACCCAGCGCGCCCTGGTCCGCATGCTGCGCGAGGCGGGCGCCCTCGAGGTGCACGTGCGGATCGCCTCGCCGCCGGTGCGCTGGCCCTGCTTCTACGGGATCGACTTCGCCACCCGTGCCGAGCTCGTCGCCGGTTCGCTGGACAGCGAGGGGGTGCGCCGTTCGATCGGCGCCGACTCGCTGGGATACGTGTCCCTCGGCGGGCTCGTCGCCGCCAGCGAGCAGCCGCGCAGCCGGTTGTGCGCGGCGTGCTTCGACGGCGAGTACCCCATCCCGTTGCCGGAGGAGGCGCGGCTGGGCAAGCACCTGCTCGAGGAGCTGTCCGGCGACGCCCTTCCCGCGCGGCCCGCTGCCGAGGAGCCGGTGCCGGACGTATCGGGCGCGGCTTCCGGCGATGCCGGGCCGCTCTCGGTCGGCTACGGTGCCGCGGACGCCCTGCGTCGTCCCTGAGCCGCCCTCCTGTGGGGCGTGCCAGGCCCCGTGACCCCCGAGTACCTGCCCGGCGTCGCACCGCGACGCGTCGTCCAGCTGGGAGCGAGACCCACCATGCCGCCGACCACCGAGAACAGCACGGCGAACAGCCTTGACAGTCCGCGGGCGAGCTACGCGTCCGCGGGCGTGGACATCGAGGCGGGTGAGCAGGCTGTCGAGGCGTTGCGGCCGTACGCGGAGAAGGCGAGCCGCCCCGAGGTCCTCGGCGGCATCGGCGGGTTCGCCGGGCTCTTCGCCCCGAAGCTGGGCCGCTACACCGAGCCGGTGCTCGCGGCGTCCACCGACGGGGTCGGCACCAAGGTGGCCATCGCGCAGGCCATGGACAAGCACGACACGATCGGCCTGGACCTGGTCGCGATGGTCGTCGACGACCTCGTGGTCTGCGGCGCCGAGCCGCTGTTCCTGCAGGACTACATCGCTGTCGGCCGGCTGATCCCCGAGCAGGTCGCGACCATCGTCAAGGGCATCGCGGAGGGTTGCCAGCAGGCCGGCTGCGCGCTGCTGGGCGGGGAGACCGCGGAGCACCCCGGGCTGATGGACGCCGGCGGGTACGACCTGTCGGCCACCGGCGTCGGGATCGTCGACGCCGAGGCCATGCTGCGCCCGGAGCGGGTCCGCCCCGGCGACGTGCTGGTGGCCATGGGCGCCTCCGGGCTGCACTCCAACGGCTATTCGCTGGCCCGGCACGTGCTGCTGGACATCGCCCGGATGCCGCTGGAGGGCCACGTCGAGGAGTTCGGCCGCACCCTCGGCGAGGAACTGCTCGCCCCGACCCGCATCTACGCCCGGGACTGCCTGGCGCTGGCCGCGGAGACCGGGGTCCGCACGTTCGCGCACATCACCGGCGGCGGGCTGGCCCGCAACCTGGAGCGGGTGCTGCCCGACGGGCTGGTCGCGGTGGCCGAACGCGGCACCTGGACCCCGGAGCCGGTGTTCAAGCTGATCGCCTCCCGCGGCCGGGTCGATCGCGCCGAGATGGAGAAGACGTTCAACATGGGCGTCGGGATGGTCGCGGTGCTGCCACCCGACGACGTCGACCGCGCGCTCGCCGTGCTCACCGCACGGCACGTGCCGTCCTGGGTACTCGGTGAGGTTCGGCGCGCGACCGGCGGCGAGGGCGACGAGGCCGGGTCGCGGGTGCAGCTGCGCGGCGAGCACCCCCGCTTCTGACCTCGCTACCTGTCCGCAGCTCTGGTCGAGCCGCTGGTCTCGCGGAGCATCGGCGGATGCAGGGTCGTGGCCGGCCCGCGCCGGAACAGTTGCGCCGGCCGTCCCCGGCCGCCGGTGACCATCGTGGCGGTGGGCAGCAGGAACCCGTCGACCGAGGTCACCTTGCGCTGGAAGTTCCGCGGGTCGATCTCGGTGCGCCACACCGCCTCGTAGACCCGTCGCAGGTCGGTCACGGTGAACTGCGGCGGGCAGAACGACGCCGCCAGCGTCGAGTACTCGAGCTTCGCGCGGGCCCGGTCGACGCCGTCGGCGAGGATCCGGTTGTGGTCGAAGGCAAGGGCCGGGTCTCCCGAGCCGGGGTGCAGCAGTGGCTGCACCGGGTGCCACGCCCGGCGTTCGGCGTCGGGCCCGGCGGCCGGCTCCGGGAGGTCGGGCAGCAGCGCGAGGTAGCCGACGCTGAGCACCCGGCCGCGCGGGTCCCGGTCGGGGGCGGCGTAGCTTGCGAGCTGCTCGAGGTGCCCGTCGTCCGCCGTTGTGGGGTCGGTGCCGCCCTCGGCGCCGGTCTGTTCGGTGAGCAGGCGGGCGGCGGTGTCCACGAGGTCCTCGTGGGGGAGCACGAAGCCGCCGGGCAGCGCCCAGCTCCCCGCGTGTGGGGTCACGTTGCGCTGTCCCAGGAGGACGCACAACTCCGCCCGGCGGACCGTGAGGATCACGAGGTCGACGGCCACGGCGAACAGGTTCCCGCGCATGAAGATCATCCTGACGAGGTCGGGAGCATGTTTTCGTCAGCTTGACGATACCCAACCTCCGCCGTTGTTGATCACCGGGGCGGGTCGGCCGGGCGCGGGCGGGAACGTGACGTCGGCGTCTCCGGCGCCACCGCGGCGCCCTCGGCGGCTAGCGTCGGCGAACGTGGCAGGAGGACGGCAATGACGCCGTGGCAGGCGCTACTGGTGGCGCTGGCGGGGATGGCGGCCGGCGCCGTCAACGCCGCGGTCGGCTCGGGCACGTTGATCACGTTCCCGGTGCTGCTCGCGGTGGGCTACCCGCCGCTGCTGGCCAACGTGTCCAACAACATCGGTCTGGTACCCGGTTCGGTCGCCGGGGTGTTCGGCTACCGCCGTGAACTGCGCGGCCAACGCGCACGGGTGCTGCGGCTGTGCGCTGCTTCGGCGGTCGGCGGCCTGGTGGGGGCGGGCGTGCTCCTGCTGCTGCCCGCGCAGACCTTCGCCGCGGTGGTGCCGGTGCTGATCGGCGTCGCCGTGCTGCTGGTACTGGTGCAACCGCTGCTCGCCCGCCGACTGGCCGCCCGCCGGGCCGAGACCCCACGCGGCGGCGACAGCCCGTGGCTCACCGCCGGGGTCACCGCGTCCGGTGTCTACGGCGGCTACTTCGGCGCAGCGCAGGGCGTCATCCTGCTGGGCCTCATGGGAGTGGCATTACCCGAGGACCTGCAGCGGATCAACGCGCTGAAGAACGCGATGGCGCTGACCGTCAACCTCGCCGCCGGGATCGTCTTCGCGCTGCTCGCCGACCAGATCGCCTGGACGGCGGCGTTGCTCATCGCAGCGGGCGCGACCGTCGGTGGACGGGTGGGCGCCGCGCTGAGTCGTCGGCTGCCGCCGATGGCGTTCCGCCTGTTGATCGCCGCGGTAGGGGTGGCTGCGATGGCCAACCTGCTGCTGCGGTGACCCGGCGGAACGCCATCGGCCGACCGGAGGACCCGCTACCGGTTCACCGCCGGCGCGCGTCCTCGTCGTCGGTGTAGGAGGAGTACGAGTCCGCGTAGTCGTCGTACTCCTGCTCGTCGTCGGAAGCAGCCTTCCCACTCCCGATCTCGCGCTGCAGCGCGTCGAGATCCATCGTGGGGGAGCTGTACTTGAGCTCTCGGGCCACCTTGGTCTGCTTGGCCTTGGCTCGTCCGCGCCCCATGGCTGGTCCCCCTTACAACAGGGAAGGGGCGGCCGGATGATTCGGCGGCCCCATTCATCTCATCAATGTCCTGGTGTCCACCGTACCTTGCGAACCACCAGGCGTGCGACGTGGCATCGATGGTGTGACGTTCATTCGGTCACGCCGGCCCTGTGGGCTGGAATCATTCCTGTCCATGCCGGCCCCGTTCCTGTCCTACCTGCGGGTGTACGAGCCGTCGCGGGTCTTCGCCGGGCCGTCCGGTGGGCCCGTCCGGGCCGGACTCGCCCGCGGCGCGGTCCCGCCGGAGCGGGCGGGCCGCCTGGAACGCGAGCTGTGTCTGCGCGCACACATCGCCGAGCGGTTGCTGCCGGGTGACCCGGCGGACGGTGGACCGGCCGGCGCACCGCCCGTCGACGTGCTCGTCCTGGACGGGGTGGACGGCGAGCCGCTGATCTGTCCGCTCGACACCCGCCCGCGCGCGGCGGCGGCGGTTCTGGGTTTCCTGGCCGAGGAGGAACCGCTGCTGCGCTCGAGTGCCCTGCCGGTCCCGGAGGCTGCGGCGCGGCGGCGGGCCGAGGCGGCGATGGTGGAGCTGGGCGACGCCGCCGCACACGTCGTCACGGCGAGCTGGACGGTTCCGTTGCCGTGGTTCGCCCTCGTCGACCCCGAGGGGCGGCAGTTGCACCTCGGCCGTCCCCGCCGGGTCTCGTGGCGGGTGCCGATGAGGGTGGCCCGGAGCCGGGCTGCGGCCGCCGAGCGGATCGTGCGTGAGGCGCTGGGCGACGTCGGTCCCACCGAGGTGCTCGCCGAGACCGCCCGCTGGCTCGACCGCTTCGATCGGGACTCGGTGGTCGAGCTCGACTACGGCGGCCTGGTCGACCTGCTCGACGACGACGCGCTGCGTGCCGACACCTCGGCGGCCGAGGTGCAGCGGGCCCTGCGGGCATTGCGCGACGGCGACGAGAAGACGGCCGGGGCCTGCTACGACCGGTTGCGGGTGTTCTGGGGCGCGGTCGCGGGCAAGCAGCGCGCAGGCTGATCCGCCCCGTCGCGCAGTCCTCGCAGGGTCAGGACGGCCAGCGCGGCGGCGACGGCCCCGGTGGCGAGCATCGCCGGCCAGCCCGCGGCGTCGGCGATCACGCCACCCAGGGCCGGGGTGACCGCGGCACCCACGTAGTTGGCAGTGTTCGACACCGCCATGGCGGTGGCGGCGCGCCCGGGCGGGGCGAGCTCCCCGGCCGCGGTGAACACCAGCCCGTTCCAGCTGACGGCCAGCGCGGCCGCGGGCACGAGCACGGCCGCGAGGAGCCCGGTCGGGCCGGCGTACGCGGCGGCCGACAGCGCGAACCCGATCGTCACCGCGACCGCGACGATCCGCAGCGGGCCCAGTCTGCTGTCCACCCGGTCCGACCACACGCCGCTGCCGAGTCGGCCCATGGCGCTCAGCACCTGCATGGCGGCGAGCAGAGCGCCTGCGGCGGCCGTCGACATCCCGTGCCCGGTGTGCAGCACCTCGACCAGGAACACCGAGCCGAGGAACTGCGGGACGACGAGCAGCGCCCCGCCCAGGCTGAGCCGCTGCAGCCGGCGGTCGGCCAGCACGGTCCGCGCCTTCGCGGCGGGCCGGGAGCCTCGGTCCGGGGCGTTCGGGGGCTCGCGCACCCACACCGCGACGGCGACGGCGGCGAGCAGACAGCCCGCGGCCAGCGCGGCGAACACCCCGGGAACGCCGCCCTCCCCGTCGGCGATCGCCGGCAGCGCCACGGCCGCGACGGCCGCGCCGACGGGCACCGAGGTCTGCCGCACCGCCATGGCGAGTCCGCGGCGGCGGGCCGGGAACCAGGTGAGGACCGCGCGGCCGCTGGCGGCGTTCACGCTCGCGCCGAACGCGCCGGCCACGATCAGGAGCGCACCGGCCGCGACCGGGCTGGCGACGAGTGCGGTGGTCCCGAGCGCGGCCGCGGCCCCGATCAGGCCGATCGCCATCACGCCGCGCTCGCCGAACCGGTCCGCCGCGCTGCCCCAGGCGAACAAGGTGGTGACGATCCCCGCCGAGATGACCCCGAGGAGCACGCCGACCTGGGCCAGGCTCAGTCCGAAGTGCTCGCGCAGGGCCGGGGTGACGGCGGCGAGTCCGAGGAAGTACGCCGCGGTCGCGGCCTGGGCCAGCGTGCCCACCGCCAGCACCACCCATCGGTACCGGCTCGTCTCGACCACGCCCCGAGGGTAGGCCGAGTTCCCGGTATTCGGGCAATTTGTCTCACCATGCAAGACGGCGGCGCGTCGTCGCTGCTCGGGAGGATGCTGCCGTGCACGGCGCGGTTCCTCACGGCGAAACAGCGATCACCGCGGGGCGTGGAGGCGACCGCGCGGACGGCGGTACGGCCCGGTCAGCCCCGCAGACCCCCGCGCATCTGGGCGGCGCGCCCGGGCGGCGGCGCGGTGTCCTCGGCCGGGACGGAGTCGGGATCGATCGCGGCCGGCGCGGCCCGGTCCCCGGTGCCGGCCACCAGCTCCGCGTCGACCGGCACCGAGCGCTTCAGCAGAGCGAGCGCCACCGGGCCCAGCTCGTGGTGCAGCGTCACCGTGCCGACGCGGCCGACCGCGCGGCCGTCGCGCAGCACCGGATCCCCGGGACGGGGGAGCTCCTCGTCGCCCGCGTCGAGGTGCAGCAGCACCAGTCGGCGCGGCGGGCGGCCGAGGTTCGCGACTCGTGCGACCGTCTCCTGGCCGCGGTAGCAGCCCTTCGTCAGATGCACCGCCGACCCGATCCAGCCCACCTCGTGCGGGATGGTCCGGTCGTCGGTGTCGAGGGCCAGCCGCGGCCGCACGGACTCCACCCGCAGCGCCTCGAACGCCATCGTGCCGGCGCCGCGCGCCCCGGCCGCGGTCAGCCGCTGCCACCAGGCGTCGCGCTCGCCGCGCGGGACAAGCAGGTCGGCGGCGTCCACCCCCGGCCACGGCATCCGCCGGACCACGCCGCCGCCGGGCAGCGCCGCGGACGCGTAGGGCCCCTCCGGCGGGATGACCCCGGCGGCCTGCAGCACCGCGGGCGTCTGCGGCCCGACGACGCTGAGTACGGCCAGCTCATCGGTCGCGTCGCGCGGCTGGACCTTGGACCAGAACGTCATCTTCTGCAGGTAGTCGAGCAGCGGCGGCACCTCGCCGGGCTCGGTGTCCAGCCAGACCGTGTCGTCGGTGTGCGAGACCACCATGTGGTGCAGCACCCGGCCGTTGGCGTCCAGCACCAGCGCCTCGGTGCCGGAGTCGGCCGGCAGCTCGCTGACGTGCTGGGTGAGCAGCAGGTGCAGCCAGCTCAACCGGTCCTCGCCGGGGACCGCGATGACACCGCGGTGGCTGCGGTCGACCACGGCGGCGGACCGGGCCATCGCCCGCTGTTCGGCGAGCGGGTCACCGCGGTGGGCCGGGACGCCGCCGTCGGGGTCGGGGGGCTCCGGGAGCTCCGTTGCGGACTCGGGCGTGCTCACCGGATCTCCTCGTCGTCAGCGGTGCGGTGATCGTCAGGGCAGTCGGCGCAGCGGCCGGACAGCGCGACGTGGGTGACGTCCAGCTCGAAGCTCGATTCCCGCAGGAGCCGCTCCGCAAGGTCGTCCATCAGGTCGGTGGGGGCCTCGGACACCGAACCGCAGGAGTGGCACACCAGGTGGACGTGCTGGTGTTCCTGCTCGGAGTAGGTCGGGGCGCCGTGGCCGAGGTGGGTGTGCCGCACCATGCCGAGCCGTTCGAGCAGGTCGAGCGTCCGGTAGACGGTCGTGATGTTGACGGCCGGTGCGGCACGCTGGACCCGGGCGCAGATCTGTTCGGGCGTCGCGTGGCCCAGATCGCGGACCGCGTCGATCACGAGTTGCCGCTGCGGCGTCATCCGGAGGCCGCGCTGGTGCAGCGTGTGTCGCAGCGAGGTGTCCACGGCGCCGATGGTAGGCCGGTCCGCTGCCCGGCGTCCGGTCCCCAGGTCACGGCGCTCGAGCGCGGCCCGAGCCGCCCGCCGGCGGACGATACCGCCGTCCGCTGCTCCGCCACGGAACGAGCAGGCGAACCACATGCTGCGCACGGTGGGTTGGTCCTTGACCAATCTGCTCCGTTAGAGTGAACGAGGCTGGTTGGGACCAACGATCTCCCTACCCTCGGCGAAATGGTCGGGGTGGGTATGCGCTGGAGGGGTCTTCGATGACGACTGACGGAGGCGATCGGTCGCTCGGGGCCCCGCGCTTCGACGTCGTGCTTCGGGGATACGACCGGCGACAGGTCGACGAACACGTGGCTCGGCTGCAGCGGGTGCTGGCGCGGATGCGTGCCGACCTCGACGTGGCGCGGAGCCAGCCGTTCCCGGTGGTGCCGCCGCCGTCGGGTGGGTTCCCGGTCGCCGGGCAGCCGACGCCGCCCGGTGGCGCCCGGCCCCGCCCGACCCCGCGGCCCCGGCCCGGGATGGCGCCCCCGCCCGCCGAATCGCCGGACATGATCGGCTCCTTCACCGACCGCATGCAGAGCATCCTGCAGGCCGCCGAGGAGGAGGCCGAGGAGATCCGCAACCAGGCCCGGTCCGCGGTCAAGGCGGACCAGGAGGCGGCCCGTGCGGAGCTGGCCGAGCTGACCCGTCAGCGCGACGCCGTGCTCGCCGATCTGACCCGGCTGCGCGGCCAGCTCGAAGGGCTGCTGTCCGGGCCGACGGCGCGCATCGCCGTCCCACCGCGCGACGCGGCTGCGGTCGGTCCGGCCCGGGGCGGCTTTCCGGCGGCCCCTGCGCAAGCGGGTGCCCCGCAGGCCGGCCCGGCTCGGGGCGGCTCCACCCCGCCCGGTACGGGCCAGCCGGCACCGGGTCCTGACAGCCCGGCCGCGCCCGGCGCCGGACAGAGCGGCCCGGCGCAGAGTGGATCGGCCCCGAGCGGTCCGGCGCCGAGCGGATCGAATCCGAGTGACCCGGCGCAGAGCGGCCCGGCGGAGCCCGACACGGCGACGCAGGCCGTTCCGGTTCAGCCCGCGGCCGGCCGAGGGCGCGAGGCGAGCGCCGCCCCGTCGTCGGCAGCGGCGTCCGCCGGTCAGCCGCTACCCGGCACGACCTCCCCTGCACCTCCGGCCCCGGCCGGTGCCCGCGGTGCGACCCCGCCGCCGGGCAACCGGCCCGCGAAGCCCGCCGCAGAGGACCTGGCCGACGTCGAGGCGACGACCTCGATGCGTCCGCGCAGCGAGCCGGCGCCCCTGCCCGGTGACCTGTTCCGGCCCGTCTCGGAGGAGCGCGGGGCCGGGACCGACGCGGAGGAGCCGGATGAGCCGGTGACGACCGCGGTCCCGATGCAGTCCCCGGTGTCCTTGCCGGGATCCGGGTCCACCCCGTCCACTGCCGAGCCCGGGCTCGCCGGCGATGCCGGCCCGGCGTCGGCCGACGTGGAGAAGACCGTCGCGGTGCAGGCCGTCCGGCATGGTGGCGCCACCACCGGATCCGGTGAATCCGGGGAGTCCGACAAGAAGGACACAACGTCCTCGGGCGCCGACGAGAAGGATTCTGCGGACGTGCGTCCGGCGGGCGGATCCACCGCCGCGAGCGCCGACCACGCCCTCAAGGCCGGCCCCGCCCGCCCCGGTTCGCCCGGTCCGAAGACCCCTCCGACGTCGAAGAACAGCACGTCGGGTGGGGGGCCGGAGAAGAGCGACCACACGCCGAAGGGCGCCGGCGGCGCGGAGGACGACGACAGGGATCTGGACGCGAAGGCGAACTCCGGCGGCTCGAGGGCCCGCTCGAACCGGTCTGCTTCGGGATCACGCTCCGGTTGAGGTCGACTGCGCACTGTGACGTAGATCGGCGTACGGTGCGCAGCCATGCAGTGGGCCATCTCGCCGGACGTCCTGGTCCTGCTGGGTGCGGGGGCGGTGGCGTTGATCATCGCGCTGTTCGTCGTGCTCAGCCGTCGCCGGCGGAAACGGCCGGCGGACGACGCCCCGGCCGCGGCAGTGGCCGAACCCACGGCCGCCGACTGGACAGGTGAGGCGGCCAGCGGCCCCTCGGACCCGCCGCGGGCCCGGCAGGCGGCCGCGGCGCCCCTGACGACCGCGCAGCCGGCCACGGTGGCCGACGCCGTCGCGGCGCGCGAGGCCGGCGGTGCGCGCGAGGCTCACCTCGCGCGCACCGCCGGCGAAGCCGATACCGCGCCGCTGCCGATCCGGTTCGGCCGCCACACGCGCCAGAGCACAGCCGAGGGCGCACCGGACGGCGACGCGGGGGCCGACACCCCTGCCGCGCCCACCGCGGCCGAGCCCGCCGCCCCCACGGAGCAGTCCGCGCCGTCGGTCGCCGCCGAAGTGCCTGCCGGGCACCCGGCGCCCGCCGACGAGCCAGGGGCCGTCGAGGAGCCCCCTGCGGTCGAACCCGCCGAACCCGAGCCGGCGAACTGGGCCGCGCCACCCGTCGTGCGCCCGCTGTCCGCGGGGTCGAGCCAGACGGTGGCGGAAGCGGTGGCGCAGGCCCTCGCGGCCCGCGCGGCCGCGGCCGAACGGGCCGAGGCCGCCGCCGCGTTGCCCGGCGACCGGGCGAAGCCCGTCCCGCCCCGGGTCGACGCCCGCGACCGGCTGCTCGCCGTGCTGCTCGACGACCCGGTGCGCGCGGTCAGCGCCGCGGCGGACCTGGATCGCTGTCGCGACCAGCTGGAGCGGCTCACCGACGCGGTACGCCACGAGCGGGGTGTGCTGGCCGGGGTGCTGCACCGACTCGCCGAGGCGGGCCTGCAGATCGAGCAGATCGCCCGGCTGGCGGACCTTCCCGTCGACGAGGTGCGCGCGCTGCTGGGCCCGTCGACGCGCCGGAACTGAGAATCCGCACCGTTGCCGCGCCGGTCCCGGCGGAATCAGCCCGCGATGCGCTGCAGCCTCGCCGACATGTGCGGCTGCAGGGGCTGGCCCATCATCTCCCGGTCGTCGGCGTAGGCGAGGTCCCCGCCCTCGACCAGGCCGTAGAGCCGCTTGGACCGGGTGACCTCCTTGGCCGACGCGGTACGCACGACGGCGTCGGTCTCGATCTCCCAGGAGGTCAGGTTCCGGGCCCGGCCGTAGAAGACGTCGACGATGCCGGTCGCGTGCGTGATGAGCACCTCGAGTTCGCCGCCCGGCTGCGGCCGCCAGAAACCGGTCTCCCGGGCCGCCGGGCGCAGCACCTCACCGTCCGGGCCGAGCAGCCAGGCGCGGGACTCGTAGGACAGGAACGGGCGGCCGTCGTGGGCGAACACGATCTGCTGGCCGAACTCGTAGGGGCCGTCGATGGTCGGATAGTCGACCACGCCGGTGCCGCGCCAGACGCCGACGAGCGGCAACAGCCCGAGGAGGTCCTCGTGCAGCTCGGGGCCCTCGCGCAGGTTCGCGGTGTCGTCGGGGATCGGCAGGTCGTCCCAACGGGGCCGGTTGCGCCGCGGCGAGTCCGGGGCCGCGTTCGTGGGGCCGGTGACGGTGCCGTGCGGCGTCGGCTCGCCGCCGTGGTCGGGCCCGCTCATCGGGCCTGCTCCGCGGGGATGTCGGCGGGCGCGAGGGCGGCGGGCTCGGTTGTGAAGAGCCGATGGAGCAAGTGGCCGGTGAAGGCCACAACGGCCCCGCTGGCGGCGATCAACAATCCGGTGAACAACCAGTGCACGGCCGCGCAGCATAGCGGTGTGGCCTGCTCCCCGCCGATGTACTGCGGGGCGCGGGCTCGGTCGTCGTGTTCGACCCGCCAGGACGACGATCGCCGCCCCGGCGGTGCCGGAGCGGCGATCGTGGATCGGGCAGGCGTCAGCCGACGGTGACCTCGGCCTCGTGCAGGCCCGGTCCGTCGGCGGTCAGCACGGCCTCGCCGTTGCCGGCGCGGGACAGCGCACGCACCGTCCAGCTGCCCGGGCGGGCGAAGAACCGGAAGTCACCCGAGGCCGACGAGACGACCTCCGCGGTGAACTCGCCGGAGCTGTCGAGCAGCCGGACGAACGCGCCGCCGACGGGCAGGCCGCCGGCCAGCACCTTGCCGGTGAGCACCGTCTCCTTGGTCAGGTCGGTGCCGGCCGGCAGCAGGGTGGCCTGGTCAGGTGCACCGCACATCAGCGACCGTCCCCCAGCTCGATCGGCACGCCGACGAGCGAGCCGTACTCGACCCAGCTGCCGTCGTAGTTCTTGACGTCGCTGTGGCCCAGCAGCTCGCGCAGCACCACCCAGGTGTGCGAGCTGCGCTCGCCGATGCGGCAGTACGCGATCGTGGCCTTCGAGTCGTTGAGCCCCGCCTCGCCGTAGAGCGCCTCGAGCTCCTCGTCGGACTTGAACGTGCCGTCCTCGTTGGCCGCCTTGCTCCACGGGATGTTGATCGCCGACGGCACGTGGCCGGGCCGCTGCGACTGCTCCTGCGGCAGGTGCGCCGGCGCGAGGATCTTGCCGGAGAACTCGTCGGGGGAGCGCACGTCGACCAGGTTCTTGGTGTTGATCGCCTCGACGACCTCGTCGCGGTGGGCGCGGATCGAGAGGTCGGCGTCCTTGGCGGTGTAGGTCGCGGCCGGGCGCTCGACGACATCGGTGGTCAGCGGGCGGCCGTCGAGCTCCCACTTCTTGCGACCACCGTCGAGCAGTCGCAGGTTCTCGTGGCCGTAGAGCTTGAACTGCCAGTACGCGTAGGCGGCGAACCAGTTGTTGTTGCCGCCGTAGAGCACGACGGTGTCGTCGTTGCTGATGCCCTTGGCCGACAGCAGCGCCTCGAAACCCTCCTTCGTGAGGATGTCGCGGCGGACCGGGTCGCGCAGCTCGGTGGTCCAGTTCATCTTGACTGCGCCGGCAAGGTGGCCGCCGTCGTAGGCAGCGGTGTCCTCGTCGACCTCGACGAAGACGATCCCATCGGTGCCGAGGTTCTTCTCGGCCCAGTCGACCGAGACCAGGACGTCCTGGCGGCTCATGCGGTGGCTCCCTGTTCGTTGTGCGGGTGGCCGGGCCCGAAGCGAGCCCGGAATCGAGCGATCAGCGCGTACATCTCGCAGCCCAGGCAGAAGCCGAAGGCGGCGTTGAGGAACGCGGCGGCCAACGCGAACGCCGTGGCGATCAGGCCGAGCGTGGTGAGGCCGGTCAGGTAACCGACCGCGGCGACCGTCGCGAACACGAAGCCGACGGTCTGGGAGAACCGCACCGGGGCGGCCTCCTCCTTCTCGGTCGGCGGGCCCAGCCGCGGCGCCACAAGCGTTCGGAACAGCACGCCGTAGGGCGAGAACCGCAGCCCGGCGAACGCGCCGAGCGCGAACACCGCGGCCTGTGCGGCGGCCAGCCAGCCGCTGCCACTGATCAGGACCAGCGCGAGGACGACCGTGGTCACGGTGGCGTTGAAGCGGACGCCGCGCGGGTCCACGGGCGGTTCGCTCGCCCGGCCGGCCGGCCCGCGTCGCGGTGCCGGTGTGATGTCCTGTGCGGACATGGGTGATCTCCTGGAAGAGGTACGAACGTGGCCCGGCTCCGACAGCGGCCGGGGCCCGGATGTCGACCGGGAGAACGGGCGGTGCCGGAGTCAGCGATCCCGACACAGGCAGCTGCCGACGCGGCACAGATCCACGGCGCGTCGTCGGGTCAGCGGCCAGAACACGGACGCAAGGGTAACCGAGGAGCTCGGCCGACGGGAACGTGCTCCCAGCCACCGGACACCCGTTCGAGTGATCATCGCGGCCGCGGACCGCTGGTCAGGCCCTGCCGAGGGCGGGGGCCAGAGCGGTTTCGAGGTCACGCAGCCGGGGCACGCCCGACACCCGGAGCAGTTCGGCGCCGGACCGGTCGAACGCGACGACCGTGGGCGTGCGCATGATCCCGAGGTCGCCGGCCACCTCCGGGCGCTCGGCGGCGTCCACCTCCACGTGCACCAGCTCGGGGATGCCGGCAGCCAGCTCGGTGAGCAGCGTCGCGGTCTGCCGGCAGGGTGCGCAGACCGGCGAGGAGACCTGCAGCAGCAGCACCCGGTCCTGCTCGGCGGGGGAGCGCCCGGCCAGCGCCCAGCCGCCGGCGCCGCCGGGACCGGAACGGGCTGCACGCACCCGGCCGTTGCGAGCCTTCAGGACGAGGCCGACCACGGTGGCCGCGAGCAGCGTGCCGACGACCACGAGAAGTCCGGTCGTGCTCATCGAGCGGGTACCTGAATCATCACGCCGTCGCCAACCTCCGTGCCCGGCCGATTAGTCCCGGTGGTCCCACGGGGTTCACCGGGCGGGGGTCGTGGCGTCCGTCCCGAGCACGAGGCCGGTGGCGAAGCCGCTTATCTCCAGCGTGCCGTCGCGGGCACGCAGCCGGGTCGCGGTCACGTTCAGCGGGAGCTTCCCCGGGTCGAGCTGCACGGTGAACATGGCGCGCAGCGCGGTCTGCACCGGCGGGGGCAATGCCTGCGGGGTGGCGCTGCCGGGTTGCCCGACCCGGATGTCGCGCGGCACCACCTGGATCTGCCGGCCGGACAGCTGCAGCACGGCGATGACCGAGACCTGCATGTCCTGGCCGAGCACCCGCGTGGTGCCGACCAGCCGGGCCGCGGAGTCGGGGTCGATCGAGGCCAGCGACGTGTCGCCGCCGTCCTTGACGGCCTGCTGCAGGGCCTGCTCGTCGATGTTCTGGATCTGCAGCTTGTCCACCCCGGACAGCCGCGCCAGGTCGTCGGCGCTGATCCGGAGCGTGCCCTCGGCGTTCTGGACGCGCAGCGTCCGCGGCCCGGAGCCGAGCAGCTCGCTGAGCGGGGCCTGCACGTCGCGCAGCTGGCTGCGCACCTGGACGTCCTGCAGCTGACCGATCCGGATCCGGTCGGCGGTGATGTCCACGCTGCTGTAGTCGCCGGAGATCGCCTGGGTGAGGAACGGGAACCCGTTGATCCGTACCGACGGATCGTCGGCCAGGCCGAGTTGCTGGCGCATCTGCTTGGAGACGGCGGATTCCGCGGCCGCGGCGGCGCCGTAGTCGACGGCCAGCAGCACGCCGACGAGCACGAGCAGTGCGATGACCAGACGCTTCACGCAACCTCCGAGCCTGGCGAACGGGAGGACACGACCGTAGAGGCGCCGCCGGGGGCACCTGCGGGCGGGACCGTGTGGGGGTCCGCCGCGCCGGTCCGCGGGCCACCGCCGACGGTACCGATCGCCCAGCGTGCCAGCCGGTCGGTGAGGTCGGCGCCGGTACCGGACTCACCGTGCCCCATCCCGGCTTCGAGCCACAGCTCCGCGTGTCCGCCGGTGGCCCGGTGCAGGGCGTGCGCGTGTGCGGGGGCGAAGTAGGGGTCGGCGTCGCCGTGCACGAGCAGCAGGGGGATCGGGGCGACCGTGCCGACGACTTCGACCGGTGAGAGCGGCACCCTGCCCCAGGGCCCGTCCAGGCGCACCCCGAGCAGCCGGGCCGTGAGCCGGCCGTGGGGCTGCTCGAGCAGCCAGTGCACCCGACGCATCGGCGCGGTCTCCCGGGAGAACCACCGGGCCGGCCCGCTCACCGCGATCACCGCATCGGGCGCGGTGTCCCCGGTACCGCGCACGCCGGCGGCGTGGCAGACGGCGACGGCCGCGCTCAGCGAGAAGCCGATCGTGACGACCTCCCGGTACCCCTGCCGGCGGGCCCACTCGACCGCGGCCGCCAGGTCCAGCACCTCGGCATCGCCCACTGTGGACCGTCCACCGGAGCGGCCGTGGCCGCGCAGGTCGACGGCGACGACGTCGGCGTGCCGGGCGAGCAGGCTCAGCACCCGCCGGGTGTCCCGGCGTCCGGTGTGGTGGGTGAAGCCGTGAACACCAGCCCGGTCGGCGGTCCGCCGGGGTCGTGGCGCAGCTGGACGGCGGCCAGCGGGACGCCGTCTCGGCTGGTCATCGGCGTGAGCTGTGCCGCGCCGGACGTGTGATCGGTCGTCACCCCCGTTATTCTTGACCGATCCGCGTGGGAACTCCGACCGGGTCGCGCGGGAACGGTGCGCCAGCGTCGCCCGCCGTGGTCGGACCAGTGCGCGCCGGACGTGGCGCTCCGTCCGATCCCCGGTGGGAGAGGAGGAAGCGGTGGAACTCCTACTGCTGACCGCGGATCCGGACCCTGGATCCGTGTTGCCGGCTCTGACCCTGCTGCCGCACGGTGTGCGCACCGCCGCCCCCGAGGTGGCCGCGCTGCTCGACGCCGGGCCGCACGACGCCGTGCTGGTCGACGCCCGCTCCGACCTGGTCGCGGCCCGCAGCCTGTGCCGGCTGCTGGGCAGCACCGGTACCGACGTGCCCGTGATCGCCATTCTCACCGAGGGTGGGCTGGTCGCGGTGTCCGGGGAATGGGTGGTCGACGAGATCCTGCTGCCCACCGCAGGCCCGGCCGAGGTCGACGCCCGGTTGCGGCTGCTCACGTCCCGCCCCGGTGCCGATGCCGCGTCGACCGGGGGCGCGTTGGTGCTCGGCGAACTGGTGATCGACGAGGCGACCTACGCGGCGCGCCTGCGCGGCCGGCTGCTCGAGCTCACCTACAAGGAGTTCGAGCTGCTCAAGTACCTCGCACAACACGCCGGGCGGGTGTTCACCCGGGCCCAGCTGCTACAGGAGGTCTGGGGCTACGACTTCTTCGGCGGCACCCGCACCGTCGACGTGCACGTGCGGCGACTGCGCGCGAAGCTCGGCACCGAGCACGAGCAGATGATCGGCACGGTGCGCAACGTCGGCTACAAGTTCGTCCGGCCCAGCCGCGCCGGGCTGGGGGTGCCGGCGGGCGGTGTCGCCGACGACCAGGCCGACGAGGACGACGACCCGGATCGGGACGACGACCGCATCGGCGAGCGTCCGAAAGCGATGCACGCCGAGCTGTCCTGACGCCGGGTGATCGTCCGCGCGTAGGGTCCGTGACATGACCCAGCTGTCCTTCCGCACCGGGCTCGACCAGGCCGAGACCACCGCCGTGACAGCGCTGGCCGATGCGGCCACCGAGGAGGACGGCACCGCCCCGCTGTCCGAGCAGATCCTGCTCAACCTGCGCCACGGCACCGTCGACGGCAGCGTGTTGCACGTGCTGGCCGGCTCCGCGGCCGCGCCCACCGGTTACGCCCAGCTGGACCTCTCCGGCTCCGACGGCGCGGTCGCCGAGCTCGCCGTGCACCCGGCGCACCGGCGGAGTGGGATCGGGGCCGCCCTCGTCGAGGCGCTGCTGCAGCGTGCCGGGGGCCGGCCGCTGTGGCTGTGGGCACACGGCGAGCACCCCGGCGCGACCCGGCTCGCCGAGCGGTTCGGGTTCTCCCGGGCCCGGGTGCTGTGGCAGCTGCACCGCAGCCTGACCGAGCCGCTGCCGCCCGTCGAACTGCCCGACGGCGTGCGGCTGCGCGCGTTCGTACCCGGCCAGGACGAGGCGGAGTTCCTGCGGGTCAACAACGCCGCGTTCGACTGGCACCCGGAGCAGGGCGGCTGGGACACGGACCAGGTCGCCCGGCGCGAGGCCGAGTCCTGGTTCGACCCCGCGGGGTTCCTGCTCGCGGTCGGCCCGGACGGCCGGCTGCTCGGCTTCCACTGGACGAAGGTGCACCCGGGGGCGGGCTCCGAGGCTCCGATGGGCGAGGTCTACGTGCTCGGCGTCGACCCCGCCGCGCGCGGCCGCAGGCTCGGCTCGGGGCTCACCCTGGCCGGTTTGCACCATCTGCGTGATCGCGGATTGCAGCAGGTCATGCTGTACGTCGAGGCCGACAACGACGCCGCTGTGCGGGTCTACCGGAACCTTGGATTCACCCTTCGGAACACGGACGTCGCATACCGTCGCTGATCTCGTCCCGGAGTCGTTAACCCCGGAGTAACCGCCACCCTCCATGGTGCGATCACTCGTTCGCAGGTCACGAGATGATCACAATTGACTCTTAGGGGTGTCTTGGCTCACTCCAGGTAATGAGTTCATCTTTCGTTTACCTCGTCGGGGGTGTCCGTCCACCGGGCCTGCCTACCGTCCTCCACGAACGGCCGCCCCGAGCCGTCGAACCTGATGTGTAGCGACTCAGCGGAGGAACTTCGTGAAACTCCAGCGGCACGGTGTCGTGTTGGCCATCGCGGCCGCAGGCGCGCTCCTGCTGTCGGCCTGTGGCAGCGATCCGACCACGGCCGGCAGTGCCGGGGCGTCGTCCGCGAACTCCCCCGCGGTCGACTGCAGTGGCAAGAAGAACCTGAACGCCGAGGGTTCGTCGGCGCAGAAGAACGCCATGGACGTGTTCGCGCAGGCCTACCAGGCGAAGTGCGCGGGCAGCAACATCGCCTACAACCCGACCGGTTCCGGCGCGGGCGTGAAGCAGTTCACCGCCGGCCTCGTGGACTTCGGGGGCTCGGACTCCGCGCTCAAGGAGAGCGAGACCGCCGCCGCGGCGGCTCGTTGCCAGAACAACCCGGCATGGAACCTGCCGATGGTCTTCGGCCCGATCGCCGTCGGCTACAAGCTCAACGGCATCACCGACCTGACGCTGAACGGCGAGACCACCGCGAAGATCTTCAGCGGCCAGATCAAGTCCTGGAACGACCCGGCGGTCGCTGCATTGAACCCCGGCAAGACGCTGCCGGCGACCCCGATCAACGTGGTGTTCCGCTCCGACGACTCCGGCACCACCGACAACTTCCAGCAGTACCTGACCGCGGCCTCCAAGGGTGCGTGGACCAAGGGCGCGGGCAAGAAGTTCGTCGGCGGCGTGGGCTCCGGCGCGCAGGGCTCGGCCGGCGTCGGCCAGGCCATCGGTGCGACCGAAGGGTCGATCGGGTACGTCGAGCTGTCCTTCGCCCAGGACAACAAGCTGAGCATGGCGAAGATCGACAATGGTTCGGGTGCGGTCGAGCTCA
This sequence comes from Pseudonocardia acidicola, assembly GCF_012911935.1. GTDB lineage: Bacteria > Actinomycetota > Actinomycetes > Mycobacteriales > Pseudonocardiaceae > Pseudonocardia > Pseudonocardia acidicola. The sequence continues at coordinate 32,717 of NZ_JAAXLA010000025.1, read as the reverse complement.
ACGACCAGACCGTCGGCAAGGCCATCGAGGCCGCGAAGGTCAAGGGCCAGGGCAACGACCTCGCGCTCGACCTCAACTCGGTCTACGGCACCACCGAGGCCGGCGCCTACCCGCTGATCCTGGCCACCTACGAGATCGTCTGCTCGAAGGGCTACGACGCCGACACCGCCAAGGCGGTCAAGGCGTTCCTGACGACGGCCGCCACCGACGGCCAGGCCAACCTGTCCCAGTACGGGTACGCCCCGCTGCCGGCGGAGTTCCAGCAGAAGCTGCTCACCGCCGTCCAGGCCATCGCCTGATCACAGCGCTGGCACAATCACGGAGGCTCGATGAGCGAACAGACCGTGACGGGTAGCCCCGCCACCACCGGTGACTCCGGTGGCTGGCGGGGCGCTCCCGTCCCCGCCGTCGTCCCGGAGGCCGGAATGACTCCCCGCGAACCCGAACCGCCCAAGGACGCGGGCAGTGGCGGCACGTTCGTCCAGCGGGGCGACCGGATCTTCCGCGGTCTGGCAACCGGTTCGGGGGCGTTCATCGTCGCCCTCATCGGTGCCATCGGCCTGTTCCTGCTGATCCAGGCGGTTCCGCCGCTGCTGGACAACCAGGCGAACTTCCTGACCAGCAGGCAGTTCGACGTCAGCGACCCGAGCAACCTCAGCTTCGGCATCCTCGACCTGCTGCTGGTCACCGTCGAGGTCTCGCTGTTCGCGCTGATCCTCGCGATGCCGGTCGGACTGGGGATCGCGTTGTTCCTCACGCAGTACGCGCCGCGGCGGGTCGCCCGGCCGTTCGCCTACCTGGTCGACCTGCTGGCGGCGGTGCCGTCGATCATCTTCGGCCTGTGGGGCCTGCTGGTGCTGGCGCCGGTCCTGCAGCCGCTGGCCTCGTGGCTGGAGAACCACCTCGGGTTCGTCTTCCTGTTCAGCCCGGGCAACGTGCAGATCCCAGGGGCCACCCTGTTCACCGCGGGGATCGTGCTTGCGGCGATGCTGCTGCCGATCATCACGGCGATCTCCCGCGAGGTGTTCGAGCGGACCCCCCGCGCGCAGATCGAGGCGGCGCTGGCACTGGGCGCGACCAAGTGGGAGGTCGTGCGCATGACCGTACTGCCCTTCGGCAAGGCGGGTTACATCAGCGCGTCGATGCTCGGCCTCGGCCGCGCACTCGGCGAGACCATCGCGCTGACGATCATCCTTGCGGGCACGCCGTTCGCCTTCACCGGCAGCCTGTTCGACGGCGGCGCGACGTTCGCCTCGAAGATCGCGCTGTCCTTCGCCGAGCTGAACAACAAGCTCTCCGCCGGCGCCTTCATCGCCGCCGGCCTGGTGCTGTTCGTGCTGACCTTCGTGGTCAACGCGGCGGCCCGCGCGGTCATCGCACGATCGGGGGCCAAGGCATGAGTACGCCGGTCGACCTGCACGCTCCGGCCAAGGGGCCGACGTTCGTCGGGATCAGCGCGGGCCGTCGCGCCCGCAACATGGTCGCCACCACCCTGTTCGGGCTCGCGTTCCTGATCGCCCTGATCCCGCTGATCTGGGTCGTCTACACCGTGATGTCCAAGGGCCTCGGTGTGGTGCTCCACTCGAACTGGTGGAGCGAGTCGCTCAACGGCCTGCTCGCCCGGCAGCGGGGCGGCGGTGCCTATCACGCGATCATCGGAACCTTGTTCCAAGGTTTGGTGTGCGCCGTGGTCGCCACCCCGATCGGCGTGATGGTCGCGATCTACCTGGTGGAGTACGGGGCCCGGTCCCGGCTGGCCCGGACCACCACCTTCATGGTCGACATCCTGACGGGCGTGCCGTCGATCGTCGCCGCGCTGTTCATCTACGCGGTCTGGATCTCGATCTTCGGCCTGCCGCGCAGCGCGTTCGCGGTGTCGCTGGCCCTCGTGCTGCTGATGGTGCCGGTCGTCGTCCGCTCGACGGAGGAGATGCTGCGGATCGTCCCCGACGACCTGCGGGAGGCCTCGTACGCGCTCGGCGTGCCGAAGTGGAAGACGATCACCCGTATCGTCATCCCGACCGCGCTGTCGGGCATGCTCACCGGCGTCATGCTCGCGCTCGCCCGGGTGATGGGCGAGACCGCCCCGGTGCTGATCCTGGTGGCCTATGCGCCGTACATCAACTTCAACATCTTCAGCGGCAACATGGCCTCGCTGCCGCTGATGATGACGGTTGAGCGCAGCAACCCCACCGATGCCGGCGTGGACCGCATCTGGGGCGCAGCCATCACCCTGATCCTGATCATCACGATCTTCCAGTTGCTGGCGGCCTTCCTGTCGAAGCTGACCGCCCCGAAGACGAAGTGAGGGCCTGGTGGCCAAGCGTCTCGACATGAAGGATGTCGACATCTTCTACGGCAAGTTCCACGCCGTGGACAGCGTGAGCCTGTCGGTGCCGCCGCGCAGCGTGACGGCGTTCATCGGCCCGTCCGGCTGTGGCAAGTCGACGGTGCTGCGCACGCTCAACCGGATGCACGAGGTGATCCCCGGGGCCCGGGTCGAGGGCGAGGTGCTGCTCGACGGCGAGGACATCTACGGTCCCTCGGTCGACCCGGTCGGGGTGCGCCGCACGATCGGCATGGTGTTCCAGCGGCCCAACCCGTTCCCGACGATGTCCATTCGGGACAACGTGGTGGCCGGGCTGAAGCTGCAGGGCCGCAAGGGCAAGAAGGAACTCGACGAGACCGCGGAGCGAGCGCTGCGGGCGGCGAACCTGTGGACCGAGGTCAAGGACCGGTTGAACAAGCCGGGTGGCGGGTTGTCCGGTGGGCAGCAGCAGCGGTTGTGCATCGCCCGTGCGGTCGCGGTGCAGCCCGACGTGCTGTTGATGGACGAGCCGTGTTCGGCGCTGGACCCGATCTCCACGCTCGCGATCGAGGATCTGATCTCGGAGCTGAAGAAGGACTACACGATCGTCATCGTCACCCACAACATGCAGCAGGCGGCGCGGGTGAGCGACCAGACGGCGTTCTTCAACCTCCGCGCGACCGGTGAGCCGGGCCGGCTGGTGGAGATCGACGACACCCCGAAGATGTTTTCCAACCCGACCCAGCAGGCCACTGAGGACTACATCTCCGGTCGCTTCGGCTGATCGGTCCCGTTCCCGGGCGGAACGCCGGCCCGGGCCCGTTCGCCGCCGAGCGGCCGAGCAGGCCCGGGCCGTCGTCGTCGCGCCGCCCCGGGTCAGTTCTCCAACTTGAAGCCGACCTTGAGGCCGACCTGGAAGTACTCCACATCGCCGTCGACCAGGTGTCCGCGGATCTCGGTCACCTCGAACCAGTCCAGTTCGCGCAGGGTGCTGGCGGCCCGGGCGACGCCGTTCTTGATGGCCTGCTCGACCCCTTCGGGCGAGGTGCCGACGATCTCCGTGACGCGGTACACGTTGCTCGACATGATCGGTATGTCCCCGATCACGGTGCCGGGCCAAACCTCCGTGCGCGAGATTTCCCCGACGGGCCCGCCGGTGGCGCTCAGACGGTCAGCGGGCCCGGCATCTGTCCGGTCACCACGTACACGATCCGCCGGGCGACGGCCACGGCGTGGTCGGCGTAGCGCTCGTAGAACCGGGCGAGCAGCGTGACGTCCACGGCGGCGGCGACGCCGTGCGTCCAGTTGCGATCCATCAGCACGGTGAACATGTGCCGGTGCAGGTCGTCCATCGCGTCGTCGTCGGCCTCGAGCTCGGCGGCCGCGCTCAGATCGCGGCTGCGGATGACGTCGGCCGCCTTCAGTGCGAGGGCTACACCGACCCGGCCCATCTCGGCGAAGTACGGCTTGATCTCCTCGGGCAGCACCGGCTGCGGGTGCCGGCGCCGGGCCGCCTGGGCGACGTGCAGCGCCAGGTCGCCCATGCGCTCGATGTCGCCCGCGCCGTGGATGGCGGACACCACGATCCGCAGATCAGTGGCCACCGGGGCCTGCAGGGCGAGCAGCGCGAACGCCTTCTCCTCGGCGGCGGCCCGGATCTCGTCGACCTTGATGTCCTCGGAGATGACCTCCTCGGCCAGTTGCAGATCGCACTCGAGCAGCGCGCGGGTGGCCTTCTCCAGTGCGGCCGCCACCTCGCCGCACATGTCGGCCAGCCCGTCGGCGAGTCCGTCGAGCTCTTCCTGGTAGTGGTCGCGCATGGGGGCAGCCTAAGGGGCGCCTCTGCATCGGGCAGCCCCACCGGATGAACCACCGGTGAACGGTCGTGGTCGAGCCGCAGAAGATTCCCCGGTCAGCTGCAGGTCACCTGGGCCGGAGCGGGTGCGGCGGCCACGGTACCGGCCTGCGAGGGCGCCCGCACCGTGCCGTCGAACGACGTGCCCAGGACCAGCTCCAGGCGCCCGCTCGAACCGGTGTCGGGGACCGGGCGGGCCGACGGCACCGTGCCGGCCAGCACCTGCGCGGCAGCCGACCGGTCCGGGGAGAATCGGATCACCGTCTCGGCCGCCGCCTGCGGGGCGTTACCCACGGTGCCGACGGTGAAGCCGAGTTCGCGCAGCGTGCCGCCGATCTGCCCGGCGAGGCCGGTCCGGCCGGACGCGTTGAGCACGTCGAGGGTGATCGTCGACGGTGCCGGGGCCGCGGCGGTGGTCGCCGGCGCCGTGGTGGCCCCGGCGGGCAGTGGGGTGTTCTTGCGCAGCGCGGCGAACAGGGCCGAGGCGTCGCGGTCGCGCAGCACCGAGTTGCCACGGGTGTTGGCCGTACCGGTCGTCGGAACGGTCACGAAGGTGACCCCGCTGCCGTCGAGATGCTGCAGCGAGCGGGCGAGGGCCACCAGCTCGTCGAGCCCGGCGCCGTCCGACAGCGTGTTGCGCCCGAACGCCCCGGCGAACGCGCGCAGCGTGCCCGGGTTGAGCAGCACCTGGTTGGACAGCGCCTTGCGCAGCAACGCGGCGAGAACCCGCTGCTGGCGCTGGATGAGGCCCTGGTCCGATGGCGGGTCACCCTGCACGTGCCGGGCCCGGACCAGGTCCAGCGCGTGTCCGCCGTCCAGCGTGCTGGTCCCGGCGGTGGGGACGACCGGACCGAGCACGCTGTCGACCACCGGCCGCTCGAGGCAGACCGACACCCCGTGCACCGCGTCGACCATCGCGCCGACCCCGGTGACGTCCAGTGCGACGAACCGGGTGATCGCCATGCCGGTCAGCTGCTGGATCACCTTCACCGCGCAACGCGGCCCGCCGACCTCGAACGCCGTGTCGAGCTTGGTGAGGGTTTCGGCGGGCACGGTCTGGTCGGTATAGGTCGCGGCGGCCGGGTCCCAGCGCTGGCAGGGCGGGCGGTTGATCTCCAGATCGCGTGGGAAGGCCACGGTCACGATCCCGGTGCCGCCTGCCGGCACGTGCGCCAGCATGATCGTGTCGGACCCGGCGCCCGGGACGAACGTCGTCCCGCTCGGGCCGTCGTCCAGGCCGAGCAGCAGCACGTTCTCGTCGCCGACCTGCGACTTCGCGTCGACGATCGAACCCGACCCCGGGTCGAGCGCGGCGACCGAGCGGATCGTGGAGTCCAACCAGGTCTTCGCCGCCCAGCCCAGCGCGGTCGTCGCGAACACGAGCAGGGCAACCGCGGCGGTCAGCAGCCGCACCCCCAGCCTGGCGCGTCGCCGCCCGGGGCTGTCCGGTGTGCGAGACCCGGCAGGGCGCTTGCCGGGTGGGCCGTCGTCTCCGTCGTCGTCTCCGTCGTCGTCTCCGTCGTCGTCTCCGCCGTCGTCGGCGCCGTCCTCGTCGTCGGGTTCGTCGTCGCGGGCCAGCAGCAGGCCGGCGTGCGCCGCGGTCAGCCGGGTGAGGCTCTCGTCGATACGGCGCCGGCGGTCCTCGGCGGCGCTGTCGGCGTCGTCCTCGGGTTCCGGAACGTCGGCGGTCGCCGGGGCGGCGGGGCCCCGGGTGGTCGTCGCGGCGCCTGGGGCCGGTTCCGGAACGGAGCCGGGCAGGTCCAGCCGGCCGACCGCGGTGGCCTCGGGGCCCGCGGTGTGCCGCGCCGGCGGCGGGTCGCCGGTGTCGGCCCGGCGGCGTCGCCCCGGCGCGGCCGCTGTGCCGCGGGGCGGCCGGGGAGGTGCCGTGCCCGGGCCGACCTCGGCGTCGGCCTGCCTGGCCGCGCGCCGCCCGGAGGGCGGCGGCGCGGCGCTGTCGGCGCCTGCGACGGACGGTCCGAGCCGTCCGGGCGGTGGCGTGCTGTCCGGGCGGGTGGGGGAAGCGTGCCGGGGCGCGCCGCCGTTGCCCGCCGGTGAGCCGGAAGCGGGCGGGGCGGTACCCGGGCCGGGGACAGGTGGCCCGAGTCGCCCGGGCGGCGGCGTGCCGCCCGCCCGGGGGGCAGGCGGCGAGGTGAACCGGTGCGCGGCGCCGTCGCGCGTGTCGACGGTGGGTGGGACCGGCCGCCGTTGCTCCACGATCCCTGGCGGCGGGGTGCGCAGGCCGTACCGCTCGAGCACGTCGTCGACCGGCTCGTCGGCCGGTGCGCGGTGCCGGCCGTGGGCACCGGCCGTCCGGGTGTCAGCGTCGGCCGCTATGTCCTCGTCGAGGGACGGGCGGCCGGGCGATCGGCCGGAAGCGCGTCGAGCACGGTCGGAGCCGCTCTGCACGCCACCTCCCCGGCCCGCACACGGAGGAGGGCGGACCAGGCCCGTCGCCGGCCCACAAATCCGCCCTCCTCTTGTCGGAAACCGAGCTTACGTAGCGCGGCGGACAGTGGCGCTCCCGGGTCGGCGGGGTCAGCCGGTCGTGCGTGCCGGCTGCGGGATGGCCCGGCGTCCGGCGGCCGGCCCGGCCAGGCACACGCGCCCGGAGCGCTCGGCGCGGAACGCCACGGCGTTGCGGCCCGCCTGCTTGGCCGTGTAGAGCAGCTCGTCGGCCTCGCCGATGAGCCGCTCGACCTCGGCGAGGCGGCCCGCCGAGTGGGCGACGCCGATGCTGACCGTGACCCGCAGGGCGCTGTGCATCTCCAGCCACGGGTACCGGTCGATGCGGTGCCGCGCCTCCTCGCAGATCTCGACCGCCTCGGTGAGATCGCGGCCGGGCAGGACCAGCGCGAACTCCTCGCCGCCGTAGCGGGCGCAGAAGGCGCCCTCCGGCAGCCCGGCGTCGAGTTCGGCCACCATCCGCTGCAGCACCCGGTCGCCGAACAGGTGCCCGTACGTGTCGTTGACCTGCTTGAAGTGGTCGATGTCGACCAACGCCACGCAGATCCCGGTGGTTCGGACGGCGGGGTCGTCGAGGTCGTCGAGGTCGTCGAGCAGCGCGGCCAGCCGCTCGTCGAGGTAGCGCCGGTTGTAGCTGGCGGTGAGGCTGTCGCGGCGGCTCTGCTCGCGGGCCTCGGCGTGCTCGCGGCGCAGCCGGTCGAGCTCGTCGGGGGCGTAGGACGTCTCCGCGGCATCACGCTGCCCGTGCAGGAGCCGGACGGCCGCGTGCAGGTGACGGTAGGCCTGCTCCCACAGGCCCTGCTCGGCGAGCTTCTCGGCGGCGGCGGTGTGCTGGGCGGCCTGCGCGCCGGCGGATCCGGTGCGCGGGATGGAGGCGCCGATGCCGAGCGCCGCGTGCACGTCGTCGGACGGCAGGGTGCTGTTCGTGCCGTGCGCCAGCGTGCCGACCGATCGAGCCCCGTCCACCACCGGATCACCTCCCCACTGCTGGTGATGTCGACGTGACTGGTGTGACTCTTGAGACCTCTGGGACGGCGGCACCCGTTTGCGCGCGCTGCCACCCGACCGGGCGAGCGGGTCTGCACGGTTCGTCGAGGGCGGCTCGGCGGCCACGGTCACCCGCCGGAGTGGTCCAGCTCGGCGCCGAGGGGGACCGACGCGTCTTCCGGGTCGTCGAGCCAGTGCTCGGGCAGCACCACGCGGCCGGGTGAGCCCTGCCGGCCGCGCGGGCCCTCGGCATCGGCGGGGAACTCCTGGCCGGGGTCGAGCATCGCGAGCAGTTCGTCGAGCTCGTCGATGCTGCTGACGAGGCCGAGGCGCTGCCGGACCTCCGGCCCGACCGGAAAGCCCTTGAGGTACCAGGCGATGTGCTTGCGGACGTCACGGATGCCCTTGTGGTCGCCCATGTGCTCGCAGAGCAGGACGGCGTGCCGGCGCAGCGTGGCGGCGACCTCACCCAGCGTCGGCGGGGCCGGTAGCGGCCGGCCGGCGAAAGCGGCCTCGAGGTCGCCGAACAGCCATGGCCTGCCCAGGCACCCACGGCCGACGACGACGCCGTCGCAGCCGGTCGCGGCGACCATCGCGAGCGCGTCGGCGGCGCTGAAGATGTCACCGTTGCCGAGGACGGGCAGTTCGGCGGGCAGGTGGTCACGGAGCCGGGCGATGGCCGACCAGTCGGCGGTGCCGGAGTAGCGCTGGGCCGCGGTGCGCGCGTGCAGTGCGACGGCCGCGACCCCGGCGTCGGCTGCGATGCGGCCCGCGTCGAGGTACGTGTGGTGCTCGTCGTCGATGCCGATCCGCATCTTCACGGTCACCGGGATACCCGCGTCCGCCGCGTTGTCCACGGCCGCCTTGACGATGGCCTCGAAGAGCCGCCGCTTGTACGGCAGCGCCGCACCGCCGCCGCGCCGGGTGACCTTGGGGACCGGGCAGCCGAAGTTGAGGTCGAGATGGTCGGCCAGGTCGAGCTCGGCGACCATGCGCACCGCGGCGCCGACCGTCGCCGGGTCGACGCCGTAGAGCTGCATCGACCGCGGATGCTCATCGGGATCCATCGCGATCATGCGAAAGGTCAGCGGGTTGCGCTCGACCAGGCCGCGGGACGTGATCATCTCGCAGACGTAGAAGCCGGCCCCCTGCTCGCGGCACAGCCGCCGGAAGCCGGCGTTGGTGATGCCGGCCATCGGGGCGAGCACCACCGGGGTGTCGACCTGATAGGGCCCGATACGCAGCGGTGCCGCCACCCGGCTGGTCACCGGTGTGGCGGCATCGCTGTGTCCGGTTTCTTTACCGACGAGGTCCTGCACGCTCACAGGACGACATTGTCCTCGCTTCAGAAGTCCACGCTGACGCAGGCCGCTCGGTCGCCCGCAGTCCCGGCCTTGCCCGGCTCGGTCGCGGTGCGCTCAGCGTGCACGACCACCGATCGCGGGTGCGCCTGGTCGGTGAACTCCCAGGCCACTGTGGAGGTCGCGGTGGCCTTGCCCTCGGCGTCGGTCTGGAAGTCCAGCCAGATCTCGTTCTGCGGGTTTGCGTAGGCCGGGTCGACGCTGGGGGCGGCCGGGTCCTTCACGTGCTGGAAGTGTGCTCCGGCGTCGGCGGGGGCCGCCCCGCACCGGTTGGTGTGGGCGTGCGCGCCGTAGCGCCGGTCGGGCAGCAGGCCGCTGAGCTCGAGGGTGACCGTCGCCTTGCCGTCACCCGAGGTGGAGGTGACTTCGGCGGTCGCGCCGACGGGGACCAGGTCCGGCGCGTAGGTGATCGCGGTTCCGCTGCCGGTCGCGAACGTGGCCTGGACCTGCGTGGCTCGGATCGTGCTGTTCGCCGTCTCGGCGGAGGCCTGGTCCGCCTGCGCCGAACAGCCGGTGAGCACGAGGGCGGACAGCAACAGTGGGGCGCACAGCCGGTAGTCACGCATGCAGTGCAGGATCTCTGGTGACACTGGGTGACTTCGGGAGGACCCGGGTGATCCCGGTCGAATCGGGTGTCAGGGAGGTGTCCGGCGCCGCATGGGCAGGTGGGTCCGATCGGGTGTGACGCGTGCGTCGTACCCTGTCAGAGCAGCGACGTATGCCAACATGCGCCACAGCAGGGCCTCTAGCTCAATCGGCAGAGCAGCGGACTTTTAATCCGCGGGTTCGGGGTTCGATCCCCCGGGGGCCCACTACCAGCGACGATACCCAGGACCTCGGTGCGGATAGCAAGCTACACCCGCGGATTCTGCGTCTGCTCCGCTGACGCTCCACACCCGCTGCGGTCGGCTCCGCCGGTCCTCGCCGGGGCTGCTCTGGCGATTGAGCTAGAGGCCAGGGAATACGCCAACCCTCGGGACGTCAGCCACCTCTCGGCGGCCGGATGCCTCCAGCTCTACAGCGTCCAACAGATCGGCGACTTCGTGCCGCACGGCGGCCCAGGTCTCCCGGGGGAGGACCACGGCATCTTCCCCATGCCGGTCCTCGGACGCGATCTCCTCGTCCGACTTCTCCCGGTGCAGTCCGGCCCAGTCCCGTCGAGCACGGGACCAGGTGAGCTGACGGCGCCCGTGGGAGACCTTACTGGAGGACACCGACGGCACGCTGGCGCCCGCACCCGGTTTCAGCGGTGGCCGACCGGTCCGTCCTACGGCAACGGAAAGCGGGCGATCACCTGGCTCGCCAGTCGCGTCGTGCGCTCCTCGATGTCATCCACGGTCCAGGAGTTCTTGGTGGCGAGGTCGGCGTTGAGCGAGAGTCCGTTCCGGTAGCCGATGGACCGGCCTTGGGGGTCGGTGCGGTCGCGCTTCTCGGGGAACGACTTGTTGCTCAGGGTGCTGTTGTAGGCGGTGATCGTGAGATTCCCGAGCCGGTGAACGTGCTCCTCCTGGGCGGCTGCCGCGGCGTCGCGTCCGCCGAGCATGTCCAGCCAGTCCTTCGGCAGGTTCGTCCCCTGGGGGAGGATGTGCTCGATCGTCCAGACGAAGTGGCCCTTCTCCTGGACCCAGAGGTCCGTCCGGGTCTCCTTGGTCATTGCGTCCTCGGAGAGGGTGGCGAGGATGAAGCGGGCGACGTCGGTGTTCTCGTCGTAGATCGGCCCTTCCAGGCGCTGGCGGAAGTCGGCGTCGCTCGACGAGACGTCGATGAGCTCCTGGGTCACCCTGTCGACCACCGGGCGCCCGGTCAGCCCGTCGAGCTTCTCGATGATCGTCATGAAGAGCTTCGGCAACGCGTACGTCTGGGGGAAGCCGGTCAGATTTCGGCGGACGAAGAAGCTGGTGAGGCGACGGACGATCTCGATCAGGTCGTGCTCGGTGAGGGCGAGATCGGGCTGCTTCGAGAGCAACCACATCACGAGGATGTAGGAGGGTGCGCCCTGCGCTCGCATCAGCTCCCGGAAGGCTTTGTCGAGCGGAGTCGGTGCGTCGACTTCGGCGACGCAGGTCACCCGCCCGTAGAGCGTGCTGGCCGCGACGAGCGCCTCCACCCCGTTCCTGACGTCGTCGCCGAGCAGCTTCTCGTAGATGCGGATCAGCTTGGTGCGGGTGGCCACCGGTGCGTTGGGCACCTCGGGCAGTTCCGCCTTGAACGCGTTGTAGTAGTGGCGGAGGAAGCGCTCCTGGATCGCGTAGTTGTCACCGAGATTGGTGAGCATCTCGTTCCACATCTTGAACGCGTCGTCGACGTCGAGCCCGCCCTCGCGCCCGGACACAGCCAGGAGATGATTCTTGATCAGGTCCACCGGTGTGAGCGGCATGCCCCGGTTGTTGAGGGACTCGAACAGGACGAAGGCGTCCGCATGACTCTCGACCTCGATCTTTACCAGGATCGCCTGCTGCACCGAGCCGAGCACACGCCGCGCCGCGTCGACGGGCGTGATCCCCTCCGACTCGGCCAGCTTGGCGATCGCGGCGCGGAAGTACTGCCAGCACTTGGCGACCCGGCGCATCGGGAAATACGGCCTCTTGTCGACCGTCCCCACCTGGAGGCCCGAGGACGAGAGCACGACCTTGTAGTCGTCCAGGTTGTTGCCCTGGGTCTGGGGTGAGACTCGCAGCTCGCCGCCTTTCCTGACCAGCCTGCGGCCGAGGTTCACCATGTCGACGATCGTGTCCTCGTCGAGCTCGCCGGCGTGCTCCTTGAGCACGGAGTAGATGGCGGCGAGGAGCAGCGTGAGGGTGGTGGCCCGCTGCTGGCCGTCGACGAGTTCCAGGACCGTGCGGTCGACGGCGTCGGTGGTCTGGTTCAGGGTGATGATCGTGCCGAGGAAATGCGCGCCCTCGGCCTCCACGAGGTCCTGGAAGAGGTCCTCCCACTGCGCTTTTTGCCAGGACTACTCCCGCTGGTAGGGCGGGATCCGGTACACGATGTTGCTGTCGCTGCTGAACAGCGCGTGGACGGGGTACTGGTTGGCGGACTTGATCACGGTGCGGACGTCCTTGCGTGCGGGTGGAGCGCGTCGGTGAGGGCGAGGACCTCGGAATGCCAGGTCCTCAGTTCGGCGCCGGTCGGAGCCAGTTCGTAGGCGTGGTGGTGGGCGGCCCGGCTGAGCGCGTGCCAGAGTTCGGTCCCGCGGCGGCCGACGTCGGCGTCGACGGTGCGGCTCAGCGCGAGGAGCTGAGCGCGGCGGCTCGTGACGGCGCCGACGTCAGGGTTGTGAGTGGCCCAGAAGTCGTCGAGGCCGTGTTCGAGGGCGAGGCGGATGAGCCAGGTGCAGGTTCGCGGCCAGACGCCGTCCTCGACGAGCTCCGGCTGTTTCAGGATCCGGTCGGCGACGGCGAGCCGGCGGTAGGCGTCGTGGCTCACCGCTGGATCCACCCGACGAGCTTCTCGACGTCGCGGACGAACGGGCGGAGGTCCCCTGTCAGGCCCTTGTGAGCGCCCTTCTTGCACTTCTGGAAGGCGTCGACCACGCCGGGACCTGCGGTTTTCATGCGGCCGAGGAGATCGCTGCCGCGTTTCGGGTCGTCGAAGACGGCAAGAGTTGCCTTCTTGTTCGTGGTTTCCGCATCGGCGAGGGCGGCCTCTACCTCGGCGTGGGTGTGGCCGTTGCCCAGCCGCACTGATCGGATCTTCGCGTGGCAGGCGGCCTCGACGGCGCTGCGGCAGCACGAGGCGACCAGCTCGCTGCGGATGTCCGCCGGCAGGTCGGCGGTCAGCGCCATGGCGCGGGCGTCGTCGAGGTAGCGGGTGATCGGGTCGTCGCAGCGGCGCATCTCGACGACGGAGCGCTCGCCGCGGGTGACCTCCCAGATCGTCGCCGGCAGGTCGAGGCGGCGGACGGCGTCGGCGAGGCGGTCGTCGTGGGTGAAGACGACGACCTGGCGGGTGGCGGCGACCTCGTCGAGGACGCGGGCGAGGCCGTCGACCTTGGCGGGGTCCATGGCCTGGACCGGGTCGTCGATCAGGACGAACCGGAAGGGGCTCTGGTCGACGGTGGCGCGCGGGAGGAACAGGGACAGGCCGAGGGCGTGCAGCTCGCCCTGGCTCATCACGCCGAGCGCGGTGCCGCCGTCGACGCCGTCAACCCGGACGTCCATCGCGACGCGCCGGCGGGTGGCCGTCCCGTCGAGCCGGACCGGGCCCAGATCGACATTGCTCTGCTGACGCAGCGTCTGCCATACGTGCTGCGACTGCTCGGCGAAGGGGGCGAGTCGCTGGTGCCGCAGGTCTCCTGCGATGTCCGCGAGCCACTTCACGGCCTTGTCCAAGGCGGACAGTCGCCCTGCCTGCGCGGCGGCCTGCTCTGCTTCGACGAGCCAGGCGGCGAGCCGGCGCGCGATCGGCGCCCAGATCTCATCCCGCTGGGCGAGCATCTCTGCGGCGCGTTCCCGCAGGTCGATCAGTGCTGAGGTGACGGCGGGGTATGTGGACTCCAGAGCTTGGGCGAGCGCGGCTGCTCCGTCGATCCGGCCAGCGTCGGCCCAGCTCTGCCAGGCAAGACGGGCGGCGTCCGCGTCAAGTGGGAGAGCGCCGGCGAGGACGGGCGGGACGGCCCGGGTCAGGGCCCGGCCGTCGGCTACCGCGCGGTTGAGGTCCTCCACGGCCTTGCATGACCGAGGCGGTCCGTTCCAGCTCTTCGGCCCGGGTCGTCGCGGACGCGCGCCAGGTGTCGTCCAGGGTGCCTTCCTCGCAGACCGGGCACGTCGTGGCACCCGACTCGGCGTGCTCGTGGAGGGCCTGGCGCAGGAGCACAGCCACGCGGTCGGCGCGGCGGAGCTCGTCGCCGGCGAGCGCGCCGAGCTCGTCCGCCCGGGCACGGATTGTCGCGGTGCACTCCCGCATCGCGGCGAGCTCTGGCAGCTGGAGCGCGACGATGGCGCGAAGGGCGGCCGAGGTGTCGTCCGGCTCCTCAGCGCCCGAGATCAACTCGGCGATGGCGGCCAGGTCGGGTGCGGCCGGTTTCAGCAGCGCGACGGCCCTGACGATCCGCGGGTCGTCGCTGCCGTCCAGCTCCGTTCGGAGCGACTTGCGCTGCGCGGCAACGGCCTTCGCGTGGTCGGCGAGGCCCTTGCGGGCGGTCTTCAGCCTGTCCTGTGTCGCGGTGAGCGCGCCGAGGCCGAGCAGGCTGTGCAGGGCGTCGTAGAGCTCGCTCGGTTTGCCGTCGATCAGCGCACCGAGCTCGCTGTAGGACAGGAAGGGACGGTAGGTCTGCATGTCCTCGTCCCACGCGGACCCGTCGAAGGCTTCGCGCTTGGCCTTGCTCGGCTGGCGAGTCCAGAGGCCTCCGTCGAGGGTGTCTTCCGGTTCCCAGCGTCGCTGGATCCTGGTGGTTCCGCTCGTGCCCGCGGTGGTGAGGTCCACGGCGATCGACGTTGAGCTCTGGCAGTGGAGGTTGCGCCAGCCCTCGCGCCAGACGGTGGTGCGGCCCGACCAGCGGCCGCTGCTCCCGGTAAGGACGAACTCGGCCGCCTCGGCGAAGCTCGACTTGCCAGAGCCGTTGCGGCCGGTGACGAGGGTGAGGCCCGGCCCCGGGCGCAGCGGCAGTGTCGCGGCCTCGCCGATGCCGCGGAAGCCCTCGACGTGCACAGCGGCGAGGTAGACATCCGGGTGGGCAGACCGAGACCGGCCGCTGGCCGGGTCAGGTCCTCCGGCCGACATGCCGGTCGCTGCCTCGGCGAGTTCGTCGTCGCCTTCCCACGCGGCCAGGACGAGAGCGGACACGTCGTCGTCGGCGGACTCGTCGGCGAGCAGGCGCTCCAGCAGCAGGTCGTGAAGGCCTTGCTCCGCCTCGTCCATTCATCCCCCCGGGATCGCGGTGCGGTCACGTTAGTGATGATCAGTCACGCGCTGCTCACGAGGGTTCACGATCGGGTAACTCTTCGTCCGGGTCGGTGCCGATGACCGTCCTGAGCTGCTCCAAGAGGGGATCGGATGCTTCAGCGGCCGAGTCGCCGAGGACATCGATGGCCGCCCGCAGGTCGTCGAGCGCGGCGAGTGCCTCGCCCTGTGAGTCCGTGCCGACCAGGAGCCTTTCGGCCCAGAGTCGGTTCTCCTCGGTGGTGACCCGCGAGCGGAAGATCAGCTCTTCGACATGATCACTGGGGATGCCGAGGGTGCTGCCCCAGGACTCCAGGCACGAGAGGTACCAGCGGTACTGCGGAACCGACCACGTGCCGGAGAGGCGGGAGCCGGTGTGGCGTGCGAACCAGCGCCGGACGACCTCGTCGAGAACGGGCGCGGTCCGACCGCCATGGCGATCTCGAACAGCCGCGGTGCAGAAGTAGATGTACTTGGTGCCGAAGGCCGGACCGAGGTAGGGCAGCGGCGCCCTCGCCATCGCGGAGAACGCTTCGATCGGGCCGTCCGCGGCCGCAAGGGCCACCTCTCGCAGCCGGTGCCCCGCCACGGCTCCGCTGAGATCGAGGATCCGGCGCGTCCGCCACGCGCCGTACCCGACCGGCCCGTAGCCCCAGATCATCGCGGTCACGAAAGCGCGCACGGCCTGGTCGTCGCCGTCGGCCGCGTGAGCCGCCGCAGCGGTGGCTTGCGACCGCCCGATCTCGGGAATGGTTGGAAGAAGCAGCGAGTCGAGATGCCTCTCCCAGGTCCGCTTTCGCCATTTCACAGGCGGCTGCGGTGGCCGTTCCTCCGCCTCTCACTGCTTGAATGCGACGTGCAGTGGGCGCGGGACAGCAGGAATGCGTTCCGCTTCCTGAAGTTCGACCATTCGATCCCCCGGCCTGCACGGTAATCCGATTCGCTGACTGACTGTCAGGGCGCCAGGGCATTTCACTCGTTGGTGTGGCGGTCGACCGGTAGCCCCAAGGAGGGTTCAGTTTAGCCGGAACGGAGCGTGCGGCGATCCCGCGCGGCAGGTACCGAATGCTCCACAGGGGATCCGGGGCTTCTCCGTAGGCACCGCCGCCCGGATGCTCGTTGCCTGGTCGTTCTCCTCATCCTTCTCGTCGTACTCGCGATCGCGTGTGCCCCGGAGGCAGGGCACCGACGGCACGGCCGACTACCATTCGGACGACGACCGCACCGGCCGACCATCCTCAGAGCGCGACCGCCACCGCGACTCCGACACTGATGCGTCTGCTCGAGCTCGTGGCGTGACGCGAGTCGTGACACGAAACCGTGTTGATCAGCGTTGCCAGGGTGCTCAGAAGAGTCGACGCCGTTGCTGTTGTCGCTGGTAGATGACGTAGGAGAGGTCTAGCTGCGGCCTTTTAATCCGCGGGTTCGGGGTTCGATCCCCCCGGGGGCCCACGTTTGACCTGCAGAGATGCCGTTCGGTCGGGAGGCCGTTGTCACTCTCGCCTCGCTGATTGACAGCATTTCGCGTCACGCATCGTGTCACGGCCCGATGGATCGAAGCCGGAGGCTCACGCTGGTAGCAAAGAGTGACGTTGGCCCGGCGCTCGATCGACGGGTATGTAGGTCGGCGATCAACGACACCGCAGCTCGCCGAAGACGCTCGCCGCGAGGCTGTCGCTGGCAGTTGGGTCGGCTGGCCATCCCGGTGCGTGGAGGATGGCGAAAACACCACTCGCGCACACCGCGCACCACTGCAGCCACGCCAGCCGGCAGGCCGGTTCCCCGTCGTGTTCAGGACCGAAGTCCGCCCGCCAAGAACGTCAGCAGCATTCCGTGAGGATCGACTCGCCACGGCTGAGAATCACCAGGGTTAACAGAACGCAGCGGCGCGGTGCCAGCACGATCCGATCAGCTCGGATGAGCTCGTGACTCGTGACCATGGATGACTGCCTGGGTGTCCTGCAGCACTGATCGGCGTTGCCGATTGAACAGCTCGACAGGCCCCCCGCTGTCCCCGGCGTCCTCCGCCGCCGTGAGAGCCTGGCGCAACCAGGCTTCCGAGGCGCTCACGTGAACCGTCGAGGCGGCGCTCGCCAAGGTGGGATCGCCGGCAGCGATGGCCTCCACGATCCGGCTGTGCTGCTCGAAGGTGAAGTTGCGGGTCCCTTCCTGTACTACTCCCCGCCACACCCGGGCCCCGATCGCGCGGGTGCCGAGCGCGTCCATCAGGGTGCAGAGAGTCGCATTTCCTGTGATCACGACGACCCGGCGGTGGAACTCGAGATCGAAGCTGATCAACTCCTCGTCGTTGCGGGCCTCGTTCAGGCGGTAGAGGCTCTCGGTCAGGTCCGCGACGTCCTGCTCGGTGGCTCGGAGTGCGGCGAGCCCGGTCGCGGCCGGCTCCAGGAGCCGACGCACCTCGAAGATTTCCAGCAGGGTGCCGCCGCGCATCAGGTCAAGCGCGAAGCCCAGCCCGCCGAGCAGGGTTTGGGGCTGCAGGTTGGAGACGAAGGTGCCGTCGCCGCGGCGGATCTCGAGGACCCGCGCCTCGCACAGCGCGCGGACGGCCTCGCGCAGCGAGTTCCGGGAGACCTGCAGGCGGGAGGCCAACTCGGCTTCGGCCGGCAGACGATGACCTGGCCCGAGATCACCCTCGACGATCAGGTCGCGGATCTTCTGGATGGCGCGATCGGCGGCGGACACGGTTGCCTCCTGATGCTGAACGGCGCCTCGCCCCGGTCTGTAGCCGGGCGGCTTTCATCCGGTACCTGACGGCAGATGCTAATGGCTCGAGCTTCCTGTTCCTGCCCGTCGCGGTGCCGTCAGATCCCGGCGGACGGCCAGAGGAGACCCGCCGTGACAGCGGGTTCGACGGGGCCCAGATCGGCGTCGCGGCCGGGCGGCGCGGTCCACGCAGGATCACGCCGCCGGGCCGAATGCCGATGTCAAGGGGCGGCGGCGAGGACGCCCCCGTCGATGGTCAAGACCGAGCCGTTGCAGTATGACGCCTCGTCCGAAGCCAGGAACAGGACGCCGTTGGCGATCTCGATCGGTTTGCCCATCCGGCCCGTGGGGTTCCACTGGTAGCGGTACTCGTCGCTGTTCAGGTAGTCCACGAAGTCGGCAACCATGGGCGTCTCGATGTAGCCGGGGCAGACGGTGTTGGCCCGGATGTTGTGCTTGGCGTACGCCGTCGACAGCGAGCGCGTCAGGTTGACGATCGCGCCCTTCGCCGCGGTGTAGGCGTGGGCGTCGGGGTTCCCGACGAGCCCCAGGATGCTGGCGACGTTCACGATGGAGCCGCCCCCGCGCTCGAGCATCGCGGGTAGCGCGTGCCGCGAGCAGTTCACGACGGAGCCGAGGTTGATCCCCATGACGTGGTCCCAGTCCGCCGCGGGGGTCTCGGCGAGGGTGTTCATGCTGCCGGGCCGGACGTCCTTGTAGGAGTATCCGACACCGGCGTTGTTCACGAGGACGTCGAGGCCGCCGAACGCCTCCTGGGCGGCCCGGATCACACCGCGGGCCTGGTCGTCCTCGGCGAGGTCGGCGGCGTGGGTCATGAAGTCGGGTCCCGCGTCGAGCTCCTTGCTCAGGACATCGAGCTTGCCGGTGTTGCGGCCGACGCCCACCACGCGCGCTCCTTCTGCGAGGAACAGCTCGGTCACCGCCCGTCCGATACCCGAACTGGCGCCGGTCACGACGGCCACTTTGCCTTCAAGTCTGCGCACCTAGGACTCCTCAGGGGTCGGATGAAAGAGCGGTGAGCCGGCCGGTGACACTGAGCCGCGCTCGCCGGGTGTGACGGAGATCTAACCTAGACATGGGATCTCTGCTGTGTCTACAGTCACGGCCAATGTTCGCCCCGCGAGACGGAGGGTCGCTGGATGCCGATCGACCACGATGGTCTGAGGCAGGTTCTCGATGCCTTTGAAGAGGGAGAATGGGATGAGATCCACCTCGTGACCGGCGAGGTCGAGGTTCATCTCGTCGCCCGAGGCTCGTCGCCATCGGTGCCCGACACATCCCATGTCTTGATCAAGCCCCGCGACGTCGCGGCACTCTCGCCCGCGTCGGCGGTGGACGCCGCCGACGTTCCGTCCATCTCCCCGGCGGCAGCGGAGCCCGAGGCCGGCACCGAGCTGGTCGTGGCGCCGTCCCCCGGCATCTTCTGGCGGGCGCCCAGCCCCGGTGCGCCGCCCTTCACCGACGTGGGCATGTGGGTGGAGCCCGGGACGGCGCTGTGCATCGTCGAGGTCATGAAGCTGATGAACACCCTGCCCGCGCCAGTTTCCGGCACGGTGGTCGAGGTCTACGCGCAGAACGGCGAGCAAGTCGAGACCGGTCGGCCGCTGTTCCGCATCCGTCCCGAAGGGCAGTGACGTGCTCGAAAGGGTCCTCGTAGCCAACCGTGGCGAGATCGCCATGCGGGTCATCCGGGCGTGCTTCGACGAGGGCGTGACGAGCGTGCTGGCAACCTCGGAGGCCGACGCCGACAGCTTGCCGGCCCGGGCCGCAGACGTCGTCGTCGGCATCGGACCCGCGAACGCGTCGGCGAGCTATCTCAACGTGGGCGCGGTGATCTCGGCGGCCCTGCTCACTGGCTGCGATGCGATCCACCCCGGATACGGGTTCCTGTCCGAACGCCCGGAGCTCGTCGAGCTGTGCGACCGCTACGGCATCACCTTCGTCGGCCCCTCGGCGTCGGCGATCCGGCGCGGCGGCGACAAGATCGCCGCCCGGGAGCTGGCGCGGAGCCTCGGGATCCCCGTCGGTGCGGGCTCGGGCAGCGTGTCCACCGTCGCCGAGGCGGAGGTCGTCGCGACAGAGGTCGGCTACCCGGTGCTGCTCAAGGCCGCAGCCGGCGGCGGCGGCCGGGGCATGCGCCGGGTGGACTCCCCTGCGGAGCTGGCCGACGCGGTGCAGGCGGCAGGTTCCGAGGCCGAGGCGGCTTTCGGCGACGGCCGGCTGTATGTGGAGCACTACGTCGCGCATGCCCGGCACGTCGAGGTGCAGGTGCTGGCCGACCGGTTCGGCACGACCGTGCACCTCGGGGACCGCGACTGCTCGTTCCAGCGCCGCTACCAGAAGCTCGTGGAGGAGGCGCCCGCCAGCGCCGTGCCCGCCGAACTGCGCCGCCGGATCGGGGAGGCGGCCGTGGCTTTGATGAGTGCGCTGGACTACGTCGGCGCGGGAACCGTGGAGTTCCTGGTCGACGTCGAGCAGAACATCTTCTCCTTCCTGGAGGTGAACACCCGCGTCCAGGTGGAACACCCGGTGACCGAGATGGTCACCGGCATCGACATCGTCCGTGAGCAGCTCCGGATCGCTGCCGGAGAGCCTCTGTCGTTCACTCAGGACGACGTGCACATCACAGGGCACGCGTTCGAGTTCCGCATCAACGCCGAGTCGCCGACCCGCGGTTTCGCGCCCTCGCCGGGGACGTTGCAGGTGTGGAACCCGCCGGCCGGCGCGGGGGTCCGCGTCGACAGCCATTGCTTCCCCGGTTACCGGATCCCGCCGAACTACGACTCCCTGCTGGCCAAGTTGATCTGTCGCGGGGCCACCCGGGACGACGCGCTTGCCCTGGCAGCGCGAGCCCTCGATGCGTTCGACGTCGCCGGGATCGAGACCACCCTGCCGCTGCACCGGGCACTCGTGCGCCATCCGGAGGTGCGGGGCCATCGGGTCACGACCCGATGGATCGAGGACGCCTTTCTCGACACCTGGACCAGAGAGCATGCCCGCGAGGACCGGGCAGGAAAGGTCATGACCGGATGACGCACGTCGAGTTCGTCGACCAGACCCTCCGGGACGGTCAGCAGAGCCTGTGGGGCATGCGGATCAGGGCCGGGATGGCCGCTGCCGTCGCCGAGGACATCGACCGCACCGGGTTCCGGACCGTCGACGTCACCGGCAGTTCGATGTTCGAGTGCATGATGCGCTACTCCCGCGAGGACCCCTGGGAGGGCCTCGACATGTGGCGCCGGTGGATGCCGAACGCTCGGTTGCGCGCCGGCAGCCGCGACAACTGCATCGCGAAGTTCGGCCTGACCCCGGACTCGCTGATGGATCTGTGGGTGCAGACTCTGGTGCGGCACGGTATCCAGTCGTTCTGGATCTACGACTGTCTGTACAACATGGAGCAGATGCGGCGGCTGTGCCAGACCGTCCATGACGCCGGGGCCGAGGTCGTGCCGGCGATCATGTTCGGGATCAGCCCGGTGCACACCGACGAGTGGTTCGCCGCGAGGGTGCGCGAGATGGTGTCGTGGGGCATCGCCTCGTCGATCTACGTCGAGGACGCTCCCGGGATCCTGTCGCCGGAGCGGGGCGCGACACTGATCCCCGCGCTGGTCGAGGCGGCCGGCGACGTCCCTCTCGAACTGCATTGCCACAACACGATCGGCGTCGCACCGCTCAACTACCTCACCGGGTTGCGCAGCGGGGTCAAGATTCTGCACACGGCGTCGCGGCCGCTGGCGAACGGGCCGTCGCTGCCCTCCACCGAGGCCATGGTGGAGAACCTACGCTGGCTGGGCCACGACCACGGCCTGGACACCTCCCGGCTCGACCCGGTCGCCACGCACTTCGCCCGGGTCGCCGCCCAGGAGGGCTGGGCGACCGGGACTCCGAACGAGTTCTCCACCTTCGCCTACAAGCACCAACTTCCCGGTGGGATGACCGGGACGCTGAAGGCCCAGCTGGCGCAGTACGGGATGGAGGACCGGCTCACCGAGGTGCTGGAGGAGGTCGTGCGGGTCCGCGAGGAATTGGGGCATCCGATCTCGGCGACCCCGTTCTCGCAGCTGATGGGGATCCAGTCGGTGCTCAACATCGTGACCGGCGACCGCTACTCGATGGTCCCGGACGAAGTGATCATCTACACCCTGGGCCATCTCGGCGAGCCGCCCGCGCCGATCGATCCCGACGTCCGGGACCGGGTGCTGTCTTCGTCCCGTGCGCAGGAGTACCTGAACTGGCAGCCCCCGCAGCCCTCGCTGAAGGAACTGCGGGTGCAGTTCGGCGACGAGCGGATGAGCGACGAGGAACTGCTCTCGCGCTACCTGGTGCCGGCAGAGGACTTCGAGGCCACCCAGGCCGCCGGGAGGGTGAAGCCCACCTACGCCTTCCGGGACTCGGCCGCGTCGATGCAGCTCGTCGAGCAGGCACTGCAGATGCGCAGGCCCAGCTACGTCCGCGTCCGCCGCGGCGACGTCGATCTCACCCTGCGCCGGCACCAGACCGGTTGAGGGCCCACGCCGCCGGCATCGGGGGCCGGGCCGGGCGATGCAGCGTTTTCCCAGTCAGTTCTCGAATCCCTGAGGAGGGCCGATGAGCAACGTCGCGAACGCCCCGACGGAAAAATGGGCAAAAGAGGCCATGACCCCCACGGTAGAGGCCTTCCACTCGCGGATCCGGAAGCTGGTCGCGGAGCGACTCGCCGCCTCCGGGAAGAGCTGGGAGGACGCCGTCGCGGATCCGTCGCTCGAGCTGACCACCGCGGACTTCGCCGCGGTCGAGAAGGAACTGCTCGACACCGGTTACCGCTACGAGATGTCCGCGCAGATCTCGCTGGTCGAGGCCCCGGAGAAGTACCGGGCCGTCGAAGGCATCAAGGACACCGGCGGGTTCGAGAAGGACGAGGACGGCAACCGGGTGATCGGAACCGGGGCCAACGTTTTCCGGGTGGATGCCGACGTGGTCGGTACCGCACGGCTCGTGAGCACGGTCGACATCGTGGTGGACATGCTGACCAATGGTGTTCCGCCCGGCACCATCGCCATCATCGACGACTCCGGGGGAACTCTCACGGCGCCCATCCTCGAGCACTTCACCGGCGTCGTCTGCATGGGCGGGACGGTGCGGTCGCACCTGGGGATCCTCACCCGCGAGTACAGCGTCCCGTGTCTGATGGACGCCCAGCTCGACGGCCTGCGCGACGGCGACCGGATCCGCGTCGAGTACACCAAGCCGCCGGCGGACGTCTACGCCGAGAACGACCCCGGTTCCCGAGCACGCATCGTCAAGCTGGAGGGAGAGTCCGTTGCCCAGTGAGCACTCCTACGCGGACCTGCTGGACCTGAACGCCTGGATTCGCAAGAACAGCGACGCCTTCCACTGGCAGTGCACCGCGCGCACCGTGCAGGAGTCGAAGCTGTTCCCGGTCAACCCGTACATTGCGATGTCCTACCTCAACGCGTGGTACCGCTACCCCTCGCTGTTCCGCAAGATCGAGCAGACGATGACCGCCGAGGAGCTCGGTGACCGGGCCCGTGAGGTCTCCTCGGCCTCGGGGATCATCCAGAACGGCATCATCTCGCAGTTCTACCTGGGTGGCCGGCAGATCCTGATCGACATGGGGATGTTGAAGCCCACCGACGCCCTCGACGACGTGGCCTACGTCCTGGACTTCACCAAGCGGCTCAACCAGTCCTACCACCGTAACCACGCGCACATCCTGCCCAGCGACGCGAACCACCGTGCCCAGGTCCTGCCGGAGCGCGTCGTCCAGGTCTTCCAGGCCGACTCGTTCACCGTCAAGCCGGGCGACCGCCTGCACACCGCGGCCGGGCGCTTCCTCGCCCAGCTGTCGCAGTACGAGTTCCTGTCGCACTGCGAGTGCCGACTGGGCATCAACAACAGCGGCCCGTACCGGATCGGCGAGTCGAGCGAGATGCTCGTGCGCGACTTCGTCGACCTCGCCGAGGGCGACTACCCGTGGCTCGACGGGGTGGCCTCGGAGATCTCCTACAACAACTACACGATGCCGGTGGTGCTGAAAGACACCCACTTCAACATCGTCGACGACTGGGCCAGCTTCGAGGCGACGCCGGCCTACGACCACAACAACGTGACCTCGATCGGCCTGTACACATCGGACTACCTGTCCGATGGCTACATCCCGGTCGCGATGGACAATCCGGCGACGCTGGCCGACTTCCTGGAGCACGAGCGCGATGTGATCGCGCGGGCCACCTCGGAGCTGTGGGCCGTGATGGCCGGCTGGACTCGTGAGCAGCTCGTCGACTCCGGTCTGCTGGTCTACTACGGGGTGGCCAAGGACCTCGCCCACATCGCGGGTGTCTACGACCAGGACGACTGGATGCTGGTCGAGGAGCGGGCGCAGCGGTTCAAGCCGCTGATGAACGACGAGTACGGCCGCGACCTCATCGCCGAGTTGGTCGGGTACATCTCGCTGAGCTCCCAGCAGGGCAACGGCTACACGATGAGCAAGTTCTCCGGCGCCCCTGGGGACATGTGGTCGACGATCCCGTACTCGGTCCTCGCTGACGACGAGTTCAGCTCCACGGTCGGTCCCATCCGCAGCGGGAGCACCTCGCTGCCGGCCAAGACCTCGACCTGGACCACCACCCAGGGGCGGCTTCCGCTCGACGAGGTCAACCGACGTGCCCGGGAACTGAACCCGCTGGCCTCGCAGGACCGCTACCGGTTCCTCGACGACCGCTGGCTCAAGGACCACGTCGGCGACCTGCGGGCCGACGAGCTCTACCGCCACACCCAGCAGCGGTCGCGGCTGCTCGCGGGCAAGGGCGCGGGCCTGACCAACGCCGACGTCGAAGCCCTGCGGTCCTGATCGTGCAGGGCCCGTGGCGCCCGATGCGGGCGCCGCGGGCCCGGTTCGACCCATCAAGGAGAGTGTGAGTGGAGATCGGTGATCTGATTCGGCGTGCGGCGGCTCGGTACGGAGCCTCCCCGGCGATCACCTGCGGTACCCGGACGATGAGCTTCGTCGAGTTCGACGAGGCGACCGACCGGCTGGGCAACGCCATGTTGGCGCGCGGATTGCGGCCCGGGGATCGGGTTGCGGTGCTGCTACCCAACGGTATCGACGGGCTGGTGGCCTACTACGCCTTGGCCAAGTCCGGTCTCGTCCGTGTCTCGATGAACGTCCGGGACACCGCAGAGGACCACGAGTTCCGCATCCGCGACTCCGGTAGCCGGGCGCTGATCAGTGACCGGTCGACGTCTGCCGCCGTCGAGCTGAACATCGATCTCGGCGATCTCGAGCAGATGATCGCCGACGGGTCGGCGACCCCGTGCGACGTCCCCCGGGACGCGGAGGCGCCCTACCGGCTCGGGTACACCGGCGGGACGACCGGACCCGCCAAGGCCGTGGTGTTGTCCTCGCGCTCCGAGCACTCGGAGATCACCAACTACCTATTGGACCTCGTGCCCGACATCGGGCAGGGCGACGTGATGCTGCATGCGGCCCCGGTCACGCACGCCAGCGGGTCGTTCTTCCTGCCGCACCTGGTCCGGGGCGCGCACAACGTCGTGATCCCGTCTTTCACCCCGGGCGCCTACCTGGAGGAACTCGAGCGCCGCGAGCCCGCGACGACCTTCCTGGTGCCGACGATGCTCGCGATGGTGCTCGACGACCCGTCGATCGGCGACGTGCGGATCCCGCAGTTGCGCAACCTCTGCTACGGGGCCTCACCGATCGCGCCCTCGCTCGTCGACCGCGCCCAGGGCGTCTTCGGGAAGGTGCTCACCCAGACCTACGGCCAGTCCGAGGCGCCGATGACGATCACGCTGCTCAAGCCCGGCGAGCACGACCGGGTCGGGTCGGCGGGCCGGCCGTACAGCATGGTGGAGGTTCGGGTGGTCGACGAGCACGACCGGGAGGTCCCGGCCGGCGTCAGCGGCGAGGTCGTGGTGCGCGGACAGATCCTCATGAGCGGGTACTGGCAGCGCCCGGAGGAGACGGCTCACACGCTGCGCAACGGCTGGCTGCACACCGGCGACGTCGGGCAGTTCGACGCCGACGGTTTCCTCTACCTGCTCGACCGGAAGAACGACGTGATCATCAGCGGCGGCTTCAACGTCTACCCGCGAGAGGTGGAGGACTGTCTCCTCGGCCATCCCGCGGTCCGAGAGGCCGCCGTCGTGGGCGTTCCCGACGAGCGTTGGGGTGAGGTCGTGCAGGCGGTGGTGTCGACCCGGGAGCCGGTCGAGGCCGAGGAGCTCATGGGGTGGGCGCGCGACCGGCTCGCCGGCTACAAGCGCCCGCGGGCGGTGATCTTCCGTGACGACCTGCCGAAGAGCTCGGCGGGCAAGATCCTGCGGCGCGCGGTGCGCGAACAGCTACCGGCCGCCGGCGACGGTGGCGACCGCGCAGAGAAGAAGGGCTGACCCCAGTGGAAACGAATGTGCTGGTCCTGCACGGGCTCGTGGTGAAGAAGGCGGGTACCGCCGAGCAGATCGCGGCGATCCTCGGGGCCGACGAGGCGCAGGTGCGCGCCGAGCTCGAGGCCGCCGTGGCGAGCGGCGACGTGGCGGGCGCCAAGGGCACCTTCATGCCCACGCCGGTGGGTCGTGCGCGATTGGACGCCGCCTATCCGGAGGCCTACGCCGCGGTCCGTAAGGACGAGGCGTTCACCGGTGCGGCCGACCGGTTCGAGGTCGTGAACCGCAAGTTGCTCGCGCTGCTCACGCGCTGGCAGTCGGTGCCGCAGGCCGGGACCACGGTGCCCAACGACCACAGCGACCCGGCCTACGACAACGCGATCCTCGACGAGCTCGGTGACCTCCACGAGCGTGCCGAACCGATCCTCGACGCCTTCGCCGACGCGGTACCGCGGATGAAGGCCTATGCCGGACGGCTGGCCGCCGCCTACGACCGCGCGCTCGCCGGCGAGACCGACTTCGTCAGTGGCGTACGGGTCGACAGCTACCACACCGTGTGGCACGAGCTGCACGAGGACCTGCTGCGCATCCTGGGCCGCACGAGGCAGGAGTGAGATGAGTTCGTGGTGCGTCGTGCTGGACGGCAGCGAGCTGCCCAGCCGTGAAGAGATTGGCGGGAAGGCGTGGAGCCTGGCGCGGATGCGCCGTCTGGGGCTGCCGTGCCCGCCGGCGTTCGTGCTCCCGACCCGGGTGTGCCGCGAGTACGACGCCGGGACCGAGCTACCCCCGCACGTCGAGGACGCCCTGCGCGCCGGTGTCGCCTACCTGGAAGCGGAGACCGGCCGCCGATTCGGCGGCGGTGAGCAACCACTGCTGCTCTCGGTGCGCTCCGGTGCTCCCGTCAGCATGCCGGGGATGATGGACACGGTCCTCAACCTCGGGTTCGACGACCGCGTCGAGCGGGCGCTCGCCGCCGAGGCCGGCGACCCGGCGTACGCGAGCGACACCCACAGCCGGTTCGTCGCGAGCTTCGGGCGCATCGTGCTCAAGGCCGACGTCGAGGACGACACCCGGTCCCCACAGGAGCTGCGGCAAACAGTGCTGGCGGAGACCGGCAGGCCCGTTCCGGACGACCCGTGGGAGCAGCTGCGGGAGGCCGTCCGCGCCGTCCTCGGCTCCTGGCAGTCGCGGCGGGCCAAGGCCTACCGGCTGCACACCGGCATCCCCGACGACCTCGGCACGGCCGTCACCGTCCAGGCCATGGTCTTCGGCAACATGGGCGAAGACTCCGGTACCGGAGTGCTGTTCAGCCGTGACCCGATGACCGGTGCGGCCGAGCCGTACGGCGAGTACCTGCCCCGAGGGCAGGGCGAGGATGTGGTCTCGGGGGAGCGCACGCCGCTGCCCCTGGCCCACCTGGCCGAGCAACTGCCCGATGTGCACCGGGAGCTCCTGGCGGCCGCGCGCCGGCTCGAGGCCGAGGAACGCGACATCCAGGACATCGAGTTCACGGTGCAGGGTGGCACGCTGTACCTGTTGCAGACGCGGGCGGCGAAGCGCAGCCCCGAAGCGGCCGTGCGGCTGGCGGTGGATCTTGTTGACGAGGGGCTGATCAACGAGGACGAGGCCGTCGCCCGGGTCTCGGCGGAGCAGGTACGCCAGCTCCTGCGGCCCCGGCTCGATCCGGGGGACCGGTGCGATGCGATTGCGGTCGCCACCGGGGAGGCTGCCTCGCCGGGAGCCGGCGCGGGACTCGCCCTGTCCGACGCCGATGAGGTGGTGGAGCGGGCCGCCCGCGGCGAGTCCGTGGTGTTCCTGGCACGTACGACCAGCCCCGAGGACGTGCACGCGATGATCGCGGCCGCCGCGGTCTGCACCGAGACCGGGGGCTCGACCAGCCACGCCGCCGTCGTCTGCCGTGGCCTCGGCCGGCCCGCGGTCGTCGGCTGCGGGCCGGGGGTGGTCGATGGGCTCTCCGGTCGGGAGGTCACCGTGGACGGGGCGCTCGGGAGCGTGTTCGACGGTCTGCTCCCGCTTCGCTCGGTCGATCCCGAAGGCGACGACCGGCTCCGTCGGCTCACCGCCTGGGCGGCTGCCGCCACCCACGTCGACGTGGTCACCAGCACCGCCGACGGCGACATTCGCGATCTCGACGAGCTCGGTGTGGTCGAGGTGGCCGGCGTCGAGCACGCCGTGGCCGGTGCGACGGCGGTCCGCGGCGGCGTGGTGGAGACCGACGCCGGGGTGGCCGCCGCGATCCGCGGCGGGGTACGCCGGATCGTCACCGACCGGCCACTGCCGGTGCTGCTGGCGGCAGCCGCGCAGCAGCGCGCCGCGGATGCCCGGAGCCCGCTGGCCGAACTCGGCGCGCGGAGCGCGGGGTGAGCGCGCGCCGCACCGTCGTCGTCGACGTGGTCCGCACTCCGTTCGGGAAGGGGCGGGCCGGCGGGGCGCTCGCCGGCGAACACCCCGTCGACATGCTCGCGCTCGTCCTGGAGGCTCTCCTGCGCCGCAGCGATCTCGACCCGGCGCGGGTCGACGACGTGATCGCCGGGTGCACGATGCCGGTGGCCGAGCAGGCCGGCAACATCGCGCGGCACGCGTTGCTGGCCGCGGGGATGCCGGTCGAGGTCCCGGGCGTGTCGATCGACCGCAAATGCGGGTCGTTCCAGCAAGCCCTGCACTTCGCCGCGCAAGGCGTGGTCGCCGGGGCCTACGACGTGGCCATCGCCTGCGGCGTCGAGATGATGAGCATCGTCCCCATGAAGACCAACCGGATGGGGCGCGACGACGAGGGACCACGGTTCCGGGCCCGGTTCGGCGACGGCCTGGTCGGACAGGGGATCTCCGCCGAGCTGCTGGCCGCGAAGTGGCGGCTCGACCGGGAGTCGCTGGACGAGCTCGCCCTGCGCTCACACCGGCTCGCCGCGCGGGCCCGGGAGGAGGGCAGGCTGGCCGGGCGCATCGTCGCGGTTGACCGGGAAGACGGCCGCCGGGTCACCGATGACGAGGGGATCCGGCCGGCGACCACCGCCGAGGCGCTGGCGGGCCTGCGGCCGTCGTTCCACGACGAGGCGATGGCCCAGCGCTTCCCGGAGATCGGCTGGCGGGTGACGGCGGGCAACTCCTCGCCGATCTCCGACGGCGCAGCGGCGACCCTGGTCATGAACGAGGACACGGCGGCCGCGCTGGGGCTGACCCCGCTCGCGGCTGTCACCGGCTACACCGTCGTCGGCGACGATCCCGTCCTGATGCTCGCCGGGATCATCCCTGCGACGCGCAAACTGCTGGATCGCCACGACCTGAAGCCCGACGACATCGACCTCTACGAAGTCAACGAGGCCTTCGCGAGCGTCGTGCTCGGGTGGGCGAGCGAGCTCGAGGTTCCCCTCGACCGGGTCAACGTTGACGGCGGCGCGATCGCCTACGGCCACCCGGTGGGTGCGTCGGGGGGCCGGCTGCTCGCCGGGATCGTGGACAACTTGATGCGCCTGGGAGCTCGCCGCGCCGTGATGACGATGTGCGAGAGCGGCGGAATGGCGAATGCCACCCTCCTGGAGACTCCCTGATGATCTCGAACGGGATCCGTACCGATCTGCCGACGTTCCGGAACTTCCGTGACGTCGGAGGCCTGCGGACGGCAGACGGCGGGCAGCTGCGCTCGGGCCTGTTGTTCCGCTCGGACAGCGTCCAGGACATCTCCGAGTCCGAGGCCGACCTGCTCGTGGACAAGCTCGGCCTGCGCTACGTCGTCGATCTACGCACCGGTCCCGAGGCCGTCCAGCAGGGCCGCGGGCCGCTGGCGTTCCGGCCGGTCAACTACCTGAACATCCCGCTGGTAGACGTCGACGGGCCGAAGGGACCGCCCGGGCGGGTACTGCTCGACTTCTACATCGACCACCTCCACAACGACCCGAACCTGCCGATTGCGGTCGAGGCGGTGGCCAACGCCGTCCGCTGTCCGACGCTCGTGCACTGCGCGGCGGGCAAGGACCGGACCGGGATGACCATGCTGCTGGTCGAACTGCTGTGCGGCGTGACCCCGGTGGAGGCGAAGGCCGACTTCCTCGTCACGAGCGTGAACATGGACGCGATCAGGACTCGGCTGCGCGGCTGGCCGCGGTACGCGCACAACATGGCCACGCTCAGTGCGGAGATCTACCAGTGTGAGGAGCACTCGGTCGACGGCCTGATCGAAGCGTTGGAGCAGAACTACGGCACGGCCGAGTCGTGGGCACAGGCCAAGGGCGTGCCGCGGCAGTCCGTCGCACTGCTTCGAGATCGACTGGTCGAGGGCTGAGGGGATCGAGAGTTGACGACTCGTGTGACAGAGCCGGTTCGGGTGCCGAGCGGAGCGGCGTGGTCGGACGAATTGCGGGCGGCGTGTTCGCAGGTCCTGGCTCAGGGTGTCGGGCTGTCCGAGTCCCAGGTGCTCGAGGTGCTGCGCCTGCCCGACAATGCGCTGGACGAGCTGCTGGGGCTGGCGCACGCGGTGCGGATGCGCTGGTGCGGCCCGGAGGTGGAGGTCGAGGGCATCGTCTCGCTGAAGACCGGCGGGTGCCCGGAGGACTGCCACTTCTGCTCGCAATCGGGGCTGTTCGCCTCGCCGGTGCGTTCGGCCTGGCTGGATGTGCCGATGCTGGTGGAGGCGGCCCGCCAGACCGCGAAGACCGGGGCGACGGAGTTCTGCATCGTCGCGGCCGTCCGCGGCCCGGACGAGCGGCTGATGAGCCAGGTCGCGGCGGGCATCGCGGCGATCAAGGACGAGATCGACATCAACATCGCCTGCTCGCTGGGCATGCTCACCCCCGACCAGGTCGGCGAGCTGGCCGCGATGGGCGTGCACCGCTACAACCACAACCTGGAGACCGCCCGGTCGCACTTCCCCAACGCGGTCACCACGCACACCTGGGAGGAGCGCTGGGAGACCCTGCGGCTGGTGCGCGAGGCCGGGATGGAGGTGTGCTGCGGCGGGATCGTCGGGATGGGCGAGTCGCCGGAGCAGCGCGCGGAGTTCGCCGGGCAGCTGGCGGCGTTGACCCCGGATGAGGTGCCGCTGAACTTCCTGAACCCGCGGCCGGGGACCCCGTTCGGGGAGTTGGAGCCGATGTCGGGGCCGGACGCGTTGCGGACGGTGGCGGCGTTCCGGTTGGCGTTGCCGCGCACGGTGCTGCGGTTCGCCGGGGGCCGGGAGCTCACGCTGGGGGATCTGGGGGCGCGCCGGGGGCTGCTGGGGGGGATCAACGCGGTGATCGTGGGGAACTACCTGACCACGCTGGGGCGGCCGGCGGAGTCCGACATCGACCTGCTCGGCGAGCTGCAGATGCCGATCAAGGCCCTCAACGAGACGCTGTGAGCGCTCCCGTGGCCGAGACCGGCACCTTCTGCGACCAGTGCGGGCTCCCGGCCGCCGAGCCGGGCCACCCGCGCTGCGCCGCGCGCCGGGAGCTCGAACCGCCGCGATACTGCCCGGACTGCGCGCGGCGGATGGTCGTGCAGGTGACACCGGTCGGGTGGACGGCGCGCTGCAGCCGGCACGGCGAGCGGCATTCCCCGACGCGCTGACCGCCATACCCGCCGGCCGGCGGGGCCGTTACGGCGTGATCAGCACCTTCAACGCCCGGCGCTCGTTCATCGCGCGGTAGCCCTGCGGCACGCCGTCGAGGTCGACGGTCATGTCGAACACCCGGCCCGGCTCGATGCGGCCCTCCAGGATGTCGGGCATGAGCTCCTCGATGTAGGCCCGCGCCGGGGCGACCCCGCCGGAGACGGTGATGTTGTTGCGGAACACGTCCCGGCCGAGCGGGGCCGTCTCGTACTGCGGCACCCCGACCCGCCCGACGGCGCCGCCGGGCCGGGTGATCCCGAGCGCGGTCCGGTAGGCCTCGACGAGCCCGACACACTCCAGCACGGAGTGCGCGCCGTCGCCGCCGGTGAGCTCCCGCACGTGCGCGACGGCCTCGTCACCGCGCTCGACCACCACGTCGGTCGCGCCGAACGCGCGACCCAGGTCGGTCCGCTCGCGGTGGTGGCCGAGCAGCAGGATCCGCTCGGCGCCGGCCCGGCGCGCGGCCAGCACCCCGCACAGGCCGACGGCGCCGTCGCCGATCACCGCGACGGTCGACCCCTTCTCCACCCGGGAGGTGACCACGGCGTGGTGCCCGGTGCACAGCACGTCGGAGAGGGTCAGCAGGGACGGCATCAGCGGGTCGTCGGCGGCGACCGGCAGCGTCACCAGCGTCCCGTCGGCCAGCGGCGAGCGGACGGCCTCGCCCTGCCCGCCGTCGACGCCGTCCATCCCCCAGGCGCCGCCGCGCCGGCAGGACGTGTGCAGGCCCTCCTTGCAGAAGTCGCACGTGTTGTCGCAGTACATGAACGGCGCGACGACGACGTCGCCGCGGGACACCCGGTGCACGTCCGAGCCGGTCTCCTCGACCACACCGATGAACTCGTGGCCCATCCGCCGGCCGTGCGGGTCGGGCTTCATGTGCTTGTACGGCCACAGATCGCTGCCGCAGATGCACGAGCGGGTGATCCGCACGATCGCATCGGTCGGCTCGATCAGGACCGGGTCGGGCACCTGTTCGACTCGCACGTCGCCGGCGCCGTACATGACGGTCGCGCGCATGGGGCCTCCTCGTCGCAGACGGTGGGTGACCGGGATCGGTTACCCACCCGGGGTGCGGACATGGGTGGGTAACCGATCCCGGTCACC